>JAJRZS010000020.1 GCA_024275135.1 Planctomycetota bacterium | reverse complement strand
TGCCGTGCCCTTGAAGCAACTGCAGCAAGAGGTGCGCTACCAAGATCGGCTGTTGCATCCTCGGGTTTTGGCCACCGAAGCCGGTTATTTGGCAGCCACCGGCCGCATGTTGCTGGAAGGACGCTTTCTCACCAAAGCCGACCTCGATGCCCTCGCCAACGTCTCCGTCTTGGGTTATGAAGTGGCGAGAAAATTGATGCCTCTGGCATCGCCGATACGAAAGTTCCTCAAAATCGGCAGCGAGTATTTCCGTGTCGTTGGCACTTTGTTGCCGCGCGTTCCTTTGGGTGACGACCCACCAGCCCCTGGGGTGGAAGTCACCAGTGAAGTGTTAATTCCAATGAGCACCGGAGCACGCTGGTTTGGCGAAATGCAGGTAAAGATTCGCGCCGGCAGTCGGGAAATCGAAGAAGTAGAGCTCCATGAAATCATTGTTGGGGTGGATCTTCCGCAAAACGTTGCCCGCACCGCCGCGGCATGCCGTGAAATGTTGGCCCGCAATCATCAGCAACAAGACTATGAGGTGGTGGTGCCACTCGAGCTTTTGGCCCGCGCTGAAGAAACCAAACGCATCTTCAACATTGTGCTCGGCTCCATCGCCGGCATCAGTTTGCTCGTTGGCGGCATCGGCATCATGAACGTGATGTTGGCTACCGTCACCGAGCGCACGCGTGAAATTGGCATTCGCCGCGCCCTCGGCGCAAAGCAAAAACATATCGTGTTGCAGTTTTTGGTAGAGACGGTGGTGCTTTCCGTCGGCGGTGGCATCGCTGGCATCGCACTTGGCCTAGCCATCCCCATAGGCGTGGAATACTTTGCCGACATGAAAACCTTGGTGCGCCCTACCGCACCCTTGCTGGCCTTCGGCATCTCCGTCACCATCGGCCTGCTGTTTGGCATCTATCCAGCATGGCGCGCCGCCAAGATGGATCCGGTCGAGGCCCTCCGTCACGAATAGAGAAGGACGAAACCTCTTTCTTAGTTGATGGTGTCGCGGTTTTTGCGACGACGCGAAAGCCCCCCCGCGGCGGCAGCTCCGCCTAACAAGGCCACCATGGTGACCGGCTCTGGGGAGTTTATCGGCACATCGTCGTCATCATTGTGGTGCCCCCCATGGTCGCCACCATGGTCGCCGCCGTGACCTCCACCGTGGTGCCCCCCGTGGTCACCGCCGTGGCCTCCGCCGTGATCACCGCCGCTGCTGCGGCCGTTTTGCATCACATCCAAATTGTAGGTCATTGCAGACAAACTTCCCCCAATGGACAGGAAGAGGAAGCAAGCGAAAAACAGGGTGAGGGTTCTTTGCACAGCGAAACATGGGGTCGGGAGGAATGCCAAAGCTCGGCATTGAGGCAAGAATACCTCAAAAATAAGGGGTTGTTAGGAAATCGCATAAATATTTCGTTTTTGCTCCTTATACCTGATTTACTCGGATTTTCCGCCCTCTGGGCAAGCCGCAACAGTGCGTGTAGGCCCAAAAACCCAGCCCGGAGAGACTGGCCCCCACCACATAGGCGGCACAAGCGGCAGCCACTGGAGTGAAACCCAGAGCCCGGGCATGCTGGCTTCCCCACCAAACCAAGGGAATAACACAAACCATCGTGCGCAAAATGGCCGCAGTCAGAGCAGGACGTGGCCGCTGCAATCCGTCGAAGGTGGCACGGCACAACAAAAAAGGCGCCAAACCGGCAACGGCCGCAGGCATCCACCAAAGAGTGCTGGAAACCAAAAGGGCGGTGCGCTCTGTATCCGTTAATCGCTGGCTTAACCAGGGCCCCACAAACAGCACCAAGGGCAAAACGAAAAACCCCACATAGAGAAAAGAGACTTGGAGTCCGACTTTGAGTTCGAAGCGAATCTCAGCAAGTTTTCCCTCCCCTTTCAAGCGAGCCACCAAAGGCAACATACCCACACCCAAGGCGATCATGGGCATAGCTAAAAAACGAACGGATTGATCGAATAAAGACCAGGCCGCGAGATTGGACGTGGCATGAGGCATTTCTTTCAAAATCCAATTCACAGCCAAAGATTCCATGCCCAAAAGCACGAAACCTAATGCCGAGGGCACTGCTAAAACCAATATTCCACGGATAGGCCGGGCCAGGAGGCCAGGGATTTGCTGCTCTGGGTCGGCTATGCGCCGAGTTTCGTGATGGCGGGCCCGGTGTAGGGCATAGGCCAAACCAGCAAAGCGCCCGATAACGGTAGAAAGGGCGATGCCCAAAATTCCCCAATGACAGATAAAAAGGAAGAAAGCGTTGAAAACCACATTGCATAAACTCGAGGCCAAGCCGGCCCACATCGTGGCCCGTGTATCGTGATGTGCTTTGATAAGGGAATCTGGAAGAATCGACCAAAAGCTCGATATGGCAGAGCCAATCATCAACACCGTGGCATAGATGCGAAACTGGTGAGCAAGTATCGGCTCCAACCCCACTGCGTCGCTACTCAACCAAACCACTCCACCAAGGCCAACAAAAAAAATGGCCAAGCCGGCGATGATTTTTAACGCAGCAACTTTTAGCTGAGCCACTTTTTGATGGGCGCGCTCCCCCATGGCGGTGGCCAAACGAGAGGTAAGACCATTGCTTGCCCCAACCCAACAAGCTGTGAGTAAAAACTCCAAAGGCAGGGTGAGGCCAATGGCGGCAATGGAGGCATCACCCACGGCAACTCCTTGCGCATCATGCAGCATGGATGCGAAAACCGTATCGATCCAAGCGAAGGCGGAACGCAACCAGAAGGAAAGCACAAGGGGCGCCGCCAACACCAGCAGCTTGGACCCTTTCATGGGCCATACTGTAGGAGCGCGCAAAAGCTTTGCGTATCAACAACGTTGGCGAACCGTCTACTAACTGTGCAACGGCAAGAATCTTTTGCGCTGTTGGCTCTCCACGCCGTATCCGGCTTGGGCCCAAGGCGAATCCAACAACTCACTCAAGTGGCAGGATCCGCCCATTCGGTGCTGCAAAACCCGCAAGCAGCAAGCCGAGCCCTCCAAGCTGCTTGCCCTCCACTTCCCGATGCGCAAGCCTTGCACGCTCTCGGTCGTGGGCAAAAAAAGGCTGCAAAAAATTGCGGCGCGCACTCCATCGCCTGGAACCAGGATGAATATCCGCCGCTACTTTGCGATCTCAAGGAGCCACCTCCAGTTCTTCATGTGCTTGGCAACTACCGCTTACTTGCCAATCCCAAGCCCGGCATCGCGGTAGTCGGCGCCCGCGCTTGCACCCCCTATGGTCGCCAACAAGCCAAACGCTTCGGCCAAGGCCTAGCCTTCGCCGAAGAAGTGCTGGTGTCGGGCGCGGCCCGCGGGATTGATCAAATTGCCATGCAAGCTGCCGTCGACGCGGGTGGAAAAGTGATTGCTGTTTTAGGCTCCGCCCTCGACAAACCCTACCCCAAAGAATCCCTTGGTCTCCTCCATTCCATTCTTCAACAGGAGGGTGCAATTATTTCCGAGTTCCCCTTTGGCACTGGGCCAAAAGCAGGCCATTTTCCACGCCGCAATCGCTTGCTTGCCGCATTGTCTCGCGCGGTTTTGGTGATTCAGGCCACCACGAAATCCGGCACCATGAATACTGTAGACTGGGCACTCAGTCTAGGCAGAGAGGTTTTCGCCCTGCCCGGGCCGGTAGATGACATAGCTTGCTCGGGCACCAATCAAATGCTGCAAGAGGGAGCGAGTATGGCTCTGGGGCCCGAAGACATGCTCGCCACCTTGAACCGTTTGTTAGGGCCCAGCGATCAAAAAGAAGATGCTTTGCTGGAAAGCTTGGAGGGCCAAGATGCCACGCCAGCAGAGTTGGCAAACATCCTGAGCAAGCCGGAGGAGCAAATCCGTCTTGAGCTCACGGAATGGGAATTGCGAGGGAGGGTCATCCGCCTGCCAAGTGGGCACTATCATCGTTGTGGTCCGCAGTCCTAACGACCCCATGCGCCTGTTTTCGATCCTCTGCCTGCTTACCCTTTGCACTTGTAGCCAGGAGCAACCCGTCGCCAGCCCCATCTCCTTGGTTGCAGTGGAGGATTGCCAGGTTGTGCTGGGCCGATTGCAAAATGCAGAGAGCCAATGGCTCACCTCTTGGTATGGGCAACCAGCCTGGGCTGAGGAAGCCCCTAATATTCTTAGCGATCTGCGCCCAAGTTTGCAGTGCAATACACCCTCCCGATTTTGGCTATCTCTTCCGTCTTCTTTCGCTGCGCGCCAATTGCAAACCGCGGTGCGCTGGACCAACGCATCCCATGATGGTCCTGTTCGTTGTGAGGTTTTTTGGAAACAACAACAAGATTTAAAAAGCCTAGGCTCCATAGATCTCAAGCAGGCAGAAGGCCCTTGGCAAACGTTCACCATCCCCCTCCCGCAAGAGGCAGGCCAACTTATTTTTTCCGCACGACTTGGCCACCCTGGCTTGGCTGAACAGGCTGCCGGCTTTATTGATTGGGCACAACCACGAATTGTCACCGCCAACGATACTCCAGACCAACCCCACGTTGTTTTTCTTCTTATCGACACACTGCGTTTCGATGCCTTGCAACAGATGCCTTTTCTACAAGATTTGCTGCGCCAGGGCTTTTTTTGGCAACAAGCCTATGCAGTCTCCAACTGGACTTTGCCCACCGTAGCCTCGTTATTTACCGGGGTGGAGCCTCACCAACATGGCTGTGGTCGGGGGCCTTTTACGGCAAAACCAACAGGAACCATCGAGAACCGGGCCTTCCGCGCCCTCAACCCCAAACTACCCACTCTGGCCCAGGCGTTTTTGCATGCCAATTATGCAACCGCGATGATCCACCAAAACCCTTTCCTCGAAAGCTGGACTGGATTGCAGCGAGGCTTCCAGCTTTATGTCCGCACTGCTGACCGCCCTCAAGCCAACCACGAAGCGGCTCTTTCTTGGTGGAAAAATCATACCAAGCAAAACAAGTTTTTGCTGTTGCATTACATGGCGCCCCATCTTCCAAACGGCTCGCCGAATCCGCTCAGCGCACTCGGTGTGGAGGATTTTTTTGCACAAGACCATTCTGCGCAAGAGCGCATTGCTTTTTTTCAACTTCCAGATGCACAGAAAGAGCGGGTTCGCACCGCATATCAGCAAGCGGTTGCAGAATTAGACCAACAGTTACAGCAAACGCTAGGCCCTCTGCTTGCCACACCCAATACCCACCTTTTCCTGTTTGTTGATCATGGCGAAGAACATTGGGACAGTGGCGGATTTGAGCATGGTTTTAGTTTTGATGACAGCGTCATCCATGTTCCTCTGGGCTGGATTCCACCTGATTGCAAGAAACCATACGTCCTCAGCGAAAAAGTAGCAGCCTACCAATTGGGCTCTTTCGCTTTGGAACAACTTCTTCTACCTAATCCGCTCCCACCCTCGCAATTGATGCTACCCGGAGGAGCGAAAGAGATTACCTCGTCGTTCCCTCTCTATCGCGCGGCCTTAGGTGGTCGCCGCTGGAGCCAAGAAAAAGGCTGGCAAGAACTCCCCTTCACTGGCAGTGGCAGTCCTGGCCAGCCAGCTTATTTAGACGCGGCCACCCAAAGCCGATTGGCGGAGTTGGGTTATGCACAATCCCAAGACGATTAAACCGGCATCAATACAATGTCGCTTAAAAAATAAGCGAAGGCGGCAAAGCCAATTACGGAAACGCAAAAGGTAATGCCACGGCGTAAGATGCCACGCCATATTGCAGCTTGGTCATCCTCCCGATAACAACTTAAAACCACTGCCAACACGAAGCTGAACACGAGTAAAAGCAAAAACATCACCCAGGGGGAAGTC
>JAJRZS010000019.1 GCA_024275135.1 Planctomycetota bacterium | reverse complement strand
CTCGTGCGGCCAAGGCCTCTGCAGACTTGGCATTGGTATCGACAACGGCTACACATTGAACTTGACCGCCCAGCTCTTGCAAAGCATCAAGATGGGCGTCAGCTATTGCGCCAGCACCGACGATGGCAATTGGAATTGGGTCGGTCATGATTCCTCCCGCAAATGCTTCACTCCGGCTTGGATGGCGTCGGCAATGTACTCCACATCCTCGGCAGAAAGACATTCATTCCATGGCAACACTAACACCCGGTTCAATGCCTCATATGTGCCTACAAATTTTTCCTCCGCATAATCCACGGCATCAGCATGTGCCAGAGTGAAGGGGTAACGGCTCTCACCAAATGTTCGCTGCTTTTGGAAAACCTCACAGCAAAAGGCGGGCTTTTGGATGTAGCGAGGGGCACAGGCAATGCCCCGATCCCGCAACCAGTCTGCAAGTGCATTCGTGCCTCCCGGGATTTCTTGCTCATCAACGTCTAAGCAATACCGCCAATAGGAATGATGATGACCAGGGAGCGGCATAGGCAAACCCAAACCTGGCACATCCGCCAATGCTTGGTGCAACTGCTGAGCCCGTTCCATCCTTTGCTCCACAGAACGTTTCAGTTTTCCCAGCTGCGCCAAGGCGACTGCTCCAGTTAACTCGTTCATACGATAGTTGAGAGCAAGGAAATAGTGGTCGGGGTTGGCATCGCCATAACCCCAGGCCTTGTTGATATGCAGAAAAAGGCGGCGAGCAAGTTGCGCATCGTCGGTAACCACAATTCCTCCTTCCCCGGTGGTGATATGTTTGCCTTGTTGCAAACTAAAGCAGCCAACACGTCCAAAGGTGCCGACCAAGCGATCCTGATAGCGGGCTCCAAAAGCTTGACAACTATCCTCAATCACCGGCAAATTGAGCTCCTCAGCCAGGTCGAGAATGGGCTCCATTTCACATGGATCGCCAAAAAGGTGCGTGACCAAGATGGCGCAGGTACGCGGACTCACTGCCGAACGAATCCTATCGGCAGTGACATTTAGGGTGTGAGGGTCCACATCAGCAAAGACTGGAATGAGACCTAGCGCAAGCATGGGAGTTAACGCTCCCATATCGGTAATGGAGGTGGTCACCACTTCGCCTCCTGGATTGAAATTGAGAGCAGCCAAGGCAACATGAACAGCGGCCGTGCCTGAAGTGCACGCAAAAGCGTGAGCAACGCCGAGCTGTTGTGCAAAGGCTTCTTCAAACTGCTTCACAAAACTACCTTTGGTACTGGTCAGTGTGCCACTAGCCAATGCCGCCAGGACGGCTTCTTGCTCTTCGCAGCCCAGCATGCGGCCTGAGGCATCTTGGTCGTTGGGGAGGGGACGGGAACGGGATTGAGACATGCGAGGACGGAAAAAACGGAGGGTTGGAAACTCCAAGGCGCCAGAAAGATACCTTTTTCTCCCAAATCGCCTCCAAGATTCCCAACTTTTTCCAAGTTCCTAGGCATTTTTCGCCCCACTACCGCCAATTTGGGGATAATCTATGGTCCGTGGAGTTCGCCTCTGCATCCCCAACAATCCCCATCTAAGAGCCTTGAAATACTTTCTCGCCCTTTTCTTCCTCGCAACTATGGCGATGAGCCCCGCGTATGCCCAGCATGCTCCCTCTAGTGCCCAAATCGGAGCCACGCAGAGCCGTAGCAATATGCCCATCAATTCTCCTGAACCCCTTTCCATGATTGCCCTTGCTGGTGGAGCTGCTGCTGCTGCTGGTATGGCTGGCCGCCGCCGCAACAAAAAATAGGGCATGGCCCCTGCCACAGCGCGGGCGGCAAAATCAGCGCTGGTTTTCGCAGCTTTCGGCCCCATCCTTTGGGAGTGGGCAGGGTACGCGAGTGCGGTCTCGCGCATTGATTACTGTCTTCTGGTCCCGGTTCTGGCTGGAATTCTTGCCTTCCGCGACTCCCGCAACTGGCAGCAACCCGCCCAAACCTCCCTGTTTGGCTATGGCCTTCTTTTTTGTGGTGGCTTGTTTCTCGCCGTAGGCAGTCTTGCCTCGGTCTTCACCCTCTCCATTCTCGGATTTCCTATCGCTATCGCCGCTCTTATCGGTGTTTTTTGGGGCAATTCCGGGCTGATTCAGCTGCGCTACCCCCTGGTCATGCTCTGCGCCATGGTGCCGGTTCCGCTGCCTCTCCTCGATCGGATGACCCCCTTTATGGTGAAAGCTTCGGGCGCGGCTGCCGTCACCCTTCTTCGCCCCTTCGACCCATCTGCAAGCTGGGTTGGGGCCGACCTCTCCTACCGCGGGTGGCATCTCTTTGTTGCCGAAGCCTGTAGCGGCTCGGGCACCCTCTTGGTGTTGGGCACCCTCACCTTGTTTATGGCCGGGCTTTTCCGCATGTCCACCCGCGCCATCCTCATAACCCTGCTCCTAGTCGGCCCGATTACCATCGTCGTGAATGGCCTCCGCATCGCGGTCATCGCCTGGGTCATCGATTCTTGGGGGCCGGGCGTCGCAACCGGAAGTGGGCATGAAATCATCGGGCAAATTGTGGTCATAGCCGGAGCCACCACCCTGGCTTTTGTCGTCGACCGTTTCAGCCAAGGAACCAGGGAGTTCGGTTCATGAAGCTTTCCCTCCCCTCCTTCTTGGCCTGGTTGAGTATCCTCAGCGGAGGGGCACTCTCTGTTTTCTGCAACACGGGCTGGCTGAATCCCTCCCACATCCCCGCCCTCTCTCAACTCCAGCCCCAAATGGGCACCATTGTTCGGGATCATGAAATTCCAGTCAATCCGGAGGTTCTGGGCGACTTACCACCCGAAACCTTCACCTTCCAAAGTGTTATTGGCCCTGAAGCTCAGGAAGGACGACTTTATGTGGCTTATTACCAGCGTGCGCGCCGCTGGACCGGGCGCCCCCATGATTTGGATGTGTGTTATCGCGCCATGGGCTTTGAAGAACTGCAGGTAGAAACTTGGCATACACCAAGTGGAGCGGCGGTGTGGTCCCGCATATTCCAACGCGATGACGAAGTGGTGCGGGTGGTGCACTGGTTGCAGAAACCGGGGCTTCTGCCGGGCCCGGAAAAAGCCCTTCAACGGCTTTCCCGGCTCTTTTCTGCCGGCGGACTGCGCCAAGACATCGCCTCTGTTTACTTCGAATTTCCGCTTAATTCTTCTCCCTCGAAGCCGGAACTCCTGTCTGCTGCGGACACTCTTATCCGCAACCTAGAAAGCCTGTGGCAATAGCCTTAGATTCATGAAATTTCCCGCTTGGCATGGAGATTTGGAGTATACTCATGAGCGTTTCGATTTCATCCCCAACCGAAACAATCGTGCCCATTTCCCCACTCCTTTTCCCAGGGCTATTTCCGCCCCAACTGCTTCTGCCAGCTGCCATTTTGCCAGCTTTCTGCGTGTATTAAGGATTCTTCATTATGAATGCCTTTCGCTCGAAGCCATTGCGCCCCTTTGGCAACTTGTTGCGTGGTGAACGCCCGCTTCAACCTCTAGAACCCCCGGTTTTCTTCCGCACTTTGGCGCGAGAAAAGGGCCGTGCGGATCGCAGCGGAGACCCTCTCGCCCTCATCGTTCTCGGCACCACAGATAGCTTCGCTGAAGACCGAGAATTGCTCCTCGCTTTTTTGCAAACACGCCTGCGACTAACCGACGAGCTCGGCTGGATGGACGAGCAACATCTCGGCATTTTGCTTCCCGCCACCAATGGATATGAGGCCCGTTGTGTGGCCGCCTCCATCGACAAGGCTTTGGGCGCGGCAAAGGCTCGTTTCTCCTGCATCGTTTACTGCGACCAGCCTGGACCTGAGAAGAGTGTAGGGGATACAGAAAATCCCACGAAGAGCCCATCCTTATGGGGAGCCGAAGTCGAACCCCTCTCGCCTCTTTTTTTAGTCCCGATGCCCTGGGGCAAACGGCTGCTGGATATCGTCGGCGCCTCGATTCTCTTGATTTTGGCTTTCCCCGTCATGGTCGTCACTGCGTTGGCCATTCGCCTGGAATCCCGTGGTCCCATCATCTTTCACCAAACCCGGGTCGGGCATGGCGGGCGCACCTTCACCTTGCTGAAATTCCGCTCCATGGTGGTGGATGCCGAAGAGCTACAGGCCAAACTTGCGGAAAAAAACCTTCGCGATGGACCCGCCTTCAAGATTGCCAATGATCCCCGCATCACCAAAGTAGGCAAAGTCATCCGCGCTTCGGGTATTGATGAATTGCCGCAGCTGTGGAACGTCTTGCGTGGAGAGATGACTTTGGTCGGTCCGCGGCCCCCCATCCCACATGAAGTCCTCAATTATGAAGAATGGCAAAAAGCGCGCCTGCGCGTGGTTGGTGGCCTCACCTGCATCTGGCAAGTCGATGGCAGGCTGTCCAATGTGAGTTTCCAAGACTGGATGCGCATGGATATTCGCTACGGATCCAGGTTTTCCGCACTACGCGATTTGGCTTTGATTGCCCGCACCGCCTATGTGGTGTTGTTTGTGCGCGGTGACCACTAGGTTTTCCTTACTGCTAGAATCGGGGAATGGAGCTCCCCCTTGAGGCCCTTGAAAACCGCGCCCAGACCACGGGGTTAGCTGGCATCCCCACCAAAGTGGCCAATGGTCACCGCTTGTCGACAGGAGATGCCCTGGCCATGTACCGCAGCGACGACGTCGCCCTTTTGGGTCTTTTGGCCAATCATATGCGCAAGGCCATGCATGGGGATGTGGCCTACTACAACGTGAATATTCACGTCAATTACACCAATTGGTGCAACCAGTTCTGCGGCTTCTGCGCCTTTCAACGACGCCCTGGCGACGATGGCGCCTACTGCATGACGCCCGAGCAAGTCCATGATGTGCTTGCCTCCGCCAATCCCGAAGCTACTGAGGTCCATATGGTGGCTGGTGTTTGGCCCGCCTTGAAGTACTCCTACTTCCTCGAAATTTTGCGCGCCGCCAAAACCGCCCGGCCCGATATTCACGTCAAAGCCTTCACCATGGTGGAGATCGACGAAATCGTACGCCTGGCAAAAAAGCCTCTTGCCGAAGTGCTTGATGAATTGCGAGAAGCCGGCCTTGACTCCATGCCCGGAGGAGGTGCCGAAGTGTTTTCCGAACGGGTACGCCAGCAACTTTATCCCCGCAAGATGAGTGCCGAAAGATGGCTCGAGCTTGCACGCGGCATTCATAAATATGGTTTCAAAACCAACTGCACTATGCTTTATGGCATGACCGAAACTCTGGAAGAGAGGGTGGATCACCTCACGCGCTTGCGGGCGCTGCAGGATGATACTCAAGGCTTCCAAACCTACATTCCACTGGCCTTCCACCCCGCCAACACCCCCAAGCTCTCTCACTTGCCCATGCCCAGTCCGCTGGAGCGCCTGCGCTCCATTGCGATTGGCCGACTTTATCTCGACAACGTCCCCCACGTGAAGGCCTATTGGATCATGACTGGCCTCGCGGTGGCGCAGGCTGCATTGTCGATGGGGGCTGACGATTTAGACGGTACGGTTTCCCAAGAAAAGGTCTACCACGACGCTGGCGCCCAAACCCCCGAGATTTTGCGCCGCCAGGACATCCATCGGCTCATCCTCGAAAGCGGACATGTGCCGGTAGAGCGCAACACCCTTTACCAGGTGGTCCGCGATTTCCGCCACCAAGAGCTGCCAATAAAAGACGCCAGCTCTTCCGCCCTGCCAGTCTAGGGATGAATGCCTCCCCCTCGGCACCTTGGCGTATTGGCACCGTCCCCTATCTGGTCGCCAAACCCCTCACCCTTCGCCTTGCCGAACACCCCGAGGTGGAACTCATCGAAGCACCACCCGTCACTTTAGCCAACATGTTGCGAGCTGAAGAACTCGACATCGCCTTGGCGTCTTCCGTGCTAGCTCTCGACGATCCTCCTTTACATATGTGGCCGGAAGGCCCGGTCATTGCCTGTGATGGCCCCATTCGTTCGGTGTTATTGTTTTTAGCCCCTCATTGCCCCACACCCGGCCACATCCAAAGTTGGTCCCCCGACCCCCATTCGCGCACTGGCCGCAAACTCAGCGCCTGGCTCATGCAAAATTCTTGGTCCTGTGCGGATGTCGCCTGTTTCGAGCGGCCAGCCGACGCCAATCCCTTTCACTTCGCCAAAAGCCAAGAGGTGGACGCAGTACAAATCATCGGCGATCCTGCTCTCCAAGCGCGAGAACGTTTCCCAAATTGGACCATGATTGATTTGGGACAAGCCTGGAAAGACGCAACTACTTTGCCCTTTGTTTTCGCCGGTTGGATGACCTTGCATCCTTTTGTGCCCGACCCCCTCGCCGAGTTGCTGCATCAGGCCGCGCAACAAGGCTTGAAGATGCGGCGCGAACTTGCGCAACAGGCGGCAGCGGAGCAACCAGAAAATCGAAGTTTTTTGGAAGACTATTTGTGCCAAGATTTACATTACCGTCTGCCACGCCGGGCTATTCGTGAATGCTTGGAGCGATTGGCCAGCCCTGCCACCACTTAGGTGCATGCCCCTCAACCTTCCTATCTTCCCTTTGCCCAACCTGATTCTTTACCCAGAATCCTAGGTGCCTTTGCATATTTTTGAACCACGCTACCGCCAGTTAATGGAAGATTTGCTCGCTTTCTCTTCTAGCCAACTCATTCTCGGCACCTTATTGCCGGGCTGGGAAGATGATTATTTTGCCAAGCCTCCCATTCATCCCATAGCCGGCCTAGGTCAGATTCAGCATTCGGTGCGCGACGAAGAAGGCAACTTCAACTTTGTGGTGCAAGGTCTGCAACGCGTGCGCATTCTCGGTGAATCCACTCCGCCCAAACGCGATTATCGGCAAGTAGAGTTTGAACCCCTAGTAGAGCCTCAGCTCTCGTCGGCAGATTCTCCAGCCCAACGCGATGGATTTTTACAGGCTCTAGTCCAACTTTCCGGAAACTCCGCTGAACATGCGGCCGGTCGCAGCATCAACTATTTAGCCGACGTCTTACTGGTGATGATGCCCTTGCCCATGGAACAAAAACTCCAACTGTATTCCATCCTTAATCCACAGCAACGCGCCGACGCCGTGCTAAAAGCCTGGCAACTACTTCAAAACGAGGCTCCACCGCCGCCTGCCACGGGGCCGGGGGTTCATCCCAACTCCAATTAGGCCGCCGGCATAAAATCTAGGGGTGGAACTTGTCCTCGTTCATCCCCAGATTCCGCATAACACCGGTTGCGCAGCTCGCTTGGCTGCAGCTCTTGGCTTACGCCTACACCTGGTCAAACCGCTGGGATTTTCCCTAGAAGACCGCTATTTGAAGCGTGCCGGCCTAGACTATTGGCCGATGGTCGATTTGGTAGTGCATGAAGATTGGAAACATGCTGCGGAGTTTTTGCAAGAAAAGGCCGAGCGCCCCTTAGCCGAGCGCATTCATCTTCTTTCCGCGCGTGGCGGAACGTCGCTCTTTCAAACTCGGTTCCAAGCCGATGGCGTTTTGGTTTTCGGTTCCGAATCCCATGGTTTGCCTGCCAGCCTTTTAGCTGCCCATCCCCAACGTCGGGTTTATATTCCAATTCGGGAAGATGTGCGCAGCCTGAACTTGGCCAATGTCGTCTGCCTTAGCGCTTACACCGCGATGAACCAAGCCGGTGTTCCCTTGCCTGAAAACTCTGGAGGCTATGTGCCCTACCAAGGCCCCGACGCCGGCGCTCAGCCCCAAGACATGGCAAAAGATTCTTCCACCTAGAGTTGTTGGAAATCGACCACCACGGGATTGTGATCCGAGCAATCTTGAATGGCAACATTTTCCACCTGATGAAATACCTGAGCAGCTTGCACGGAAGGCTGCATACTTGGCGACAGCAACACAAAGTCCACCCGCGATTGATAGGGTTTTTGGTTGTAGGTATTTTCTGGATTTTGGTGACAAGCATCGAGAAATCCCAATTGCAAAAAAACCTGGAGGGGTTGCTCTTCGATGGTGGCGTTGAAATCTCCGCAAATGAGAGCACGATAGTTTTTATTGGCCTTCAATTCTTTGGCCACTAAGGACGCAGCGGTTTGGGCTTCCGCTTCACGCGCACGAGTGGAAGCTTCTCCGCCGAGCTTGGATTTGAGATGCACAACAAAAATGTCGGCGAGAAAAGGTTCTTTGATTTCCACGCGCAAAAAATCCCGACGAAAATGCTGCTCCTTGCCATCTGCATCTGTAAAGCGCCAATGACGGTAAGACGTCACCGCCCCGATTGGCAATCGACTCAACAAAGCAACATCAATGCCACGCCGGTCATTGCCTTCTAGTAACACCACCTCATAGCCCATGCCCTTCAGATGTTGTTTGACAAACTTTTCAAGGAAGCCTCGATTTTCAACTTCCTGCAAACACAAAACATCCGGTTGCAGATGACGGATGACTTGTCCCAATCTTTGCTGCCGCTTGTTGGATGTGAAGGCTGGGTTGGTGCGCTCATCCTGGTGGTAGGGGTCATCGTAAAGGTCGAAAAAGTTTTCCATATTCCAACTCATTACCCGCACCGTATTCTTTTTCAGCAATTCGGCTTGTGGTTTGGCAGCAGGGGTAACCGGATGCAAAGCAGGCTTAGAAGCCACTTGGGTGCCATCCGCAGCTTGGATTTGGTCTGTGCTGTGAATAAGGATCTGGGGATTACCCCTATAAAGCGTCACCTTGCCTCGCACTACCACTTCGCGCCCAAGAAAAAAATCTTGCGGGGGAATAGCAAAATCCGCCGCAACTTGGGAAAAAATCACCACGCTTAAGGAGCCCTTCCAATCTTCACGAAAATTCAGGAAGCTAACCTTGCCCGTGCTGTGGGTCTGCACAATCACCCCCCGCACCTCTACCCATTTGCCCACATAGGAAGCGGCTTGCCGCCAATCAATCGCCGCCCACTGCTCGACCCCGCCGGCATCCAGGCGCGGCCACGGGGTGAGTTGGGGAACTGGAGATTGAGTTGGGTTTTGCGCCGGCAGCGCAAACAAGCTAAGCAAAAGGGCGCCAAATAGGCTCAACGCCCAGCCTCCTGCGCCATTTGAATCGCACGCTGCATTGCTTCATCCGCGCTGATGGCTTCCTTTTCTCCGGCCTGCGCACGCAAACTCCACTCAACACCACGGCTGGCTGCATCTCGCCCAACCACAATGCGCAATGGTATGCCGACCAAATCCGCATCTTTAAATTTGGCGCCGGGACTGACCTTTTTGCGATCATCCCACAACACATCGACGCCGGCGGCCTCCAACTTATCGTGGATTTCTAAAGACAAGGCATCTTGCTCTGCATTGCCCGCTTTCATTTGCACTAAGTGGACAGCAAAGGGGGCAATCGGCAGCGGCCAAATCATTCCATGTTCGTCGTGGTTTTGCTCAATCGCACTGGCAGCCACCCGCGACACACCAATGCCATAGCAACCCATCCAAATCGGTTTGGTTTTTTGGTTTTCATCGGAAAAAGTAGCATCCATCGCTTCGGAATATTTAGTTCCCAACTGGAAAATATGTCCAACCTCAATGCCACGGGTAATTTCAATCTCCCCCTCGCCATCCATCACTTGGTCGCCGGCTTGCACTGTGCCGAAATCCACGGTTTCCGGTTGCTCCAAATCGCGACCAAAATATACATCCAAGTAATGAGTGCCTGTTTCATTGCCACCGCAAAGAAATCCTTTCACTCCTTCCACCGATTGGTCGGCGAGTAAGCGCACATGGGAAGCCAAGCCAATGGGCCCGGCAAAGCCCACTTCCGCTCCAGTTGCTGCTTTGACCTGCTCTTCCGAAGCCAACTCCAATTGCAAGGCTTGCAAGTGGTTACTCAGCTTCACTTCATTAATCTCACGGTCACCACGGCACATTACCGCCACCACACCTTCGCTGCCGTCGGCATAAACCACCGCATAAAGCACGGTTTTGAGCATGCGGGTAATAGGCAACTCGGGGAAAAGTGCCAACAAATCTTCGCAAGACCGCGCATGAGGCGTGGGCTCCTTGTGCATGGGCAGCTCTTCGGCAGGTTGCGCGGGTGCCGGAATACGGGAGACCGCTTTTTCCAGGTTGGCGGCATAGCTAGTGGCACGACACACGGCGATTGCATCTTCGCCGGTATCCGCATCAACCATAAATTCTTCCGACCCACTGCCGCCGATGGCTCCAGAATCCGCTTGCACCGGAGTGAAACGTAAGCCACAACGGCTGAAAATGGAGCGGTACACTTCGCGCATGCGCTGATAGGATTCCACCATGGCCTCGGCCGAAGTATCAAAAGAATAAGCGTCTTTCATGATGAACTCCCGGCCTCGCATCAAGCCAAAGCGCGGGCGAATCTCATCTCGAAACTTGGTTTGGATTTGATAGAGAATGACTGGCAGCTGTTTATAGGACTGCACCTGGCGCTGCACATAGGTGGTCATGACCTCTTCGTGGGTTGGGCCAAGGCAAACTTCGGATCCTCGGCGATCCTTGAAGTGAAACAAGATGCCGTCGTTGACATAACGATCCCAACGGCCAGAAGTATCCCAAAGTTCCCGCGGCTGCAAGGCCGGCATCAGCATCTCCAAACACCCAGCTTTATCATGCTCGTCGCGCACTATATGCTCGATGCGGCGCAATACCCGCCACATCATGGGTCCATACACATAGATTCCGGCAGCGAGCTTTTGCAAGAATCCGGCGCGGGCCATCAGGGCATGGGAACGCACCTCGGCATCAGCTGGGTCTTCGCGTAGGGTGACAAATAAGAGTCGGGAAAGGCGCATGGCGGCCATAGTCTAATCTCGCGCCAACAAAGAGGCTGTAGCAGGGGCGGAGTCTGCTCGCCGATTGGGTTAGCATGGGGCGGCATGAAGCAGCGACTCGCCCTGCCCCTGATTCTGGTTTTACTCCTTGCCATGATCGGCTGGGTGGTTTTTGGAGCATCTCAAGACAATCCAAACTCCACAACCACACTTTCGAAGCCCAATCAAGACGCAGCCCCCGTCTTGGAAGGGGAAAACCAGGCAACCTCCACCATCGCCACGGAACGCGAGAACCTGGACGATCCCAGTAGCCATCCACCGCAACCCAAGGCTGACAGTCTGCCCAGTTTCTTTGGACAGGTGGTCAACGAAAAGCAGGAAGCCGTTGCTGGAGCCACCGTTGTTGCTTACGGCTTAGTGGGCTGGGCCGCTTCTTGGGACGGAGACAGAACCGCTTTAGCCGCTAGCTGGCAAACTCAAACCGATGGGAAAGGGTTTTTCGCTTTGCCGGAAACACCTCGCGATCGCTTGCGCTTTATTATCGAAATTCGCCAACCTAACTATGCCGTCTTGGAGCTCAACAACCAGCCGGCCTATGTCGGACGCAGCCGCGACCTCGGCACTTTGCAACTGGGGCCAGGCTTCACCTTAGAAGGCACCGTTTTCGACTCCAACGGCAACCCCGTGCCAGGCGCCACCGTCACCCCTTACAGCGATAGCCTACTTGCAAGTTTTTCCCGCAGAAGCCCGCAGCGTGCAATCGCCGATAGCGTGATTGCCGACGCGCAGGGGCATTTCGTTTTTCACAACCTGCCGGACCGCCCCTTGCGGCTTAAGGCAACCGCTACTGGCTTTGCCATGAGCTGGTCTTCCTCGGTTCGCGCCCAACATGGGGAACATTTGCAGGGCGTCGACATCCACTTCCTGCCCACGCAATCCGCCTTTGGCTTGGTCATGGATTCCCAACGCCAACCCATCGCCCATGCCCGCGTGGTGGTCGGCAGCAAACAGGTCGGGGTGGAAGGTTTGGGGCAGCAACTAGGGGAAACCGAAACCAATGCTGATGGTCGCTTTGAACTTGCCCTTCCCGACGTCAGTTTGGAACTCGGCTTGTACATTACGGTTGGCGCCGAAGGCTACTGGGTGGAGGAACAAAATTTGTCTCCGCAGGGAGAATCCCTTGAGATCCTCCTCACCCCACTTCCTCCCCTGGAGGGCGTGGTCGTCGATGAAAATGGTCGGCCAGTGGTCGGCGCCGAAGTTCGTCTGGTGGAAAACCGTCAAGGATTCATCAACCCCCGCGACATGTTAGCCAATGCCACCACGCTTAGTGGAGGAGCCGGAAGTTTTCAACTGCGGCCCAATCTGCGCGAGGCCTGGGGTGGGCGTTTCACTGTATACGCTTGGGACAATCAACATGCTGCAGGCCACAGTGCCATGTTTCGTCTCCGACAATCCAAGCGCTTTCAAAAACCTGATTTGCTGATTCATTTAAGCCAAGGATTCCGCGCTTCGGGCTTGGTACTCAGCCCCGATGGCAAGCCGCTGGCGCAGGCACGTGTTCATTTGCGCTCCTTGCGCAAACCGCGCCGCAACCGACTGGGTCAACAACCAGGCATGGCCCGCGGTGGCGACATTTTCGCCCATACCGTCAGCGCTGCCGACGGCAGTTTTTCCTTCCAAGGTTTGCCCCAAGGCGATTATCGCCTGGAGGCCTATCACGCCGGCTATTCTCCCGCCGACTCCGAAGATTTCGGCCTGGTCGACCAAGATTATCAAACCGAACTTTCCCTGGTGGAAGCTTGCGGCATTGTCGGCCAAGTTAGCGGGCCAATGGAAGGCTTCCGCCAACTGCGTGTGAGTGCTTCTGCTCCTGGCTACGATTCCTTGGATGCCCGCGTCGACAATCAAGGGCGATTCCAGTTCGAGGAAATCATGCCCGCAGCTTGGAATCTTCAGCTCCGCGACGCCGACCAAGAAGCCAGTGGCATGGCCTTTGTTTGGGGCAACACGCGTCCGCTGGCTCGCTATGACGGGCTAGAAGTGCATGCTGGTCAGCAAGTTCCGGTCACCCTGGAAATCGATATGCAAGGCCGTGGAAGTCTAAGCGGCCAGGTGCAAGTGAACGGCAAACCCGTTGCCGATTATGCCGTTTTCGTCCTTCCCCAAATGACAGGAGCCAATAGCCCTGGAGATGTTTTTGGTGGCCGCAACCTCACCCGCCAAATGCGTGTGGCAACCACTGATTACGCCGGGCACTACCAACTAGCAGCCGTGGATTCCGCCGATTACTGGCTCATTCTTTGCCGCCCGGGAAGTTTTCCTGACAACCTGCATAATGCGCAAGGCAATCCCCCCAGTGGTTTGCAGCGACGCGAAGCCATTCTTCGCAATGGCGGCAATCAGAACGTCGATTTTGATGTCTATCTAGGAACCTTGCGACTGGAAGTCAACAATCCTGGCCAAGGTCGTACCACCCGGGCCCGCTTGCTCGCCCAACCTGAAGACGGTCGCCGCGACTTCAGCTTCAACTTGCGCAAAAACGGTCATGTCTTAAGCAATATCGCCGCTGGCAACTATTCTTTGCAGCTGCGCCATGGTGGAGAATGGAGGGCCACCTCGATTACTGTTCCCAACCAAGGGGAAGCCGTCATCGCAGTGCAATTGCCAACCTCTGGCCAAGCAGGCAGGAAATCCAAATCCTCCACTCGCGGCAATGATCCGGAGCTTCCTAAATGAAGCACATCCCTCTGGCTCGTCTTTTGCGTTTCACCGCATGGCTCCTGCTACCCATCCTTACAGCACTGTGGATTCTGCAGCAAAGCCCGATTCAAGTCCCGCCCCAATCCCCCCTTTCCCTCCCAGCCGCGCCCCAAGTCCAAGCACCTGGCCCCACCCACCCCGTTTCCGTTCAGCTCTTTCATGCCGATGGCACACCGGCCACTGACGGCGTGGTTTTTTTCTTCTCTCCGGAGTTGGTCTCTGCCAATGTCGATGCCAAGGGCTTTGCTCAAGCTGAAATGGAAGCGGTCGGCCCGCTGCGCTTTTTTGCTTTTGCCCCCTTGCACAATCTTTTAGAAGGGCAGCAAGAAACTCCGCTGCCGGCAAACAACCAAAGCTTCCGTTTGAGCTTGCTGCAAGAACCAGAAATTGAAAGCGTGGAGGAACCCAGCCTACTACCGCGGCACCTCGTCCTCCTCGACAGCATGAAACGGCCCATGGCCAACTCTCTTGTACTCGCGAGGGTCGCCGAGCAACCGGAGTCGGAACCTTGGATTGCTTTCTCCGATACCGAGGGCAAAGTTGTTTTTGACAGCACCTACCGCGCTGAACTGTTAATCGAGGTTTATGTCCCTGGATTGCCTCCACGACAAGCTACCCGTTTGTACCAAGGCTTGCTCAACGCCGACCAAAAGCAGGCCTCTTTATCCATCCCTGGCTGCTTCTTGCAGGTGCACAACCTGCCACCACAGGAGTTGTTTATTTGGAAACGCCTGGACCTCAATCAACTCCTGCCCATGGTGCCAACTCCCGATGCCGGGGTTTTGTCTTTGGGACCGATACCTCCGGGACGCTATCGGCTAGAAGTGAATCGCCGCGTCCTTGAAGTCCAAGGCATCCCTGGATTTCAAGATGTGGATTTCTCCAAAGCCACCGTCCCTATTTATTAAGAGGTTGCAAGATTCCACCCTCAGCCAGTCCGGGTTGCGGTACATAACCATAAAGTGGGTATTCGCCCAAGCCTAGCAAAGCCACAATCTTCTGCGGGGTCATGCGACGGGTAGTACGCAGAATTAGAGGAGCATCTTGTTGCAACTCAGACGGTAGGGATGGTGTCCAGTATTTGAAGGCCTTTTCTTTGCTGCCCTGATTTTTGACAGGCAAAAAAACCACCGCCTTCTGGTTTGCTGGCAGCTGGGTTTGTACCAGCCGTTGCGGGCCACTGCGCGCATGGCTTTCGCTGGCAATCAAACTCCAGCGGTTGGCAAACATCGCCAGCCCCCCCAACACCATGACCGCAACCAAACCATCTCCCCAACGAGGGGGTGCCTGTTCCAGCAAGAACAGAAAACCCAAGCAAAGCAGGCCCAAAGATTCGGCAGCATAAAGCGGACCCAGATAGGCACGGTGTCCAGCGTACCAATGCAAAGAATAAACCGCAGGCAGAAGCAAGGAGAGCAAAATGGCAACACCGCCGTCACGCAACCGCAAACGCCAAGCACCCCAAAAGGCTAAGGCTGCAGCGCCAAGCATGCCGCCAAAGGCAACCGACCAACGCCCACTTTGGCGCAACAAACCGACCCAAAAATCCCCATTGCCGTAAACATCCTGCGGCAGACGCTCCGGGCCAGGGAAAAAGGGACCGTATTTTTGCGCATAAAGGCTATAAACCGGGGTCCATGGATCGCCACTGAACTCTTGATTCCACCACAAAAACAAGAGCAAAAAGGGCAAGCCGCCAAGAATGGCGAACAAGGCAAAGGGCCAACGTCGACTCTGTTGCAGCAAGGCCAAGCCGAAAACCAAAGCGCAAACGAAGCCGGTAAGAGGGCGGGAGCAAAAGACCCAACCACAACTTGCTCCCACCACCAGCGCCCAAGCGGACCCAGTTTGAGATTGCCGCAGCCGAAGGAGCACCCCATAGCCAAGCAGCACCGCTGGCAAGGTATAAACCTCGGACTGTGTGGAGGTTTGCATCAGCAGAAAAAATGGCGAGGCGGCAAAGAGCAGAGGAACAAGATGCCTTTGCTGAAGGCGTAGTTGGTGGGCAATCCAGCGCAGCAGCAGAAGGTCGGCGAGAGCCGCTAATAAGGTGGCCACCAGAGGTTGGCCAAGGACAACACCCGGCAAAAGGGCTAGTGCCGTGCCCGGCGCGTATTTGGAAAAACGGCGATCGGTGGCGGGATCTTCATAGACCTGGCGTCGGCGAAAAACATCCAAGAGCAGGAGGTCGTCCTCGGCAGACGCAGCGGTTTGGGCATGCGGCAGAGGTTCTGCAATTTCCCCCGAGGCAAAAAGCTCGGCCTGGAACTGAAACGAACGCTCGTCGTTGGTAATCGGCCCATCGAGGGTGGCCATGGTCCACAAAGTGGGCACGGCAGCCAAAACCAGAGCAAATGGCCAGGGTAGTAGGCGCGGCTTCGATGTGGGGATTCGCCAGATAAAAAACACAGCAACCAAGAACACCAGCGCCGCAAGAGTGATGTCACCAGGTTGCAAGGCTTTTTCATCGAGGGCAAAGGCCAAGAAAGCAGGTATGGCACCTAGCGCCAAGGCCGTCAGTAAAGCTCGTGGCGAAACCGGAGCCAAAGCTGGCATGTCTTCCTCTTGCGGCGGTTGTTTGCCCATGGTCCTCCAGATTAGCGACCCCACGAAGCCCGCGCTCGACAGGCTAGAATGCAACCATGCCAAGCCGCACGCTGTCGTTGTTCTGCGCTCTGCTCCTGGGATTGGTCCTTGCCTGCAGTAGGCAGCCTGACTCCCAGCAGCAAAAAACGCCCCAAGCCCGGCCGGTCATTCTTATTTCCATCGATTCTTTGCGGGCCGACCACACCACACCCTACGGCTATCACCCGCAATTTGCGCCCCAAGAGCAAACCATGCCGTTCCTCGACCACTTGGCACGGGAAGGTGTGTTATTTGAACATGCTGAAGCCACCGCCCCTTGGACCTTGGCCAGTCATATCAGCATCCTCACCGGGATGCATCCTCTGGAACATGGGATTCGTTCACGCAAATTTAGCCTTGACCCCAAAATCGACTTGGTTTCCGATGTTTTCCAAAAGGCCGGCTATGCGACGGCAGGTTTTTTCTCCGCCCCCTTCTTGCACCCTGTCTGGGGATTCCATCATGGATTTGATGTTTATATGCCGGGCCCCGACTATCTAGGCACCTTAGATGCCGCTGAAGCCCTGGCCGCATCGGGCAAGGGAGAAAAGGTGGAGGCCATTCATGCTGAATCGCACACCGACAACCGCACCGGGGAGCAGGTGGTTAAACGAGCCCTAGCCTGGCTAGAAAAAGATCAAAATTACCAACGCCCCTTCTTTCTCTTTCTCCACTTCTGGGATCCACACTACGATTATTTTCCTCCGGAGAACTATCGGGCACAGTTTCTGCCCAACGACGATGGCTCGGTGGTTGGAGATGAGTTCATGCAGCTTGATCGTCCCCTTGCCGCAGGCGAACTCGATCAACTCAAGGCTCTCTACGATGCAGAAATCCGCTACACGGACGACCAGATTGCACGCTTGTGGCAACAGTTAGAAGCCTGGGGCATCGCCGACCAAGTGATTGTTGGCATCACCTCCGACCATGGCGATGAATTTTTGGAGCATGGGCAACGGGGACATCACCTCACCTTATACGAAGAAGTCATGCATGTGCCTATGGTCATCCATGCCCCAGGGCTCTTGCCTGCTGGCACGCGCATTCAAGCCAGCGTCAGCAACCGCGACTTAGCCCCCACTTTGGTCGAACTGGCGGGGCTTCCCTCTTGGACTGGTCGCAGCGGCCATTCCCTGTCCACACTTTGGACCGACGCCGATGTCGACCAAGGAGTGATTATGGATTTGTTGCGACCAACTCGTCGCATTGAGCTGCGAGGATATCGACGTGGCCCTTGGAAAGGGATTTTGGATAACTACAAACGAAAATTCGTGATCTTTGACTTGGCGAAGGATGCCCAAGAACAAAATCCTCGCGCCAGCAATCTAGCGGATAAAAAGGATCCTTTCGCCATCGAAACTTTGGGCGCAATGCAAAAGGCGCAAGCAACCCGCCATGAAACGGGTAAAGTTGCGGAAACTGCGGAAATGACCAACCTCTTATCTGAACTCGGCTACACCGACGACTAAGCAACATGCTTCACTGGCTTTCCCGACTTCACGCCTTGTCTGCAGCCTTGGTTCTGCTTTTTCTTAGCATGGCCATCGGCCAAGCCGCCATGGATGGCTTCCAACCCACGCGCCAACGTTATCCCGCCTCGAAGCCGCTCAACCCGGTCACCACGACCAAATACATTGCTGGACTGTTCTCCCACTACAAGGGCAAGGTCATCGCCATTCTTGATGCCGCACCCGGCGAGGATGTCATTCCTGCCGACGGCGCCACCTCTGCAGAGTCCATCGATAAGTTGGAGGAACATCTTCGCCGCTCAGGCATGTTGCCGCGACGCAGTCGAGGTGGAGATGCCTTGCAAACTGCACGGGGCGCCGACCTCGTCGTTTTGGTTCATGATGTGCCGAGCTACCGCCAAATCAACCCTGCCGACTTGGCCAAAGTGATGCGCTCGCCGCTAGTTCTGGATAACACAGGGGTGTGGAACAGCGGCGAATTCGACGCCGCGGGCTTGGTGTATTTCAATGCCGCCCGTATGTATTGGCCGCATTGGTTGGATCCAGAAATGGAACAGTTTGCAACCTTTGTCCGTAATACCGTCCCCCCAGGCGAGGGGATTTTGATGGTGCCGAATGGCCCTCTTCAAACCACTGCCACCCGCGCGCGCTGGTTTCTACCCTTGAATGCACGCTTGTTGCCCCGGCGCTTGTATCTCTGGCACCCCGAAATGGGCACGAGTTTTGTTACCACCTATTATCAATGGGTGAACTCCTACAACCAGGAAACTCCATGGCGTGGCACGCAGAAAGTGCGTTTGGATAAACGAGGGCTATCCAAAAACTTGCCCTCTGCCCCCACCCGCACATTATCCCCAGTAGAAATCCAAGCCGCCAAAAACCATGACGTGCAATGGATTTTGTTTTGGCGCCACCAACCCGATTTCTTGCTCGGAGACTGGGAACTCGTGCCCTTCACCACGGTCTTATCTTGGTCCGCCAAGTCACCGCAAAACTCATGACCTTGCTCACTGCTTTACTTTATTTAGGTCTTGCTTATTGCATCGGCCGCGTCTTGCTGCCAGCCCGCACTTTGTTGGCACGCTCGCGCTGGGAAGAAACCGCCCTTTCCTACCTTCTTGGCACCGCCACCGTGGTCTTCGTCACCACCGCCGGGCTCGCCGTCGGCATTCCCTTTGCTGTGCTGTGGTGGTTGCCCTTGTGTGCCGGCCTGGGCTGTGGATGGAGGCTTTGGCGTCAGGCCGAATCCACCAATACCCTAGCTGCCTCCACCTTCAGCAAACCCCTTGCCGCTTTGTTGGTGTTGCTGGCGGTTGGTTCCGTTGCTGCCGCCCTCGCTCTGCCCCTCAACGAGTTCGACCCCATCTATCACTTCGGCTACCGCGGTAAAGTGCTGCTGTTCGATGGCTCGGCCACGGCCGAATCCATTGTTGGCATGATTCAAGCCGATGGCTACGGACGCTTGGTCACCCACCCAAACTATCCCTTTGGCATTCCCATCTTGGAAGCATGGACGGCCAAACTTGGTGGTTGGGATGATCGCTGGGTTCAACTTCCCCTCGCTTTTTGGACCGCTTGCATGCCACTCGTCATTGCCTTTGGCTTGCGTCGATTTGGGGCCAAAGCTGCAAACCTCGGCTCTCTTGTCGCTGCCACCACTCCCATGCTTTATGGCTCCGATTATCTTGCCCATGGCTGGGTTGATTTGCCGCGCGCTGGCCTAACCGGAGAAATGATGCTTGGCGGCGGTGGTGATCTGGCAGTCGCTACTTTTTTCGCTACTGGCTTAGCTCTTTGGCTGCGCCTTTCTTCTTCCTGGCGCGGCTTAACCTTATGCGGCTTGGCCCTGGCCGCCGGCGCGATGATGAAAAATGAAGGCTTAGCTCTCGCTGGTTGCACCATTTTGGCCTTGCTACTTGGTCAGGTCTTACCCACTTTTCGTTGCACTCTCCGATCTTTGGCTCCCGTTCTTCGTCTTGCTGGAGTTTTCGCCCTGCTGATTGCTCCATGGTTGTTGTTGCGCGCTCAGCTGCCCGCCATCGACGAAAACTACACAGAGCGCCTCAACCTGGAGAATGTCATGTATTACTGGAGTGCCGGCGAGAATCCCGACAACTCCCCAATGGGAAGTTCCGGCAAACTCAAAACCGATCCTTCCCAAGAAAGACGATTAGACCATGTGTTGACCTCCTTCTGGGAAGAGTGCACAGACTGGCGCAGCTGGGGTTTGTTGTGGTTGCTCTTTCTTTGTGCCTTGCCCGTGACCCGACAACGTCTGGCTAATATAGAGTTAAGGCAATTGTGTATTCTGGTTCTCGGCTGCGCAACTTTGTACTTCCTTATTTTGCTGGTTACGCCGTGGAATTATCCAAGTTTGCGCGCCAAGGGAATTCCCGAGCGCTTGCTTGTTCATCTGGTTGGCGTCATGAGTTTATGCATTGGTTTGACTGCGAGTCTTGGCCAAGGGAAAGGGGAAGGGGAAGAAGCATGAAAACATCCCTACCCCTTCTTCTACTGTTTGCGCTTGGCTCCTGCAGCCAAAAAGATGCTGCCACCAAACCCCTGGATTATGGTGTTCATCGCCCGGTCATCCTGATTTCGATCGATTCTTTGCGTGCCGACCACACCACCCCTTATGGCTATCGGCCCGAGTTTGCCCCCACCGAGGCTACGATGCCCTTTCTTGCGCAAATGGCCAAAGAGGGCACGCTGTTCGAAAACACATCCTCCGCTTGCTCATGGACTTTACCCAGCCACATGAGTTTGCTTACAGCGATGAACCCTGTGGAGCATGGAGTGCGGTCGCGCAAATGGAGCTTGGGCAAAAAGGTACCAATGGTGTCCAATGTGTTTCAGGATGCTGGCTATCACACCGCCGGCTTCTTCTCTGCGCCCTTCTTGCACCCTGTTTGGGGGTTTCACCAAGGTTTTGAGGTTTATATGCCCGGGCCCGATTATCTTGGCACTTTGGAAGCAGCCGAGGCTTTGGGTGCCAATCGCAAAAGCGAAACGGTGGATCAACTGGAATCCAAATCGCATACCGACACCCGCACTGCCGAGCAAACCATCGACCGCGCTTTGCTGTGGCTGAAAAAAGACCAGAACTACGAGCAGCCTTTTTTTCTCTTTCTTCATTTATGGGATCCCCACTACGACTATTTTCCACCCCAGGAATATCGCGAGCGCTTCCTGCCCAACGACGACGGCAGTGTGGTCGGCGATGAGTTGATGCAAAAGGATCGAGAATTGACGGCGGAGGAGTTGGCTCAACTCAAAGCACTCTACGACGCGGAAATTCGCTACACAGACGACCAAATTGCTCGCTTGTGGCAACAGCTAGAATCCTGGGGCATTGCCGATCAAGTGGTCATCGCCATCACATCCGACCACGGCGAAGAGTTTATGGAGCATGGTCGGCGCGGCCACCACCACACCTTGTATGAAGAGGTCATGCATGTGCCGATGGTATTACGCGCGCCAGGCTTGGTACCGGCAGATGCACGTATTCAGGCCACCGTAAGCAATATGGATTTAGCTCCAACTCTGCTTGATTTATGCCAGCTCAAGGTTTGGGGTGGACGCAGCGGCCATAGTTTGCGACCGCTATGGGAAGAGAAAGATATCGATCGCGCGCTGAGTATGGATTTGCTGCGCCCCGCTTTGGATATGGAGCTGCGTGGCTACCGCCATGGCCATGCCAAGGGCATTTTCAGCGTCGGTGAAGGGGTGTTTCAAGTTTTTGACCTGGAGCAGGATCCCGAAGAGCAGCACCCGCGACTGAGCAATCTGCAAAACAAAGAGGATGCTTTTGCCGCCGAAACGCTAAACTTCCTGTTGAAGAGCCAGGCCAAGCGACACCGCCCCGCCAAGGTTACGGAATCCCCCGCCATGACCAGCCTCTTGTCGGAGCTGGGATACACCGAAGACTGAATTGAAGCCATGAAAATCACCATTGTCGGAACGGGCTATGTGGGCCTAGTTGCTGGAACTTGTTTTGCCGAAATGGGCAATACGGTCACCTGCATTGATATTGACGAAGCCAAGATCGCACGCTTGCAAGAAGGCATCATCCCTATCTACGAGCCCGGTCTTAGCGAGCTGGTGTTGGCCAATGTGCGTCATCATCGTCTCCGCTTTAGCATCGATTTAAAGGCCGCGGTAGAGGAAGCAAGAGTTATTTTCATTGCCGTCGGCACGCCTTCTGGTGAAGACGGTTCCGCTGATTTGAGTGCGGTCTTCAAAGTTGCCGCCGACATTGGCCGCTGCGCCAATGGGCCAAAATTGATTGTCGACAAATCCACGGTTCCCGTCGGCACTGCAGCCCAAGTACTCAAGATTGCCCAAGCGGAAACCAGTCACCCCATTTCAGTTTGCTCCAACCCCGAGTTCCTGAAAGAAGGAGCGGCAATCGACGATTTTCTCAAGCCTGATCGCGTGGTAATCGGGGCGGAAAGCGAAGAAGATTTTGAGATTATGAATGATCTCTACAAGCCCTTCGTCCGCAACGGCGCCCCCATCTACAACATGGATCCGCTCTCGGCGGAAATGACCAAATACGCGAGCAACGCCATGTTGGCGACGAGAATCTCTTTCATGAACGAGATTGCCAATATTTGTGATGCGGTTGGCGCCGATGTCAACATGGTAAGACAAGGAATCGGCAGCGACTCACGGATTGGCAAACCCTTCCTTTATTCCGGCATTGGCTATGGCGGCTCTTGTTTCCCCAAAGACGTCAAAGCCATCATGCACACGGCCAAAGAGCATGGGTACAACTTTCAGATTTTGGAGGCGGTAGAAGAGGTCAACCAAAACATGAAGAGCTTGATGCTACGCCGACTCATCCAAATCTTCGGTGAAGACATGAGCGGGCTCACTGTTGGTTTGTGGGGGCTGGCCTTTAAGCCGCGTACCGACGACATGCGCGAGGCACCCGCCATCACTTTGGCAAAGGGCCTATTGGCGCGTGGAGCCAAGGTTCGCGCCACTTACCCCGAAGCCATTGCCAATGCCCGCGAGATTATTGGCGATGAAGTGGAATATATGGAAGACCCTTACCAAGTCATCGATGGCGCCGATGCCCTCATCCTCTGCACAGAGTGGAATGAATATCGGCGCCCAGATTTCGAGCGCATGGCTCAGCTGATGAAGCGCCGACTCATTCTTGATGGCCGCAACATCTACCCAGCCAGCCTCATGCAGCAATATGGCTTTGAGCGCTATGGCGTGGGCATACCGCCGGTTTTGAGCGAGGTTCCATCCTAAGGATGCCCCCTCTGCGGGCCCGCGGTTGCGTACAATGGGCCGCCATGACCCGCCCTGTCCCCAACTTCGACTCCCTCTCCGCCGATTTTCCGCAGTGGGAAAAAGTCGGCGACATGATGGATCAGTGCATCGACCTGATGCTGAGCCTCCGCCAGTCCGGCCACCCCGGCGGCTCACGCTCCAAAGTGCAGATGATGGTGGCGCTAACCTTGTCCGGAGTCATGCGTTGGGATGTTCGTCGCCCCGACAAGGCCTTTAGCGACAAGTTTGTCTTGGTCGCCGGCCACTGCGTGCCCATGGTCTATGCCATGCTTGCGGTCTACAACGAAGCCCTGCGGCGCATGTATCAAAAAACCAAAGACCCGAAATACTCGGTCTATGGCGGCGAAGAACGCACCCTGGTTTGGGAAGATTTGCTCAACTTACGGCACAATGGTGGGCTTTCCGGCCATGCGGAAGCCGAAGGCAAAACCATGATTTTTGCCGCCAACACCGGCCCCTCGGGTCATGGCGCGCCAGTGGCAGCGGGTATTGCCTTGGCTTTGAAACACGCGGGGGCCGAAGAAGTCAAAGTTTTTGCCGTCGAGGGCGAAGGCGGGCATACCGCTGGCTGCCATCACGAAACCAAACATACCGCCTGGGGTTTAGGGCTCGGCAACTTCAACTATCTGCTCGATTGGAACGACAATGGTATCGATCCGCGTGCATTCTCCGACATGGTGTACGGAACGCCCGAAGAGTGGTTTCAATCCTATGGCTGGCGTACCGCTGGCGCTGAGGACGGCAGTGATTACTCCCAGGTCACCCGAGCTTTACTCGACAATGTGTTCGCGCCCGGCGATCAACCGCGTTGCACTTGGTTCAAAACCACCAAAGGCCGCGGCTATGGGGTGACGGGTTATGCCTCGCATGGCGCCGCGCACAAACCCAACTCGCCTTTATTTTGGGAAACCAAGGAATATTTCGCCAACAAATATGGTGTGGCTTTTGAAGGGCAAGGCCAGCCGCGACCCGAATCCGACGACGACTTCCGAGCGCAAACCGCTCATAACCTTCAGGTTGCCCTTTCCTTGCTCGACGATGAAGAGTTTTGCGCCTGGTTAGCCAATCGCCTGGTTGCCATCGGCG
>JAJRZS010000018.1 GCA_024275135.1 Planctomycetota bacterium | reverse complement strand
GGGAGCTTTGGTTTGATGACCTTCACCCGGCGCCGTCTAGGCACTGGGCTGGCGCGGGCGCGCGAATCGATGTGTCGGGGCTGTGGCGGCAGTGGCAGCATTGCCCACCATCGGGCAGGGGCTCTGCGTATTTTGCGCCGTCTGCGCGCCATTTCTACGCCCTGCTACTTCCGCATCCGGGTGCATCCAGGCGTTCTCCGGCAATGGCAACGCCTGCGAGAGGCCCAGGCCGACCTCCCACATCAAGTGGAGCTTAGGGAAGACCCCCAAGTTTCCTCTGGCGACCCGGTTTTTGAGGGCCGCAGCCCCCTTGCCGAGGCGGAGGGGCGTGGTTAGACTATCCGGCCCTTTTGCGAGGAAAAATACTGTGTACGCAATCGTCCGCGACCGTTCCCGCTGTCTCACCCTAACTCCTGGGGAAGAGCTGTGGATTGACCGCATGCCCGCCGTCGAGCCGGGCAGCGAACTCGTCTTCGATGCCGTCCAACTCCTCAAGAAGGAGGATGGAACGGTGGAAGTTGGCACCCCTCATGTCGAAGGAGCAAGCGTGGTGGCGGAAGTCATCGGCGAGGTGCTCGACAAGAAAATCCGGGTCGCTACTTTTCGCCGCCGCAAGAGCAGCCGCTCAAGCGTGGGCCATCGCCAACCCTACACCCACATTCGGGTCAAAGAAATTCGCGGCTAGCGCCGATTTGGAGAGAAGTCATGGCACATAAGAAAGGTGGTGGTTCGACCAAGAACGGTCGCGATTCCAACCCGCAAATGCGCGGCATCAAGCGCTACGGTGGCCAGCAAGTGCGTGCTGGGGAAATCCTCGTGCGTCAGTGTGGCACCAAGCATCATCCCGGTCGCGGGGTGGGCATGGGCAAAGATTACACTTTGTTTGCGCTGTGGGATGGCACTGTGGAGTTTCAATCACGAAAGCGCGTGCGCATCATTCCCCACGAAGCCTAATTTTCCGCCCGGTCTTCACCTGACGGAAACCCCGAAGCCCGGGAGTCCATTGGACGACCGGGCTTTTTGCACGTCTCAGCATTGCATTTCAAACCATGGCACAAAAGCTCGAAAACATGTTTCGCGACGAAGCGGTGATGGTGGTGTCGGCCGGCAAAGGCGGCGCTGGCTGCACTTCGTTTCACCGCGAGAAGTATGTCAACATGGGCGGGCCGGATGGTGGGGATGGCGGCAACGGCGGCGATGTGGTGCTGTTGGCGGACCGCCAGGAAAACTCGCTGTTTCGTATTACCCGCAATCACCATGCGCGGGCGGAAGACGGACAACCTGGGGGTGGCAACCACCGCAGTGGCCGTTGCGGCGCATCTTTGGTGGTGATAGTCCCCGTCGGCACCCAAGTTTTTGATTTTGAACGCGGCAATCTACTTGCCGATTTGGCGGAGGATGGCGCGCGTTTGGTGGTGGCTGCGGGGGGCAAAGGCGGACGTGGCAATGCGCGTTTTGCTTCGGCTACCCAACAAGCTCCGCAGCACCATGAAAAGGGTACTCCGGGGGAGGTGCGGAAGTTGCGTTTGGAACTGAAGTTAGTTGCCGATATCGGTCTATTGGGTTTGCCCAATGCCGGCAAGTCCACTTTGCTGCGTTGCCTCACTGCTGCTCGCCCGCGGGTGGCCGATTATCCGTTCACCACCTTGGACCCATCCTTGGGCATACTGGATGTGGGCGAGGGCGATCGCAACTTGGTGTTGGCGGACATCCCCGGGCTGATTGAAGGTGCTTCCACGGGCAAGGGCTTGGGAGACCAATTTTTGCGCCATATTGAACGCACACGGGTGTTGCTACATCTGGTGGATTGTGCCACTACTGCCGATACCGAGCCGTTAGAGGCCTATGAGGTGATTCGCCAAGAGCTAGAAGCCTACGGGCTCGGCTTGGCGGAAAGGCCCACCTTGGTGGTGGCAACTAAAATCGAAGATCAGGAGGGCGAACAGCGGGCGGCGGAGTTTTTTCAGCAGCTGGGGGTGGAAGGGCTCTGCATCAGTGCACCCACGGGCCGTGGTTTAGGGGCGTTGCGGCAGCAATTGCTGGCTCTGGTCGACGAGAATTCCCAGAATTGAGGGAAGAAGCTGAGTCCTGAGGGCGTCGCAATCCGGAGGGAAGAGGGATAAGATGGCCTACGTGAACGAAAAGTTGCTGCGCCTAGTGCTGGTCCTAGTCGGCCTATCAACCTTAGGAGGCTTTGGTTGGAAAATGTACGACTTCGTCCAGCATCAAGATAGCTTGGTACGCAAGCTGTCGATGGCGCAATTGGAATCCACCTTTGGCGCCATTGAGAGTGCGCGTCTCGGTGGGCATCTATTGCCCTATGAACGCTACAAGGTGCTGCAAGATTTGAACATCACTGGCTATGTTCCACCGCCGCCCGTGGTGGAAACCAGCGATGTGCAAAAACCCAAACCACGCATTGCCCCGGAAGATATTGAGGTGCCGTGGATTCAGGCACCGACGGCGGCTTGGATTCAAGGGCGCGGTGAACGCTCCACCGATCAAGTCATCGCTGGTGATTTACTGACGGTTGGGCAAAAGTTTCAACTCGCAACCAAAGCGGGCTTGGATTTGCAGCTCCTGGCGGTGAAACCTGGGGAAGTGCAGATTAAGGTGTTGGATAGTGGCGAAGTGCTGCAGGTGCATGCGTTTTCCTTTGAGGTTGATAGCAGCCAAGTCTTTGCCAGTGCTCTATCTTCCTCGCGCCCCATCGATCCCCAAGGACGCTCCCATGGTGGGGTGAAAATCCCCACCCCGCAGACCACCCAAGAAATCGAGCCGGGGGTTTATGCCGTGGGCCAACAAGATGTCGCCCAGATTCAGGAGATGTCGCAGGAAGAAATTTTGTCTGCAGTGCCTTTGCGTTTGGTGCGCGACCCTCTGTCCAAAGAGGTGCGCGGTTTGCGCATCCGTAGGATTCCGGAAGGTAGTGTTTTTGCCCGTTTAGGCTTGCGCGCTGACGACATAGTGCTCGAGGTGAATGGAGAGCCGACGGTCGACCGCGATCAACTCTTCGCTTCCCTGCGCGAGATGGACACCGACACCTTAAGGGTCAAAGTCGAACGGCTTGGGGGGGTGCGGCAACTCACTTTCCGCCTGCCGCGCTAAATGACCGCATCCCCGTTTGATTTTGTTGCCGACCTCGGCAATTGGGGGTTGAAACTGGCTACGCCGTCGTTGGAGCCCGTGCAGAACTTTGCTTGGCGTGAGGCTGCGGAGCAAGATCGGCTGCGTAAGTTTGCGCTTCGCTTTCCCTCGGCAAGAGTCCTGCTGGCATGCAGCTCGGCGCAGGGATGGTCATCAATCCATTCGCTGTTGCCTCCCAATTGGCAAGTGGAGCTTGCGGCGGTGCCCACCGCTGTGCAGGTGTTGAGTACAGGCACCGGCATTGATCGCATCCTTGCCAGCTATGAGGCGTGGCAACTCTGTGCTGGGGCGGTGGTGGTGGCGGATTGTGGCACGGCGTTTACGGTGGATGCCATGGACGCCGAGGGGCGCTTCCATGGTGGTGCGATTGGTGCAGGCTTGGGTTTGCAAGAAAAAGCTTTGGCCACGGCTTGTCCGCATTTGGCAATGGCGGAAGAAGAGGCAAGCGTGGGCATCCCAACGCATACCGCAGCCGCGGTCACTGCCGGTACCAAGCGCGCCTTGGCTTATGCTGTGGCCGCCTTGGCTCAGGATTTTTTGTCTGCGCTTGGGCCTGCTTCTTTGATTTTGAGTGGGGGTGATGCCCACCACTTGGAGGCTTATTTGCCCGGTTGGCGAAGGCACGATCATTTGGTTTTGCATGCACTCCACCGCATGGCACGCGTTCAAGCAGAATGAAATTCCGCCGTTTGTCCGCGCCTGGGACGAGTGCTTTGTCGATTTGGCAATTGGAGGGGAGCTTGACCCAGCTGCGCGCCCTTTTTGCCGAGGAGCTGCCGTCTGCCGCCGGTGAGTTTGGTCTTTGCCGACGTGCCTTTCGCTTTGACCAGGGCTTGTTGTGGCGCCGGCACCCCGCCCCGGAGTCGGCAAAGGAAGTTGTGGAGTGCCATCTGCATGGTGGCTTTGGTGTGGCCGCCGCCTTTCGCTCTTTTTTGCAAAAGCGTGGTTGGAGGGAGTTGGACATGGACAACGATGCCGACCCCACAGCTTTGTGGAAGGCTAGTTCCCCCCTGGCCTTGCGTTTGTTTGCCGCCCATCAGGAAGAGGCTTTTGCCAAAAAATTGACCTCGCTTCGAGCTCTGCCCCGAGCCCAACGTCGGCTTGCGGTGGAGGAAATGCTGCAGTGGCAAACTTGGGGGCAGTTGGTGTTGAACCCGCCACGGGTGCTGTTGGCCGGGCCGCCCAATGCGGGAAAATCCTCGCTGTTCAACCTGTGGAATCATGCGGCCTTGGCTACCGTGCATGAGCAGGCAGGAACCACGCGGGATATGGTCGAAGCCGAATTGTTGGTGGGGCAAGGAGAAGATGCCTTCCTTATTCGTTTCGTCGATAGCGCCGGGCTGGAACGGACAAGCGATGAGTTGGAACTAGCGGCCATGGCCATGACGCAGCGCGAGCTGGAGCAGGCGTGGGCGGTGATTTGGGTATTGGATGCGCGTGTTGCCCCATCTTCCTTGCTGTTGGCGCAAATGGAGCAAAGGCGGCCCTGGGATTTGGTGCTGGTGCAGCATGCCGAGGAGGGGATGGCCTGGGAGCCCAAGCAGTTTCAGCTGGAGCCCGATTTGGTGGGAGATATAAACCAGGGGCTGGCTTGGACAAAGAAGGTGGAGGAGGTTTTTCTCCAGCGCCTTGGACCTCCACCACCTAGGCATGGGCTGATTCCCATTGGCGAGCAGCAAAACTTGGCGCTTCGCTGCTTGCTCGACTAGATCGGCAACTTGGCTTTCATGTCCAGTCTCACCATCGAGCCCTCTTTGGCGCAATCCAATCCCGGGACTTCGGTGGAAGTTCAGTTCCGTTCGGTCGATTCCATCAGCGTGTCTGGATGCGTTTCGTCCACCCCCTTAAACGATGCCAGCACCAATTTTGATGCCTATGCGGATTACCGTGGCTGCGGCATCCTTTCTACCCCGTCTGATTGGTATTCCGATCCAGCTGAATTGGTGCAAGACGGACGCCGGTATTTTCAACTGCGCTTCACCTTCGTTTCCAACATCCAACAAGAGCTACTGGCAGAGCTTGACGCTTTTGGCTTCGCTTATCGGGTGAATTGAGTTGCGGCCGATAGGCAAGAAGTTCGAAGCGATGGTATCCTATGGCAATGCGTCTGTTGCCGGTGATGGAGGGCCTGCATTCTTCGGAAGCCCTGAACCCTTCGTTTTTACAGGCGTTTTTTCAGCGTGTAGAAGAGCTTGCGGCGCGGCCAAGCGATTTTGAAGTTGCCTTGCGTGGAGTGATGATTGCCACCGTTTTTGCCGAGCCTTCCACCCGCACTCGCCTTTCCTTTGAAGCTGCTGCCCATCGGCTGGGAGCTTCCGTGCTGACGGTGGCCGATGCAAAATCATCCAGCAATGCCAAGGGGGAAAGTTTGGCGGATATGGCCAAAGTGATTGGAGGCTATGCCGATTTGCTCGTGCTCCGCCATGCGCGCGACGGGGCTTCCCGCCTTGCCAGCCAAGCTACCGATGTACCTATTGTCAACGGCGGAGACGGCCGCCTTGGCCACCCCACCCAAACCTTGTTGGATTTGTACACCTTGCATCGCGCTTGGGGAGATTTTGCCGGGCGCACGCTGGGGGTCATGGGGGATTTGCGTCATGGTCGAACCGCACGTTCTTTGGTTTGGGCCTTGGCCATGTTGCAGGTACGGATTGTGCTTTTGCCGGGGCAGGGCTTGGATTGGGAGGCCAGTTTCGAGCGTCGTTTGCTGGATCGCTTCGACTATCGTTTGCGCTGGGGCAAGCACCCCTTGTTTGGTGATTGGACGGGCAATCAAGAAGCGCGCATCCTTGAACCCAAAGGGCTGGTGCAAAAATCGCTGTTTTTGGAAGATGTGCCGGAGGTCGACAAGTTGGATGCGCTCTATCTCACCCGCATGCAGGTGGAGCGAGGCGCTGATATCGGCCAGGGCTCCTACCCCGGAATCACTCCAGCCCAACTGCAAAACCCCTTGTTGGCCACTTGCAAACTGCTGCACCCCTTGCCGCGGTTGGCGGAGTTGCCGCCGAGCATCGACGACGACCCCCGTGCCTGCTACTTCGAGCAGGCCAGGTTGGGGCCGGTGGTGCGCCAAGCCGTTTTTTTAGCGATGTTGCGCCAAGACCGTTGGCCACTTCCACCCCTCACTCCGGTACCCACGGGAAATGCGGATCACCGCCTTGGCCCCTGTCCCAACGCCAACTGTGTAAGCCATGAGGAGGGGTTGAGTGCCCCCTGGCGGCTGATTGGGAGCAAGCGACGCAGCTTTCTCTGTGCCTTTTGCGACACCTTGCTGCAGGTGGAGTACGCAGGTTGTCGGTCCACAAACAAGGTCCACGCCTTGTCTTCGGCCGCGGCCCACCGTATTCGCCCCGAGAATTTGCAACCTTTCCTGAGTCGGCAAGACGCCGAGCGGGCGGGTTATCAATGGGGTGGCTAGGAGGAATGGGAGGAGTGGGCGTGGGGTGTGCAAAAACGCACGCTCTGGGCGCTCCTGCCCCTGCTAGAGCCTCTGAGGGGCATTTCTGGGATTGGTATGGGAATTGCTCGTATAGATACAGCGGACTTGGCCTGAAGTTTCTACGATAGGGCCCTCGGTGCAGCGCAACCGTACGTCCCCAATCCACATGGAAACCGTGACCCACCTCTCCAGGATGAACATCCTTGCACGCTTTGCCGCTCTCGGCCTTGCCCTTGCCGCCCTCCTCGCCGGGGGCTGCCTCTCTGCTTCCGGCCCAGGAGGCCTCGACAGCAATAACCAATCCTCGCTTGGTTTGTTTTTGGAGAGCGTGGATTGGGGGCGCTTAGTGGATGTGCGCGATCGCAATGGCGTGCTGTACGAAAGCGATGTGCTGATTAGCCATCTGCTGGAGTCGGATGGGGTGAATTTCCAAATCGACACCAACCCGGTCAGCCAAAAGGAAACCCTCACGATTCTGCAAGATGCGGGTACCCCAAATTTTCTCTCCTTGCTGGCAACGGCCAAATCCAACTTGGAGCATGTGATTGATAAAAGCATCCAGTCCGCGCCGCCCTTCACCGAAGTGGCGCGGAACGCCACTTTGCGCTTGGCTTTTTCTGAACAAGTGGATCCAGCCACCGTGGACTTCACCACCATTCAAGTCTTCACTGGCAACCCACCCTTACTTTCGTTTACTGGTCGTTATTTGGTGAAGAATGATCCTGTTGCCGGCAAAGGCTACGTTTACTTCGACACCACGGTTTCCGCGCTGGAGGCCGCCAATGAAGCGGTTCCGCAAAATGCGATTGGCTTTCCCGAGTCCGCAGATGGTGTAAGTGCGAACTTGGCCATCAAAATCCCAACCGAACCCGATCCGCTGCTAGGACAGCCTCGCGTCTTGACCAGTTTGGATGGAAAGCATTATCCGTCGGTGAAAGACCCGCAAACGGAGCCTTTCGAGTCCAATGGCTTTTCCCGCGTGTTGGTGCGCGCCGCTCGCACCGGCAATAGCCTGGACGCATTCAACGGTTTCTTGTTGGATAACAGCCGTCCCAACCTCTTGGGCGTGCAGGCTGCAACTATTAACACCATTACCGCATTGAGCGCCTCGGTAATTGATTTTCTCTACACCATTGATGCTGCCAATTGCAAACCTTTGGCTCCGAAAGTCGGCGATGTTTTTGAGGTTGGAACCGGCATTTTGATGGTGACGGATGTCATCAACAGTGCTGATCCAAACAACTACTCGGTGCGCGCGGTTATCGAAACTACCGACCCGCTCCTCGTGCTTGGAGCAACCGCCGTTCCCGCTCGCTACACCACCCGCTACACGCCACAAGACGCTTTGGTGCAGGCTTGTTATTTGGAAATCCAACCACCCCCGTTTGGTGCCATGCCGGTGGGCAACATTGATGAGCACGCCACCGTGTCCATTCGTTTTGATGAACCCATCGACACCAATTCCGTGCGCTCGATGAGCACTTTCGTGATTGCGTCTCCGGATGATGCGGCGGCTCCTTCCACCAGCAAGGAAATCGAGGCTGCCTGGTTTCGCCAGGTGGAAACCGCGGAAACGGTGGGCGACTTTATCGATCGTCAACGTGGCTATGATTACCGCCCCGTTCTCAATGGAGCCGATGCGCTGTCTGAATTCGGTGGTCGTATTTTATTTGGCACCATCGAAAACACCGACGGCAGTCGCCGCTTCACTTTGTCACCAGTGTCCGGCTGGATTGACCCCGATCCCACCGATGCCTTCGAGCAATATGTGGTGGCCTTACGTGGGGGCATAGACGGCATTCACGATCTGTCGGGCAACCCCCTCAATCTCACGGGGTTTGTCGCGGGGAACAACGATCAAAACATGCAAATTTCGGTATTTCACGATCCATTAAACACCGCTGATCAAAACGTGAAATACTTTGGGCTCTTTGGCTCCTCCTTGGATGAAGACGGAGATTCGCAGGCCGAATGGTCTGGACAAGTCAGTGTTTTAGGTAGCTCCTTATCAGGGCGCTTGCCGACCCGATTCTCGCGGGCAGCGGATTCTTCCAGCCAGGCGATGTCGAATCGTTTTAGCAATCCTCCGGTCAACGAACCATTAAATCCGGCCGGTGCGGTGGTGATGCATCTTTATCGTCCTCAGGAGTTTGGGTTTGGCTACCCCGATATCACCGAATACAACATGACCGTCGAGGGTTTCAATTGGGCGCCCAATGCTGGTGTGGTTTTCGACGAGACCTTCAACGAGATTTCGCTTTCCTTTGCCACATCTCTTTACCTCCCAGACGAATATTTGGATCCTTTGACTGGCGCCACGGTGTTTCCCAATTCAGGCTTAGTCACCACCGCTTTCGACGACAACATTTTGGGATTCACGGCCGATGGTAGCTCCGGGGTGGATGAGGTCGAGGTGTTCCGCAATTCTTACACCGCAAACGCCATCGAATTGTTCACCAGCAATGGCACTCCCTTCATGCCTTGGCCGGATTTCACCACCAACTATGTCTGGCGAGATACCACCATTCCCCAGGGCTATCTGGGTGGCGCTGCTGGTTCCCAGGGTTCGCCCAATTTGCAGTACCAGGTGGATACCGGCGCATTGTTGCAGTGGGGGCCGGAATTGGTGCCGTCAGTTGGATTACCACTGTTGGCTCGCTTCCGCACCTATCCGCAGAGTGAGAGCCTGGGCTTGAATAGCTTTTCGGTCACGAAGATGCTACCTGTGGGCAACATCCTAGTGAACTACCGCATCTGGTCTTCTGGTGGCCAAGATGGCTCTGGCCTGTGGCACCTTATTCAGCCGGACAACCCCGCTGCCGGTGGCACCATCCCAACCGGTGGTTACCTGCCAGGGGGAGCGCCCACCCCAACACAAGGCGACGACCTCATCTATTGGGCGCAAGCCGATTTCGCGGTGGATGTGTCGCGCATTTACAGCCACTGGTTCGACATGGGCACCGTTCTAAACACGGGCGATATTCGTGGCGTGGTTTTGGAACCGGATAACGCAAACCAGCCAGTAGGCACGTCCATTGTCGTGGAGTACCGAGCAACGGCATCGGTGAGCCACTTTGGAGATCCCAGTGTGAACCCATCCCCATTGACCGCTGCGGATACCCCGTTTGATGCCTACGGAGACAGCAATGGTATTGGCACCGTCAGTACCCCAACTCCATGGACCACCGACATCACCACCTTGGAAGGACAAGGATTCCGCTACTTCCAAGTGCGGGTGACCTTCCTGGCCAATCCCGACTTGGGCTTGCGTCCTGAATTGGACGGCCTGGGCATTGTTTGGAAGAACTAAGCATGAAACAATCCTCATTTTCCTCCTTCCATCTGCTCCTTTCGGCTGTTGTTGCTTTCGCTCTGGTGGGCTGTAAGGCTACTGGTCCTGGGTTAGAGCAAGGTCTGGGTACAGGACCGGGGTCGGGCAAATCCACATTGTTCTTGGAGAACATGCAATGGGGGCGCCTAGTGGATGTTTTTGATATCAATGGTGTGTTGGTAGAACAAGACGTCATTATCCGCGAGGACGTGCGCAGTGATGGTTTGTCTTATGAACTCAGTCAAAACCCCATCACGCAAACCGAAATATTGAAAATTTTGGCCGCGCAGGGGACCCCGCAATTCGATACCGCCTTGGCCGATGCCCGCTCTGGTTTGGCCTCATTGCAAGCGAAGAGCTTTGATGACCCGGGCCCCTTCACCAAGGTTGCTCGCAATGGTGCCATTCGTCTGGAGTTCTCAGAATTTCTGGATCCATCCACCGTGGATCGCCAGACTATTCAAGTTTTGGTTGGCACCACTAGTGAGAGCTTTGTTTCCTTGGAGGTGCGTTATGTGGTGAAAGAGGGGATCGGTCAGGATGGGCAGCCCAAGGGTGTTGTGATTTTGGATCCCACCATTTCCAAGGCTGATTCGCAAGCTTTGGGGCTTCCCCAAAACGGAATTGGTTTTCCCGAATCCATCGACCAGGCCACACCCAATCTTAAGATTCGGATTCCTACCAAAATCAATCCGTTCATCAATCAAACGATGCTGCTCACTAACAAACAGGGCACGCATACTTTTGACGTCACCAGGAACGCTGCAGGCACGTCCATTGTCGAGCCCCATGAGTTTGCTGGCCTCGATCCTGTCTCCATTCGCGCCGTGCGCACAGGCAACAAGCAGGATGTTTTTAATGGCTTCTTGGTGGATACGGCAAAGCCATCTTTGATTGTCACGCAGAATGTCACCATCGCCACGGTGACGGCCGCTGGTCAACAACGCAACATGGTGTATTCCATCGATGCTGTGAACTGCCGAGGCATTTCTCCCAAAGAGGGGGATGTGTTCGAAATTGGCGATGCCCTGGTTCAAATCACTTCGGTTGTTGACGCTTCAAATAGCGCGGCCTATTCGGTGCAGGGCGTTCTGTTGTCCGGCACCTTGCCCGGAGGCAGTGCCAACTTGTCGGGTAACCTCACCACTCGCTACACGGTGGCGGATTCCGACCTTCAGCTTTGTTTCCTCACCATCACTCCGGCGCCAACCACCTACCCCGCTCAAGGGGTGGATCCTTACGCCACGATTTCGGTTCGCTTCAGTGAACCCATGGACACCACCACCGTGCGGTCTTTGGATTCGATGGTGTTGGCATCGGGAACCATCGGCGCTGGTGACAATAACGATGAATGGAATAAGGTCGGTGGGGAAACCGTTCCTGATTACATCGATCGTTTGCCTGGCTTTGGCTCGGGTGGGGGCCCTGGTCGTATTATGTTCGGCCCCATTCAAGCTTCCGGGGACGCGCAAACCTTCACCTTGGCTCCGGTCGCTGGCATTACCAATGCCTTTAATGAACCCAGCATGCAAATTTCACTCGCCTTGCGTGATGGCAATACGGGAATCTTGGACTTGGCGGGCAATGTCGTGGATTTCACCGGATTTGTTGCTGGCCACTCCAGCCAAACCGAACAATTTTCTGTAGCAGGAACGGCTCCTGTCGACAAATACTTCGCCTTGCGTGGCAACGGGGTGGATGAAGATAACGACCAGGCTCCCGAATATGGCGGACAACTTGGCCCGATTGTGGGTGACGGCGTTTTGCGCGGCCGCGCCATTACGCGCTTTTCCCGCCAGGCGGACCAAACCAACCAATATGTGGGCCAACGATTGAAATTTGCCTCTGGGGTGATGACGCCGTTAGCACCAGCTGGCTCGGTATTGATGACGGTGTATGGTTATCACCACTTAGGTTTTGGTTTATCCAGCATCAGCGAGTTCAACTTGGATGTGGAAGGTTTGAACTGGTCCCCCTTTGATGGGGTGGTGTTTGACGATACCTTTGATCGCTACTCTTTGGCCTTGGCGCACTCCAACCGCTTCCCCGATGATTTTATTAACCAATCCACTGGCTATCCTCAGTATTACAACTCCGGCCTAAAACGTCTAACTTCCAACAAATTTGATGACAACATCTACGGCTTCGGTCAAGATCCAGTGTTGTATAAGGATTTGGATGAAGTCATCATGTTTGACACCACTTACGAAATTTCGGGGGTCAATCGCTTTACCACTTCCGGTGGAGTCACCATGTACCCATGGCCCGATTTCACCACTACCTACACTTGGCGGGACACGGATTTCCCTGTGCCTAATGGAGGTACCTTAGTAGGAGGAAACCCCAGCTCCTCCGATGCCGCTGGTTGGGGCGTGCCTCCAAGGGTGGTCAACGATGCACCACCAACCTACGAGAAAGGCTATTATCCAAGTATTGCCTTGCCCTTGTTGATGCATTTCCGCGCCTATCCCCGTGGCAACGAATTTGGCTTCAACGGTTTCCAGGTGCAAATCATGGTTGGCTCCTCCAATGTTCCTGCTTTCCGTGTGTTCTCCTCGGGTGGCCGGGATGGCGGTGGCCAATGGCATTTGGTGCGTCCGGATTTGCCGCCGGAAGGCACCAATCCGAATGGAGGCTACAACACAATTACCGGGACGGGCACCAAAGGTTTTGGCCCCGAACTGTATTGGGGGCAGGTGGATTTTGTCACCAAGGTCAGCAAGGTTTACACCCACTGGTTTGACTTGGGAGGCACTTTAGCTTCCATGTCGAGCCTCACCATTGAGCCGACTGCGGTACAAGCCAATCCTGGTACTTCGGTGGAGGTTCAGTTCCGCTCGGTCGATTCCATCAATGTCTCTGGCTGCTTTTCATCAACACCTCTAAACGATGCCAGTACTGATTTTGACGCCTACGCGGATTACGACGGCTGCGCTATCCTTTCCACCCCATCCGATTGGTACTCCGATCCTGCCGACCTGGTGAATGACGGACGCCAATACTTCCAACTCCGCTTCACCTTCGTCTCCAACATCCAACAAGACCTCCTAGCGGAACTTGACGCCTTCGGCTTCGCCTACACTACAAACTGATGACTCCATCCCGATTCCCTTTGTCGCGCAGTTTGGTGCTGTTGAGTGCCTTGGTGGTGCCAGTCTTGGTTGGCTGTAAAGCCTCAGCCCCAGCCATCGGTGCCTTTAAAGTTCAAACCACCAATGTGAGCGATGGTGATAGTTGGTTTTTGAACCGACCCATCAAGATTTTCTTTAACAATGCGGTAGATCCCAACTCGGTAAGTTTCGGCTCTGTCATTTTGCGCCCCACCGATCCCAGCAATTCGGGCAACCCGGTGACCGGAACTTTTGAACTGATTGCCGACGCGGATGGCAATGCCAACTTCGGCATCCAATTCAATCCGGCTTGTCCCACCAATGCCAGCAACACCAACGGTGGCTTTGTGCCGGGAAGCTTGAACTACGAGTTGGTTTTGCCAACCCAAGGATCTGGAGGCTCAAGCGTATTGCGTGATGTTGCAGGGCATCAACTTTCGGTTGGCCTAACCCGCACTTTCCGCACCCCGGCCATTGGCGATGTTTTGTTTGCCGACACCATTGTTGGGCCGCCGATGCTGCAATCTCTGCAAGTGCCTAACGCCTTGGGCCTGATGTCCCAGGATGCCACCATCTTGGTGTTGGGCTTCAACCAGTCCATTAATCCGGATCCGGCCAACTTGCAGCCCGATCGCTTGTATGTGCAGTATTCCAACCCAGGTGGGGTCTTTCCAAGTTCCGGCAATATCATTGCTGGCAATTGGCAAGTGGTGAGCAATTGTGGCGACGGGGCTGTTCTGCATTTTGTCGTTAGTGGCATTTTGATTCCGGGAAGAGACATTCGCGTGGTGCTCACCCCCGATTTTGAAGACATTGGTGGCAATTCCAACACCAGTAAAATCGTGTCGGCGCCAGTCACCCTGCCTACCTTGAGTTCCTTTTACGCCAGTGGGCCCACCTTTACCGAAGCCGATGTCACTTACGATGAATTTCGCGATGATTTCGGCACTCCGAACAACATCGACTTTGAGGCCGACCTGCCACAGCCTTCGGCCATTGTCACTCCGGATTTGGTCACCGCAGGTTTCCCCTTCCCGGGCACTCCAGTGGGGGTGGACCAAAACTTTGTGGTGACCACAGCGCAAGGGGTTTTGGCTATCGACACCACGGATGTGGTGCAGGTCACGGACGGCAATGGCAAAGTCTTCACTGTCGACCATGGAGTTTTGAACGTCCACGACTTCACCATTGAAGCCGGGGCAACTTTACGTGCTACCGGCAGCAACCCGTTTATCGTCTATGTGTCCGGCGAGGCCATTCTTTTGGGCACCTTGGATGCGAGCGGCTTCAACGCAACGCAACCTGACGGCGGCGCCTTCCATCCCGAAATTATGGTTCCAGGCGCTTCTGGTGCTTGTGGCGGTGGAGATGGCGGCGATGCTTCTTGGGTCACTGACGACTACACGCCTCGTGGCGAAAATGGTGACGGTCCTTTTGGCTTGCTGCATGCAGGCGGAGAAGGCGGAGAAGGGGGCTACCAACAAGACCGCAATCCAGCTTTGAGTCCTACTCTTGTTTCCTCGGATTTCCTGCTTGCTGGCGGTGGCGGTGGCGGCGGTTTTTCGGAGGGTCGTACCGACGCCATTTTCTGGGATCGTTGGAGCTTGCTAGAAAACCCGGGCACCTTCGAAAACTCAGGCCCCGATTTGCGTGTTGATCGTCACACCATTTTCAATGGTACTTTGGATCCCAACACTACCTTTATGGGTGCTGAAGACGGTTTGCGCGGTAGCAGCCTGGGCAACGATGTTCCTGCCAGCGATCAAGCGCGCCAAGATCCCCACGGCGTGCATGGCTTTGAAGATCAAAGTCCGGATATCTTGCCCCAATTGAGTAACGGAGAAGAGCCGGACATTACCTTTGATCCGCCGCAAACCAGTGTTTCCGGCATTGATTATGCTTTCGGTAGCCCCACCATTGGCCCTGATGGTGGCGTTGGCGGCGCACCCATCTTCCAGGATGCTGATCCAAGCAATAACTTCTGGGGACAACGCTACTACTGGGATGGTACTCCAGGAACCGAACCTGTGTTGATTACGGGTGAGTTGTTGGCGCCGTCTGCCGGCTCCGGAGGGGGAGCCAGCGGTGACTTGCAAACCTTGTTCCGTTTGCTTGACGTTGACGGCAATGATCAACAAGACATCCTTGGCGACCACTTCCCCGACCAAAATTTCCCCTATGGTTTCACCGCTCGCTACTTCCGGGGTGCTCCTGGCGGCGGCGGTGGTGGTCAAGTCCAAATCCTGGCCTTGGGGCCGATTACTTTGGGACCGGCTGCCATCTTGAAAGCCAATGGCGGTTCCGGCAATGGGGGCGAGTCCACAGCAGAAGGCACCCTGTGGGGGTCCACTTCGCAGGTTTCCGGCTCCGGCGGTGGCTCCGGCGGACATATCGTGTTGCATTCCGCTTCGGGCCTCAACTTGAGTTTGATTGACGTTGGCTTGCCTGGAGATCCGGGTATCCCGGCCACCTTCTTCGACAGCATCACTCCAGCCCACCTGATTCAGGCCATTGGCGGTCGCCGGGGATGGGCGGGAAGCCGGTTTGCAGCAGGCACTTCGAATGGTGGCTTCAATGAAAGCAATGCTGATAACCTCACTGGGGCAGAAGGTTCGAATGGCGTTGGTTACGATGGCAATAGCACCTACATGACTGGCCGCGGCGGTGCCGGTGCGAGTGGATTAATCCAAATCCATGTGCCGAACCCGCTAACCGATATCACCTACCACCCCAATGTGGATGCGGCTTTCAAGCAGTACATCACGGCCCAGGATTTGACCAATCCGGTCATCTCCGATCGCCAGGATGAAGTGCTCGGGGTCTATGCCATCCCAACTCCGTTCACCCTGGTGCCGATGTATTCCCCCGAGTCGCAGTTCCAGAGCAAGTGGATTGATACGGGGCTGGCTGAATTGCGCAATCCGGCCAATGGGGTTGGCCCATTCCCTGATTACGCCGATCCTGCCTTGAGCTTTGCCGGCATTGATCCGCTCACCGGACTGGTGAACACGAGCGCCAACTTGGTCACTCCCGGCGCGGTGGTCGGCTCCGATGGAGGTGCCGGAACTGCTTCCTTCCAAAACTACACGGTCACTATCACCAACCCCTCTGCCTCCTTTGTCGCCGACTTCCTGCGCAATCCGCGTTTGTTAATTGGCTACGACGTGGTTCCCGACACCACCCAGCTAACCCCAGCAAGTTTTGAAATCGTGGATGCTGTATACACCGCAGCGCCTGAAACTTTGGTGTTATCGACGCGTGTGTCGGATGGTCCCATGGCTCTGTTGGCCTCTCTGAACTGGGCTGTGCAGGCGAAGTTCTTCCGCATCACCACCACCGATACCAAGGATCGTTTGCCCATTTCCGCTAGCGTGCGCATTCAGTTCCAAGGCACCGAAGAAACTTCCCCTGGCTCGAACATTCCCGACTTGGCAGCCACCACACCATGGACGGGGGATGGGGTCACCACCTTGGCGGATCTCAAGGGCATGCGCTTCATTCGCTACCGGGTAACCTTCAACATTGATGCCTTGAATGCTGGCCCAACTGTGGATAAAGAACGTCCCTCTTTGGAATACATCAAGCTACCCATTGCTTGGTAAGACGATTTGTTGAGTTTTTTCCCAACCCCTGCTCTTTGGTCGTTGTGCCGCGGAGCAGGGGTTGTTGTTGTCCTAACCGCTTGCAGCCCGCACCCAGAGCCGTTGGCGCTGGAGGTGTTGTCGTGGACGGGAGACGACGGCACTGCAGTGGCTTTGGACCAGATTCTGAGAGTGGAGTTTGCGCAGCCCTTGGCACAACCCTTTCGCGCCAGCTCTGTGGAATTATTGGATGAGGGGGGGCGGGTTGTTGCTGGCATCCACAGCAGTGTGGTTGGACGTTGGCTCTATCTGGAGCCGCGTTTGCCTTTGTCACCCGACCTCAGCGATGGCAGTTTGCTGCCCCAGCAAAATTACGCGATTCATCTTTTCGGCTTGCCTTGGCTGCGAGCTCTACGTTCCGCGGATGGTCATGTCCTGGCGCAGGACCTGATGCTTCGGTTTCATACCTTAGATGCCCAAGCGTCGAGTGCCTTGAGTGGGCTTGGCGTGGAGTCGTCGGATTTACGCTTGCAGCGGGCCTCGTTGCAAGATCCCTTCGTCTTTTCTGCGGATACCCCCCTCCGGCTGCGTTTTACCCGTGGCTTGGATCCACGGAGTTTGTCCGCGCAGGCCCAGTGGCGGCCGCGCGGACAGGCCAAAACCATTGCGGTTCCGATGCACTTGGTTGCCAACCGCTACGATTTTGCCGAAATTGAAGTGCACCTTTTGCAGCCGCAGGCTTGGGGTATTTTGGAATTGCCCGCAGGCTTGGAGGGCCTGGGGGGATGGCCACTGCCCGGGAGCGATCGCATCCTACGATGTGTGCCGCGTCCGCAAAGCGCCGACGATTCCTAAAGGCGCTTGGATTCTATCGGAGGCCAGGCCACAATCATGGCAATGAGTTGGTTGGAGGTCCTGCAGCAGGAGAGTCCTGGGCTCTATTCCTTTTTCCTGGTCCTCAGCGGGGCTATGGCCGGCTCCTTTGCGTCTGCTGCCGTTTTCCGCATTCCGCGCGAGGGGATGAGCATTGCCCGTCCTGCGCGCTCCCACTGTCCCTGCTGCCATGCCACCATTCGCTGGCATGATAATTTACCTATACTTGGCTATTTGCTGCTGCGCGGTCGCTGCCGAGATTGCCACGCCGCCTTTGGCCCTGGTTATTTGGTGCATGAAATTGGCTTAGCTCTCTTATTTTGGCTGGCGGGACATAGTTGGTTAGCCGACTTGAGTCAGGGGGGGGGCGCTCTGGCGCTTGTGCTCGCTTTTGTCGCCCTCTGCGGGCTGTGGATTGCCGCGGCTGTGGATTTTCGCCATTTCATTCTGCCCGACGGCATCACTCTGGGCGGCATCCCCTTTGGCTTGCTCGCGGCCTATCTGGTACCTGCCTTCCATTTGTGGCCAGGCTTGGAGCAAATGCCCCTGGGTGCCTCCTGGTTTGGACTCAGCCCGGAAATGCCGCCTTCCCAGCTCGCCCTGATTTCAGGAATCCTTAGTTCTTTGATTTCTTTCGGGTTCCTGTTTGGAATTGGTCGCCTTTTTTCCTATCTTCTTAGGCAGGAAGCGTTGGGCTTCGGTGATGTCAAGTACCTCGCCGCTGTCGGCGCCTTCCTCGGCCTAGAGGGTTCTTTGTGGACTCTCGCGGTTGGCGTCTTTGCGGGCGCATTGCTCGGTGTGGTCAATGTCGTGCGGATGATTTTGGTGGTTCGCCACCGTCGCCGCACCCAAGGCAAAGCCCATACCTATGTGCATGGGTCCGCTTATGTCGGCTGGCAGGCAGGACGGACGATTCCGTTTGGCCCGCCGCTGATTCTCGGGACCATCCTCACACTGATGGCTCCCGCCACCGTCCATCAGTTCTTCCTTCAAACCTGGCCCCACTTCTTAAACGGCTAGGTTCCTCCCAAAGCGCATCCTCATGAAGCAATCCACTCTTCTCATCGCCCTCATCGCCTTGGTGGCTCCGGCCTGCCAAAGCAACTTGCATCGCCAGATGCTTGAGGACCAAGACCAACAACTGGCAGCCTACAAGGCCGATTCCGACAAGCTGCGCATGGAGCGCGATCGCATCCGTGCAGAAAACGCTGCGCTCACCGACCAGTTGAGCTTTGAGCAGCAGCGCAATGCAGAAATTCAGGATCGCTTGGCGGCTCGGGAAGCTGCCTTGCAACAGCAAAATGCAGAAGTTGCTGATTTGCAAGCGCGTCTTGGTTCTGATGTCAGCGTGGAATCGCGCGGTGGATTCATTGTGCTCGGCGTGGATTCCAACCTCACCTTTGGCTCCGGCAAGGCCGACCTCAATAAACAGGGCAAGAAAACCATGGACATGGTGGCGGATATCCTGAAATCGGATTACGAGGGCAAAACCTTCTGGATTGAGGGCCACACCGATTCCGACCAGCCAAAAAAATCGGGCTGGAAGAGCAACCTAGAACTCTCGGTCAATCGCGCTCTTTCCGTTGCCGATTACCTCATTTCCGAGAAAGGAATCGACTCCCAGTTCATCCGTGTTGCTGGCCATGGCGAATGGTCGCCGAAAGACGACAACAGCACCAAAGAAGGCAAAGCCCGCAACCGAAGGGTGGAAATCCTGGTGCTTCCCTAAGCAAAGATTTGCTAGGCTTTTAGGCATCGAGTGGACACCCACTCGGTGCCTTGTTTTTTCCCCATCCCACGCAAGCACACCCCATGTCTGCTACCGACATCCACAACATCACTTTCCTGGGCTCCTCCGATGCCGGGAAAACTACATTGGTAGAGAAGATTGCCCATCATTTTGGAGCCTTAGACCGCATTGGTACGGTGGAAGATGGCACCACTCTGTGTGATTTCTTGCCTGAGGAAAAGGAAAAACGGCATAGCCTTTCAGCTGCGGTGGTGCATTTGGAGGCACCCCATGGCAAACTCAATCTGATTGATACCCCGGGTTACCCAGATTTTGTTGCCGATGCCATTACCTCAATGGGAGCCGCCGGCACGGCGGTGGTGGTGGTTCCGGCCAAAGAAACCGGTGTTCCTTTTCACGCTCTTCATCTGTGGGAAAAAGCCGGAGTTCTTGGCTTGGCCCGCGCGGTTGTGGTGACCCGTTTGGATAGCGATAACCTTGAATTGGATGTGGTCATCGACAATATCCGCGAGGTTTTTGGCCAGCGGGTGGTGCCCTTCACTTTGGCCAACGGCACGGGTGATGCTTTTTCCGAAGTTCATGTTGTCGAACAGGAAGGGGGTGAGCATCGCGAACATCTAGTGGATGCTGTGGTGGAGGCCAATGATTCCTTGATGGAAAAATATCTGGAAGAAGGGGATATTTCCCACCAAGAACTTGAGGCCGCCTTCCCCGTAGCCATGGCGAAAGGAACCTTTGCTCCTTTGTTCTGTGTGGATCCTGTTCGTGGTATCGGTGTGCAGGAGTTCGGTGACTTTATGGTGCGTGACTTTCCGGATGCGGCCATGCAATTAGCGGCCATGCACAGTGACAATATCGAAAGTGGAGGTGCAGATGAGCGTACCGTGGCGCGGGTATGGAAGGTGCTAACGGATAAACACCTAGGGCAGATTTCCTATCTGCGGATTCTGCAGGGAACCTTGAAGTCTGGTGATCCTCTTATTGATCCTCATGAAGGTAAGCAGGTCAAAATGAATGGGCTGTCGACGATTTTTGGGGAAAAATTGGAAGGCGTGTCGAAGGCAGAGCCAGGGGATATCGTTGCCGTCTCTCGTATCGAAGATTTATGTGTGGGGGATGTTCTCGTGAGTTCGGGCGAAGGGCATTTCCATCAATTCCCTTTGCCAACCCCATACACCGCCTATGCCATCGTGCCTAAGGACCGTTCTGCCGAACAAAAGATTGGGCAAGAGTTACACAAGCTGGAGCGGGAAGATCCTTGTTTTAAGGTTCATTACGATGAAGTCACCCATGAAACCATTGTCGAGGGTTTGAGTGAGTTGCACCTGAAGGCTTTGTTGTCTCGTTTGCAAAACCGGGGTGTGGAGGTTGATACTCGCTTGCCCCGCATCGCCTATAAAGAAACGATCACCACCCCGTCCGAGGGGCATCATCGCCATAAAAAACAAACCGGTGGCAAAGGACAGTTTGCCGAGTGTTACATTCGCCTAATTCCAGCCGAACGTGGTTCCGGTTACGAATTTTTGGACAAGGTGGTGGGAGGTGCGATTCCACGCCAGTTCATCCCGGCAGTGGAGAAGGGAATTGAAGAGCAAATGATGAAAGGAATCATCGCTGGTTCCCATGTTGTTGATCTCAAGGTGGAGCTTTATGACGGCAAATTCCATGCGGTCGACTCCGATGAGCATTCCTTCCGTGCGGCGGGTGCGCGTGCCTTGGTGGATGGTTTTACCAAAGCCAATCCCATTTTATTGGAACCCATTATGAAGGTGGACATCACCGTGCCTTCCCGTTACTTCGGCGATGTGAGTGGTGATTTGAATTCCCGTCGCGGGCAAATCCTTGGCATGGAAGCCTCGGGCGATTTCCAAACCATCCAAGCAGAAGTGCCACTTGCTGAGCTGCAAACCTACGCTACCCAATTGCGTGCGATGACGCATGGCGAAGGACATTTTCGCATGGAACAGGCGCGTTACGCGGAAGTGCCCTCCCATCTCCAGGCCGACATCATGGCGGCACAAGGAGAAGAGGTGGTGCAAAGTTAATGATGGTCTCTTTCACCAAAACCCTGGTGTCGAGCCGGGCGCGGGTGGGGTTTACTCTTCCCGAGTTGCTTGTCTTCATCGCCGTGCTCACTTCAGCCTCTATGTGGTTATTGCCGAAGGCCTTGCAAGCACGGAAAAACCAAAACGAAGCCCATGCTGTGGCCTATTTACGCATGATGGCCTCTGCCGAGCAATTGTGGAAACGTGAGCAAGGCAGTTTTGTCGAAATTCGTTCCCTCGCCGAGTCCGTTCCCAATCCTGCCTCAGGTTCTTTTTCTTTACGCACACCGCCTTTTGATTTTCGTCCGAAGATGATTTTTGACGGAGTGGGCATTGGGCATCGCGCGGGCTATCGATTCCGCGCAGGCCATGACCAGGATGGACGTGTCGTCGGTTGTTGGGCGTGGCCGAACTTGCGGGAGTATTCTGGGCTGCAAACCTATTGGGTTGATTTTTCCACTCAACAAGTTTTTGCCACGGCTGTTTCGGCATCTTGGGTGGATACTCCAGGCAGCCTCGCGCCGGAAGACGTGGGACTATCCTTGGTTGCCGCCGACTAGCTTACCTTGAACAGTTTACACGCATTCTTGTAGGTGGCGGCAGCCACTCTTTGCGCTTCGAGCCCCATCGACTCAGCCAGACATTCGAGAGTGTGAGGCAGAAAACTTGGCTCATTGCGCTTGCCGCGCATGGCTTGGGGGGCAAGGAAAGGTGCATCCGTTTCCACCAAGATGCGATCAAGGGGAACCAAACGACTGGCTTGGCGAAGGGCTTCTGATTTGGGGTAACTTAGATTTCCAGCAAAACTGATATGGAGTCCAAGTTCCAGCAAGGCTTCGATATGTTCGGGACCTTCGGAGTAACAATGCATGACGCCTTTGCTCTTGGCGCCGAAATCTTGAAGAATTGGCAGCAGTGTTTGGATTGCTGACCGACAGTGCAGAATGATGGGCAAGTCCAGCTTTGCGGCCAGTTCCAAATGCATTTTCAAGGATTGAATTTGCGTTTCGGGTTGCGACGAGTCGCGGAAAAAGTCAAGACCGGTTTCTCCAATCGCAACAAAAGAAGAATCCGTCGCCTGTTCCTGTAGCTGGGAGAGAAGTTGGGGAAGCTCTGCAGCTGCACCGACATCATTGGGATGGATGCCGATGCTGGCAAACACCCCTTGGTGTTGGGAGGCAATTGCGGCGCATCGCTGCGCGCTGGCAAGGTCGATGGCAACGCAAAGAAATCTTTGCACTCCCTGGGCCTGAGCACGCTGAATAGTGTCGGCTACGGAATGCTTTTCTTCCTCCCAAGTTAGGTGGCAGTGACTGTCGAAAAGTGGAAAATTCATTCGGGTACAGGCAAGCCTTCCTGTTGACGTAGGATTTTCATGAATTGCCAAGTGCCAGGTTCAATCTCGCGCGACGGCATTTTGTCGAGCAGAATGTGATGACCACGCTCCGGGTCCAGTTTGAGGATGACGAGAAGGGCCTCTTTACGAACCAAGAAATTCGTGGCTTCGGTATCCCAAAGACTTTCGAGGATGGGGGGGGCATCTTTGGATTTGCGGTCACCCAGAGCGCGCACGGCCAAATTGCGGGCACGGGGAGACATGGAATCCTCGGTGGCGATATCAAGTAAGAGTTCTTCCACCAAGGGGTGGTTGCAGGGGAGCAATACCTTTTCCACATACATGGGGCGAAGCAAATCCCGCGCGCGGGTCGATTCCCGAAAGAGTAGGATGCGTCCGCGTGCATAGGCAAAATTCGGCTCCAGTTGCCAAAATGTTTGATGGGCCACGATTCGAATTTTTGCTGGCATCTCGCGGAAATCGCAGCTGGTGCACAGGGCAAGCGATTCCTCAGCAGGGAGCAGATGCGTTGCCGCAAGCAGCTGTTGCTCCGCCAATTCGGGAAGAGTGAATCGGCTTTCTTCGATCCAATCTGCCCACGGAAACTCGGCTGCGTTCTCGATGGTGCCCAAGGCACGCACCGATATCTCCAGTTCCTGGCGAAGATGGGGGAGTTCCTCAGCCGTTGCGTCTGTGTGGAGGCGCACAGCCGCCGTGCGTGCACGCACTAAAAGGCTTTCTTTTGCCGCTTCTGGGGTGGGGAATTGAGCGGCCAATTGGCGCGCTTCCGGGCCGAAGTAGGTGGAGTTGTCGGCAGATCGGGTGCATCCCGAAGAAGTGCCGAAAAACAGAGAAAAAAGCCCAAAAAGACCTAGTTGGCACAGAATGTGCACTAGGAAGGAGGCCCTCTTGTGGGTCCGTGCGTCCGGCTGTTGGTTCGTCTGTGAGTCCATGGTGTTTCTGCTAAACTTTGCCGACCGCATTCTCCGCGCACCTTCGCGTGGAGGTCTTGGTTCCTTCGACCGGGTCATTGTGAAGATGCTTCCTTCCCCAAGCAAAATTCTTGCCACCGCTTTCTTGCTCAGTGCATTGGCGGCTTGTGGCACTTCTTCGAAAACTGGTGCCAAAATCCAGGAATTCGGCATGTCTGTCTGTTCTCTGGGCTGTAACGGTAGCTCCTTTGCCACCAATTCGCACCCAGCCAACATGGACATCAGCTTCACCTTCAATGATAAGGTGGATCCGACCACGGTGAACTTTTCTTCTATCTCCATTGTGGATAAGGCTACCGGCATCACCCCTACTGGAAGCTTCCTGGTGAGCGGCAATGTGGTGATTTTTCGCCCCAGTCTCATTGAAACCAATTCTGGTATTCAGTATGGGTTTTTAACCGGCTCCACCTATCGCATCCAGGTTCTTGACGACGCTAGCGCCAATGCTGTGGCCGCAACCTCCGGACGGCTGAATCAAACCTTTATCACCGGCGATATCACCATTGTCGACCCAACCGACTTGGTTCCTGGCCCGCCCTCCTTGCTCTCCATCTCTCCTGATGAGCAAACGATTCCCGCCACGCGCAATTTCAATATTGTGCTTACCTTTGGCGATGTGATGCAAACTTTGTTGTTGGCCAACCCCGATACGGGGCAAAGTGCTCTCATTTCGATTAGCACTTTTGATTCGGCCACGGGTAAGGAGCTCAACTTCCCCGGAGTGTTCACCGCAGTGGTGGACCGAGATGCGCTACAAACCGTGGTGACCTTTGTGCCGGATATTCCGTTTCCAGGTGATAATGGTGGAACCAGGGTTCTGCGGGTGAGCTTGTCTCAACAAATCGCCGACCTCGTCGGCAATGTGCTCTCCAATGCGGGCACGCGGATTTTGCAATTGCCAGCCATTGCTTCGTCCACCGGTTCTCTCACCGAAGATTTTCTCGACAATGCCAAAGAGGATGACTCCGGCAGTACCGCGGGTTTGTGGTCAGCGGTAGCCGGTGCTTTAGACAGTGGGCAAGACCCGCTGACTGGCAAGCACCATGGCGGTGGTTCTGGCATTCTGGGGCATTTTGAGCCCACGGCAAGCTTGTTCGTTTTCGATACGGATTCCCATCCTGCGCTGAACTCCAGTATTTTGGGCGAGACGGTGCTGGTGCAAGGCGGAGTCTTCCCCTTCAGCGATGTGCTGGTACCTGCTGCAGTCCGCATCGAAGCTGTGGGTAGCAATCCATTGCGGATTTTCGCCCAAGGCAGCTTGCAAATCGATGGGGTGATGGATTTGAGTGGTGAGGATGCACCAACCCATCGCGGTAAAGTGTTTTATACCGGAGAGTGGGATAACGAGGCTAGTTTTGGAGGCTCCACTTTCCTCGAAGCCGATTTCGGCCGCATTACCGATGCTAACGGCGTCGATGCCAATGCCCTTGGTGGCGCTCCTGGAATTGGTAGCCTGGGCTCTGGCTCTGGTGGTGTCGGCGGGCAAGCTTGGTACTACAACAACGTTCGATTCGACAACACTGGTTATTTAAACTCTCTGCTGGTGAACTGGCAGGGAGCGCTAAGTGGGGCAGGTAATCCCAATCCCGCTCGCTTTCGTCAAGAAATTCGTGGCAGTGAGTTTTGTGGTTCCAACGCAGAGGGTGTAGGCGGGGTTGCTCCAGCGGGGTTGCCCCTCTCTGGCGACCCAAATAACCTGCATGTAGACCAAGATAATGGTTCGGGTATGGGTTCTTGGTGTTGGCCACCGACCAGCGATGCCGTCACGGATTCCAATTTCTTGAATGGGGTCAAAATGCGTACCCATCCGACCGCTTTTAGCGCTGGCGTACCTACGGCATTTGGCGATTTTGCGATTCATCGCGCGCGCGGTGGTGGCGGTGGCGGTTATTGGACCGACGGTGGTCGCGGCACCCACTTCGACCCCACAGCAACCGACCCCTTGGGCCAACCTCTTGCCCCAAACCTGGAGCCGCTTGCAGACCCAGCAAACAATGTTGTGGAGTTTAACGGGGATGGCCTTGGCGGTGACTACTACATGTGGGATGTGCGTTTGGGCCCGAGTGCTTCTTTGCCTGACGCCGATGGCGGACGTTACGTTCCCGTTGCTGGCATTGAAACTTTGGATCCCGAAGCCGGCTTATTGTTAGGTGGTTCTGGTGGCGGCGGGGCTGGCATGTCGGAATATGGATCCATTGAAAATCGCTTTAGCGGCGTGGACGGTGAGGTTGGTACCTTCCGTAACTGTCCTGGTGCTGGTGGCGGCGCTGGCGGCGGTGCCTTGCAGCTCCATGCAGGTTCTCGACTCTCGGTAAATGGTTCTGTTCTTCTCGATGGCGGTCGCGGTGGTGACAGCGAGTTCATGATTTCCATCCCATTCTCTACCCCCGATGCCATTAACTTTGGCCCTCCAGGGGATGCTGGTGGTGGAGGAGGCTCCGGCGGCGCTGCTTTGTTGCAAGCCGGTAGCTTGGTCCAAGCTGGCTTAGATGCAATTTCCGTAAAGGGCGGCCCGGGCGGTCTTGGTTCGGCAGGCAACCATGGTGGTGATGGTGGAGGAGGCCTGGTTCGTTTCGATACGGGCACCGGCAGCGAATCCCTTTCTCTGTTGCAGGGCTTTGTCGTGCCCGACACGGCAGTGGATTTGGCTCCGATTGGATTTGCTGGGCAACCCAACGTCGGTACGATTTCCGTCTCCCTACCCGGAGTCCTCGGCGATGTGATTGCTTCTGACGGCACCCAATTCAACGGCAATGCCAGCGGTGTGCGTTCCCGTTGGTATGAACCGCCAGCCAACATTCAAAATTTGGAAATTACGGGTTGGCAGATTGATGTCGAATATTTTGATGGTGCCGTCCAAACGCTCAGCTTCTCCAACACCAACCCTACCGACCCCGATGCTACGCCCATTTGGATTGCCTTCCAAGGTGGTTGGCTAGCAGTTGGAGAATCATCGCAAGCTGTGCCCAATGTGCTTTCGCAAACCAATTGGATTATTCCTAGCGTCAAGGGAGTCAGCGATGGTTTGACGGAAATCAACGCGACCATTTTGCGTGGTGTACGTTACATGTTGGTGTTCGACCAAGACCAAATCAACACCTTGATTGGTGGCGTTGCTGGCGGCTATTTTCGGGTTACTCGTGTAAGTTTCGATTACTTGGGCGATTAGATTGTGACCTGGGCTCAGCGTGCCCTGTTGCCGGATGCGCTCTTGCCGGATGCTTTTGTCTTACAAGAGCGCATCGTCGTTTTGGTGGACAAGGCGGGTTTAATTTGCGGATTTTGCAAGCCGGAGGATGTGCCTCCAGGGCTCTCAATAGAGTGTTTCCCTGGGGAATGCTGGGCCGCAGCTCCGGTTTTCGCTCATGCCCACTTGGAAAGTTTTGATGCTCCAAGTGAGGAATGGCGAGGGGGAGGGTTTTGTGCCTGGGTGGAAAAACTTCTGGCCTGGAGAGAAACTGAAAATCGCTTGGATGCACAAGCAAGTGCGGCTTTGTCCTTGGCTGAAATGGCGCGTTTTGGTTGTGGTTTGGCAGCATGCCATGTGGATGTTGAAAGTTTTGAGTTGCCAGCGGTGAGCCACCTGCCGGAGGTTTTATCCTTGCTGGAGGTTTTTGCTCCCGGCCTGCAAGATCTCACTTATTACCCGCTTGCGCAAGCGGTTGCCCGAGGAGGGGTGGCCCTTCATGCGCCTTATTCTGTCCACCCCGCCGTGGCGCAGGAGGTGTTCTATTTGTTCAAGACCTTTGGTCTGGTTTCTATTCATCTTGGCGAGCATCCAGAAGAACGCCAACTTTTGGCGGAAGGCTCCGGACCGATGGCCGAGCTGTTGCAAAAGCGGGGGCGTGAGTTGCCAAAGCAGCGTTGGCCATCTCCGGTGGCTTGGTTGGCGGAGATGGGTGGGTTGAGGAGAGGAACCCTTGCCATTCACGGTGGCGATTTATCCAAAGAGGAACTGCAATGTTTACAGGAATCTGGGGTCCAAATGGTTTTTTGTCCCGGCACTCACCAATTTTTTGAACGTCCGCAACCCCAGTTTTTAGCGGCTAACCTTCCCTTGCCAGCCCTGGGATGCGATTCTCGCGCTTCCAATCGCCAATTAAATCCTTTGCGCGAAGTTGCTCTTGCTTGGCAAATGGTGCCGGAGCCGGGGCCCCAAGCCTGGTGGCAAGCGCTGACACAAACAGGTGCCCAGGCTCTGCACAGAGGAGATTTAGGTGCCTTGGATTTGGGCAAGCGAGCCCGGTTTCTGCGTCTATTGAATTTGGCCCCTGCGTTGATGAGCGATGCCAAGGATCTTTGTGCCTTTTTGTGCAGCGGGGACTCCATGCGCCTGGAAATCACTGAGTTCTAGAGCCGTTCGATAGGCTGTGAACGCTAAGATTCGGGCATGCAGGACGCGCTTCAACTCCTCCAAATGCAACAGCGGATTTTATTGTCGGGTCATTTGCGCGCCGATGGAGATTGCTTGGGAGCGATTAGCGTGCTCTATCATGCTCTACAGGCCTTGGGCAAAGAGGTGCAGGTAATATTGCCGAATGCTCCCGACGGCCGTTATGGCTTTTTGCAGGAGCATACGCCCTGGACTATATTTTCTGGTTCTTTGCCCAATTATGAGTTGTTGGTGGTTTGCGATTGCAATCAGTTAAGCCGGCTTGGTGCGATGGGAGAACTTGTTGCGCAAAAGGATGTGCTGCGTGTGGTTTTGGATCACCACCCGATTGCTAAAGACCATGGCTGGACGGCTTTGTTTCATGATGTCAGCGCAGCGGCAAGTGGTTTGCTGGCCTTGAAAATGGCGGACCTCCTCGGGGTGAAATCTCTGCCGCTTGCTGCCTACGAGGCTGCCTTCGTTGCATTGATGACGGATACGGGATGGCTGAAATACTCGAATGCCGATGCGGCAGCTTGGCAGGCTGCTGCTCGCCTAGTCAGCCACGGGGTGAACACGGAGCGAATTTACGATTTGGTCTACCAGCAAGCAGAACCCGAACGGCCCTTAGGCATCCGCGTGGCCTTAGAGAATTTGGAATATTTGGCGGATGGACGCATCGCTCTTTGTTGGGTACCCCAAGATCGATTGCAAGAAGTGGGGGGACGCTTGGAAGACACGGATGAAGTCTTAGATTTATTGCGGGGAGTTGCTCGCGTGGAGGCGGTTGCCTTGCTTTCCGAGCGCAGTGGCTTGGTCAAACTTAGCTTACGTAGCAAACACCATTTGGATGTCAATCTAGTGGCTGCACAGCTTGGTGGCGGCGGACATGCGCGTGCTGCTGGAGTGACCTTCGAGGAAGGCGTTTCTCTGACAAAGGCAGTGGAATTGGTGCGGCAAGGCCTGCTTAAGGGATTCCGCGAGCAAGGCTTGGACGCCTAGAATTTCTCCTGTTTGCCGAACATGCCCAATAAGGCATAGCGTGCAAGTTTGGGATTTTTCTTCAAGCGGCGCACCACGTATTTATGCCAAGCCGGGCCGTAGGGGACATAGACCCGTACCGGCATGCCACTGGCTTTGACTTTTTGTCGAAGTTCTTCGCGAACACCCAAAAGCATTTGGACTTCGCACTGGGAAGCGTAAGTGGGATTGTCTTGAATAAGTTTTTGAAGAGCGTCGATGAGAATTTCGTCGTGGCTAGCAACAGCAACAAAAGCACCTCCTGCGAGCAATCGCTGCATGATGCGTAGATAGGATTGTCGGATTTCTTGCGCGTCTTGATAAGCAATGGCGGCTGGCTCTACATAAATGCCTTTGACCAGGCGCACGTTGAGAGGGGTGTTTTCGGCGAGTAATTGCTCGACGTCGTCTCCCGAGCGGCGCAACATGGCTTGTAACACCATGCCAACCGTGTCTCCATATTTTGCCCGCAGTTGCGAGAATACGCGCAGGCTGGCGTCGACCGTTTCCGATTCTTCCATTTCGAAACGGACAAAGGCCTTTTGTTGTTTGGCCTCTTTCAAAATCGAGGTCATCGCCTGAACACAAAGATCTTCACCCAGGTTCAACCCCATTTGCGTGGGTTTGACCGAGATATTGCGTTCCAGGTTTTGTTGGACCAGGTCGGCAAGAAGCTGCAAATCTTCGGCCACTGCCGCATCCACTTCTTGGGGGGTTTGCACCGCTTCACCGAGTTGGTCGTAAGTAATTCGATAGCCCGCCGAGGCCAGCTCGCGGCCACGACGAAGGGCATCCTCACGTTCTTCGCCAGCGATATAACGGCCGCTGAAGCGGCGCATCACGGCTTTGGGGACGAGGGGGATGCAAGCGGCGGTAAGGGAATCGAACCAGGACATGGGGCTGCAGACGCCAGTGGGACAGCATAGGATGGCGTCCCTGCGTCCATTGTGCCAGAGTCCCTATGCCGGAAACCCACTCCCCGCCCTCCCGTCGTCCCCTCCAGCGTCTCCTCCCCGGGTTGACGATGGCGCTGGTGGTACCCTTTCTACCTTGGGTGAACGGTTTGGAATACGAGGCCCGCGCCACGGCGGCTATAGCGGTCTTTACCGCTTATTGCTGGCTTTTTGAGGCTTTGCCCCTGCCCATTGCTTCCTTAATGCCGGCCTTTCTGTTTCCAGTTCTAGGTGTGGTTGATGCCCGGGTGGTCGCACCTTGGTATTTCAAAGATATCTTGCTGCTCTTTTTGGGTGGATTTATTTTGGCCTTAGCCTTGGAGCGTTATGAACTTCATCACCGTTTTGCCGTGCGGGCCTTGCGACTTTTTGGCACCCGCCCCCGACGGGTCGTGCTGGGCTTTATGGCCGTGGCTGCAGGCCTAAGTATGTTTATCAGCAATACCTCTACCGCTTTGCTGATGATGCCCGTGGCAGTTTCCTTGCTGCAGCAATGCTCAGCCGAGGAGCAAAAAAGACTGAACGCTCCTTTGCTTCTCGGCGTGGCATATGCTTGCTCCATAGGTGGTGTTGCCACCCCAATCGGCACCGCCCCGAACAGTGTGCTGTTGGGAATGGTGGCCGAGCGTTTTCCTGCTGCTCCGGAAATTTCCTTTGGTCGTTGGTTTTTTGGAGCCTTGCCCTTTGTGCTCGTATTTTTGCTTCTGGCCTGGTTGTGTTTGTGTCGAATTACAGGACGCCTTGATAGGTTGAAGATGGATGGTTTGGATCGGTTTTTGCGCCAACGTGCGGGGCAAGCCCCACGCAGCCCCGAACAAAGTCGCGTCTTGGCCATTTTCTCCTTGGTGGCACTCTTGTGGATGACCAGGCAGGGCGTGGATTTTGGCAATTGGGCGATTCCAGGGTGGTCGAGTTTGCTGCCTCCTGCAGTTGCCGCAACCTTGAAAGATTCCACCGTGGCTTTGTTTGGAGTGGTTTTGCTTTTTTCCGTTCCGGGACATGCCAAGCGCAGTGGGGCTTTGCTTGATTGGGAAGATTGCACGGCCATTCCTTGGGGTGTTTTGTTGTTGTTGGGTGGTGGTTTTGCTTTGGCCAGTGGTTTTGAAGCCAGTGGTCTCAGCGCTGCGGTAGGAGCAGCCATGGGGCAGAAGCTCACCATGCTTCCGCTGTGGGCAACGGTTTTTTGCGTGGTCTTTGCGGTAACTTTCCTGACGGAAATCACCTCGAACACGGCCACCATTAATATTTTGTTGCCGATTTTGTTGAGTGCTAGCGTGGCGGCTGGCCTGCATCCGATGGCCTTGGCGATTCCGCTTTGCTTTGCCGTTTCTTGTGCTTTCATGTTGCCGGTAGCCACACCTCCCAATGCCATTCTTTTTTCCAGCGGGCGCTTGCGCATGATCGATATGGCGCGTTCTGGCTTGGTGCTGAATTTGCTCACGACGGTATTGGTGACCTTATTCAGTTTGTATTGGGTGGCCCCGCGTTGGGGGTTCGATCTCGGCCAATTGCCCAGCTGGGTAGAGCCCTAACTCCTGCTCCGCGTATACTGCTGGCATGATGCGGCCGCGGCTACTTCTGGGTTGGGTGGGTCTGATTGCTTTGCAGTCCTGTGGTGGTTCCACCGCCCCCCCAACCAACACCTCCAACGAGACCATTCGCTTCGAAGTACCTCCTGGTCTATTGCAGGACGGAAACCATCGCGATCTCATTGTGGTGGCGATTGATACTTTGCGCGCCGACCGCTTACCTTTTTATGGTAGCTTCCGGGCCACAGGCGGGAATCCAGAGCAAACTTGGTCGCTATCCTGGCTGGCACGGCATGGCACTTTGTTTGAGCATATGTGGGCGCCTGCTGGCATGACGATGCCTTCGTTCAGCAGTCTGTGGACCGGTATGGTGCCGGCAGAACATGGTGCGATGAACAACCTCACCCGCCTTGCAGCCCCAACCTTCGCCATGGAATTGGCGCGGCGCGGTTGGCGCGGCCATTCCTCGGTGTCCAATTTTATCCTGCGCAAGGGCAGTGGCTTGCAGCGCGGCTTCGCCACCACGGCAGTGCATCGCAAAGCCGAAGAAGCCGCTGGCCCTGCGGATTTGGTGCAGCGTGCTGCCGAGGATATTGCAAAAGGGCAACGTTTGTTTTTATGGGGACATTTCATGGCGCCGCATCAGCCCTATGCTCCGGCACCCCAGCACCGCGGCCGCTTTTCTTCGCCAGCCGGGGTGGATGCTTCCAAAGAAATCCTTTTTGCCATCCATCGCAACCCTTCCTCGCTGGATGCGGCTACCCACGAACAACTCAAAGCTTTGTATGACGAAGAAATCCTCACTGCCAACGATTACGTCATGGAATTGTTGTCGGGTTTAGATGCTGCTTACCGGCAAGCGGGGCGCGGTGCTTTGTTGGATAACGCCGTGGTGGTTTTTCTCTCGGACCACGGTGAGGAACTTGGGGATCGGAATGGTTACTTCATGCATGCAAAAAGCTTGTATTCGGGCGTCACGCATCCGCCGTTAATTTTATTGGGCGCCGGTTGGCAGCCTGGACGTCGAGAGTCCGCGGATATCGCTTTACAAGATGTTTTGCCCATGGTCTTGTTTGGCAAACTTCCCCAGCGCAAATACTTTGTTTCTGCCTACAACCTGCAGTATTACAGTATTCGTGATGCGCGTTGGACCCTGGTCCATAATCCGGCAGACAATGCTCGTGGCCCGTTGGAACCACCCAAAGATGCTGTCTATTCTTATCCAGTGGTTGCTTTGTTTGACCGTCAACAAGATCCTTTGGAACTGCATGATGTGTCGAAGCAGTACCCGGAGGAAACCAAACGCATGCTGGATGCCCTTCATCAGTGGTACCAGAATCTAAAGCCACCCTTCGGCACGGAGAAAAACCCAATGAGCTCGCAAGAGTTGGAAACTATCGGTGCGATTGGTTATGCCACGGATGTTACCGAAGAAAACCCTTGGGCGCCTTGGCGGGGAAGTCAATGGAAGCCTTAAGTTCCACATCGTCTTTTTCGGTGCGGGTGGCACCCTGGTTGGAGGGTGCCTGCTTGGCCTTGGTGGTGATGGTGGTGGTCACCATGGGTGGCGATGCCGTCCGCACTTCTTATCACGGGTATTTGCATACCACCTTGGGTGAGGCCGTTTTGCGCGACGGGTTGCTGCCAGAAAACCCGTACCACGCTAATGTTCCATTGCACTATTACACGCTTTATCCCACCTTGGGGGTTCTGCTGGGCCGCTTGGGCATGGGGCCGCTTTGGGGCTTTGCCGTGCTCAATATGTTTGCCGCTTTGTTGATGGGGCCGGCGTTAGATGCCTTGGGCCGCCGCCTTCACCTTGGCTTTGCTGCTCGTCGCGCCGCTTTTGTCGCCATGGTTTTTGGCTTCAACGCCATGGGCTGGTGGTGGGGCCATTCTGGACCTCCCCTTGCCGACGGTGCGATGCCACTGCTTGTGTTGTTGGACTGGACACATCCATTTTCTTCCTTCCAGTGGGATGCGCGGCTGCAAGCCTTCTTGCCAAAATTTTTTAACGTTTCCTCGTTTGCTCTGTCTTTGCCCTTTGCTCTTTTTGCTCTTGCCGACAATCTCGGTTCTCGCCGAAAAGAAATTTTGCGATGTGGGATTTTGGCTGGCGCAACCCTTGCCATCAATCCTCTAGTCGGTGCTTGGGTTGCTCTCTTGGTTGCCGCACAAAAATTAGGCCACTGGCGGCAGAGCCTGGAGAATCTTGGGTCCTTGTTGCTGGCGGCCTTCCTGGCCTTGGCCTTGAGTGTGCCATTCTTGTTGCCCTTGTTGCGTCCAACGGCCGAAAGCGGTGGCGACCTGGTTGGACATTTCCCTTACGCAGGAGATGGTGCTTGGGCAAATCTCCTCGGCCCATTGCTGCTTTTGTGGTTGGGTGGTCTTCTTGCCTGGCCCAAACTTGCCCCTGCTGCACGCCGCCCACTGGCCTTCGCTGTTGGTTTGGCCGCACTGTTTTCTTTTCTTTCTCTGCCCTGGAACAACGAATATAAATTTCCGCGCATGGCGGGCATCTTTTTGTCTCTGCCCTGTGGCGTGGTTTTGGCCAGTTGTTGGAAAAACCTTTGGGGCAAATTACTGCTAGTGGTTTTGGCGGCTCTTTGCATTCCAAGTTTTTTCTACAGTTTGCAAGCCTATGCGCATTGGGATGGGGGAGAGCATCGGGTGTTGGATCATGTCGCGGATGGGCGCTTGGCTACCAGTACAGAAGCCCAGCAGCAGAGTTGGCCGCTTCAGCTGGCGACTGTGGAAAATGATTTGCCCGAGGAGGCCGTTTTGCTGTTTCACCCCTGGCATCCTGGAGCCCGTGGTGGTGGATTGGGAGCTCAAGGGCATCAATTGGCTCCGGCTTTGCATCACGCCTTGTTTGTGGACAATCCCCAAATCCACAACAGTGCCCTGGCGGATTTACGGCCACGATTGGATGCCAGCTTTGCCGTTTGGGAAGAACGACGCTGGCCGCAGAAGGCGCAGCAAAAAACCGAGCCTTATGATCCCGCTCAGGCTTTGCGCTTTATCTTGGCGACGATTGCTCCTCGGCCTCTGGCGGTGGTTAGTTTGGTGAGCCACCAGGCGAGTGCGCAGCTTTTTGTTCAGTTCGGCGGGGAAAAACGCGCAGAGGAAAATGGGATGGCGCTGTGGTGGATTTCGCAACCGGAAGCGGGCGAAAACTAAGCGCGAGATGCATATCTTGGGCGCGGATTTGTACACTCAAATCGTAGTCTGCAGCGGTGCGGGCAACGCGTAAACATCGCAAAACTCCTCGCCCGCTGAGGGGGAGCTTAGCTACGGCTTGACGCAAAACACCTGCGGCTTGGCTCTCCAAACCGCAATGTTGGATTTGCTCCAAACTTGCACTCGTACTTTGCCCAAATCCTCTCTGCAGCTTTTGTTGATTTTGAAATTGGCGGGTTTTTTGCAATCTTTGCACCACTTCTTCGTCGTGGGGAGGCGATGGTGGCCCTTCCAATTCTTCTGCAGTGCTTGGACTCATTTCGACAAAAAGATCAAAACGATCGCGCAATGGTCCGCTGATGCGTTGGTAGTAAGTTTGCAGTTTGGCTGGGGTGCAGGTGCAAGGGATTTTGGGGTGGGTGGCGAAACCGCAAGGACAGGGATTGCTGGTGGCAATGAGTTGCACATCCGCTGGATAAGTGGCCCAAGCTCGGGCCCTCTGCAGCCGCACCTCCTTTTCTTCCAGTGGCTGGCGTAATCCTTCCAGGACAGGGCGAGTGAATTCCGGCATTTCATCCAAAAATAAAATTCCGGCATGCGCTCTGGCGATTTCTCCAGGGCGCAAGGGGTTGCCACCGCCAAGGAGGGCTTGGGCCGAGGCGCTGGTATGGGGGGCGCGGAAAGGCGGGCGCAAACTAAGGGCGGATAGAGGGCCGAGGAGTGCTTCGATTTGGGCCACTTCCAGGGCCTGTTGCGCACTTAAATCTGGAAGCAAATGGCTTAACCGGCGCGCCAGCATGCTTTTGCCTGTGCCTGGAGGGCCTTGCATCCACAGCGAGTGGCGACCGGCGATGGCGAGGATGGCGGCTTTGCGTGCATGTTTTTGGCCACGTAGATCATCGAGACGCAGGGCGGAGCTTTGCAGGTGGCTTGGGGATAACGGAGTTTGTGGGGCATAGTTTTGTGGCTTGCGCAAGAACTGGACGACTTCGCCCAAATCCACCAATCCATAGGCTTGGATTCCCGGTGCGAGGCTGGCTTCTTGCGCCGCCGCTGGGGCGGTGATGAGTTGGGTACAGGACCCTTGCACCGCAGCCAAGGCAGCGAGCAAGGTGCCTCTGGCCGGCGGGCCCAAGCGCCCTTGTAAATCCAATTCAGCAAGGAACAAGGTGAGGGAGGGAGGTGGCGGACAGAGCTTCTCTTCGACCAGTAGGGAAATAGCCAGAGCCAAATCAAAGGGCAGCCCGCATTTTGGCAACTGGGCGGGAACTAAGTTGAACAAAACCTTGCCTTTGGGAAACGGGAATTGATGCTTTTGCAAAGCGGAAGGCAGGCGTTCTCGGGCTTCCCGCGCCACGGCATCCGGCATGCCGACCAAGATTACTCGGGATAATCCACGCCCAGTGCGCGTTTCCACACGGATAAGGTGGGCGTGGCTGCCGAAAAGGGTGGCTCCAAGGATGGGTTTTTCCATCACCTAGTAGACGGGATTCAGGCTAAGGGCACACAGATTATTTGGGCTGCCAGAGCAAGGCGCCATCCATGGTAGATTGCCAAGGGATGCCGAAGTAGTCGAGTAGTGGCACTGCCGGCAAAGGAACATCTCCGGGGCCACAACTAATCCAGGCGCGTTTGGGTTGGAGATGTTGGAGCAAAGTGCTGAGCCCGATGGTGGTTAGACCATGATGCGGGAGCAATAACACTTGGATTGGTCCTGGCGGAAGACGTCGCGCAAGGTCTTCTAAGGAAGCGCCAGCCTGGTCGCCTAAGAGAACTGCGCGGAAAGAACCCAGGCGAAGGTCCAAGGCATGCCCACCATCATTGGACACTCCCTGCTTAGCACCCTGGCAGCCGTAAAGCTCGAGTTTCCAGGGCGGCAATAGAGAGAGGCTTTGGCGACTGCCTCTTGGCGTGCGAAGGTATTGCAGGGAAGTTCGTTTTTCTAGCGCCGGAAATCCTTGCACATGGTCGTGATCTTGATGGCTTTGAATTGCCCAATGAGGAACGGGCCAATGTTGGTGCAGGAGTTGCGGATAAAGCACCTGGTCGACCAAATCCTTGCTCGAAATTCTGTTGCTGCCAAAATCAAAGAGCAAGCTTTGTGTGTTGCCCACCACCAAAACACCGAGGCCATGGTCGACCGGCAAAGCCAGGATGCCGGGGTGCAAGGGAGTGGGTGCCCACAGCAAGATGGCAAAGGCAACCCATCCGCCTCGGCGCCAGACTTTCGGCAAAGACGATTGGCGAATGAGGCAAAGAGCCAAAACCGCGGCCGCCAAATAGCATAGGCTGGAATTTTGGGGGCAGGAATAGGGGCTCCAAGGAACATGCTCTAAAATTTGAAAACAACGCTCTTCCAGCCAAGATGCTGCGGAAAGAACGGGATTCATCCATGGTCCGAGTGCGGGGAGCAAAGCGAGTGCGGAGGCTGTGAGGCGTAGCGGAAGGAGCAGGCCAAGGATGGGGCTAAGGGGAATACTCCAGGGCTCGAGCGTGCCCTGCACCATATGCAAAAAAGGCATGGAGCCAAGGAAGGCCACCGTCGATGCTTGCAGGGTTTTTCGTAGATTAGAGGCTTGCGCAGGAGCCGCGCCGACGATGAGAAAAAAAGTGGCCGCATAGGAGAGGACATAGCCCAAGCCCAAAGCCGTGGGAGGGAGCAAACTGACTTCCATTAACCAGGCACAGGACCACAGGGAAAGCCCAGGAATTCGTCGGCCCTGCAAAGCGCCCAAATCGCGCAACAAAACCACGCAAAAGGCACGCATGACTGGCGGGGAAGCCCCGGCCAAACATGCTGCTAGAGCGAGAATGGGAAGCCGAAGCATGGCGCTGGGGCCGCGTAGCAAACGACGGAGGAGTTGATCCCAGAGCCAAAAATGCATGCCGGAGACGGCAAGGAGGTGAACGAGGCCGAAGCGTCGATAGGTTTCTTGTAGCCATGGCGACACCTCTCGTCGCTCTCCCAGCAGAAGAGCTGCGGCTAGGCCCGCTTGCTGCGGGTTGAGGCTTTGTTGTAAGCGTTGGCGGAGGTGGTTGCGCAAGGCAAGCAGTGGTGGCGGGCGCCGGTGCTCGCGCAAGCGCCAACGGAAATTTTCAAGGCGAAAAAAACGGCCATCATGGCGTAGCTTGCCTTCAAGAACCAGCAAATCCCCGCAACTGGGTGGCCTGGTGGACGCATGAGCCAGCCCCAGTAGGGAGCTGGAACCGGGTGCCAAAGGCTTCCCGTTGATGGTTTGAAGTTGGTCGAAGAGGGCCCAGCTATGCTCGTTTTGCGGATGCCATTCGCGCAACCTGCCGAGCAAGCGAACCGGGCGTGGTGCAACCAGGGCCGCAGTATGAGGCTGGGGTGCGCGTTGTAGAGCCAGGCCAAAGCTCGCTGCGAGCAATAAAGGCAGTGCAGGATAGGAGAAGTAGCAGCTGAAGAAGGCGAGGAGGGCGCAACCCAGGGCGAGGTAGGTGCCAAAATCAGCGAGGGCGCGAGCTGGGGGGCCGTAATGAAGCAGGCTGCCTAAGACCAGGAGATGGAGGCATGCGCAAAGCAACAAGGGATGTTGGAGTGGGCGGCGGGGCGGGGATTCCACAGGCATGGCCAAAAGGTCTTCGCCGAGTAGACGTTGGGCCCCGCCCAGCGGCACTCTACAATCCAGACATGGGAAAGCTTCCGCCGCGCGCCTTGTATGCCGGGACCTTCGATCCGGTCACTCTGGGACATATGGATTTAATCCATCGCGGGGTGTCCTTGTTCGGCAGTTTGTTGGTTGCGGTGGCCAATAACGATGCCAAATCCCCCCTGTTCTCCACAGCCGAGCGCTTGGCTTTGTTGCAACAAGAAGTGCAGGCTTTGCCTGTTGAGGTTATTGCCATGCAGGGATTGGTGGTGGATGTGGCTCGCCAACATGACATCCAGATTCTTTTGCGCGGTGTGCGTACCGTAACCGATTTCGAATATGAATATCCGATGGCGATGACCAATCGCCAGCTCGCGGCGGAAATAGAAACCGTGTTTGTGATGCCGAATGAGCAATATGCCTACCTGTCGAGTCGTTTGATTAAAGAAGTCTATGCCGCCGGAGGTGCTTTAGAGAAATTCTTGCCCAACGCTGTGCATCGATCCTTGCAACAAAAATTCCAAACCTCGTCTCAATGAAAACCATTCATACCGCAAACGCTTCCCAAGCTATTGGTCCCTATAGCCAGGCCATCGAAATGGATGGATGGGTCTTTAGCAGTGGTTGCGTGGGGCTCACTGCGCAAAATGAACTCGCTGGGGAAGATATTGTGAAGCAAACTCGGCAAACCTTTACCAACCTCAAGGCCATCCTTGCGGCAGCAGGTTGCACATTGCAAGACGTGGTGAAAGCCACGGTTTACCTGGCCGACATGGATGAATTTGCGCAGATGAATGAGGTGTACAGCGAGTTTATGGAAGGCCACCAACCAGCGCGATCCTGTGTAGAAGTGCAGCGGCTGCCGCGTGACCTGCGGGTAGAAATTGATGTCATCGCGAAGAAGTCTTAGTGCTTGCGTTTTTCTTGTACGGCCACTTGCAGGGCGATCAAGGTACAAGCAATGGCGCCGCTGGGCAAAAAAACCAACCACTGTGCATGAACTAAGGGGCTGAGTGCGGCAAGCCCTTCACTTGCGAGACTACCCCAGGATACAGCCGGCGGCTCGACGCCTAAGCCAAGGAAGCTCAAAAAGGCTTCCATCAAAATGACCCGGGGAACCGTTAGCAACAACATCACTTTGAGGGTGGGAAGCATGTTGGGCAAGAGATGCCGGCGCATCAGACTTGTTTGCGACAGGCCTTGGGCCAGGCCTGCTTGTACAAAGGCTTGCGATTTGAGACGTAAAGCCTCGGCCCGTGCCACGCGTGCTGTTGGAATCCAAAACAACACCCCAACCGCAAAATAAAAGAGATGCAGTCGTCCAAAGCCCAGGGCGGCCATTTCTGCTCGGTATTCCTGCAAAATGGAAAGCAAAAACAGCACAAACACCACCATCGGGATACTTTCTAAGGCGTCGGCGAGGCGCATAAGCAAGCGATCCCAGCGTCCGCCGGAAAAGCCTGCCCATAATCCAAAGGGGACGCCAAGGAGCATGGCGATGCAGGAGCCAAAAAGGCCAATGGCAAGGGAGATGCGCGAACCCCAAAGCATGCGTGCCAGCAGATCGCGGCCGTGAGCATCGGTGCCAAGAAACGGGGCATGAATCCATTGCGGCGGAAGCAGACGGCTATCTGTGTGCATCGCGCGGTAATCCGCAATCGGCAAATACGGGGCGGCGAAAGCGAGTACGGCCAGCAACAGTAGAAAACCCCAAGCGCAACGCGAAGGCCAAGATTTCATGACAAAGCCTCCATTCTCGGATCCAGAAGGGAAGTCGCGATGTCCGCCAGCAAAGTGCAGAAGCCAAGCAGTGCGGTGTAAACCACGGTCACGCCGAGGGCCAAGGTGTAGTCGCGGGCCAAAGCGGCTTGAACGAAAAAGGTGCCCAGTCCGGGGAGTGCAAAGATTTGCTCGATAACTAAAGAGCCGGTTAAAACAGCGGCTGCTGCAGGGCCTAGAAAGGCGCACACGGTGCTTAAACTCGGTCGCAGGATGTAATGGCGACGGATGTGGCGGGGACTGAGGCCAGCAGCCATGGCCTGACGCACGGCCAAACTCTGATAAGCCTCTTCGGCTCGGCTACGCACCAAGAACATGATTTGGGCAGCCAAGGGGATGGAGAGGGACAGCCATGGCAACAACAGGTAGCGCAGCTGACCCCAGCCTGCAGGAGGTAAGTGAAAGCTGTGAAAACTAAAGAGAACCAATAAGGCCGCGGCGATGGCGAAATTGGGAAGAGAGAGAAAAACGGTGCCGCACAAGGGGAGGGCGGAATGGCGGTTTTGATGGCGTCGTCTGGCAACATGGAGGCCAGCCGGAATGCCAAACAGTAAGGCGAGGAGGAGGGCACCGCTACCGAGGAGCAAAGATACGGGAAAGGCTTCCGCCAGGAGTGTGGAGACTTGGGTGTCGCGGTAGCGCAGAGAGGGACCAAAATCTCCATGCAATAGACCTTGGACTGCATGAAGGTATTGGAGGGCGGGAGGGTCGTCTAGGCCATAGCGTTGTTGCAAAGCCTGCATGACGACGGGGTCTAGCGCACGGCTTTGATCGAAGGGGCCACCGCGGGTGGAACGCAGCATAAAAAAGGCTGCCGCATGAACCAACATAATGCTAGCAACCCAGGCTAAAAGACGCAGCGCCAGACGTCTTTTCATGGGGCTTGTACTCCGGGGTTTAGTTGCGCCCAATCTACATAGCCTTGGGCGTTACGGTGGAAGCCCTGAATGTTGGGTGCGATGAGGGATTGGTCGACATCATAAAGTAAGGGGCAAAGAATCGATTGTTCTAACAGATAGGTTTCGGCAACAGACAAGAGTTCCATGCGCATAACCGAATCGCCACTTGCAGCAGCCCATTGCAGCAATTCATCATAATGCTCATCGGCAAAACCCGTACGATTGTTACCGCTTTGCGCTTGGAAAATATCGAGAAAGGTGGAAGGATCCAAATAATCGCCCACCCAGCTAGAGTGGCTCATTTGGTAATCCAATGCGCGTTGCGCGGGAAAAAAGGATTTGGCCTCTTGATTGACAATCGCCACAGGAACACCCAAATATTTGGCCCACTGTTGTTGTAGAGCTTCGGCAAGGGCGCGGTGAAAATCGGAAGATGGATAGAGGTATTCCAAATAAGGGAGTGGGCCTGGATGGTGTTGGCGATAGCGTTGGAGGGCTTCTTGGGCGGCCGCTAAATCCCAAGCGGGAGCGGTTGCCGGAGGATAGGAATCAAGCAAGGGCGGCACCAAGGTGTTGGCGGCTGGACGCAGGCCACCGACGCTGGCAGCGAGTTCCTGGCGGTGAATGGCTTGGCTGAATGCGAGGCGCAGGTCGCGGTCTTGAAAGGGGCTATCTTTGATTTGGAAACGAATAAAGTAGGTGGCGAACTGAGGATTCGGAGTAAAGGATTCAGGCAGTTGTTGGCGAATCGCTGGCACCGCCAAGTCGGGAACATTGGGCACATATTGCACCTCCCCGCTAAGGAATAGATTGAGTGCAGTGTATTGGGCTTCGACACTGAGGAAATCAATGGTGGAACAGAGAACCTCATTGTGGCGATAGGAGAATGGATTCTTGCGCACGCGAATGCGGTGGCGAAGGCGTCGTTCTTGCAGTTGGTAGGGACCGCTGCAGGGCAAGGGATTGGGGGCAGTGCCCGGTGGAGCTTGGCGTAGAGAGGAAGGGATGGGCGCGAGCGCAGGAAAGGCGCACATTCGATCGAACATGGGCATGGGTTGGGGGAAGGTGATGTCGATGGTGTCCGACTGTGCATGGACCTGGATGCTGGCACCTTGCATCCATGCCGCATACGTTGCTCCCGTCTGCGGATTGGCTAAGCGCAGCCAGGAAGCACGCACATCTTCGACGCTGAGGGGGCTGCCGTCCGACCAGCGCAAATGCGGTCGCAAACGGAAGCTCCAGCTGCGGCCTTCCGCATCCATTTTCTGCCAGGACGCGGCGAGGCCAGGAAGCAGCGAACAATCTCGGGGATCGAGGCGGGTGAGGCCTTCGAAAATGGCGGCAAACAAACGCACCGCGGCCGTGCTGGTGGCAATTTGAGGATCCAAGCTTTCCACATCCGGGCCATTGGCCACCACCAAGTCGGCCGCGTCCTGCCGCTGGCAGCCTAGGCATAGGAGCAGCAGCAGGACGACTCGAAAGCGTGGGTTTTGGCCTGGGGAGTGCGGCACGTTCAAAGGATAACCGGAGGGCCAGGGGGAATCAGGGGAGGACGCAGCGTATAATCGCAGGGTGGACGAAATCCCCCTGCTCGAGGTTGCTGATTTGGCTCTGGAACGAGCTGACGCACCTCATCTTCCTCTGGTGGAGGAGGTGAGCTTTCGTTTGTGGCCGGGGCGTGCGGTGGCTTTGGTCGGCGCCTCGGGCAGCGGCAAAACCCTAACCGCCTTGGCTTTGATGAATTTGTTGCCGCTTGGGGTACGGCGCCGCGAAGGCAGCATTCGGCTGCAAGGCAAAGAAATCAGTTCCTATTCCGAGCGTCAGTTGCGTTCCTTGCGGGGTGCTGAGGTCGCCTATATTTTTCAGGATCCGGCTTCGGCCTTGAACCCAGTGCTGCGAGTGGGGCGACAAGTGGAGGAAGTGGTGAGTACCCACTTTCCGCAATGGAGTCGGGCCCAGCGCAAAGCGCGCGTGTTGGAGTTGTTACGAGAAGTGGAGCTCCCCGACGCCGAGAAAATGCTGCGTCGTTATCCGCATCAATTGAGCGGCGGACAGCGCCAGCGCGTGTTGATTGCTGCAGCTTTGGCCGGGAATCCACAACTTCTGGTTGCCGATGAGCCAACCACGGCTTTGGACGTCACGGTGCAGGAGCAGATATTGGCCTTGCTGGAGCGCCTGCGGCAACAGCGTGGCTTGGCCATGTTGTGGATTAGTCACGACCTGCAGCTTGTGCGCTCCTTTTGCCAAGAAGTGCTGGTGATGTATGGGGGCAAACTGGTGGAGCGGGGCACGCCACAGAATTTGTTTCGTCGGCCCGAGCATCCGCATACCCAGGAGTTGGTGCAGGCCGCTTTGCAGGCGCAAACTCCGAAAATCGCAGAGGAAACGGCTTCAGCCGAACCTCTTTGTCGGATCTTTGCCCTTAAAGTGCGCTATCCAGGCCAAGCCGGGGGCGACTCCCATCTTGCAGTCCGGGGAGTTGATTTGGCCATCTACCCGGGGGAGACCCTGGCCTTGGTGGGGGAATCTGGCAGTGGCAAGACCACGCTTGGACGCGCCTTGTTAAGGATGTTGCCCTTTGCCGAGGGCGGTATTTTGTGGCGCTTGCCTGATGGGCGAGAGGTGGACTGGTCGTCCCTCAGCCAAGCCCAGCTAAGGCCGCTGAGAAGGCATGTCGGCATGGTTTCCCAAGACCCTGTCTCTGCTCTCAATCCACGCATGCGCGCTTGGCAGAGTGTTGCCGAGCCGCTCCGGGTGCATCAGCGGGAGCAGCGGAAACACCATCGCCAGCGGGCACTGGCACTCCTTGCGCAAGTGGGCTTAGGCCCCGACCAAGCCGATGCCTTTCCCGCCCAACTCAGTGGTGGTCAGTGCCAGCGTGTGGCGATTGCCCGCGCCATCGCCCTCGAGCCTCAATTGGTGATTTGCGATGAAGCCATTTCCGCGCTGGATGCGCCGATTCAAGAGCAAATTCTGGAGTTGCTCACGGATTTGCAGAGTCTTCATGGCATGGCCTATTTGTTTATCACCCATGATTTGGATGCGGTGCGCCATTTTGCCGACCGTGTGGCGGTGATGCGTGAAGGCTTGATTGTGGAGCAGGGGAAGGCCGGTGAGATCTTGCAGGCGCCTGAACATCCTTATACCAAGCGTCTGCTAGCAGCGGCTCGGGCTGTACACTCCAAAGCATGACTGTTGCTCCTCCGCCGCTGAAAGTCATCTTCTTGGATATTGATGACACCTTGTTCGGCACTTCGGATTTCGTTCAAAAGGCGCGCGCCAAGGCGGTCGAGGCCATGTGTGCTCATGGCTTGAAGGCGGATGCGGCTTTGGTGCTCGAAGAGTTGAACCAAATCGTGGCTGAATTTGGTTCCAATGATGATCACCACTACAACCGACTGCTTAAGCGTCTGCCAGCTGCGGCAACTGCTGGCGGCAACCGCGATTTAATTGTGGTGGCCGGGGTGATTGCCTATCACAATGCCAAATGGCAGGAGCTTCGCATCCGCCCAGCAGCCGAAGAGTTATTGCAAGCTTTGGCGGCTACCGATTTGCGGTTGGGCGTGATTAGTGCTGGTTTGGTGCATAAGCAAATCGAGAAACTATTGCGGCTTGGGGTGGACCGCTATATCGATCCCGAGCTGTTGTTTATTACCGATGCTGTTGGTATCGCCAAATCCAACCCCATGCTTTACACCCGCTGCATTGAGGTGGCCGGAGTCCCAGCGGCTGAAGTCATGCATGTGGGCGACCATCCTTTCCACGATGTCGACCCGGCCAACGCTGCTGGCTTACGTACGGTATGGATTCGAGGTACGGGCAAGCATTCGCGCACTCCACCACACACGGCACCCACCCATGTGCTGGAGGATTTTGTCGAGTTGCGCCACTTGTTGGCTGAGCACTACGGACTGTCGGTATAAAAAAACCGCCCTCTCCCGGGTGGGAAGAAGGCGGTGAAGGGTTAGTTGCCGAGGCTGGCGTCGAGAGCGTCTTGCATCTCGTTGGCATCGATGATGGTAGCGCGAATCATCAGGATGACGTCCTTATTCTCCTCGGCCTCTCCCTCCGTCTTGAACAGCAAACTGAGGACGGGAATGTCGGAGAGGAAAGGGATTTCCGCGCGCTGATCAATGTTGAACAGCTTCTTCAAGCCACCAATGACAACCGTACCGCCATCGGGGACCACCACCGTGGTATTCGCCGAGGAGATTTGCAACTCGGGAAGTTGGATGGTGATGGGGACGGTGAGGGCCGCCAAGGAGGAGGTGAACTCGGTAATGGGCTGCACGATGGTGGCGACGGTGGGGCGTAGCTCCAAAGTGATGTATTTGCGGTTCTGAGCAATGGTGGGGCGCACATCCAGCACAATGCCGTCCGAAATCACACCAATGATGGGATCGGCGATGAAGGACGCCAAGGCGACTTCCACATCGAAATCCTGCACATAGGTGATTTGGTTGAGCATCGTGGCGTAGGCGCGTTGGGTGTTTTGCGCCGACAAAATGGTGGAGGTGAGCTCCTGAGCATGCTGGTTTTTCTCCACCGCGTTGAGAATCAAACTGTATTGCAAATCGTCCAGGAAGGAGAGTTGCATGGCCAGACCACCGGTGGTGCCTAAACGAGCACCATAAGCTCCGAGGATGTTTTCCGTACGCACGCGCAAATCGCCATCTGTGAAGTCGTTGAAGTAGGCACCGGCAGATGGATTGGAATCGGCGCCGGAGGGCAAGCCAGGACCATCATTGTCGAGGGCCAAGGAGGCGTTATCGTCAAAGCCGGAAGTGACATCGTCGAGATTGACCAAATCCAAAGCTGTGGAGTTGCCGCCATTGCCGCGCCAATCCACACCGATTTCTTGAAGGTAATCCTTGGTGATGGTGAGGAACTTGGCCTCAATATTGACCATGGATGAGGTGTAGCGGCGGAATCCAGCAAGGAAGTCTTCGATTTCTTGGTGGACTTCTGGGGTTTGACGCACAAACAGCTGGCCGTTCATGGCTTGAATGCTGACCCCATCGTTCTCCCAGGTGCCCGTGGCAACTCCTTGCTGAACTAGGGTGACGAGGTTGTCAGGATCCATGAGCGGAACGGCTTCGCCAATCGGACCACCAAACTGGGGGCCATCCTCATCGTCGTATTCGCCGTCGGGAAGACGAATTTCTTGAATCTTCGGCCCCGCGTGATCGACCACCATGGCGGTGAGGTCGCGGATTTCGTGGGGGCGCAAGACCAAGTTGTTGTGGGCCTTCTCGGTGGAGGTGATGTAGACCACCCCATGACGGAAGGTGTAGGTAACTCCAGGACCGGCAACTTCAGTGATGATGTTGAGGGCGTTGGCCACGCTCAACTCATGAGTCATGTTGAGGTTGAACTCGATGCCTTCACTGTCCACAGCATCGACGGCGTCGGGAGTGACGACGAAGGGGATGCTGGTGAATGTGCGCAATTGGTCGATAACCGTTTCCAGCGAAGTTTCGCCTTCGAAAATTAGGCTTGGAATGCGCTGCTCGGTGATGTCGCGCATGAGGCCCAGGTTGAGCTCGGAATCTTCATCATCGGCGTTGGCGACGCGGAAGGATTCTCGCAAGTCGGAAATGCGCTTCCAATGCGCAGGATCGGGCATCTGCATGATTTCGGTGCTCAACACCCGCGCTTCTTCAATTTCCGTGAGCCAATTTTGATAGCGCTCGCTGCGCTTTTGCACCCAAGATTCTTCGATGTTGGTGTGGCGGGCTTTTTGCGCGGTGGTGATAAGTTCGCGTGCGCGGGCGTTGAGGGGGTCTTCGCGGAGGATGTCTTCGCAAAGGCCGATGCTTTGATCAAACTTGTAGTTGTCAAAGGCCTGAATGGCGTCAGCGAGCATGGCGTCGAGGCGCAGGTTCCGGCGCTCCAATTCCAGCTGACGCTTTTCCTGCAAGGCCTCAAAGGTGGCCCGAGCTGCGGCATCGCGTTGGGCAGCCATCGCCATCTCACGCTCATTTTCTGCTTGGTTGAGTAGGCTCTCGACCTCAGTACCCATACCGCCCCAATCAATGCGCAAATCCGAACCTTGGATAATGCTACGAGCCAAACGCAATTTGCCGATGGCGACATCGTAGTTGCCTTCCATCAGGTAGTTGCGACCGGCCTGCAAATTAGCTTCGGCATCAGCACGGAGGCGAGCAGCACGGGCCATGGTTTGTTCGCGCACATCATCGCTAGAACCGGTGATGTCGGCGTTGGCTTTGCCCAAAGCCACCTGCACTTGCTCCAGCAAGGCACGAGCATCTTTTGCCGTGGGATCCAGTTTTAAAGCTGCGAGCAAATCGTTTTCCGCTTCGAGCAAGCGTGCGTCGGCATAGGCCATGCGCGCACTCATGACATGCTCACGCACTAACAGCGCAACTTTTTGATCGCGCAATGCGTCTTGTTGGATACCTTGCGCTAAGACTTCGGCATCGCTCTGCTCCGCGGCAGCATCCATCATGGGTTGCTCGGGAGTGGAGGAGTAAAGAGCTTCGCCCTCGTCAGTGGAGGACTCAGGAGAAGCACAGCCCAAAACCAAAAAGGCTAGGCATAGGCTTAGGCAAGAAGCCGATTTCAGGGTTCTGTTCATGGGGAAAGCTAGGGATCCGAGCTTGGGGCGGTGGAATTGGGTTGGTCACCCAAAGCCACTTGGCGACCGCCTTTGGGGCGATGGCTAGGGGAAGAATGTAACAGCCCCCGTGAGGCCACGCTACGCCCTTTTGGGCACAGATATGGCGGGAGCCGGGTGGAGTTGGCCGGGGTTAGGTGAGCCGCTTGCAAATGCCTCAAAAGTTGTTCCAAATCGGCCATTTGGGTGGTGGCATTGAGCAGGACCATGCGATGGCAGGGTTGGCCATCGAGGCGGGTATAGGAGGACCAAAAGCGGCCTCCCGCCTCTAAGCGGCGGTGTGCAGCGGCAATATGGGCAATTTGTGCGGAATCGCGCGGCTGAAAGACCTGAACGTTGAGGTCGGGTTGGTGGCAGGGGGCAAAGAAGGGGTGGTCAAGGAGGGCTTGGTGGAGATCTTGGGAGAGTTGAAGACGGCTAGAAAGCAGACTCTCGATTCCGGAGCGCCCATAGTGGCACAGTAGCATCCAGACCTTCAGGGCGTCGAAGCGTCGGCTGCCGTCCAAAGCGCGGCGGCCTTGGCTGACGGGCAAGGCTTCGCCGTGGTCGCTGAAGCGGTCGAGGTAGGGGGCTGCGTAATGGGCTGTTTTTAATTGTTGGCTGTGGCGCACCAACAAGATGCCGGCACTTTTGGGCGCATAGAGCCATTTGTGAGGATCCAAGGTAATGGAGTCGGCGCGATGGATGCCTTGCAATCGCCGTTTTTCTTGGCGGTGGAGTAGCAAGGCACCGCCATGGGCTGCGTCGACATGGAGCCACAAGTTTTCGGCGGCGCAGAAATCGGCGATGGCGGTTAGCGGGTCGATGGCTCCGCAACTGGTGGTACCGGCGGTGGCGACCACGGCTGCAGGTTCTAAGCCACGTGCGCGGGCGGTGTCCATGGCTCGGGGTAAATCTGCGGGATCCAGGCGCCGGGCGGGGCCGGTGGTGGCCACCGCAATCACATGTTCACTGCCCAACCCCAAAACGGCACAGGCTTTGGCAATGGAATAATGCACATCCGCAGAGGCGAGGACGCAAAGCGGTGGTGAGTCTGCAAGACCCCGGCGGGTGGCGGAGGGGCGTTTGGCATCGCGTGCAAGCAACAAGGCGGTGAGGTTGGCGGTGGTGCCGCCGGTGGTCAATACCCCGCCCGCGGTGGCTGGCAAACCCGCTTCCTCGGCGAAAAGTTGGAGCAGCTTTTTCTCCAGTAAAGTGGCGCCGGGGGCTAGTTCAAAGGCGAGCAAGTTTTGGTTGAGCGCAGAGGCTAGAAAATCACCCAGAATGGCCGCCGGATTCACTCCCGAATCCATATGACCCACATAACCTGGATGCCCAACATGGACTGCATTGGCTACGGCCCAGGAGGAAGTGACTTCGAAAACCGAAGCCAAATCACGGCCATGCTCGGGTAGCAAAGCGCCATGTGGGGCCTGCGGATGGGCAGGGAAAATCGGCTGCTGTCCGAGATTGCTTAAGTAATCGGCAACCGTGTCAGCCGCTTGGTGCAAGGCAGCACGCAACTCCTCGTGGTCCGCCGTTTGCCCATCCCGAGAAGGGTGATGTTGCATCCCCACCTGCCCGTTTGATGTTAGTCTTGTTCGAAAGTGCCCGCGAAGGACACCTTCTCGAATTTTTCACGCACTACCACGTCCAGAATGACCACCACATCCCCATAAACAATGCCCTTGCGTGCATCAATGGAAACTGGGGTTTCAACCTTGTCGAAGGTTTTGAGGAACTTGGTGAGTGCGGGAATGGGGTTGGAGGTGTCTTCGATGTTGAAAGGATCGTAGTACCACTTCTGAGCACCAATCTCGACACGGATACGACGGCCTTCATAAACCTTCAGCCGCTTATTATCTTTGTCTTGGACCAACTCTCCTGGATCGGCCACCATCAGCAAGATGTCGAGCTTGTCGACTTCCGGGGCTTCGGAAGTGGAGGTGCCGCGGTCTTTGGGCAAGGCTGCATCCAAACGGCCTTCCAAGACCTTGAACTTGAGGGTGACGATAAAGAAGATCAAGAGCAGAAAGGTGACGTCGATCATCGGCGTCATGTCGGGCTTGATCTCTTCGAATTTCTTCTTTTTCTTGGCCATCACTCCCTCCTTTATTTTTTCTTTGCAGCCTCGCGCGCGGCAACCTTCTCGGGGTCTTCCGAAGCGGCAAGCTGAATCTTCCAAATCTTAATTTTGTCCCGCGTGCATACCTCCATAATCTTTTGCAGGTATTTGAACGGGGTGTTGCGATCAGCGCGAATCAGCACCGGGTCATCAGGCAACTCGATATGGAGGGTGTCGTCCATCTTGGTTTTGAAGTAGGGCACCCACTGAATCTCCATGGTTTGCGCCAACTTCCAGTAATAATCCGGACGCCCTTTGCGGATGGGGTCGGTGCGACCCTGCGTGTCCATGTTGGGGTAATACAAGATATTACCCTTCCATACGATGTCGGACCACTCGCGATTATCGGGGATGGCAATCCCCATGGCCTGGTATTGACTCTTAACGGCTTTGGGAACCCCACCGGCAGGGAACCATCGCACATTGAGGATGGGTCGGGTCTTCGGCGGCTCATCATGACCGGCCTCCATGGCAATGGGCAGCTTGAGTTCCTCGAGCTCCTTCTTCGACATGTCATTCACAATGATGAAAAAGATGATCAACAGGAAGGTCATGTCGATCATCGGCGTCATGTCGATCTCGATTTCGGTATCAGCTTCGCGTCTTCTGGCCATGGTGTTTGTTCAAGCTAGCAGGGAGTGCGGGGGTGGTAACCCAGCCCCCGCAAAAGCAGCAGATTCTTTACTCGGTAGTGCGGAAACGCTCGAACATGTCTTCCACCAGGCCGCTGATTTCCATGGTGACCAGGGAAACCTTGTTACGGAAGAAGGCATAGAAGGCGGTGGTGGGGATGGCCACAGTCAGCCCCAACACGGTGGTCATCAGCGCCAAAGAGATGTCGGCCGCGAAGTCGGCGGGGTTTACGCCGCCTGCTCCTGAATTACCGATGGTGGCGAAAGCACCGACCATACCGGTTACCGTTCCGAACAATCCCATCATCGGGCCGATACCAGAAATCAAGGAGAGCCAGCCAATTTTCTGTTGAAGCTTGACGCCTTCTTCGTCTTCCATCTCCTCAATGGCCTTCTCAATGGTGGAGAAAGGATGGCCTAGCTTGCGGATGCCAGCGGCGGTGACGTTACTGAAGAAGCATGGAGTGGCTTCGCAGGCTTCCAAGGCCTCCTGGTAGTTGCCTTCTTGGAAAAGCTCCTCGATTTCGTCGATGACTTCAGGCGGGGCCAGTTTTTCCCGCTTCAAAGTCATGAAGTGTTCGATAATCAGGGCCATGGCGACGACGGACATCAAAATGATGAGGTAACCAATGGCACCGGCGGAGGCGATGGCATCAAGGAAGTTGGTGCCACCTTCCTTCGTTTCCTCCTGAGCGAGGAGATTGCCGACGAGCAGGAGGAAACCGGTCAGGGCCGGTGGGAAGTAACGGAATCGGGACATTTCTTTGACGCGTTGGGTTTCGGTGAGTAGGTTCACCGGGAAGAGGGAGATTCTAGCAGCAATTGAGGCTAAGGGTAGGGTGGAATCAGCGGGCCTTGGCCGCCCAGGAAGTACTTGGGTAGCGATCCAGCAGGCGTCGGCGGTACAAATCACCTGCCGTTGGGGTATCGCCTAACTCGGTGGACACCTCGCCTAGGAGGTAGAGGGCGTGGGCCATGACTTCCTCGGAGGCCGGCAAAGTGGCGACCACTTTGGCCAGGTGGAGTTGCGCTTGACGCGGGTGGCCCGCAGCGCGTGCAGCTTCTGCAATGCCAATCCAGGCCGCAGCGCGCACATTCGGAGTGGCCGTTCGGTCTTTGGCCAAGCCTTGCCAGTAAGGGGCGGCAGCTTGGGGGCCATCTTTGCTGTGGATGGCATCACCAAGCAAGATTTGCGATTGGGAATACAAGTTGAGAATCAAGCTGCGGGTGCCTTCCGGGGCTTTGGGATCTTGCACCGCATTGCCAAGCTTGACCACCAAGTCGCGCAACCGAGCTTCCGCGACCTCGGCTTGGCCACCGATGAGGAAGGCCTCGCACCGCACCAAATTGACCTGCAATTCCACATGCTTGCCAAGGTTCTTTTCAAAGGCGGTATCGGCCAGCTTTTGCATGAGGGAGGTGGCGCCATCCACATCCCCGGCCATAGCCATGGCCTTCGCCGCACCCATTTCTGCACGCGGAATCCAAAAACTGTCCGTATTGGCGTCCATCCAGGAACGGAAGGCACGCGCGGCATCGGAGGCGCGGGCACGATCCATCTGCGCCCAAGCGAGCAGGGTTTCAGCTTGGCGCAGCAGAGCATAGGGAGCAACCCAGAAATCTCCGGACTCATTACCCGCAGCCTCGAAGGCGCTGCTGGCATTTTGATAATCCAAATCTTTGAGAAAGGCTTCCCCCTTGAGCAACATCTCGGTGAGAGGTGCCGGGTAAATCTGCAGCACATCCCCAGCCGCCAGCTCGCGGCTTTTGCCGTCGGCGTTTTTCAGGGTTACTTGCTCTAAAGTGGCGGCTACGAGTTTGCCGGAGAGAGTACTACCGTCTACCTGCACTACACGGCTTTGGGCAGCAGCAGGAAGGAGGAGGGGAAGTAGCAGAGAGCAGGACAAAAACATGGCTTAATGATTGAGGAGCCAGAGGAGGCTTTTGGACATGCGAGAACCCGCCACAGCTTCGCCGAGGTCGGGTGCTTGCTTTTGCAAACCCGCGACCAACTTTTTGTGTTTGCCAAGGTCGGCTGGGTTGGTTTTGCCGCGCTGATATAGCACATAGGCTTGCATTAGCTTGGCTTCCCACCAGGGGGGGTAGTAATAGTGGTTGAGCGGAGGATCTTGTTTGCTTGCTTCGTAGTCGGCGACGTGAATGAGTTCCCCAGCCATGGTGGTAGCCAAATCGAGAGCTTCGGGGGTGCCTTCACCCGGAACTTCCAAAACTTGCTTGCCGTCCCAAATCAAGAAACCTGCCTTCACTTTGACCACCGCAATACGCACACGCAGGTTTTTGGGCCGTTGCTTGTACAGCTCATCAACCAAAGGCACCGCTTCGCCGATTCGGCGCAATTGCAACAACGATTCCACTAGCCCTAGCCGAACTTTGAAAGCATAAGCATCCGTGAAATCTTTAGCCTTGCTGAATTTATCGAGGATGCCTTGGTAGAGCTCGGAGGCCTTGTCGTAAGCCCCCAATTGAGCCCACAGTTCGGCTTCCCCAAGTAAGTTGGGCCAACGCTTGACGCTCGAGTAGGTATTGAAGGCCGAGAGATATTCCGCTTGCTTGGTGCGGTTGGCTAAAACATCGGCCGGTTCTTCGGCTGCCTCGGTACGCAAGCGATACTCGTTGTACAGAGTGAAGGCGGCAATCGCGAGACGACTCTTGGTTGCTGGAATGGCCACCATGTTCTGGTACTCTGCTTCCGCTTCTTCCATGCGTTGCAAACGCACAAAAGCTTCGACCCGGTAGCTCATCGCAGCATAGCCCAGTTCGGTTTGGTCGGGAAAGCGGTCGAGCATGCCGTCGTAAGTGGAAAGCACTTTCTCCCAGGCAGATCTGTCTCCACCCTTGGCTACTTCTCGGTAGGTGCGGCCTAGATAAAACACCGCTTCCGGTTGCTTCTCCCGTCGAATCTTTCTCTCCCGCGGATCTTTGGGGGCATGAGCCGGGTCGGGAACATAGGTATCCAAATAGTCATGAAGCAACTGCAGGGCTAGATCCGCTGCGGCTGGATCAAAGCGAATGCTTTCGTAAACGCAAATCGCGCGGGCAACCAGGGCCTTTTCATAGTTGCTGCTTTCGGCCTTGACTTTGGCATAAGCATCGGCCGCCCGTTGATAGGCGCGGACAATCGCTTTGGCTTCGGTCGAGCCAGGGGCGGCTTTGGGGTGTTTGCCAGCCGCTTGGCGGGCCAAATCGTTCAGGCTTTTGGCCTGGTTCCATTCCAAATCATCGCCGCCGCCGCCGACGGCACTTACCGCGGCAATGGCCTCGTCGTTGAAAGCCTGCAAATCACGATCGGTGTTGGCGCGCTTAAAAAAACCAGCGGCCAAGGTCTGCCATTTTTCGGCATTTTTAATGGCGTAGGTTTCGTCGTCGGGATAATCCTCATAACCCAGCTGGTGGGTGACGGCCGCCAGCATCGGGTGATGCAAGCGCGACCAAGAAAGACCTAGGAAGTAATAGGCCTTGGCGCCAAACTCATCGGCATCTTGGGTGCCGGCAAGACGGGGTAGCAGTAAGCGGAAACCGTCGACGGCAGCCTGGTAGTCTTTCTGGTAGTAAGCACCCTCGGCAGAACCGTAGAGAATGTCGAGCGGGATTTTCGCGTCGGGCGGAGCTAAGGCGATGGCGCGGCCCATGACCGAGTTGGCGCGCAAACGTAGGGTGCTGCGTGAATTTTCGGTAGCCACTTCATCTGCGAGCGCAATCGCTTCCGCAATGCGGTTTTCATCCACCATTTGTTCGGCGACAACCAAAGACAATTCATAACCATTGCGGGAATATTCCACCCGTTCCTCGTCGACCCACTGCATGAAGGCGTCGTAAGTTTCCCAGAACTTCGCAATCTGACCCGATTCGCGGAGCATCTTCAACAATCCGTAATTGGCTTATTGGATGGTGTCGTGAAGTTGCTCGACAAAGGCTGGATCAAGGTCGGTTTCTTGGCTTAACAGCTCTTTGACATTGGAAGAAACATAGTCGTAATAGTCGTAGGCATCCTCGAGCTGACCAAGGACGTGGTAGCAATCAGCCAGAGCCTTATAAGCTCGCTGCGAAGGGAGGAAGGGCGCGCCGATGGCAAACTCTTCCAGGTAGGCGATAGCTTGCTTGGCACGTTGATTGCGCTCGACCGAACCGGCGGGGTAAAGTTGGGCCCAATACAAGTAGACCAAAGCACGGTTGAAGACGGTGGGATAGTAAACCGTGAATTGGTTGAGGTTTTTTTGCGGGTTGTCATCTGGCAGAGCTTCCCACCAGTCGATGATGGAATTCATGCCTTTGAGCGCCCGCTTGAAGATGGTTTCCGCCGTTTGCACCGCTTCTTCGCGCTCCTTGCCAATGACGTCATTCTCAATCATGCGCACCAAGGTGGAGCCATATTGGTTGGCTAAAATCCCCAAATTGGTTTGCGCTTTGGTGACGCGGTCGGCGCCGGGACTGCTGTCGAGGAAGGTCACATAGGCTTCACCGGCTTTTCCCAAGGCGGGGAGGCGTTCCTTGTCGTTCACCCGACGATTGGCTGTTAGACGCAAGACATCGCAACGCGCGAGCAACAATTCCGATTTGTCGTCGGCGGTTTTGGCCTCTGCAAGGGCGCGGTCGATGAGTTTGCCAGCCCAATAATCAAGGCCAAATTCGATGGTGATGGCGCGCGCAGCCTCGGCGTTTTTTAACGCCACAGGGCTGGCTCCTCCACCTTGAAAGGGCAGAAGGATGCTGAGTAGGAATCCGGAGCTGAGTGCAAACATGCGTTCTCTCTCAAGTGCAGGCCCTAGGCCTGAGTGGGATTAGAAACGGCCGGGAACGTCTATGCGCTCCCGGCCGCCTGGTTTCGCGGTCTAGAAGCCGCTGGGCAATTTTGCGGGCTCCAACTCATCCAAAAGGATGATGTTGGCGGTGAGCAAAATGACCAGCTTCTGGTAAGTCTCGAAGGTGCCTTTGCGCGAGAAGAAGAAAGACAGAACCGGAATGCGGTTAAGGAATGGAATGCCGGATTCCATTTCTTGCTCGGTCAAGATCTTCATGCCGCCCAACATCAGTGTGCCGCCATCGGGCAAAATCACGCGGGTGCGCACCTTCTGCAGTTCGAGTTGGGGCAACATCAAAGTGACGGGAGAACCAACGCCCAAGGAGGTTTGCAAAGTAGGGATGGGGCGTAACAGGTTGGCGACTGTGGGCCGCACATCGATCCAGACGAAACGGCGGTCGGCGGTGACCACAGGACGAACATCCAAGTAAACCCCGTCATTAGCCACTTGCACGATGGGGTCGGCGATGGAAGCGGAAGAGGCAATCTCGACGTCGAAGTCGGAGACATAGGAGACCTGGTTCGCCACCACCAAGTTGGCGCGGGCGGTGTTGTAAACCATCAAGCTGGGTTCGATCACTAACTCGGAACGCTTGGATTTTTTCACCGCGCGCAGAATCATTTCCAACTGGGTGTCGTCGAGCCAAGTGTATTGCAAGGCCAAACCACCGGAGTTGGTCAGGATGGCGTTGTCGCCCAGGGCCGTGTCGTAGAGGTTTTCGGTACGGCTGAGGATGGTTAAGTCGTTGTTGGCCTCACGGAAGATGGCTCCACTATCGTTGCCGGTGCCAAGCGTGCCCGGGGCGCCAGGAGAGCCAGCGTTGGCGCCGAAATCATCGAACACCAAGGAATCACCTTTGCCGGCAGCGCCGGAAGTGGCGTCGTTACCGAGGCCGCGGAAATCCACGCCTACATCTTCGAGGAAGCTGTCTTCCACGCGTAAGAAGCGTACTTTGATGTCCACCATGATGTTGGCGGGAACACGCAAATCTTCCAACATCTGGGCGACTTCGGCTTGGACCTCGGGGCGATGGCGCACAATCAAAGTGCCGTTTTCCACCGCGATGGTGTGCACTTCGCCATCCCAGGATTCCGGCTCAATGGACTCTTGAATGGTTTGTGTGAGGTCGTCCTCAGTGAGGATGGTGGCTTCTGTTTCTGGCAACTCTTCGTCGCTAGCTTCGATGCCACCGGAGGGCACCAAGTTGAAATCGCCGAGGGGGAAATCTTTGACCGGGCGAATGATGTCGCGCACCTCATATTGGCGGGTGACGGATTCGGTATCGGCTTCTTCAGCGGTGACGACAAAGACGGCGCCACTGCGGACCACAAAGCGAACTTCGCCGCCCATCAAATCCTCCATGATGTTGAGGATGCGATCCACCGGCATGTCGTTTTTGAACGTCATGCGAATGTTTTTCACATCTTCATCAATGTCGTCACGCACCGCGCGCGAAATCACAAAGTTGACCTTGGTGAACGCTTGCAGGTTGGGGACGATTTCCTCGAGGGCATCATCGAAGTTGGGGATGATGCGGGTGGAAGCCAAGGCGGCGCGAATGCTGGCCTCGACCGGATCCATTTCCGCCTCGTGCTCGACTAAATCCAAGGGCGCGCGGTCGGCAATTTTGGCCCAGTGGTCGAGGTCGTATTCAATGCTGTCGATAGGAGGGGCAGCCATGGTGCGCATCTCCTCGAAGGTGCGCTGCCATCCCTCGCGGAAGTCTTCGGCCGATTGGCGTTGCCGATTTTGGTTGGCGGCCTCCAAGGCAATCGCGCGCAGGGCCGTAGCCTCTTCGTTGCGTGGATCGATGCGCAAGAGCTGATCCAAGGTTTGTACCGCCTGGGCCGGAAAACCAGCTATAAACTGCTCGTTGGCATCATTGAGGAAGGTGGCAATGAGATTGGCGCTGTAAGCCTCTTGGGCGGCGACTTTGGCGGCAGCCTCCGCTGCTGCTGCTTGCGCTTCAGCTTGGCGAGCCGCAGCCTCCGTGGAGTTGCGAGCATCAACCGCTTCGTTAAGCTTGCCTTGCACCAGGGCCGTGTCGAGGACGCCATAGGCAATGTTCGGGCTGTAGCTGAGGGCCTGCAGAGCCATGGTGTATTTGTCGACGGCGGTGCTGTAATCCGCAGCACCCATGGCGCGATCGCCGTCCCGCACCAAGCCCTCCACGCGCATCCGATTCGCGCTTTGTTTGAGGGCTTCATTTTGCACCACGTTTTCCGCCGAATCGATGTCATAGGCATTGCCCGACATAGCGGCTTGGGAGCGCCGTAAACCGTCGCGTGCCTCGACGTTGGTGGCATCGAGACGATTGGCCTCTGCGTATTGAATGGCTGCGCCTTCGTAATCGCCGCGCTCAAAAGCATCGTTGCCCAAAGCAACATACTGTTCGGCGAGAAGGGCATTCTTTTGCTGACGCACCTGGATGGCGTCGGCGGCTGCAGATGGGGTGAGTTCGGGCTCCTGATCCACCAGCGCCGGGGCGCTATCGGTTAGGGCGTATTCACCATCGTGAATCTCTGCCTCGGGGCTGTAGCAAGCTCCGAGAAGCAGGAGAGGGAGCAACAGATTCTTCCTGTCGTGACGCATCGAGTTGATTGGGAAGGCGGTAGCGGGGACAACCCCAGAGGGGGACGTTCGCAGGGTGCGGGGAAGTAGAGGCTTAGGCCAATGCCCAGCCGGTCGGCGTAGACGAGGTCGCGGCCGACCAGAGATTATGGCGGCGCGGTGCTACGCGTCAAAGGAGACCTTGTTAGTTCTGGAAATTAGGACGGTTTCCAAATCCTCCGCCCCAGCTTAGCGCTGCGGGGTGGGCAGGCCCAGAAACTGCATTCCAAGCTGGATGTCCTCCCAACAAGCCCTCTTTGCCGCTGGATTTCGCAGCAAATAAGCAGGGTGGTAGGTGACAAGGACCTTAGGGCCTCCCTGAGGGCGGTTATGGAGGACTCCACGCAGGCTGCTGAGGCTGGCCTCGGTCTGCAGCAGATGATGGGCAGCATGGCGACCGAGGGCAATGAGGAGTTTGGGTTGGAGGGCGGCGATTTGCTCCTCCAGGAAGGGGGTGCAGGCTGCGACTTCGGTGGGAAGAGGGTCGCGATTGGCGGGAGGGCGGCATTTGAGAATGTTGGCGATAAACACATCCTGGCGCGCCAACCCCATGCCGCCTTCGATGATTTTGTCCAAAAGCTGCCCCGCAGGACCAACAAAGGGGCGTCCCTGGCGGTCTTCTTCCGCTCCAGGGGCTTCGCCAACGAAAAACAGTTGGGCGCGCCCACTACCTTCACCCGGCACCGGGTACTGTCGACTGGAGCCAAGAGCGCAGGCACGGCAGGCCGCGATGCGAGTTTCCAAGTCGGCGGCGGGGAGGGGGGCTTGGGCTGGGGTGGGGGCCGGTTGGGCGGCAAAAGCTACCGCTTCCAGCCCACTTTCGACCAATCCTTCCAATAAGCAGGCGGCGGCGAGCCGGGCGTGGGGGGCTAAGGGTTTGGATGACGACATGAAGAATGGGCGGTCAGCTGGAGGGGATTGCTCAGCCTCCGCGATGCGGTTAGGCTTTAGCGCTTCGGCTCCCATTATGGCGAAAAAACGGCATCTCTTGGATGTTTTGCGCGAACAAGATCAACGCAGCGCAGAACCTCCCTCCGCACAGGCCAAGCCTGTCTCTCCGGCACGCTCGCTGCCGGCTTTGCCCCCACAGCTATGGCCGATATTGGGTGGGCTTTGCCTGCTGATTCTGTTGTCTTGGGGCGGCTGCGCCTTTTTTGGCGGCAGTTCTGAGCCCTCCGCCCCGGATCCCGCTGTAGCCAAGTCCGGGATTTTGGTTCGCACTTACCTACCTTCGCGGCTGGAACAAGCACGGAAAGAGGCTACCGCCTTGCAAAAACGCGGTTATGATGTGGCGCTCGCGCAGGTTGAAGACCCTTCTGGGAGCCCGCAACTGCAACTCTTCGTTGGGCCTGCCGCCAGCTCTTCCGAATTGGAGCCCTTGCTCCAAGAAATCCAGGCCCTGTCTCTCGACGGCCAGCCCACACCCTTTGCGGGGGCTAGCATCCACGCCTGGCCCCAAAGTCCATAACGCGTCTGCATCATGTCCATCCACAAGTCTCTGAACCTCGGTAGCGGAATCATCACCGAACGCTCTGTCTTCACCCGGCGCGAGCGGGTGGAGAAACTGATGGAGTCGGATGCCTTCGAGGAGGGTGCTATCCCCTTGGGCCTGCCGAAAGTAAAAACCCGCATGCGCGTGTTGACGAAGCGTCAGTTGAAAGCGATTGCGGCTGCCGAGCGTGAAGCCGCCATTGCGGAAATGGAAGCTGCTCAGGCTGCGCAACGCGCCGCCGAAGCTGCGGGTGAGGTGTTCGAAGCGGCGCCAGAAGCTGGCGACGACGGAGAAGGCGCCTAGTTCGCTTTCCATACCCAGCACCGTCTGGGTTCCGGGTTCGCATTCCCGTCATGGGTTCTGACCAACTCTTTATCGACGAGGTCTTTCTCAGCTTGCAGGGGGAAGGACTCGAAGTCGGGCGCCCGCATTTGTTCTTGCGCCTGGGTGGCTGTCCTTTGCGCTGTAGCTATTGCGATACTCCGCGTTCTTGGCATACTCGGCCTCAATTGGAGGTGCATGCCAACGGTCGCCACTGGCAGCTCGACAACCCTTTATCAGCTCGTCAACTCCACCAGGTTTTGACCGAAGTTTTAGCTAGTTACCAGTTGCGAGCTGGCGACGTCATGTTGGCGGTCACTGGCGGGGAGCCTGTGCAGCAGAGCGCTTTCCTCGCCGCCTGGTTGCCTACTTGGGGGGGGCAGGTTTTGCTGGAAACCGCCGGCATTGAGGTCGATGTCCTGCAAGCCTTGCTACCGCATCTCCATTTGTGTTCCATGGATTGGAAGTTTGCCGAGGATTTGCGCGCAGGGGCTTCCCTACTGGCAACCCAAGCTTGTTTGTTGGCGGCGAAGGAAGCGGAGTGTCGCTTGCAGGTGAAGTTGCTCGTCCACGGGGAGACCTCGACCACCGAGGTCGAGCAAGCAGTCCGTTGGTTGCACCAACATTGCCCGCAAGCCGCCGTTTTCTTGCAACCCGTCACCCCCTTCGGCGTGGGGCCCAATCCACCCTCTGCAGAGGCCTTGTTGCAGCTCAGTCTGGTTGCTCAACGCCATCATCGTGCTTTGCGCGTGCTTCCCCAAATCCACCCCATGCTTGGCATTCGCTAATGGCAAATTCACAAAAGCGACCTTTGCTGGCCATTGTTGGCCGCCCCAATGTGGGCAAGTCTTCCTTATTCAATCGCATGTATGGGGATCGGCGCGCCATTGTGGAGCCAACTGCTGGCGTCACGCGTGATCGCTTGGTGTTGCCGGTGCATTTGCCGCAGTACGAGCTGGCCTTTGATTTGATGGACACTGGTGGCATCGGCATTGTCGACCGCGAAGATCTGGCGTCGTCTGTGGAGTATCAGGTGTTGACTGGAATCACCGCCGCTTCGCTGGTGCTGTTCATGGTCGACGCGCGCGAAGGACTCACTTTGTTAGATGAGCAAGTTGCACGCTATTTGCGACGCAGCAATGTGGAGGTGGTGCTGGTCGCGAACAAATGCGAAACCCATTCTGCGCAAATCGCAGCTGCAGAATTTACCACCTTGGGCTTTGGCGAAGCGCAGAGAATTTCTGCTCAAGAAGGGCAAGGCTTGGGTGATTTGTATGAAAGGCTCACCACCCTATTGCCGCCGGCGCAAGAGGATGGTTTGCAAGAACGTCTTTCTTTGGCTGTATTGGGACGCCGCAACACTGGGAAATCTTCCTTTGTCAATGCGTTGTTGGGGGAAGAGCGTGTGATTGTCAGTGATTTGGCTGGCACTACCCGCGACGCTGTGGACATCAATTTGGAATGGCAGGGGCATCCTTTAACTTTGGTCGACACCGCCGGCGTGCACCGCAAAGGCAAAATTCATAGTGCGATTGAATACTTCTCGCTGACGCGCTCCGATCAAGCCATTCGCCGCTCCGATTTGGCTTTATTGTTTTTGGATATGACCGCGCCCATCGCCCGCATGGACCAAGAGCTTGCACGTACAATGAAGGATCGATTCAAGCCAACGGTGGTGGTCGGCACCAAAGCGGACTTGGTTCCGGAGTTGTCCATTCAGGATTTTCGCAGTCAGGTGGAGCACAAATTGCCGCACCTTAAGGGTGCACCTGTGGTGATGATTTCCAACAAAACGCGGAAAGGCTTGGATCGGGTGCTGAAAGAAGCGTTGAGCGTGCATGAAGAAGGTGGCCTGCGAGTCGGCACTGGGGAACTCAATCGTTTGGTGAAGCAGTGTTTTGACAACTTGCGATTCCGCGGTCGCGGGGAAAAACCGCGTGTGTTCTATGCCACCCAACTGGGGGTGCATCCACCCTCCTTCTTGTTGTTCGTCAATCGCAAGCGCCTATTCGAAAAAGAGGCGATTCGCGCCATAGGCAATGATTTACGCCGACGCCTGGGCTTGCAGAAATCTCCCTTGCGTTTGGTTTTACGGGAACGCGACCGTAGTCCCTCCAAGAAGGCTTAGGCGGGTTTCGTGCCTCACTGCGGCGGCTGATAGAATCTGCCTATGCTTTTGTGTGTCGTCCGTCCTTTGCCGCTTCTTTTGTTGTTGGCTTTGTTGCTGGTTCTGCCATCCTGCGCGGACGCGCCCCTAGCCGACGAAACGGGGCAATGGGCAGAGCGGGTGCTTGAAAACCCACCACCACGGCGCGATGTGCTGGATGCTTGCGAATGGGCGCTGGTGCAGGCTGGTTTTCCTCCCGGCGACCGAGACGATGGCCGCAGCACGGTAACTTCCGGTTGGGATATTTTGTTGCAACCCTTCCGCAACAAGGGGCGTCGTTGGCAAGGCTTGTTGCATGTGGAATCGCAAGAAGATGGCAGCATGCTGGTCAAAGCCCGTGTCCTTCAACAGCGCAACCTTACCCAGGACGACACCCTGGATTCTGGGGCGGCACAATGGGAGGCGATGGCCGACGACATGCCGCGGGCGCGTATCCTTTTGCAACATTTACTGGTGCAGTTGCACCTGGATGAATCATGACCCCCTGGACCTACCCCAAACGTGACGCAGCCTGCAGTGATTGCAGCCGTAGCTTCCAAGAAGGCGAGGAGGTGTATTCTTTGCTGCGTTTTCACGCAGAACAGTTGCAGCGCGTCGATGCTTGCCGCGCCTGTTTTGACCAACGCGACGCCAGCAACGATGTGGTCTATTGGCGTACGGTTCACCGCGAAAAGAAGGGCGCCATGCGAGTGGATTTCGATGTGTTGTTGGCGGCGATGGAGAGCCTGAGCCAGGATCAGCGTGAGGAGCGGCGTGATCTTTGCTATTTGCTTGCTCTATTGTTGGTGCGCCACCGCAAGCTGCGCCTGGAGCGGGTAGAAATGCGCGGTGGTCAGGAGTATCTGGTGTTGCGCAAAATTCGCTCTCAGAACCGTTTCGTGGTGGAAAGTCGTGAGTTGGAGAGCCAGCGACGCAAGGCACTGACGGGGGTTTTGGCCCAATTGCTGGATCCCACCCAAGACGGAGACTGGGATAAGCTCCTGAAGCTTCCCGAGGCGGAAGCCTCGGAGCCGAATTAGGCATTTTTTTAGCCGCTTAGGCCAGGTTTTCTGGAAAATTTCAACAACCCGAGGATTTCCTCGGGTTTTTTCTTGCCAAATCCTGGTGGAGGAGGAAGATAGTACAGCGGAGGAAAAGAACATGAAAGTGGGGGTCAAGTCCATCTCCCGTTCACCTCCCCAACCCCGAATTCCCATGCCCAACTTCGACGGCGAATACCCGCACAAAATCGACTCCAAAGGTCGTCTCTTTGTGCCGAGTCGCATTCTCGAAGAAATCCTCGAGCCGGCGGACCAAGGCCATTTTCGGGTGATGGTGAACAAGGCGGAAGGTTGCTTGGATTTGCACACCGAGTCGGGGTACGAGGCCTTCCGCAAAAGTGCCTTGTCGAAGGAGCGCACCGCACGCGGAGCGCGTTTATTGCGGCGTTATTTGGGAGCCAATACACGCAAAATCAAAATCGACGCCCAAAACCGCATTTTGTTGCCTGAGGATTTGCGCGCCCGCATCTGCTTGGGCAAAGAAGCCATCCTCGTCGGCTGTGGAAGCTACATCGAGATTTGGGACGCCAAGATCTATCAAGAAACGGCTTTCCCCGATGCCGACACCTATTACGGAGCGGAAGCTGCCGAGCTTCGCAATCCGGACTACGTACCTGAGGAGGGGGAGCTGTGATCCTTGTTTGTCGTCACCTGGAACAACCCGTTTACCCGATGAAACCGTCCCGTCATCAACCCGTGCTGATGGATGCGGTGTTGGAGGCTCTCGCGCCACAGCGCGGTGGATTTTTTGTCGATGCCACGGTGGGCGGCGGCGGCCATGCCCACGCAATCCTTGCCGCCCATCCGCAGAACCGTTTGCTCGCAATCGATCGCGATGCCCAGGCCCTAGAGCGTGCCAAAGTGCGCTTGGCTGAATTCGGCTCGCGGGTTTCTTATGCCCACGCACCGTTCTCTGCGGTCGTCAGTTTGGTGGAAGCGGTCCAAAAGGGAAAGGTGGACGGCATTCTCGCCGATTTCGGTGTGTCCTCGGACCAAATCGACGACCGCGAGCGCGGCTTTAGCTTCCAGCAGGATGGGCCGTTGGATATGCGCATGGACCGCAGCATGCAAAAGACGTCGGCGGCGCGGTTGTTGGCCGATGCCAGTGAAGACGAAATCGAATATTGGTTGCGGGTCTATGGTGAAGAACGCTTTGCTCGCCGCATTGCCAACGCCATCGTCAAGCAACGTCGGTTTGGGCCTTTGTTGCGCACCTCCCAACTTGCCGATTTAGTAGCGCGCACCATTCCATCCGGGCGGTCCGGCCACCATGTAGCCACCCGCACCTTTCAGGCCATCCGCATTGCTGTCAACCGGGAGCTGGACGAAATCGATGCCTTTTTGCAAGTCGCTCCGTCCTTGCTTGCCGTTGGCGGGCGCCTGGCGGTGATTAGTTTTCATTCGCTGGAAGATCGAGCCAACAAGGTGGCTTTGCGCAATGAGGTTCGCGGTGGGGAATTCAAAAACCTCTTTCCCCGTGGGCTGGTGGCGACGGCAAGTGAATTGCGCTCGAATCCGCGTGCGCGCAGTGCGCGATTGCGGGCCATTTTGCGCGTGCAGGAAGAAGGAGGTGCCCAAGCGTGAGCGAGCGGATTGCCGTTTTGCTGGTGGCTTTGGTACTGGAACTGTTGGGGGGGCTGGGTCTGCATAACGAGACTTTGGCGGCCAGGGGACGGATTGAGGTTTATTGGCGCTGCGAGCAGCGGTGCCAGCAACGCATCGACTACCTCAATGGTCTTTATCATGAGGTCACTTCCCCCGCCAACTTACAACACGAAATAGAAAGAAGGAAAAGCCAAGCCGAAATCGCTAATCTGCCTCAGCTGTGAGTCGTCCCCCCCAGGCATTTCGCCCCTTCTGGGCCTTAGCGCCCATTGGGGTTTTGTATTTTGCCTCGCTTCTGCGCTTACTCTCCTTGCAAGGGCATCTGACGCAAGAAGATGCCAGCTCCTTCGTCCGCCGGACCACCGTGTTACCGGCTCCTCGTGGCGCCATTTTGGATCGCTACGGCCGCGTGCTGGCCGAGGATGTGCAAAGCTGGGACTTGGTGTTGCCGCTGTTACCCAAAGACCGTGGTTTGGTGCAAGCCGCCGAAAGCGGTCGTTTGCAGCCTGCGGAGTTGCGGGCGAAAATCGAAACCTTAGCCGAAGGCGTGGGGGTGCCTTTCGCCAAGCTTTGGCAATCCGTACTCACCAACCCCAGTGCGGCTCAGGTGTTGCGTCGCGGGCTGGCGCCGGCACAGCGCGAGACCATCGCCCAATTGTTGCGGCAAATCCCAGGTTCTGGGCTTTCTTTACGCCAGGAGTTTCGTCGAGTCTGCCCCAACGGTCCCGTCCTCAGCCACTTGCTTGGTTATCCGCGCGGGGAAGATGAGGGCGGCCGTGCAGGTATGGGGTTGGAATTGGGGTTGGAGCCGCTGTTGCAGGGAGTCAATGGCTTTCGCCGCGCCATTGGGGTCAGTCGCAAGCATGGGGTGAACCCAGCTTTGGATATGGAACCGCCGAAACCTGGGCTGTCGGTGCGCACCACCTTGGATGCTGAGCTTTCCGCTTTTGCGCGGGCCCAACTAGTGGATTTGCTCGAGCAGCACCCGGCGGAATCCTGTTTTGCCATCGTTGTGGATGTCAACAATGGGCAAATCCTGAGCTTGGAAGGTTTGCCTGATTATGATCCGCAAAACCCGTTGGCGTCCATGGAGGTGGGCAAAAACCCTTATACCGGGGCGGAGGAATTGCGAGGTTGGAAGTTCCCGGGTCTGGATTTCATGGCCCCTGGCAGCACCTTTAAGCCTTTGGTGGCTGCTTATGCCTTAAATCGTGGGGCAATTGATTACCAACAGCGCTTTGAAAATTTCCACGGACGCTACTTGCCGCCGCATCGTTTGCAAAAACATGTGATTCACAACGCGGATGGGGTTCCAGACGAACCGATGCGAGCTTTCGAGGGCATTGTCTACTCCTCCAATGTGGTTTTTGCGCAAATTGCGCGCGCGATTGGCCGCGAGGGGATGGCTTCGATGCTGGATGCCTTTGGCTACCATGCGGAAAAGTTTCAACTTCCTGGCTTGGCTTTGACTTGGCTTGGGTATCAGGCACCGTCCGGCGAGGAATTTTTGCGCGAGCGCAGTCCTGACGGCATGGCCTACCCCATTCCCAACATGGGCTATGGTCAAGGGATTCAAGTGTCGCCCTTGGACCACGCCATGGCCTTGGCCAGCATTGCCAATGGCGGCTGGTTGTTGCAGCCCACGCTCGACCCACAAGCCGCAGGAAAAAGGAGGCGGATTTTACAGGAAGAGCCGACGCGCTATGTGCGTGAGGCCATGCATGCGATGGTGATGTTGCCGCATCGCAAATGGTTGCCGCACCGAGAGGAGTTGGCCTACTGCGGAAAATCTGGGACGGCACAGATTCGCTCAGGCCCGTTTCTCAACCGTTATACCTCGCTGTTTACCGCCTTTGGTCCTGCGGATGACCCTCAGCTTCTCGTCCTGGTGGTGGCCTACGGCACTCAGAAGAGCCAAGCAGGTGGACTGCATCACTATGGCTCTCGCGTTTGTGGCCCGGCAGCGGCCAACATTCTGCATTGGGCCTTACAGCAACGAGGTTTATTGGCCAAGCAGACGGCTCCGAACTTGGAATGGCGGGCATCTGCCGCTAATCTGCGGAGGGAATGAAATGAAGGTTTCGCAGCTTGTCCGCCGTCTTCAGGAAGAGGGATTTGCCGTCTCGCTAGAAGGTGGGGGCGGCTTCGATAGTCCTTTGCTGCGGGCTTGCTTCGATTCGCGCCGGGTGATTCCTGGGGATTTATTTTGCGCCCTGCCTGGGCGGCAATTTCAAGGTCAGGATTTCGTGGAGCAAGCTTATGAGCGTGGGGCCAGTGCGGTTTTAACCCAGGCACCCGTCGCCCTTGCCTCCTTGCCCAGTTTGCGGGTGAAGAACCAGGCGTTGCCGACCTTTTTGCAAGTCGCGGGTAATGCGGCCCATATTCTGAGTGGCTTTCCGAGTGCCAAAATTTGGGTGGGCGCGGTAACCGGCACCAATGGCAAAAGCACGGTGGTGCATTTGGTGCACCAGGCCTTGCAGCACGGCGGAGAAAAAGCGGGGATTGCAGGAACCCTAGGCATGCAGATGGGGGATTGGTCCTTGGCCATTCCCAATACCACCACTAGTGCCGATTATCTGCATCAGTGGTTGCAGCAAGTGGTCGCGCAACAAGCGCCTGCCGCGGTGTTGGAGGCGAGTTCCATTGGCGTGGAGCAACAACGACTGAGCGGGATCAAGTTGGATTGCGCTGCTTGGACCAACCTCAGTCGCGATCATTTGGATATGCATGGCACCATGGAAGCCTATGCGCGTGCCAAAGCCCAATTGTTTTGGAATCTACCGGCGCAGGCGACGGCCTTAATTCCCTTGCAGCAGCCGATTCAAGAACTTTGTGCTTCACTGGCCGCGCGGACATTGACCTGGGCATTGGACAATCCCAAGGCCAGTTTGCATGGACACTATGTTTCTTCTGCCGAAGGATTGCAACTGCAAGTGAATGGTGTCTTTGGCCGCGCCTCAATGCAAAGTTCTCTCCTCGGACGTCATAACGCCGAAAACCTTTTGTTGGCTTTTGGCATGCTTGCCGTTTATGGCTGGGAGGCGCACCAAGCGGCGGCGGCCTTGTCGCGTTGCACCCCAGTGCCAGGGCGATTGCAAAAGGTGGCCCCTGAATTTCCCGCGCACCTCTTTGTTGATTATGCGCATACGCCAGAGGCTCTTGCCCATGTGTTGGACGCATTGCGTCAAGCCTTCCCCAGTGCGCGTTTGGGCGTGGTTTTTGGCGCGGGCGGGGACCGTGATGCAGGCAAACGGGCGCCGATGGGACAGGCGGTGGGGCAACACGCCGATTGGTGCGTGGTCACTTCGGACAATCCGCGCAGTGAAAGCCCCGAGAAAATCGTGGACGAAGTTCTGCTTGGCGTGCAGCAAACCTCTTGCACTTCCTGGGCGGAAGTCGACCGCCGCCAGGCCATCGCATTGGCCTTACAACAGCTCAAACCTCAAGATGTGCTTTTAGTTGCTGGCAAAGGGCATGAAACTTACCAGGAAATCCATGGGGTGCGGCATCCATTCGACGATGTACTAGAGTTGAAGGAGGCGGTGCGTTGCTTGGCCTAAGCACTGTCGAGGTTGCGCAGATTCTTGGCTTGGCGCCTGATCTTGAGGAGCAACCCGTGCGTCGCGTGGTCATAGACAGCCGTGTGGTGGCGCCAGGGGATTTGTTTGTGGCCTTGGTCGGTGCGCGGACGGATGGGCATCAGCATCTGCGGCAAGCTCAAGCCCAAGGTGCGGTGGCGGCTTTGGTTATGCCCGACCGTGGGGAGCGCCCAAGCGGGTTTCCCTGTTTGGTGGTGCGCGATACGCTCAAAGCCCTCGCTGTTTTGGCGCGTGCGCATTTGGCTCGACTCTCGCCAACCGTGGTGGGAATTACAGGCTCGGTCGGTAAAACCACGGCCAAAGATTTCCTTTACCAACTGCTGGGCGGGGCGCAGGCAGATATTTGCGCGGCCCCTGCTTCTTACAATTCGGAAGTTGGTTTGCCGCTGGCTATTTTGTCGGCCCCATTGTCCACCAAAGTGCTGGTTTTGGAATATGGCATCAATGCCCCAGGCGAAATGGATGTGTTGTTGAGCGTAGCTCGTCCGCACCATGCCTGGATTACCGCACTTGGCGCTTCTCACCTTGAGGGTCTCGGGTCGGTGCAAGCAGTCTGTGCCGAAAAATCCAAACTGGCGCAAGCCGCGGATGCGAATGGACATCTTTGGCTGACGCCCAAATGCGCTCGACAGCTGGAGCTATGGCAACATCTTTGGTCGGCACGCTTGCATCAATTTGCAGATTTTCAACAAGATTTGGAACACCATGCTGAGGGTTGGGTGTTGCAACATCCACTTTGGGGTTCCTTGCAGTTTTCCTTGCCTGCAGCTCATGAAGTGTTGTGCGCCTTGCAAGCAGCAGAAATCGCTGTTGCCTTAGGCGCTTCTGCAGACGCCGTTCGCAGCCGTTTTGCCCATTTGTGCGCCCCTCCCGGTCGGATGAGTCTTTGTCAGAGCCAGGGCATGGTGTTTCTTGACGATGCCTACAACGCCAACCCACTGTCCATGCAAGCCGCTTTGCAGGTTTTAGCGCAATGGCCCCAAGCAGGGCGTCGCATTGCCGTGCTAGGGTCGATGAAGGAGCTGGGATCGCAAGCTCAAACCTTGCACCAAGAAATCGGGCGGCAAGTGGCCGCTTGGGGCTTTGATTTTGTGCTTGGGGTGGGTAGTGGCGGCGCTTGGATTGTGGAGGAGTGCGCCAACTCTTGCCCGACCCGCGTGGTTGACGATGCCCATGGTGCTGCCTCCATTTTGCAAAACTTTCTTGCTCCTGGGGATGTGGTCTTATTAAAGGCATCCCGCAGCGAGGCTTTGGAACGCATCCTTTCCCTGTTGCAAGTCAAACCAACTAAGGAGCGGCTCAAGTGATTTACTGGCTCTATCCTTATCTGCAGGAGTACTGGCAACCTTTTCATGCCTTCCATTACATCGGCTTGCGCTCGGGATGTGCTTTCGCCGTAGCCATGGTGCTCACCATCTTGTTGGGTAAACCTTTGATTCAACGCTTGAAGGCTGTTGGCGTGGGCGAGGATGCCGGTTTTTCCGATGATCCGGAAGTCGGACGGGCTTATGCCGCCAGTGGAAAATCGGGCACGCCAACCATGGGCGGCATCTTTTGGATGAGTGCCATTCTCGCCACCATAGTCTTGTTTTGTCGCTTGGACGAACCTCTGGTTTTAATCGGTGCTGTGCTGATGGTGGGCATGGGCACCATCGGCTTTGTCGATGACTGGATGAAGTTCAAACGTGAGGGTGGGCGCAATGGGCTATCGCGACGCGCCAAGATGTTGTGTTCTTTGCTGTTGGCTGCCTTGGTTGTTGCAACGTATTGGGCCTTGGGTGATTCTCTCACTGGCTACCCAGCGATTCGCAACTTGTATTTCCCGGTGCTGAAAGACTTGTTTGCGCAGCCGGACACCTTGGGCGTTTGGGGGTTTTTGATTTTTGTTTCCTTCCAAACCTTTGTCATTCTAGCCACCAGCCATGCGGTGAACGTTACCGACGGTTTGGATGGCTTGGCTGCTGGCTCGGCAATCCCGTCTTTAGTGGCGCTTGCTTTGGCGTCTTATGTGGTGGGGCATGCCGAGTTTTCCCAATATCTGAATTTGCCTCATATCCCTGGCTCTGGGGAAGTGACGGTGATGGTGGCAGCGGTCTTAGGCGCTACTTTCGGCTTTCTTTGGTTTAATAGTTATCCAGCCGAAGTGTTTTTTGGTGACAGTGGTTCTTTGCCCTTAGGCGCTGCCATTGCCTATTTTGCGATTGTCAGCAAACAAGAATTGGCCTTGCCGCTTTTGGCCGGTGTTTTTGTGATTGAGGTTTCTACAAGTTTGCTGCAGATTTATTACTACAAATGCACGGGCGGCAAGCGCTTGTTCCCGAAGGCACCGATTCACCATGTTTGGCAACTGCGCGGTATGCCGGAATCCAAAATCGTCGCTAGGTTCTGGATTGTGGCTGCAGTCTGCGCTTCTCTAGGTCTGTTGCTGTTGAAATTGCGTTAACATGGAGGCGTTCAAAAGGTTTGATTCGGCGGGCATTGGCATGTTGGGCTGTGTGATGGCCCTCGCCATTGTTGGCTTGATTACGGCCGTATCCCATGCTCCGCCTGGCGATGCCTGGATGACATTGGCTCGCCATTGCCTTTTCCTGGGATTGGGGGTGATGGGTTTTTTGGGCGCTTTTAGTCTGCCTTCCGCCACCACCCGGAAGTTGGTGTTGCCGGCCATTGGTGTTTTATTTGTCTTGTTGTGGTTGATGCTCACCACAGGCCTTGGTCATCGTGCAAACTCGGCTACCCGCTGGGTGTCCATCGGTCCCATTACTTTGCAGCCATCCATCTTGTTCCAATGCCTTTGGCCGATTGCTCTTGCTTCCTGGGTGGCGCGGGATCCATTGCGCATTCGCGACCCCAAACAAATTGCTAAGTTGGTGGCGCTATTTCTCGTCATGATGACCCCGGTTTTGCTGCAACCCGACTTGGGCTCGGTCATGATTTTGATTGTCGTGAGTGGGGTTACCTTTTTGTTTGCCGGCACCCCGCCGCGGTTTTTATTCGCCCTCATTCCACTGGCCATCCTCCTTATTTGGGTGGCGGCTCTTGCCTTCCCTCATGTTGGCGCCCGCCTCAATTTCCTCGACCAAGCTCCGCAGCAGGTTTTGCGTGGCGAAGAGGCTTTTGCGGTCGGTGGCATTACTGGTGTGGGGCCTGGGAATGGATTGTTAGGACGTGGGTTTATTCCCGAGAGTGAAACCGACTTCGTGTTGCCAGTGGTCGCCGAAGAATGGGGGTTATTCGGCACCTTGAGTATTTGGTCTTTGTTCCTCGCCTTCACCCTGCTTGGATTCCGCTCCGCACGCATGTCGGAATCTCGTTATGGCATTATTTTGATGGCCTCGGCCACTTTGATGATTTCCTTTCAAGCGGCCTATAACATGGCTATGGTAACCAATCTGGTACCCGTGAAAGGTTTGCCCCTGCCCTTTGTCAGTCGCGGCGGCTCTTCCATCCTTGCTTTGTCCGCCCTCTTGGGGGTGGCGCTGAAGGCCGTTTACGAAGGCCGACGTCGTCCCGCACCCGTCACCGATCTGTTCTCATGAATCGCGTCCAACGTACTGCCCTCCTCGCCTTCTTCCTGCTCTTGTTGATGGCTGTATGTGGCTGGTGGTTGGGGGGCAAGCAAGCCCGTCCTGCCGACGCCGAACCCAAAGCCGTGTTGCTTGATCCTGGAGCCTTGGAAACCGTGCGTTTGTTGCCACCAGAACGGCGGCGTCAGTATGTGGATGCGGAGCGCTTTTTGGCGCCGCCAGTGGCGGATCCTGAATCCAGCCAAGCCGGTAGAAAACCTGGTGCTGCTGTGCCTTCCGCTGTCGTTGCTGCGCCCAATCCAATAACAAACGCCGAGAGAGGTGCTTACCGTGTGGTGCGGGTCCATCAAAATGAAACTCTGGGCCAAATTGCGGCCCGAGAATTGGGTGATGCCAAACGCTGGCGGGATTTGTTGCGTTGGAATGGGATTACCGATGAGCGCAAACTGAGTGTTGGCCAAGAGCTGAAAATCTATACCCAAACCACAGCAGTGGAGGCGGCGGCAAGCGAGCGTGCAACTAGCGTTGGGGTGGTTCCACCTGGCACTTACCACATCGTGGAGGCTGGGGAAATCTTAGGCCGTATTTCTCAGGAGTATTACGGCACAACCAAAGAAGTGGATCGCATTTTGGCAGCCAACCATATCCAGGATCCGCGCAAGATTAAAGTTGGACAAAAACTGTTGATTCCTCCAACCGAGTAAGCGAGAAGGAGCATGCGTTTTTTGTTTGTCGGTGGCGGGACGGGAGGCCACCTGACCCCGGCTATAGGGTTGGCGGAAGGGCTAGAAGCCAAGGGGCATGAAACCCTGTTTTTGCTCAGCGGCCGTGCTGTGGAGTCAGCCTACATGGAAACGGATAGAGCCTATTATGGCTTGGGTTTCGAGCCGGGGCGGGGGCCCAAAACCTTGCGTCTTATGCGTTGTGCCTGGCGTGCTCGACGTCATGCGCGTCGGTTTCGCCCCCATGCTGTCATTGCCTTGGGCGGTGCTTCCAGTGCGGCAGCTTTGGGAATACCCGCAGCGCCTTTAGTGTTGTTGGAAGGAAACTATGTGGTCGGCCGCAGCGTGCGCTGGATGGCCGGATTTAGCGCGCTTTGTCTGACCATGTTTGAAGACACCGCCAAACAACTGAAGAGGGCGCAAGCGATTGGTCCGGTGATGCGCCGCGACTTAGCGGCGGTGGCGGTGGACGAGGCGCGACGACGTTTGGGCTTACAACCGCAGTTGCCAACCTTGTTGGTTCTGGGCGGTAGTCAAGGGGCGGCGCAACTGAATCAACTCGCGCAAGCCCTGGCGCCGAAGTTGCATCAGTTGGGATGGCAAATGTTGGTGTTGAGCGGGCCGGGCAAAAGCGCCACTTTGGCCCAAGCCGTGGATTCTTGGCCAGTTGTGGTGCAGGAGCATTGCGCACAAATGGGATTGGCCTACAGTGCGGCGGATTTCGTTTTAAGTCGGGGTGGCGCTTCCACCATTGGCGAGTTGTGGTTGCATGCCCTGCCTGCTGCCATTTTGCCCTATCCCTGGCATAGGGATCGCCAACAAGAAAGGAACGCCGAGGCCTTGGTGCCGGGTTTTCTGAATTTGGCTGCTTGCCCTCCAGCTGAGCAGGAAGCACGCTTGCTCCAGTGTTTGCAGGACGCGGAAAAACGAGAGGCCATGGCCCGGGCTTTACGCCTGCAAAGACCAGCCGACGGACAAGCCAAAGGGGTGGAATTGTTGGAAGAAATCGCCTTGCAAATCCCCTAAAGTAGGATGATGCAAGCCAACCCTTCCCTGCAGACCAAGTCGCCGCCTATGGGCACCAAGGGCTTGGATGCGTTGGCCGGGCCAGCGGGCAAAACCATTTTGTTGGTAGGCGCGGGTGGTTGCGGAATGCGCGGCTTGGCGCGTTTGTTTTTGCAGGCTGGATGGCAGGTATGGGGCCAAGATCAGCATCCTTTGCCGGCTACGGACCCTCTTTTCCAGCTGGGGTTGCAAATCCTAAAGCCTCAACAGCCATTGCAGGTTTCTTGGGTGGTGCGCTCGGCAGCAGTGCCTGCCAGTGAGTCTCATGTATGCCGTGCGATCATGGGCGGGGCGCGCAGTGCTTTGTATAGCGAGATGCTGGGCGAGTTAAGCCGACTGCGCCCGGTGTTGGCGGTTGCTGGTTCCCATGGCAAAACCACCGTCACCGCTTGGCTGGCCTATGGTTTGCGTCTTGCTGGGCTGGAGGTTGGCTATTTGGTTGGTGCCGAGGTGCCGCAGTTGCCTGCTTCCTCCGATTGGGGCGACGCCCAGCTACCCCTCATCTTGGAGTCTTGCGAGTATGCGCGTTCCTTTCATGCTTTGCGACCGCAACAAGTGGCGTTGCTGAACGTTGATGCTGAGCATCCCGACACTTACCCCGCTGGTTTGCCAGAAGTCACCCAAGCTTTTCGCGAATTTCTCGCCTTGTTGCCAGCTACGGGGCAGGTCTTTGCGGGGGTGGAAGCTCCCAACTTAGCCGACGCAACCTCCGCCGCCTGGTCGTTGGCACCTGCTTTGGACGCCGCTATCCCTTTGGGGCTCGCCGGGGACCACAATCGTCGCAATGCAGCTTTAGTGGCTCATGTATTGTCAGCTTTTGGGCTCCCACAAAAACAAATCTTGCAAGCTCTTGCTCACTTCCAAGGGGCTGCCCGCCGTTTAGAAGTGGTGGGGCAGCTGCCGCAAGATGTTTTGGTGGTGAGTGATTACGCCCACCACCCGGTGGAGGTGCAGGCCACCTTGCAAGCCGCCAAAGAACGCTGGCCCGAGCGTCGATTGTGCGTGGTGTTCCAACCTCACCAAGCCCAGCGGTTTCACGCTTACCGAGAATTGTTCGCCCCATCCTTGGATGCTGCGGATGTCTTGCTACTTTTAGAAATTTACCGCGCGCGCGATCCGGAAGAGCTCGAGGCGAGCGTGCAGGAACTCATTCCCGAGTTGCAAGCACGACCAGGCAAAGTCAAACGTCCTTTGGCCACGGCCTTGGATTTGGCGCAAGGCCGGCAAGAACTTCTTTCCTGGTTGCAGCCGCAGGATGTGGTGCTTTGTTTAGGAGCTGGAGATGTCGATGCTTTCGCCCGAAACCTACGCTGAAATTGCTCCCATGCGGCGGGACGAACCTCTGGCTCCATGGACCACTTTGCGGATTGGCGGTCGGGCTGAGTTTTTCTTTGAACCCCACAAGCCGGAAAAACTTGCCGAGTTGTTAACCGCTCTCGAGGCCGACGGCATCCCCTGGCAATTACTCGGCGCAGGGGCCAATGTTTTGGCACCCGACCGAGGGGTGCCAGGTGCCGTCATTCACACCGGCAACATGCGGAGAATTTTTAGCGATGGCCCCGGCCTGCGTGCCTGGGCTGGAGTAACTTTGCCGAGTTTGGTGCATACCGCCCACAACGTGGGTTTGGCAGGCTTGGAGGCCTTGGTGGGGGTGCCTGGTCATGTGGGTGGAGCCTTGGCCATGAATGCCGGCAGCGCCACCTGGGGCATTTGGGACCAAGTGGAACAAGTGGTGTTGTGGATGCCGGGCCAACGGCCTGGCCTTAAAATCGAGGAGCACACGGCGGCAGAGATTGGTCCGCGTTATCGGGACGGCAATTTGCAAGGCGCGGTGGTTTTAGAGGTGTTGTTTCATTTGGAGGAGCAACCACCGAAAGTCATTAAGGAACGTCAAGATGCCATTTTGCGCAAGAAAAACCAAAGCCAACCCGTGCGTCTAAGTAGTGCCGGTTGTGCCTTCCGCAATCCAGAGGGCGATTCCGCGGGTCGTTTGCTCGATGCGGCTGGTTTGAAAGGTTTGCAGATTGGCGGAGCCCAAGTTTCGGAACTGCATGCCAATTTTATTTTGAACCGAGGCCAAGCCACCGCGGCCGATGTGCGCCAGTTGCTAGAGCAAATGGAATCCCAGGTTTTCGCTCATAGTGGGGTGCATTTGCAACGAGAATTGGTGGTGTGGCCGGAGCCAACGGCGCCCTGTTAGAATCCCGCACCCCCGTACGGCCCAGGTATGGCCGTCCCGAGGCATCATGAGCTTACCCTTCAAACCGCAAAACGGCCCCGTCTCCCTGGAAGCCCTGCGTCATTCGGTCAGTCACATCATGGCCGATGCAGTGCTGAGGATTTTCCCCGAAGCCAAGGTTGCCATTGGGCCGCCCATCGAGCATGGCTTCTATTATGATTTTGAGTTGCCTCGCCCTCTCACCGAGGAAGATTTGCCGGTGATTGAGCAAGAGATGGCCAAAATTCTGCAACAAGCGGGAGCCTTTGAGCGCTCCACGATGAGCCGAGAAGAGGCCAAGGCACAGTTGCAGGCCGCTGGCCAAGATTACAAACTGGAGTTGCTCGACGATTTGCCTGAAGGCGAAGAAATCAGTTTTTACAGCCATGGCACCTGGTCCGATTTATGTGCGGGCCCGCATGTGGAAAGTGCCAAACAAGTGCGCGCTGACGCTTTCAAGTTGTTGTCTGTAGCTGGCGCCTATTGGCGTGGAGATTCGTCCAACAAAATGTTGCAACGGATTTATGGCACTGCCTGGTGGTCAAAAAAAGACCTCAAAAAATACATGGCCTATTTGCAGGAAATTGCCCAGCGCGATCACCGCAAACTCGGCCGCGAGTTGGATTTGTTTAGCTTGAATCCCGACTTTGGTGCGGGGTTGGTTTTCTGGCACCCGAAACTTGGCCATGTTCGCCGCAAACTGGAAGAGTGGTGGTGGGAGTTGCATGAGGCGCGCGATTATTGGCCGGTGTATACGCCCCATGTTGCTGGCGAGCCGGTCTTCCAACAGTCTGGACACCTGCAAAACTATGCCGACATGATTTGGGCGCCAATGGATGTCGATGGCCGGCCGCACCGAGTCAAACCGATGAACTGCCCGGGCCACGTCACCATTTTCAATTCCGTGCGCCATAGTTATCGCGATTTGCCGCGCCGCTTTGCGGAGTTAGGCACCGTCTATCGCTACGAGCCTTCGGGCACCTTGCACGGTATGTTGCGTGTGCGTGGCTTTACTCAAGACGATGCGCATATCTTTTGCACTCAAGAGCAATTGGCCGATGAAATTGTCGACGTGCTCAAACTGGTGCACACCATTTTGAGTACCTTTGGTTACGAGTACACGGCTTATCTCGCCACCCGTCCCGAAAAATATCTCGGCTCGGATGAGGTGTGGGAGCATGCGATGGCCGCACTGCAAGAAGCCGCGGCGCGCCAAAACCTACCGTTGGAAGATGATCCAGGCGGTGGCGTGTTCTATGGCCCCAAGATCGACTTCAAAATTAAAGATGCTTTGGGCCGAGAGTGGCAAGGGCCAACGGTGCAGGTCGACTTTAACCTGCCCGAGCGCTTCGACATCCAATTCAACGATAAAGACAATGAGTTAAAGCGTCCCGTGATGGTGCACCGCGCCATCTTCGGCTCCATGGAGCGCTTTGTCGGTGGTTTGATCGAGCATTTTGCGGCTTGGTTCCCGGTTTGGCTTTGCCCGACGCCGGTTGCAGTGTTGCCGATTACCGAAGAGCAAATTCCCGCCGCAGAGGATTTGCGCGACAAATTGTTGGCTGCAGGCTTCCGCGTGGAATGTAAGGCGGAAGGGCCGTTGCGCAAACGAGTGCGCGAATCCGAAATGGAGAAAATCCCCTACATGGCCGTAATTGGCGGTCGGGAGGCCGAAAACTGCGAAGTGAATGTGCGCATCCACGGCATCAAGGAGCAAAAAACCTTGAGCGTCGAGGCCTTCTGCCAAGGCCTGGTGGACAAACGTGCCAGCAAAGCCTTGGATTACTCTTTATAGCCTTGTGTTTCCGCTTCGCAGTTCCCAACCAGCGCGGTAATGGGGCTGGAGCAAGGCGTCGACGTCGGGTCGTGCGGCAAAGCGCATCAGGCTCGAGTTCCAATGCAGGTTTTGTTGGGGGAATTCCAGAGCGATGTTGCCGAGCAGGGCAACTTCCGTGAGCAAAGCTGCGTAAGCAAAGGGAGCATCGGTTTGTTGGCGGCCAAAGCAGGCATCCACCCACTGGTGCCAATGGTTGCCAACCTCGACCTCGGGCATGGTCAGCTTGACCTCCGCCTGCTCGGGCAAGAAGAAGCGACAAGGTTCATAGGGGCTAACTAGCAGGGCCCCCGACTTGCCGAGGAATAAGCTGGCGTTGGCATAAGGGTCGGCAATGCCAAATCGTTGCAAAGCTTCGCTGGGGCGTTGGCCGCCGTCATACCAGTGCAATTCCACGCCTCGAGCATGGGTTTTTGTTGTAGGTGGAAACTGATATTGGATATGCGACCACTCGGGGAAACTGTCAGCCAAAGGTTTCGGCCCTTCCGATCGCACTTGAGTGGGAGCGGATAAACCCAAAAACCAAAGGGCGGGATCCATCAAATGGCAAGCCATGTCGCCTTGCGCACCGGTACCGAAATCTTTGCGGCCGCGCCAGACAAAAGGATGATAGGCGCCTTTTTTGTACGGGCGTTCCGGAGCGACGCCAAGCCATAAATCCCAATCCAGACTTGCGGGGACGGGGTCTTGGTCTTGGGGACGGGGGGTGTTTTGCGGCCACCAACCCGAGGGACGGTCGGTCCAAACATGCACTTCTTCGATGGGGCCGCAAAGGTCTTGCTGAAAGATTTGCAGGGCTTGGCGATAAGGGGCAGCAGCGCGGTTTTGAATGCCCATTTGCGTCACCACTTTTTTGCGGACAGCCACTTCTGCCATTTGGCGTGCTTCCATCACTGTATGGGTGAGAGGCTTTTGACAATACACATGCAACCCTAAGGCCATGGCAGTGAGAGCAATCGGCGCATGCATGTGGTCGGGAGTGGTGACGGAAACGGCGTCCAGGCGGTGACGCTGTTCCTGCAGCAAGCAGCGCCAATCCCGATAAACCTTGGCGGCGGGATGAAGCGCAGAGGCTTTGGCCAGGTTGTCGGCATCGACATCACAAAGGGCCACCACCTCAACTTCTGGGTGTGCGCTGATTTGGTTGAGGTCAGTGGCGCCCATGCCGCCCACGCCAATGGCTGCGTATTGCAATGGGTAACCAGGGCGTTTGCGGGGTGGCAGTTGGCAGCTGACCGCAAGGCCGGCACTGGCAGCGGCAGCAAGAGCAAGGAAGTCGCGGCGGGTGAGGTAGGAGGTCATCAAGGACGACGGTATCCTTGCGGCGCAGTTTTTTCCTCCCATGACCTTCTCTCAGCAGACTGTACTCATCACTGGTTCCTCCTCGGGCATTGGGGAAGCCTGTGCTCTCGCTTTTGCTGGCAGTGCGGTGCGCCTGATTCTGGCCGCGCGTCGGGTGGAGCGCCTGCAGCAATTGGCAACGCAGCTGCAGGCCAAAGGCGCCGAAGTCCTCACCCTGGAATTGGATGTGCGTGATTTGGCGGCGGTGGAACAAAGTCTTGGCACTTTGGAGGGCCCGTGGGCCGAGGTTGACATTTTAATTAACAACGCTGGGCTTTCCCGTGGTTTGGAGCCAATCCAAGAGGGCCGTTATGCCGATTGGGATGAGATGTTGGATACCAATGTCAAGGGCTTATTGCATGTCACCCGCACTTTGGCTCCGGCCATGGTGGCGCGCAAGCGCGGGCAAATCATCAACATCGGTTCGATTGCGGGCCGTGAAGTGTATCCAGGTGGCGCTGTGTACTGTGCTAGCAAGCATGCGGTTCATGCCATCACTCAGGGCTTGCGCATGGATCTGAATGGCACTGGAGTGCGCGTGAGCACGGTCGACCCGGGTTTAGTGCACACGGAATTTAGTCAAGTGCGTTTTCATGGCGACCACCAACGCGCCGAAAAAACCTATCAACACATGACCCCTTTGTCTGCGGCCGATGTTGCCGCAACCGTGGTTTGGGTGGCTTCTCGCCCAGCCCATGTCAACGCAGCAGAAATCCTCTTGTTGCCCACGGATCAGGCTACTTGCGGCATCGTCCACCGCCAACCTACCAACCATGAGTAAACCTCTCCCTACCCTTGAATGGCTGCATGTTTGCGACCATGCCTTTCGCGATGAAACCGGCAAGCTATGCATGATTGGCTTGTTCGATTCTCTGGCTTCCGTCGAACTTCCTGGCCGTTTGCCCATGCTTTGCGTGGCCTTGGGGCTGAGTGATGGTCTCGGCGATTATGAAGTTGGGCTGCAAATCGAAGCCCCCAGCGGCAAGGCGCAAAACATGAAACTGCCGCCCGTTACCCTTGCTGACCGTCAGGCCAAAGCGCGCGCGGTCATTCGCTTGGCGGGCATGCCCTTTGAAGAGTTTGGTACTTACACCTTCCGTTTGGTTTTGGATGGGGCACCTGTGGAGTATCCGGTGCATACTTTGGATCACATCCAAGCGCAAAAGCAAGGAAGTCCTCCACCGGGGGATCCAGGTGCCATGCCGCCGCCGCCAGACTTCCCGCAAAACTAAATGGCTGTCTTGCCGGCCGCTGTTATCCAGGAGCCGATGCAGGTCCTCGCGGTTCTGCTCGGCTTCTTGGCCTTGTTGTTTTGGATGCATGCGCATCCGCGCTTGCAAAAACTTTTTCGCGTGATTCCGTTATTGGTTTTTGCTTATTTTGTGCCCACCTTACTTTCCAATTCAGGCATCCTGCCTCTTTCCAGTCCACTTTATGACTTCGTAAAAACATGGCTGCTTCCCGCTAGTTTGTTGTTGCTTACTTTGGCCGTAGACGTGGCGGGGATTTTGAAGCTCGGGCGTCATGCGGTCATCATGTTTCTGGGCGCCACTTTAACCATCGTCGTCGCCGGGCCACTGGCCTTGTTTCTATGTAAAGGACTCATCCCAGCCGACTCCCTCGATCAGGCCTGGCGCGGTTTGTCGGCGCTTGCCGGGTCATGGATTGGCGGTGGCGCCAACATGATTGCTCTACAGGAGCATGCGGGCGCTGGCCCCGCGGTGATGGGCGCCATCATTGTGGTGGATGTCGCCGTGGCCAATGTGTGGATGGCTGTTTTACTTTGGTTCGCAGGCCGCGAACAGAAAGCTGACGCCCGCATTGGTGCCAATCGCGAAAGCTTAGATGAGGTGCGCAGGCGCGTCGAAGCCTATGAGGCGGAAGTCTCGCGGCCGACCGACCTAGGTTCCTTGTTGATGATTTGCGCACTGGGTCTGGGGGGGGCGGTGGTGGCTACCGCCTTGGCTTCTCATCTCAATCTTTGGGTACTCGATGGCTTGCCAGTGGTGGGCAGGTACATCAAGGAATTTACTTGGGTAGTGCTTTTGGTTTCCTTCTTCGGGCTGGGACTCTCCTTCACTCCGATGCGCAAATTGGAAGGAGCGGGGGCGAGCAAAGTCGGTTCTGTTTTTCTTTATCTTTTGGTCACCACCATCGGTGCCAAGGCCGAGTTTTCGGAAGTAGCAAAACCAGAAAACCTTGGCTTGGTGGTGGTGGGTGCGGTGTGGATGCTGCTGCATGCCTGCTTGATGTTGGGGCTGCGGCGTTGGCTGAAAGCCCCCATTTTCTTTTTGGCCGTTGGCTCCAAAGCCAATATTGGCGGTGCAGCTTCCGCTCCGGTGGTGGCTAGTGCTTTCCATCCGGCTTTGGCCCCAGTCGGAGCCTTGCTTGCCGTAGCAGGCTATTTATTAGGAACTTTGGCCGGTATTGCTTGCTCCTTTTTGTTGGAATGGGTAGCCGCCCCGCTCTAGGCCCCATGCGTTGGTTCCCCCCCTTGCTCTTGTTTGTCTGTGGATTCTCCTGCACAGAATGGGTTTTGGGGCTGTGCACCCCACCGCGCTTGGAGTTGGCTTGGCTGCAAAAGTTAGAGCAGCCGGTGGATGTCGTTTTTTTGGGTTCCAGTCATGTCCTCCATCAAATCAGTCCGGATGTTTTCGACCAAGAGCGTGGTGTGGTTGGCCAAAGCCGTTCGGTTAATCTTGGTGCTCCGGCGATGGAGGTTGGCGAAGAGATGTATTTGGTGCAAAAAATTTTGCAGCTTCGGCCCGATGTGCGCTGGTTGGTGGTGGAAGCTTTGCCCTGGGATATTGGCATGCAGCGGGAGACCAAAAATGATTTTGGGGCGCGCCGTGTGGAATGGCATCAACCGGGAATTACCTATTTTATGATGCAACAAATTTTGCGAAGTGATTTGCCTTGGGCAGAGAAAAAGTCCTTGTGTTGGCGTCACCTTCAACATGGCTGGCGACAAAGTTTGCACTTGGCGCGGGGGGTGGATGCTGTGCGTTGGTTGTTGCAGGGGCCAACAGCTTATTATCCAGAAATCAAGAAACCACGCACCGGATATCGTCCGCTGCGCTTGGAAACCGCCGGAGAAAAGGGGCAGAAAAACCATGCGCAGTTTTTGCAAGATCCACACCAATTGTTCGCTGCACGCCAACGCCTTCCCCAAATTGGTCTAGGCGAAGCGCCACCTCCTGCTTTAAGAAACATGGCTGAGCAGGTGGAAGCCTGGGCGGCGGGAGAGGGGGTGAAAGTCCTATGGTGGTTGCATCCCAATCTGGGCCGCACCTCGGGTTGGCATCATTTATTCGCGGACGGAACCATTCAACATCTCATAGCTTTCGATGACCCCGAGTGCTATCCAGATTTCTACAAAGTGCGATGGCATTTTGATTTGTACCATCTGAATTCCGCTGGGTCGGAGCGGCTAAGTCGCGTTTTGGCTCGTGAGTTTTTACAACAAGTGCAGGAGCCCTGAGATGCGGGCCTTATTGCGTGGAGTCCTTGGCGTGGCCTTTTTCTGCTGTGGCTTTGGCCTTACCGCAGCTTGGATTCATGAGGGGTTGCCCGAGCGCATGAAAATCACTTGGTTTCATCGATTAGCCCAGGATGTCGACGTGGTGTTTCTTGGCTCCAGCCATGTTTACAAGCAGTTCGATCCACTGGTTTTCGACCAAGAACGTGGGATCCGCAATGACTCTTTTCACGCCATCAACATGGGGGCCTTGGGTATGAGTCTGACCGAAGAGATGTATTTGCTTGACCGTATCTTGGATGAACATCCTCAGCAGTTGGAATGGGTGGTGGTGGAAGCTTTGCCGTTTTCCACTGAGTTGCAAAATGAAAACGATTTTGGCATTCGTCGCATCGAATGGCATGATGTTGCCACCACTTGGCTCATCCTGCGCGCTGTTTGGCAGGAGCAGCGACCATGGCCGGAAAAATGGGATTTAATCCGACGCCATGGCGAGCATTGTTTACATCGGCTGTTGAATCTCGCGCGTGGCCCGGATTTCCTTCATGCTTGGGGGGAAGATCCTTTGGCTGCCTTTGATTTGTCCGGGCTCGGGCCTCGTGGCGATGGTTACCTGCCCTTGCAATTGGCGACCGCCAGCCAGCGTTCAAGAAAAATGCACAAAGCTTTTGTGCAACACCCGCAACAGGTTTTGCAGGCGGGATCGGCTTTGCTGCAAGCCGGAGATGGGGGAGCTGCTGACGATTTTTTGCGTGAGACCGTGCGGCGAATGGAAGCGCGGGCTAGCGCAGAGGGCGTTGGTCTGATTTGGTGGATTCACCCCAATTTAGAGCGCATTTCGGGTTGGCGTCAGCTACTTGCGGATGGCGCTATTTCGCATTTGCTGGCCTATGACGATCCTGCTCGATTTCCTGAGTTTTACCAAGTGGAGTGGCGTTTTGATCGTTTCCACCTGAACAAAAAAGGTTCCACCCTCATGACGCGTGCGTTCGCTCAAGATTTTTTGCAGATTACCGGGGAGAAAGCGCAGTGAATTTGTTTTTCTCTCGCTGTGGTTTGGGCGTTTGCTTCGTTCTGGGCTTTGCTCTTAGCTCGGTGGCTGTGGACGCTTTGGTGCCGGAGCGTTTGAAATTGGAATGGTTTGAATCCATTGCCGACGAGGTTGATGTGGTGTTTCTTGGCTCCAGTCATGTTTTCCGGCAGATCGATCCTGTGATTTTCGATCAAGAACGACAGTTGGAGCCTGGCCTGCGCGCGGTGAACCTTGGTGCTCCAGGCATGACCTTGGCCGAAGAAATGTATTTGTTGGAACGGGTCTTGGCCAAATCTACCGCGCATCTGCGCTGGTGTGTGGTGGAAGCCTTACCGGCCGAACTGCAGATGAAAAATGCCGAGGTCAACGACTTCGGCAAGCGTCGGGTTGAATGGCATGGCTTTCATGTCAGCATGTTTTTATTAGCAGAGGTCTTGCGCAGCGACCAAGTGTGGGCGGAGAAGTGGTCTTTATTTCAGCGCCATTTACGCCATGCCGTCATGCATTTTTTCCATATTGGTGAAGGATCAGAATGGCTGGCAAAAACAATCCGTGGAGAAGGATTGGCATTTTCCAATCCAAGCGTTTTTGGCCAAGGCAGACGGGGTTATGTACCTCTGGAGATGAGTACGGCGGATGAAAATGCACTTAAGCAGCGGGAAGAATTTCTCCAAGACCCGCGCTTGTTGTGGGGCGCACGCCCTCATCTCAGCAAAGAGGGGGACGGTGGGCCGCCCTCACCATTACAATCCCGCATGGTGCAAGCAATGGAAGAAATGGCTCAGGAAAGGGGAGTGCGCCTAATTTGGTGGCTGCATCCCAATCTCGACCGCCTGTCTGGTTGGCGTCAGCTGGCTAAGGCTGGCCAAATTCAACTCATTGCCTTTGACGATATCGAGCGTTATCCCCAGTTTTACAAGCTTCGTTGGCATTTTGATCCCTACCACCTAACGCGCAAGGGGGCGGAAAAGATGACCGTTCTTCTTGCTCATGAATTCCAGGAGCTCACGCAAGCCCTTCCCCAATAGCCCATGATTTTTACCGAATTCCGATTCCTCGGCTTTTTCTTGCTCGTTTTCGGCGTGCATTGGTTGTTGCGTGGTTTGCGCGCCCGCAAGATTTGGTTACTAATGGCTAGCTATGTTTTTTACGCTGCTTGGGATTGGCGCTTTTTGAGTCTCATTATGGGGTCCACCCTGGTGGATTATTGGGCCGGCATGCGCATTCATGATGCCAGTCATGAAAAATCGCGAAAAGCCTGGCTCCGTCTATCCTTGGTGGCGAATCTTGGCATGCTCGGTTTTTTCAAGTATTGCGATTTCTTTTTGCATTCTGCGGCATCTCTTTTACAGAGCGTTGGCTTTGATCCCCACTTGCCTACCTTGGGCATCATTCTGCCCGTGGGCATTTCCTTTTTTACCTTTCAAACCATGTCCTACTCTTTGGACATTTACTATCGACGGCTGGAACCCACACGTTCTTTGTTGGACTTGTCACTGTTTGTGGGGTTTTTCCCGCAGCTGGTCGCGGGTCCGATTGTGCGCGCTTCCGATTTCCTTCCGCAACTGAAGCGACTTCCTCGTTTTGCGGACGTTTCTTGGCAACCGGCCTTATTTCTATTCCTTTGTGGTTTCATCAAGAAAGCCTGCATTTCCGACAACCTAGCTCCCATGGTGGATGGTTATTTTGCCGACCCAAGTGCTTGGTCGGTGGGTGCGGCTTGGATTGCTATCCCGGCTTATGCGGTTCAAATCTATTGCGATTTCTCCGGCTACTCCGATATGGCGATTGCTTGCGCAGCCATGCTCGGCTACCGCTTATGCTTGAACTTTGACGGCCCCTATTTGGCTATGGATATTCGCGATTTTTGGCGGCGCTGGCATATTAGTTTGTCTACTTGGTTGCGCGATTATTTGTATATTCCTTTGGGTGGCAGTCGGGGTGGAGAATGGGCAACCCAGCGCAACCTCATGCTGACCATGCTGTTGGGCGGCTTATGGCATGGAGCATCCTGGAACTTTGTGGTTTGGGGCGGCTTGCACGGAGTCGCACTGGCCTTGCACCGCACTTGGAGTAAAAAGAAACCAAGTTTTTCATTGCCTGCAATCGAACCTGTTGTCAGCATTGCCTTTACCTTTTGGTTCGTCTGTGTTTGTTGGATTCTGTTTCGAGCGCAAAACTTTGCCGATGCTTGGCATGGTATTCAGGCTTTCGCTTTTCTCCAATCCCCTGGTACGCAGACCCTTCCACTGAGTTGGTTCCTCTTGTTCGCAGTGCTTTACTTGGCGCATATGCTTGCGGCCAAGCTGCGCCACCGCGAACAGCCTTTGCGAGTACCCAATTGGGCCTTTGCTTTTGCTTATGGAGTTTTGTTTGCCTTAAGTTTTGCCTTCATGCGGGTGGACCATCCACCTTTCATCTACTTCCAGTTCTAGTAGATCTCACCCCAAGTCGCTCAACCCCTCCTTTTGCAAAATATGCTGAAGTTCGCACTCTAGCTGCTTTGCATTTTGAAAGTGAATGCCCCAGTCAAGGGTTCCGTCGGCTACTGCGGGTTGGAGGTTTTCTGCCAGGTCGTCGATGCCAACCACGCAGCTCGGATGCTGCGCCAGTTCGCGCAATCCGCGCGCGCGGGCGAGCCTCCACATTTGGCTGCTTTTCCCCTTGGGTTCGACTTCTGGCTCAAAGGAAGCGGTGCAATGACTTAGCAAATCCGCCATGGAAAGTTCCGTGCGCGCATACTCCAAACGCCAGGGGTCGGTGTTGGTGACCACATGGAGCCAAACTCGGGGCCGCTGGATGAAGGCACGAAACACCTGTATACATTCCTCGTTTGGCCACAAAATGCTGCCCCAGGCTCGGCGGAAAATTTGCTCTTGCTCGCCATCCATCCACCCCAAGAACTCCCGCATTGCAAGGAGAAAACCAGCACTGTCGATTTGGCCCGACTCAAAAGGAATGCGCAATTCTTCACTCCGCGTTTCTGCTTCTGGGGGAAAGGGGCGTCCGCTCCAGCGCGCAAAATTTTCAGCCAGTAAGCGGCGATCGAAATAGGCCAGCACCTGTCCTAAATCACACAAGATTAACAGGCTTCGTGCTTGCATCTTCATGCTCATAGATTACGGTAATCCGCCATGGCAGTGCTTACCGACGCCCTCCTTCGCGATCTTCCCAAGACCGACCTCCATGTCCATTTGGATGGTTCCTTGCGTCCTCAAACCTTGCTCGAATTGGCGGAGCAGCAGGGGGTGCGCTTGCCTGCGCGTAGTGTCCGCGGCTTGTTCCAGAAGGTTTTCAAACAGCATTACCAGGATTTGCCTGATTATCTGCAAGGCTTTGCCTACACCTGTGCGGTGATGCGCATGCCGCAGGCAGTTGAGCGCATTGCCTATGAGCTCTGCGAGGACAGTTTTGAAGAGGGGGTGCGCTATTTGGAAATGCGTTTTGCTCCCCAGCTTCTTACCGGCGACGGCATGGATATTGTGGAGGTTTTGCAAGCGGCGACACGGGGGATTCGGCGGGCAGAAAAGAAGTGGAATCGGCGCCAAGCCATCCAATCCGGAGCGGAGCCGGCTTTTCGCGCCGCCATCATCGTATGCGCTATGCGTTTTTTCGCCGCTCCCTTTTCCGCCACCTATGCCAGTATGTTCGAAGCCTTTGGTGCTCTTCCCGAGCGAGAACTCTTCGGGCTTGCTTCCGAGGCCCTGGTTAGGGCAGCGATTCAGGCGCGTGACACTTTCGACTTGCCCATTGTCGGGGTGGATTTAGCAGGCGCGGAGCATGGGTTCCCGGCCAAGGACCACCAAGTCGCCTATCAATTGGCACATGATGCTTTTTTAGGCAAGACCGTTCATGCTGGGGAGGATTATGGCCCCGAATCCATTTTTCAGGCCATTACGGATTGTCATGCCGACCGTATTGGTCATGGCACCTGGCTATTTAATACTCGTCGGTTAAAGGATATGCCGGTTGCCCAGCGTAAATCCTATGTCAACCGTTTGGTCCAGTATATTGCCGACCGCCGACTCACCCTGGAGGTTTGTCTCACCTCCAACTTGCAAACCCTACCCGAGCTGGGCGCTCTGAAAAATCATCCCTTCAAACGCATGTTGCGAGAGCGTCTATCCACCACCTTGTGTACTGATAATCGCTTGGTTTCTCGTACTACCGTCAGTGCCGAATATCGTTTGGCTGTGGATACCTTTGCGCTCAAACCCAAAGAAGTGAGCGACCTCCTAGTCTATGGGTTCAAGCGCAGCTTTTTCCCAGGAGAATATCGGCAGAAAAGGGCTTATGTGCGCCAGGTTCTGGATTTTCGCGATCGCGTTTTCGCCAAACATGGTGTCGAAGTCCGGTGATTGCCTAAAGGAGGAAAATAGCCGGAAGTTTTTTCGTCTTAGTTACGTCTTAAGGGCAGGCGGCTAGAGGCTGAGGCGAGAGCCAAAACTTGTGCTAACAACTGTCGCATTGGGACGTATTCCCTTTGACGCCAGCTCCAACAAAACTCCCACCATCATGACTCCTGGAATTTACCTACTCCTGCTTAGTGCCTGGCACCCCCAGGCCCCAAACACTGCCCTCGGCTTGGGCCAAGATACCACTCCACAAGTGGAAACGGTGGATGAGCAGGTGGTGCGGGAAGCTGCCGCCGTCACCCAAGCTTTAGAGGCCTTTGTCGGCGTCAAAAAGAACGGGCTCAAACCCTATCTTTCTGATGACGGGCGCATTCAGATTTACTCGGATTTCCGCTCAAAAGAGGCAAAGAAAGTGTTTTCTCGTGCTGAGGCCATGTTGGACAAAATTGATGCCGCCTTGGGGCCTGTTGCGGGCGATGGGCAGCCTTTATTCGCTTTCCTCATTGCGAAAAAAGAACATTATTGGGCGCTTTGCGACACCATTGCCGAAGCCAGTCCCAGCCAAGCTTCCTTTATGAGTCAGTCCAAGCACTCTACGGGATTCACGATTTTCGCCCCGGAGATAACTGTCTATTTTCACGACACATCTGTGCAACAAGAAGCTCGCCCCGATCATTCTATCGGCCATAATTTGGTGCACTTGGAACTCTCGCGCCGCTATGGAATTCTACCGTTGTGGGTGCGCGAGGCCCTGGCCACGGCTGCCGAAGATATGGCTACAGGGGAAGTCTACGCGCCTTGGAATTTACAAGGTTTTGTTTTCACGGCATCGCATGCCGAATGGCGCGGTAAACAAACCAAAGCACAAGTTGCGCGGCTCCATGGTTTAGGGGATTTATTCCGCTATTCTGGCCGTCCTTACCGCGACGATTTAGCCCATATCGGCTTCGCTTTTGGGGTTTATGCGATGTTGGAAGAGCCGGAATCGTTAGGCCAGTTTTTGTCGGCTCTACAGGCCGAATACGCGCTTTCCAATGGTCGCGGCGGCCGCCCCAATTTTCGTGCGGAGTTGGTGCAAAAAATGTTTGAGGCTAGTTTTGCGCCTGGGTTCATGGCGCGCTTTCAGTCTTGGTGGGAAAAACCGCTACGCTGGAATGCCAAACCCAAACGCCGAAAGAAGTAGTTTTGACGCCGAGTTTGGTTATTCTGAATGGCCTCGTAGCATTGTCCGCAGCCATTCTCAATGACCTCCTCCGTTCGTGCTCCTAGATTCCTTGGCCTGATTGTTGTCTTGTTGCCCCTCCAATCCTGCGGTCGGGCTCCTTCCGCATCATCCCCAGCGCCAGAACTTCCTCCTTCCTCCTCATTAGCGAAGTCCTTGTTGGGGATGCCTTTATTTCAGCAAAGCTGCGCTCCTTGTCATGGGGAGCAAGGTGACGGGCATGGTTTAGTGGCGCTCGATCGACCAGCGCGAAGCTTTCAAACCGGTGCTTTTTCTTTTGGCAATACCCCGGCTGCTTTGTTTCGCACCATTGAGCATGGCATTGGTGGCACGCCGATGCCAGCTTTTGCCGAATCCTTAAGCGCGGAGCAAATCCAATCCTTGGTCCAAGTGGTGCTCGATTTTGGCCCTGAGGTCAAAGCTGCGTCGGCCGAAGATGCCGTCTTTGTGGTGGAGGATCGTCCGCTGGCTATTCGCGGCACCATGGACCCCGTCGCCGACGGCTGTGAACGCATTCCACGTGGCCTCCTGGTCGGTGGTTTGGATGGTTTAAGTTTTCAATACAACACCGAGGATTTGCGGCTTTTGGCTGTTCGGCAAGGGGGATTCGCCTTGCGCAAAGATTGGGAGAATCGCGGTGGGGATCCACTACAGCCCTTGGGACACATTCTTTTTTTAGTCGATGGCGGGCATCCGCAATCGATGTGGGTGTTGTCTGCCGACAACCAGACTTCGCTCCCTTTGTTTGCCCAGTTAAAGGCGACCGAAGCACTGGCGGAAGAAATAGTGGTGGAATATGACTTGCTCCGGCAAGGGCGCCCCATTGCCAAAGTGCGGGAGCGTGGTCGTTTGCATACGCGTGGCGGTTGGATCGGCATCCAGCGGCACTTCGAAGTCACCCTGCTCGAATCGATGGCGGGGAAAATACAACTACGGGATATTTTGGGAGGGGGGCACCAGCGCCAATTTCTGGCGCATGGTAGCGCGCGTTGGGTGGATATCGAACCCTACGGCGCTTGCCTTATTGCCGTCAAAGAAACACCGTCTAGCAATCCCAAGGCATCCTTTGATGTTGTGCAAGAGTTGTATTTTGGCCAAAATCCAAGTCCGCAAAACCTGAAAGCCTGGGAGGAGGCAGAGTAATGTTCCGCTTACTTTTTCTGTGTTTGTTGCAAACTCCAGTGGAGTCCGACTACTACCAGGTGGATTATCTGCAACCACCCCAAGGAGAGGTCTTGGAAATTGGCGGCATGGACTTTTTGTCGGATGGCACTTTATTGGTGAGCACCCGCCGCGGCCGCGTGTGGTGGATTGATCATGCGCTCGACCCAAATCCGCAAGCTGCGCAGTTTCACATCTTCGCCGAAGGTTTGCATGAAGGTTTGGGATTGAAAGTCGTCGACGACCAAATCTATGTCGTTCAGCGCGGAGAGTTGTCGAAACTGGTGGACTTGGATGGAGATCATATTTGTGACCGCGTGGAGGTGGTTTCCCAGGCTTGGGGTATGAGCGGCAACTATCACGAGTTTGCCTATGGTTTGCCGGTGGATGCTGACGGCAATTTTTATTTGAGCACCAATGTTGGGTTTTGGTCCCCGGAATGGTGGCATGGTTTGAGTCGGGCTCCTTTTCGTGGCTGGATATGGAAAATTTCGCCGCAGGGAGAAGCCGAACCTTGGGCTTGTGGAGCGCGTAGTCCAGCAGGTTTGGGCAGAGATGCTGAGGGCAATATCTTCTATACCGACAATCAAGGAGATTGGATGCCCGTATGCGGCTTGTTTCCTGTGGAGAAGGGGGCGTTTTATGGTCATCCTGCATCCTTGCGCTGGACCGAGGCCTATGGCAATGGTGCTGTGGTTCCCAGCTCCACCGAACCGCCTGCAACCAAACGCACCCCGCCTGCAGTCTGGATCCCCTATGAGTGGTCGCGCTCTACGGGCAACTTTGTCTCCGATTTGACGGGCGGGCAATTTGGTCCTTTTTCGCAGCAACTTTTTTTGGCGGAGCTCACCAATGGTTTGGTTTTTCGATGCATGCTGGAAGAGGTGCAAGGTCGCAAGCAGGGAGCTGTGGTTCTTTTTCGCCAACAAATTGGTAGTGTGTTTCGGGTCCGTTTTGCCCCGGATGGAACTTTGTTTGCGGGTATGACCAATCGTGGGTGGGGCGGCTATCCACCAGGCGATGGCATTGCGCGCATCCGTTGGCAAAAAAACGTACCCATGGAATATCAAAGCGTCCATCTGGAGAAGGATGGCTTTCGTCTTGGTTTTACCAAGCCGTTGACGAAAACTCCGCAGGTCGAAGAAATTGCAGTGCGGGATTACGATTACAACTGGTGGTGGGATTACGGGTCTCCAGAAATGCGCGGTCGTTCCCTGCAAGTGGAAAAACTCGAGCTGTCAGCGGATGGGCGCTCCCTCCGCCTGTGGATTCCCAACTTGAAGGCAGGGCGCAATGTGCGCCTAGGCATCACGGGCGTTGGTTTGTTGCATGAGGAATTGGACTACACCATCAACCAAATGCCAACGGGCCAACTTGTGCAAGCTTCGGTGGCAAAAAAAGTGCAACCTCCTCAGGAACGCGCGCACGACGAAGAAGGTTGGCTTACCCTGACCTGGGGGAATCCATGGGATGCGTGGACGGGGGAAGGTTGGCAGCTCGTGGATGCAACATTAGATCCTGCAGACCCCACGAAGTTTCTGCTGAGTCCAGGCAATGGTGCCTTGGTCAATGTTGGCCCCAACTGCAAAGACTTTCGCTCCTTGGCCGAGTTCGGCGATCTTGAATTTCGCTTCCAATTCATGTTGCCGGAACATGGGGATTCTGGTTTGTACTTTATGGATCGCTACGAGCTTCAATTGGTGGACGATCCGAGTGCATGTTGCGGTGTGATTGGTGCCAAAGGGCCGCGGGCCAAAGGCTATCGGGGGCCTGGTCAATGGCATGTGGTGGAAGGCAAATTCTTTGCCCCACGCTTTGACAAGGAAGGCAACAAAATTGCGGATGCCAGGTTCGAAGAAATCCGGGTAGATGGCGTGATGGTGATTGGTGCCACCACTTGCGACAAACCGACTGGAGGTGCGGTGTCGATGGAGGAAGTACCAATGGGGCCTCTGCGTTTTCAGGCTACGGCAGGGTTGGCGGCGATTGGAGATATCCGGGTCAGAGCCTTGACTTCTGCTGGACAAGAGGTCCCTGCTGATGCGGACGATTTGGCTTGGCAAGATTTTGCATTCGACCAGGAGCTCGGAACCAATTTTGAATTGCAGGGGCAAGCTGTTTTGTCCGATGGTGGGGTGGCTAGTTTGGATTTTATTAGCCAGGACGGCGCAGGCCCGGCCTGGAGCATCGCACTCAACCACACCGTGGCTGGTAAAGCGCGCACAGGATCGATTGGTACTCACTTACTGCGCACGCAGTTTTTGCAACCAGAAATCCCGTTCACCTGGCGCTTACGAAGCCGCCAGCAAGGGCCGCAAACCCATCTTTGGTTATGGCTCAACCAGATTCTAGTGCAAGAGGTGGTCTTGGATCAGTCCTGGGCGGATGGTCATGTGCAGCTGCGCGCAATTGCTCCTGAGACGGAGCTTCATTTTTCCAAGATGCAATGGCGGGGGTTGCCGTCGCAGTCTGAATTGGGGCCGGTCCAAGTTTTGTGGGCCCAGGGCGATCCCTTAACCCAAGGTTGGGCTATGAGTGGGCCAGGAGCTTTTGTGGTGGATGGGGACGTGCTGAAAACGACGGGAGGAATGGGGCTGCTTTGGTATCGCCAACGTCAATACAAAGATTTCCAATTGGACTTGGAGTGGAAGGTGGAGAGGAAGGAGAACAATTCCGGTGTGTTTGTTCGCTTCCCCAATCCAGGTGACGATCCATGGGTTGCTGTTCACCATGGCTATGAAATCCAAATCTGTGATGTAGGAGACGCTACGCATAACACTGGATCAATTTACAGTTTCCAAGCATCCACTTCGGTGCCTACCTTGGAGCCAGGGCAGTGGAACCACTACCGTCTACGGGTAAACGGTCAGCATTACCAAGTTTTTGTCAATGAGGTGCTGGTCAACGAGTTTGAGGGCAAGCGTGGCCACCATGGCTACATCGGTTTGCAAAACCATGACGACACTTCGCCGGTGCGCTTTCGTAACATTCGCATTGCCGAAATCCTGCCATGACTTCCTCCCCGCTCCCAACTGCGCCACCCTTAGCCCCAAAATTGCGGCTCCAGTTGTCATTGATGATGTTTCTCCAATATGCAATTTGGGGTGCATGGCTGCCTTTTCTGTGGTCGTTTCTTAGCGACCATCGCGGTATGAATGGTGACCAAATCGGTTCCATGTTTGCCGCTGGTGCGGTTGGCGCCATGGTTGGTCCGTTTCTTGCGGGGCAAATGGCCGACCGATGGTTCGCAAGCGAAAAACTCCTCGCCTGTAGCCATGTTCTTGGTGCCATCTTGGTTTGGCAATTAGCCACGGTAAGCAGTTTTCAGGGCTTTCTGATTTTCTCACTGCTCTACGGCATTGTGTATGCGCCCACTTTGGCTTTAACCAATTCACTTGCCTTTCACCACTTGCCGGATGTGGAGCGAGATTTTGGCAAGGTTCGTTTATGGGGTACTTTTGGCTGGATTGCCGTTGGCATCGGCATGGGCCACTGGTTGGGCTGGATGCATTCGCCTGCGAATTTAAGTGGAGAAGCTCTACTCGCTGCTCAAGTTGCCGGCAAAGCAGATGCCTTTCGTTTAAGCGCCATACTTGGCGTTTGCATGGGCTTGTTTTGTTTACGCTTGCCGCATACCCCACCGAGCAAAGAGAGCAAAAAGAATGCTACTTTGGCTGCCTTGTCAGAGGTGCGCCGCCAACCACTCTTGCTTTTGTTTCTTCTCGCGGTGCCGGTCAGCTGCATCCACCAATTCTATTTCGTTCATACAGAATCTTTTCTCCATCACCAGCTCCATGTGCCGGCCTTCTTCTCCACGATTTTTGGAGTTGGTGGTGGAGGTTTCATGACGATCGGTCAAATGACAGAGGTCTTGGTTTTGGGGCTGATTCCTGTCGTCGTTAAAAAAATATCCAAGCGGGTGTTGCTGAGCCTGGGGCTGTTGGCTTATGCCGCACGCATGGCTTTGTTTGCTTATTTTGCTGATTCCGGGAGTGCCTTATTGCTGGGTGTCGCTCTACATGGTTTATGTTTTGGCTGTTTCATTTTTGTCACCTTCATGATTATTGATGAGCACACCACAGCCGATGTTCGCGCCAGCGCGCAAAACCTTTACAATTTGGTGATCGTTGGGATTGGCATTATTGTTGGTTCCAAAATAGCTGGCTGGGTTGCCGATTGGGCGGCGGGTGATTATCGCAAACTTTTTTCTGTTCCCATGTGGGCTTCCCTGATTTGCCTAGCCATTTTGTGGCTGTTCTACCCCAAACAACAAGCTTCCTTCCGCCAAACATGAAAACACTCTCCATTGGTTTTGTCGGCGCTGGTTTCAATACCAACTTCCATCTCCAGTCCTTGCTTCAAGTACGCGACTGTACGGTTGGTGGGGTTGCCAGTCGCACCTTGAAGTCCGCGCAAAAATCAGCGGACTTGGCCAATTCTCTAGGATTAGGGCCTGCCAAAGCCTTTGCCACTGTGGAGGAAATGGCGGCGGATTCGTCCATCGATGCAATTTGGATTAACAGCCCGAATGACAGCCGGGTTGCGGTGATGGAATCTATTGTTGCCGGGAATCGTAAGCGCAACAAAAAATTGTTGGGCATAGCTTGTGAAAAACCCCTTGCCCGCAACCTGGCCGAAGCAAGGCAATTGGTGGCCATGGTCGAAGCTGAGAACATCCCTACCGGTTATTTAGAAAACCAAGTTTTTGCGCCGACGGTGGTACGAGGAAAAGACGTCATTTGGCGTCGGGCGGTACCGCTGACCGGGCGGCCCTATTTGGCGCGCGCGGCGGAAGAACATTGCGGTCCGCATAGCCCTTGGTTTTGGCAAGGCGCTGTACAAGGTGGTGGGGTGATGAATGACATGATGTGCCATAGTGTGGAGACGGCGCGATTTTTGTTGACCGAACCGGGCGCCTGTCGCTCCTCTTTACGCGTGCTTTCTGTGCAGGCGCAAATTGCCTCTTTGAAATGGACCCGCCCGCAGTATGTGCAAGAATTGAAAGATACTTATGGGCCGGAAGTCGATTACAGTAAAGCACCCTCCGAAGATTTTGCTCGCTGCACCATCACTTTTGAGGACGAAGCCGGCCGCCGACTCATCGCCGAAGCCACAACTTCTTGGGCTTTCGTTGGCGCAGGTCTACGGTTAAGTTTCGAGCTTTTGGGCCCCGAATACTCCATGCGTTCCAATTCACTGGAAACCGGCTTAGAAGCCTTTTTTTCTCGCCGAGTACAGGGCGAATCGGGGGAGGATTTGGTGGAAAAACAAAATGCCGAGCAAGGAGTTATGCCAATCGTTGCTGATGAGGCCTCGGCCTATGGCTATGCCGCCGAAAACCGCCATATGGTGCAATGCTTTTTGCACGGCACAACACCTGAACTCACTTTTGCCGATGGTGCCGAAGTGGTCCGTTTGTTGATGGCAGCTTACCGTTCGGCGGAACTTGAGCGTGCTGTCAGCATGGACGACCCCGTGTTGGAAGATTTCCAACCTGCGGTAGCACGTGGGTGTTGGCAGCCAAAAGCCTAGCCGGCTTCGAGTTCCTTGTTGGCGGTGGTGATGGGCAGATCCTGACGTGCCTCAAGCACCACGGGGGCGGGCTCATCGATGGCTTTGCTCGGCTCGATGTCTGCCAAGTCTTCTAGCCGCCTTCCCTGCGGCAAAACATTACGGTTATAGCTACCAACCGCATCATTGAAAGCCTTGACCGCCGAGTTCAATCCCTTGCCTGCTTTGGCAAAATGTTCGGTGAAGGAACGCACGCGATGGTGATACACCTTCGCCAAATCGGCAATGCGGGCAGCGTTGCGGGCGAGTTTCTCCTGTTTCCAATACAAGGAAACGGTGCGTAGCAGGGCGAGCAAAGTAACCGGGGTGGCGATTAAAACTTTTTTCGCCATGGCCTCTTCCTGTAGCTGTGGCATTGCTTGGTAAGCGGCGTCGAGGAGGTGATCGCCTGGCAAAAAAAGCACCGTGAAATCAATATCGCCGGTCACTCCCGCAGAATAGTCTTTGCGCTCAAGGGTGCGCACATGCGCGCGTAAATCTAGCGCATGCTGATGCAGCAATTCTTTGCGCCGGGCAGGGTCGCTCTCGGCTTGCGCGTACAAAAAGGCGGCCATGGGGACCTTGGAATCCACTGGAATGGCGTCGCCGCCAGGCAACAAAACCAAAAAATCCGGTCGCTGGCCGTCCTCGGTGGTTTGTTGGCAGCGGTAATGCATACCCTCGGTCATACCCGCGAGTTCAAACACCCGCTGCAGGACGTTTTCTCCCCATTGTCCGCGTGCTTGCGAGCTGCCGCGCAATGCCCCGGTGAGCGATTCGCTTTTCAATCGCAAATCCTTGGTAGATTCTTGCAATTCTTTGAGTTGTTGCTTGAGCGCTCCCTCGGCGCGATCGCGCTCTTCCTGCATTTTCCGCGTTTCTTCGCCCAAGGATTTCAACTGTTCTTGCAGTGGCTTAAGCTGCAAGTCGGCGCGTTCCAACAAACTTTTGCTGTTGTCTTGGAGAGCTTGATTGGCCAGCGCTTGAAAATGGTTTTTCAACTCCTCGCGTAGCTGTTCGGCCGTTCTCTTTTCCGCTTCGTGGGTGGCGAGAATCGTTTCCGCGCGCGCTTGGGCGGCGGCAAGCTCTTTTTCGGTTTGCGCTAGGCGTTCGAGCAGTTCGGCCTCCTGGCGTTGAAGTTGTAGCAATTCCTCCTGGCCTTTTTGTGCTTGGCGCAGACGGCTAAGACGGCTGCCAAGCCCATATCCCATGACTAGGGCCAGGAGTACGGCGAAGACGGATAGAGCTTCCATAGGGAAAGTGTAGCAAGATGGGCAACTCGAATTTACAACCTTGTTATGGACTTCCTCCGCCTTCCACTGTTGGCGATTTGGCTTGCATGCACAACCTGCGTTCTTCCACGGCCAGCCACCCCTGATTTGCTTGCAGGCCCGATGCTGGGGGATTTGACTCCGCATAGCTTGCGCATTTGGGCGCAGTCCAACATACCGACCAAGCTGCGGGTGGAAATTGCCGAGTCGGCGATGGGTTGGCCGTGGAAGGCGGCTAGGGATGCTCAGGGCGAAGAAGCTTTGTTGGACTTGAACGACCAGTATCCTCGCGGCCAAGTGCAGATTGTTGGTCTGCGGGCGAAAACGACCTATCGTTATCGCTTGCTGTGTGGGGATACGGTAATCGCTACTGGCCCGACCCTGTTTTTTCATACCCCAGCAGAAGGGCCAGAAGGGTTTTCTTTTCGCGTAGCCTTTGGTAGCTGTGCCAACGACGAAGGCTCCGACCCCGAGCAAGGTATTTTCCAACAAATTCTGCAAGCCCAACCGGATTTGTTCTTGTGGCTAGGAGATAGTGTTTACTACCAATCCTCGGCCGAGGAATGGAAATCAACGCAGGCCATGGAGCGGCGGTGGAGCGTGCAACGCGCCAAGCCCAAACTGCAAGCCTTGCTTGCCAGCGTACCCCAATATGCCATTTGGGACGATCATGATTTTGGTCCCAACAATGGCGATAGCTCTTATTCTTTGCGCAGCGAATCCAAACGGATTTTCCAATCCTACTGGGCAAATCCGCAAGCAGCAGGGGAGGGCATCTATTACTCCTTTCGCTGGGGGCGGGTGGAATTTTTTATGTTGGACACTCGCTATGGGCGCAGCCCTCTTACGGGTGTGCAGAAAAACTTATTGTCAGCAGCGCAATGGCAATGGTTGGAGCAGGCTTTGCTGGCCAGTACCGCCGATTTCAAAGTTCTCGTTTCCGGCATGCAAGTGTTGGCTGACTATCATAAGTTCGAAAGCTGGAGCCAATACCCAGAAGAACGACAACGGCTGTTGTCTTTCTTAGAGCAGCATCAGCTCGGTGGAATCTTGTTTTTCAGTGGAGATCGGCATTTTGCCGAGGTCATCCGCTGTGAGGAGGAGGTGCCTTACCCGCTCTATGATTTCACCAGTTCGCCCTTGGCCGCAGGGCTAGGAACGGCCTTGGCGGACTCCCAAGTGCCCCAGCGGGTCCCGGGCACTTTGGCCGTTACTGAAAACTTTGGCCTCATGGAATTTCATTACCATAACGAGGAGCCCTTCCTAAGCTTCCAATTCTACGATGCTTATGGCCAGGCCCTCGGCAAAGAGTTGGTTCTAGGATTGGAAGACTTGCAGCCCTAAACTGGAGCTTGTCATGGTGCTTCCCCTCCTTTTCTTGTGTGCCTCTTTTCTACCGCTCCAGCAAGATGCTCCGCGCTATGCCGAGGTCGCTGCGGACGGTGCCTCACTGCATGCTTTTTATGATCGCAAATCGGCCAAGGTCATGGATTTGCCAGCCGGCATGCCGGTACAAATTGTGGCTGAGTTCACACCCTGGTCCAAGGTGCGCATTCCTGGCGGTTTTGACGTGTGGGTGCACCAAGACTATGTGCAGTGGGAAGGAGCTGAGGGTCGGATTAGCAGAGCCAAAGTTCGGATTCGTCCCCAGCCCTCCACCGATGCTTCTTCCACCCCGATTGGCCATTTTGCGCAAGGGGATTTGGTGTTGCGCCTCGGCGCGGAAGGGGATTGGGTGCATGTGCGCGCTCCAGAAAGCATTTCCGCTTGGGTGCTGTCAAAATCGCTCAGTCATCCGCAGCGAAGCACGCAGGATTGGCAACAACGATGGCAGCAGACGATGCAAGCGCGGCAGGCAGTTTTGGTGCCGGTAACGAAGGAACAGGAAGAAGCCGTCGAGGAAGTCCCGGTGGCGGTGGAAGCGGAAACAGCCGTCGCGGCCAATGCAGTTGCCGAGGCCTCGGCTGATGGCCCTGCGGCAAAAAGCGCGAAAGAAAGTTGGCACCGTTGGCATGCGGCGGAAGTGGCCAAAGATCCGACGCAAGCCCAAGCCATGGCGGCCCAGCAGTTGGAAGCCTATGCCAAAGCGGTTACCGAAGACAACGCGGCGTGGAATCGCACGCACCTCGACAATCTGGAAATGGTCTTTGGCAATGTGATTTGGCATACGAGTCGGGAACAAACTTTGAATGCGGCGCGTGCTTCGTTGACGCGGATTGATGGCTTGCGCCGATTCTATTTATCGTCCCTGGCGGCGGACATGCGGCGGGCTTTGGCTGCCAAGAAGGAGGCCTTGGCGCAACGCTTGCAGCAACGGATCGAGGCGGAAAAACAACCCACCCCAACAGCTGAAGAAGGCACCCATGTGGAGATTGGGTGGGTCGAATATCGGCCTTCCGTCAATGCCAACATTCCATTTCGCTTGGTGCGTGGGGGGCGCGAAATTCCCATGCACAGCTACGACGGCCATCAAAACTTGAAAGCTCTGGTGAACCGAGAGATCGTGGTTCGCGGGGTTTGGCGGCAAGAGGCAAGTTTGCGCGCGGGCAGGGTGTTAGCCATCACCGAGCTGCGCGTTTTACCTCCAAGAACCCCATAAACCGCAGCCTTGGGACCGGTTTTCGTCACTAGCCTTGCTCTTTTGGGCTATTTTCTGGGCTACCGTTTCTACAGCAAGTGGTTGGCGCAGAAAGTATTTTGTCTCGACCCCAAGGTAGCGACTCCGGCTCACACCCAGGCGGACGGCATTGATTTTGTTGCCACCCGTCCCACGGTGTTATTTGGACATCACTATGCTTCCATCGCCGGGCTTGCACCGATGCTGGGCCCAGCGGTTGCCGTCTTTTGGGGTTGGTTGCCGGCTTTGCTATGGGTGGTGTTGGGCGCGGTCTTCGTCGGTTGTGTGCATGATTTCAGTGCCCTTGTTCTTTCCGTCCGTCATCGTGGTGAAAGCATTGGCAGCTTATGTCAAAGCTTGCTTGGCTCCCGCGCCAAAGGATTGTTTTTGGCCTTGATTTTTTTTGGCGTCTCCTTAGCCATGGGGGTGTTCGTGTATGTGATTTCCTTGCTGTTTTCTTGGGGCAAGGATTTCAATCCCGAAGCTCTGGAACAATCTTCCACTAGTTTTCCCGAAGTGGTGATGCCCTCGGCGGGGTTGATGGTGGTGGCTTTGATTTGTGGTTGGCTTTTGTATGTCAAGAAAAAGCCCTTGCTACCGGTCACCATGGGTGGATTTGCGGCCTTGCTCGCCTTAATCGCTGGTGGCTATTGGTTTCCCACTCTGGGGCTGGGGGAGGATGTTTGGCCCCAGCAAAGCACCTGGATTTGGGTGTTGATGGCCTACGCTTATGCCGCCAGCGTACTTCCCGTTTGGTTATTGTTGCAGGCACGGGATTTTTTGAATTCCTTGTTGCTGATTCTGGGGCTGTTGCTGATGTATTGCGGATTTTTTCTGCAAGGCCCTCAATTTGATGCCCCAGCATTCAACCCCAATCCCGTCGGCGCCCCTCCGATTTTGCCTTTTGTCTTTATCACCATTGCCTGTGGTGCGGCGAGTGGTTTCCATGCCCTGGTGGCGAGTGGCACCACTGCGCGGCAACTCGATAAGGAAACCCATGCCCGTCCAATTGGCTATGGCGGCATGATTGCCGAATCTTTATTGGGGCTGATTGCAGTGCTGGCTTGCACTTGCGTGATACCAGGCCGCAGCTCTTGGGCTCAGCATTACGGGGATTGGCATACGGCGAGCGGTTTGGGTGAAAAGCTTGGGTTTTTCATTAGCGGCTCGGCTTCCTTCATTGGCGGACTCGGCGTGCCAGTAGAGCTGGCGACCACCTTGGTGGCGATGGTGGTGGTGTCCTTCGCCCTCACCACATTGGATTCAGCCACGCGTTTGTTGCGGTTTAATTTGGAGGAGATTGGGCAAGCTTGGAGCCAACATGCTTGGTTGAAGCCTTTGGGTGTCTTGCTGAAAAACCGTTTTGTCGCCACCCTGAGTGCCTGCGCTGCGATTTGTTTCTTTGCCTTCTATAAAATCGATGGTGTGCCAGCGGGGTTGAGCCTATGGACTTTGTTCGGTGGCACCAATCAATTGATTGCTGGCTTGGCCTTGTTGACCGCTACGGTTTACCTCAAACAAAAAGGACGCAACTTTTGGCCTTTGGCGATTCCAGCCGTGTTCATGGTTTGCATGACCATGTTTGCTTTGGGCCGCAAGTTGGTGGATTTTCATGGGCAACAACAAATTTTATTGGAAGTCCTGGCAGCGTTGCTGTTGATGATTGGCTTGGGCGTGGGGGGGACCGCCTTTTTCGCCCTTGCCAAATCTAAGCCTGCTTCGGCTTGAGATAGACACTGGCAATCTGTTGGCGCAGTTGGGGGAAGCGGTCTTCGGCGATGGCTTCGCGTATGCGCTTCATCAATTGCACCAGATAATGCAGGTTGTGGTGGGCGATCATGGACGGCGGCAGCAATTCCCGTGACTTAAGCCCAGCGCGTAGTGCGGCCCGAGGCATTCCGCTTTGGCAAGTGTCACAGCTGCAACCGGGAACAAGAGGGCGTGCATCGTTTTGAAAACGAGCATTATGCAAATGGTGATGCCCCTCATCGCTGAGGAAGGTGCCAAAACGTCCACTGCGCGTAGGATAGACGCAGTCGAACATATCAATGCCGCGGGCGACCGATTCCACTAAATCGAGCGGGGTGCCAACGCCCATCAAATAGCGAAGCTGTTGGCGCGGTAGAAACTTGGTGCTGTGACGCACACCGTCCATCATTGCTTCGTGTCCCTCACCCACGCTGACGCCACCGATGGCATAACCGTCGAACTCCAAAGCGCACAGGCTTTCAGCACATTGCTGGCGCAAATCGGCGAAGACCCCTCCCTGCACAATGCCAAACAAAGCCTGGCCGCTGTCAATGCCACCGCGTTGTTGGTGCAATCCTCGTTGTTGTTTGGCCCAGACTAAGGTGCGTTCTACAGCAGTCGCCACCTGTTGGCGATGGCGAGGGTCGGCTGGGCATTCATCCAGCACCATGGCGATATCGGGGCCTAAAGCCGCTTGCACGGAAAAGGCCACTTCGGGGGTCCAATCAACCATCCCGCCATGCACCGGATGCGCAATGCGCCAACCGCGGTCATCCAGCTTGGAAATGGAGGCCAGAGAAAAAGCTTGAAAGCCCCCGGAATCGGTAAGTATGGGGCCATCCCAAGCCATGTAGGCGTGAAGACCACCCACGGCTTGGATGGTTTCGACCCCCGGCCGCGCGAAGAGGTGAAAGCTGTTGGCTAACATCATCTCCACCTCCATGGGGCCTAAACGATCGGGCCAAGGCCCCCGCATCATGCCGCGGGTGGCAACCGGCATGAAGGTGGGCGTGGACACCGCGCCATGGGGGGTGTCTAAAGTGCCGAGACGAGGGCCGTCGGCAGTGCCCTGGTGCAAAGTAAAGCGAAAGCTCAAGGTCGGGGAGGAAGCAGCGAAGAAAGGTGGGAGGTCAGGGGAACGAGGTTGGCCTGAGGATAATAGTGGGCCAGAATCTCTTCATAGCTTGCCCCTTGGCGCGCCAGCCGCAAGGCACCCTCCTGACACATGCCGACTCCATGCCCATAACCCCGTCCGCGGAAAATGGCGGAACCATCTTCTTGCACCAGGACTTCAACAAGCTGAGTAGAGGGCAAGTGAAGGGCAGCACGGTATTGTTCGGCGGACAAATCCCGCTCTTCTTTTTCGCCAATCAAGCGCACTTCGAGGAGGCGTCCCGATGGATCGCGGCGTACCGTGCTGATGGCGCGTAGCCAGCTGCCGAGTTGATAGCGTTTCGCCAGTGCATCCAATTGCTCGGCCGACACCTGGCGTTGCCAAATATTGCGCGGGGAACGGCAGGCAGGTTCTTGCACCCCGGATAAAGGTGGGATGGCGTCCTTGACAAAACCCGCGTTCGCCGCGTTCGCAGTAGCTCCTCCGCAGTTGCGGTGAAAAAATGCAGGAACGAGCTGCTCTTGCCAAGTCAGCACCAAACTTCGCGTCGCTGCGACCGCTTCTTCTGCCTGATGTGTATGAAAATCTAGGCCGCGAAAGACTTGGTCGAAGGTGTCATCGCGGAGGAGACGATCACGGTTGCGCTGATTGAGGGCATAGGTGCGCGCAGCCACGGCTTGTGCGCGTAAGGCCGCTTGGGCGCCAGGAGCCTGGCTGGGCATTTCCCCGCAAACCACACCGAGGACGTAATCTTCCAAAGGCAGTTCCAAGGATAAATGCAAAGCCTGGGCGGCTCCGGCCTTATCCCGCTCCATGCGCACATGCAAGGTGCCGGGGTAGAGGTAGGTGCCGATTCGCAAAGCCTCATCGCCCTCCGGTTCAATGACAATGTGGTCGCGGTTGCTTTGATAAGGACCGAGTTGGGGGCCGGTGGGGCTGGTGCGGAGTTCGCCGTGAAAGGAGCCACTACGTTGCAAGAGCACAGGATGCTGCGGATCGCTGCCATCCTTGACTAGCCAATGGCCTTCGATTTGCAAGGGAATACTGCCGCTATTGCTCAGTGCCATCAACCGCACTTGCACCAAGGGGTTGAGTAGGGGGGCATGGCTGCGCGGGGAAGGCGAGGGAGGAGTCGGTGGATTCAGCCAATGGCCAAACAGAATAAAAAGTAGGACCAAAAGCGCGGTGAAGCCAAGCCTTCTTACCAGAGGGTTCATGGCTCCGTGGAGGGAAGGGTGGGTGGAGCGAGTCCTAAGATCTTCCAGCCTTCCACGCTAAGCAGGCGGCCTTGCGGGGTGCGTTGCAACCAACCTTGACGAATGAGCCAAGGCTCTACCACCTCGGCCAAGGTGTCTTCGGCTTCGTCCACGGCAACAGCAAGGTTTTTGAGCCCCAAGGGGCCACCGCCTGCGCGCGCCAAAGCTTCCAAGACTTGGCGGTCGGGGCGCTCGAGGCCGCGATCATCGATTTCCAACAAGCGGAAGGTGCGGCGAACCACCTCCTCATCAATGAGTCCTTGGTTTTCCAGTTGGGCCATATCGCGGGCGCGCCGCAGCAAACGGTTGGCGATACGTGGGACTCCGCGTGCGTGGCGGGCGAGGAAGCGGGCCGCTGCAGGGTTGAGTTCCGTGTGCAGCAAGGTGGCCGAGCGAAGAAGAATTTGGACTAGGGCGGATTCGGAATAGGGTTCGAAACGAAGGTGATGCCCAAAGCGGGAGCGGAAGGGGGGCGTCAGCAGAGCTTCGCGCGTGGTGGCACCGACGAGGGTGAAGGGTTGCAAATCGAGTTTGAGCAGGCGCGCATGGACTCCGGTATCGAAGGTCCACTCAATCTGAAAGCGATCCATTGCCCCATAGAGGTACTCTTCGACCTCGGTGCTGAGGCGATGGATTTCGTCGATGAAGAGCAGGGTGTGGGGCTCAAGTTGGCTCAATATCCCCACCAAATCGCGGGCGCGGTGGAGGGCGGGGCCACTGGTCATTTTGAGCGGATGACCGGTTTCCTTGGCCAGCGCCATGGCCAAAGAGGTTTTGCCGAGCCCGGGAAGACCTGTAAAAAGGAGGTGTTCTAGAGGTTCTTGGCGTTGCGATGCGGCGCGCAACATCAGCTGCAAGGGCTCCAAAAGGGCCTCCTGGCCAAGGAATTCGGAAAAATCCCGAGGCTGAAGACCGTTTTCGAATTCGCGCTCGCCGGGGGCCGTCAAGCTAGAATCGAAGGTGGAGGGTGCGCCCATGCCCTGATTTTGCCGCATGCGGCAAGGAATTACCAATCTTTGGTAACCGCGCACGGAAGCCGAGCGAATTCGCTCAGAAATGCGAGAAACACCCCCCCTTCTAGGACTAGCCAGGCCGCCTTGGCTTTGGCATGATTGTTGCCCCACATCAGGCACCGGGCCCCTCCCGGGCCTGGGCGAATTCCCATCATGAGCCGAAACCCATTTCCCTACGCCTTGGTCCTTGCCCTTGTGGCGGGCGCTGTCTCTTGTTTCAATCTCGATCAGGGAAGTAGTCCCCTGGATAGTGATCCCTACGCCTCGTCGTCGACGATGAATATCGTTGAGGTCACCAATGGCTTTGGGCGCTTGTTGCCTTATGTGGTGCCGGTGGCTGATCCCATTACTGGGCTTCCTACCGCCCAGTTGGTGGAGATTCGAAGCATTCAGGATTTAATCGATAATCCTCCCACGGTGTTGAACCCGGTGAAACCAGTGGCCTCTTGGCCGGCTACCGCCGTCAACCCGAGCAACCAGACGGGCAACCATTTTGTCGCGGTCAAGTTTTCCCGCTCCTTGTTGCGCAGTTCGGTTCTCGACAAAACAGCTGCTGGTTTGGCCAACAATGGCCTCACCGGCGCTATTTCGGTGGTGGCCTATGATCAGAATACGGGTCAGAGCCAAATCGTGAAGGGACGTGGGTTCATTAATGGCAAAACTTATTACGGCACCGGCCCAGATTTGGAAACCTGGGTGAAAAAGGATGGCAACAACCATGTGAAGGTGAAAACCGTGAAGCGTGCAGGCACGGAGTTTCAGCCTGGCATTGGTTTTCCGGGCACTGACGATTTGCAAAACGGCATCATTGATGGCAGCTTCATCGGCGCAGGTTCGTTGATTAGCCCCAATACCTTCGTCTTTGTCGTCGACAGTGACGACAACTTGGCCACCTACGAAACCTTTCCACCCAACATGGTGATTCGTGTGGTGATTAAAGGTGCTGAAGCCGGTACCGCGCCAGGTTCGGTGGTGGGTGGTGTGAAAAGTCTCGATTACCGTTTCCTCGAAATGGGTGGGGTGGCCACTTCCATGGTCGATACCGACTTAACTCCACCCAGCACCTTGTTGGATGGCTTGAACGGCACTGCTGTGACCTTCCCCACCGACCTGGCTGCGGATTTGCCCTGCGACTTGGAAATTCGCTACAGCTTCGACGAGGCGCTGCAACCCTATTCCCTTGGCCCGTTGCCAGGTTTGGTGCCGCCAGCCTTGTCCAACGAATTCACAGTGGAGTTCTTGCCACCGGTTTCTCCGGGCTCTCCTCCTCCCGGCCAAACTATTCAGGTGCCCTATACGGTGGTGCCGGTCAGTCCCTTCAACTTCACAGAGTTCGTCATTAAGCCGGTGGTCAATTTCCCTGGCAGCGATCCTTTTGGTGCGCAGGCCCAAGCTACGGTCACGTTCTTCCACAACTCCATTGTGGATTTGGCATTGAATGGCCAATCTTCCAGTCTTGACACCACGGCCATTCACTTCTCCGTGGGCAGTGAATGCCCAGGTCTGGTGAACGTTCCAGTTGCGCCGGGGGCCATTTTGGTCGGCTCCAATGGCGGTGGTTCTACTGGAGGCATCCGTGTCATCGATTTGGACGGTTTTGGGCAAGGCACTGGGGATCCAACCTTCGATAGCACCAATCCCTTCTACAACGTCACCTTTGACCAAGATGGCAATCCTGTTGCCGGTGACGTTTCCAAGTTCCCCTTCAACCCGAACCTCGCGGTTCCAGGGGTCTTCCCGCCGCTGTCGGCCGATACCACTTCCCTTGCTGGCGGCTCGCGCGGGGTTTTCACCTTGTCGCAAGATTCCACACTCCGCACACAGTTGGTGAACTCGGATGTGGTGGGCACCGTCGTTGACATGATGTTGGGCCATCCTCTGGACATTGCCTTCAATAACTTCGAATGCTTGTCGGGTGGTAAAAACCTCTGTGCCAGTGCGGCTTATCAAACCCAACCGCTGGCAACCCCAGGCGAAGGCAATTCCATTAGCCACGCGCCGCACCCCAACCCGCCGCGGCTACAGCTTTCTCCCTCCTGTTTTGCTCCGCTCATTCAAACCGATGAGCCCACGCAGATGGGGCCAACCAGCCTGTTGCTCGCCAACGGCGACGCTTTCGGCACCATCGGTGGTCTCGGCCCCTCCGGCCTGCTCACCACCCTTACTACCTACGGTGGCTTCTGGGGGCCAGCGCCCACCCAGCCGTCTTGTCCAACCTTCGTTCTGCGTCAGCAAATCGGGCATTTCCTCTATGTCTTGGATTCTTCCGGGGAGCAAGTGGTGGTGTTGAACAGTAACCGGATGACGGTGATCGACCGCATTCCTGTGTCCAGCCCACGCGATTTGGCCATCTCGCCAGATTTGAATCTGCTGGCGGTGAGTAACAACGGTCCTAACACCGTAACTTTCATCGATACGGATCCGAACTCACCAACTTTCCACCAAATCATCAAAACCACCGACCTGGTGGACACCATCAACAACCGGAGTGGTTTGGGGCCAACTAAGATTGTGTGGCAGCCCGATGGTGAAGACATTTTGGTGATTTGCGAGCGTTCGGGCTCGATGGTCATCATCGCTGGCGGCGGCCTGGAAGTACGCAAAATTATTCCGGGTGTGGATAATCCCAAGTTCTTGGCGGTGGGCGACCGTGGTAACAACTTCGGTTTCCAAACCGGCTTGTACTACGCTTACGTCATCTCGGCTTCGGGTGAAATGACCATCTTCGAGTCCGGTCCGGATGGCTTGCAAGGCATCGGCTTTGACGACTTTGTGGGTGCCCCTAGCTTGGTCGGTCGTACTGGTTTCAGTAACCCCAGTGCTGTCTGTATGGATCCGGCGAGTACCCAGCATGCGGTGTTTGTCGCCTATTCTGAAGGTGGCACTGGCAAAGTGGATTCCATTTGGCTGGATAACGCACCCTTTGGAGCGGTTTCCTTGCGCATCCCGCCGAACACCGTGGTTGACCCCAACCGTCGCGATAAGCAGTGGAAGGTGCAAAAGCAGTTTACGGATGTGTTCTCTTCCTCGGCCATCATTGACCTTGCGGTGGACGATTTGAGCAACGTGGGTGGCCAAAGCCAGCCCCTGGCAGTGAAAGTGGGTAGATTTGTACTTCACTCTGGCAAAGGCCTGCACAGAAATGGTGCTGCGGTCTCCCAGCCTCAGTTCCTGTTTGCCGCCAACTCCAACGGTTTGGTCGACGTCATCGACCTGGTCACCGGTGTTCCTTTTGTGAATCCCATCAAGGTGCCAGGCGTTTCTGTGCTTTGCCACTATTGGCGTCAATAAGCCCAATTGCCCCCACTTTTTACAGCCCCTCAAGCAATCCCTTGAGGGGCTGTTCCTTTTCCCGTGCAGCGCTTTACCCAAGGCCTGGGCGGGGAGACAATACTCCCTCATGTCCGCACCTCCTGGCCGGGAAGTTCAAGCGATGTTCGGCGAAATTGCCACACGCTATGATTTCCTGAATCGTTTACTCAGTTTTGGCATCGACCGTTCCTGGCGGAAGCGGACGATTCGGGCTTTGAATCTGAAACCAGGTGCCCGAGTTTTGGATTTGTGTTGCGGCACTGGCGACTTGGCTTATGCCTTTGCCGCTAGTGGTGTTGAGGTGATTGGTGCAGATTTCACCCGGCCCATGTTGGTGGTGGCCAAAGAGCGGAAACAGGCTGCTGTTTATCCTCTTTCTTGGGTACAAACCGACGCGCAGGCTTTGCCATTTCCAGACCGGAATTTTGATGCGGTGAGCATCGCCTTTGGCATTCGCAACGTGGAATTGCCTCAGCGAGCTTTGGCTGAGTGCTTTCGCGTTTTGGCTCCCCATGGACAGCTGGCGATTCTCGAATTCTTCCCTATTCCCAATCCCCTTTGGCGCGCCTGTTTTCGTTTTTACTTTTTACGCATCCTGCCCTTCGTGGCCAAGGTGGTGCGCGCCGGTCGCACCGGCGCTTATCGTTATTTGCCTGAAAGTGTCGACGCATTTGCGCCTCCCGAAGAATTTGCAGGTTGGTTGCAAGAAGCGGGATTCAGCCAAGTTGAGAATCATGCACTAAGTGGGGGGGTCGCCCGCTTGTGGTTGGCTCGCAAGGAGAAGGTGGATGCCGCAGAGTGAATTTTCACGCTTAGGGCAGGCGCGGCGCGATCCAGCAGTCACTTTGCTTTTGCTCACTCCATTGGCTTTGCTCCACCTGGCAGGGCGTGGAACTTCCGATTTGGATGCCTTCTTCCTGGTGGAAGCCGGGCTGGATCGGCTTGGCCCATGGGGGGAAAGGATTTTATGGGGGTTTGTTTCTGTCGGTTTTTTATGGGCTTTGGGCCGGATTCGTCAGCTGCAATTGGCTTGGGCGGGAGCCGGTGCCACGGTTTTATTGGAGGGGCTTTGTTGGGCGCTCGGCCTAGGGCCTGGGCTGGCTCTTTTAACCCAATGGCTGCCTCTTGAACCCACATCTCTTATTTGGGCGCAATCAGAGGCTGCTCCCGCTTTTGGTGGGTTGCATGCTGTGGCCGTAGCGGCTGGTGCTGGACTCTATGAAGAGCTCCTTTTTCGCGGATTGGGCCTGGGCGGCGGAGCCTGGTGTTTGCGTGTCTTGTTTCGGCCCATCGCCGCGGAAATGACCGCCCGCCGCCTTGCCTTTCTACTCATGCTGTTGCTGTCTGCTGCCGCCTTCGCCATGGCGCATGGGGTCAATGGTCACACAGAAGCCTTCCAAGCCGATATCCTGGCCTTCCGCATGCTTGCAGGGCTCGCCTTTGGTCTATTGTTCACCTTCCGCGGATTGGCTGTGGTGGCCTATGCGCATTTCGCTTACGACGCTCTCTACTTGCTCGGCTAATCATGAATCCCCCCAGTAAAGTTTTCCTTGGCGTGAGTGGTGCTAGCGGGGCCATCTATGCTTTGGGGTGTCTCCAGATGTTGTTGGAGGCCGAGGTGGAAGTGGACTTGGTGTATTCGCCCGCTGCCCGCCGCGTGTTGTTCGAGGAGCTGGATTTGGTACTTGCGGAGAATCCATCCATCTTGCTGCCGCATTGGCCGGCAACAGCAAAAGTTCATCTTTGGCCGCATGACGACATTGGGGCACCGCCAGCTTCCGGTACGGCCTTGGGTGACGCCGTTTTATTGGTTCCCTGTTCCTTGAGCACCATCGGCGGCATTTCCCATGGTGCAGCCAGCAATTTAATTGAACGGGCCGCTCAGGTTGCGCTCAAGGAAGGCAAGAAATTGGTGGTAGTGCCTCGAGAAACCCCTCTTTCCACCATGCATCTGGAAAACCTTGCTCGCTTGTCCTGGGCCGGCGCCACCATCCTTCCCGCCTCCCCGGGCTTTTATCATCGCCCTCAATCGGTGGAGGAATTGGTGCAACATTTGTGTGCGAAGATGATGGCATGTTGCGGGGTGCCGCAGCAAAAGATGGCCGCTTGGGATGGAGGAAAATCCTCGCTATGACGAAGGCGTTTCGCCATACCTTGCGCATGATCAAGTTTGAACACTCGATCTTCGCGCTGCCCTTTGCTTTCGCCGGAGCTTGGGTTGCTGCTGGTGGGCCGCCGCCGTGGTTGGATTTAGGCTTGATTGTGCTCGCTGCTGTGTCTGCGCGAAGTGCGGCCATGGCCTTCAATCGCCTGCTGGATCGCAAGTACGATGCTACCAATCCGCGCACTGCTCAACGCGAGTTGGTCACTGGGGTTTTGCCCTTGTCCTATGTGCTTGGGTTCACCCTTGTTTGCAGTGTGGTTTTTGTTTTGGCATCCAGCTTGCTCGCACCACTTTGTGGTTGGCTGTCTTTCCCGGTTTTGCTCATTCTGTTGGGTTACTCCCGCTTAAAAAAGATTGGCTGGTTTTGTCATCTAGGCTTAGGCCTCGCCCTTGCTTGCGCGCCGATGGGGGCTTGGTTGGCGGTGGAAAAAAGTTGGACTGCCGAGTGGCCCATTCCCGTTTGGATTGGCGTTGGTGTCATGTTTTGGGTGGCCGGTTTTGACCTGCTCTATGCCATCCAAGATATGGCGCATGACCGTAAAGAAGGGCTGCATTCTTTTCCTGCTCGCTTTGGCATGCGCCCAACCCTTTGCGCTTCCGCCGCTTGTTTTGCCCTGGCGTTGGCAGCCTGGATTTACGTTGGGGCCTTACTTGTTGCCGGCCTTTGGTATGGTCTGGGTTGTGCCGTCGTGGGCATTCTTTTGTTCTTCGAGCATTGGCTGTTGAGGGTAGGACAGGCCCAGCGCATTCCGATGGTCTTTTTTCGCGTGAATTCCTGGGTAGGAGTTCTTTATTTTGCGGCCTTGTGGCTGGACCTATTCGCCTCTAACCTGGAAGGATGAGCGCTGCCACGCGCAAGAAACGAGCTCCCGACCCCGGCACTTTGTGTCGGCAGTGGGTGGCCCGTGCGCAAGTGGGGGATATACCACGGCTTCTGTGTTTGTTGCCTCCTAGCCAGGGTGAGGAAGAAATCTGGTTTGGCGAGCAAATTTTGGCCGCTGCTCGCCACTTTGCCCGCAGCATTGAAGGCTTGGACTTCTTGGATTTGGATGCCGCTTCTCCCGACTTCCAACCCGGACTGTTGGATTCCTTCCTCAACACCAAATCTTTGTTCGCCAGCCGGCAAGCGTTGGTCTTAGGACGTGCGAGTAAAGCCTTGCAGAAATGGCCGCGTTTGGCTGATTCCTTGCTCGATGCTGCCACTGCCGAGGATGGTCCGGAATGGATGGTCGTGCAGGTTGGTTCGGGGGCCAGCAAAGGGGCCAAGGCCTTCGCGTCGACGCGGAAAAAGGGTATCGAGAAATTGCGCTTTCGGGGGCTTTATGGCGATCCCCCACCATGGAAGCCGGAACCTGATGCCAGTGAAGCGGCGCAATTTGTCACCGCCGAAGCCCGCCAGCGAAAACTGCGATTACAAAACGGAGTTGCTGGTCTGCTGGTCACTTTGGCTGGCTCGCGTCCTGGTGATTTGGTGCAGGCGGTGGAGCATTTTCAAATGCTTGGGCTGACGGAAATCAGTGAGGACGATGTGCGCCGCGTGACTGCCCACAGTGCGGAGGGCTCAGCCTTTGATTTTGCTGATGCGGTGCTTGCTGGCGACACCGCCCAACTCTTGCGTTTGTTGCAACGGTTGTCCGCCCATGGCATGCGCTCTTGGGATGGGCGGCGCATCGCTGCGCGGGATGCTTTCAGCATAATCTTGGCGGCCATGAATCGAGAGCATCGCAAAACCAGTCAGGTGCTGGCGGCGGTACGCCATGGCTCTACATTGGAAAAGGCCTTGGAGGCTGCTGGCGTGCGGCCAAGCATGCCTGTGGTCCGACGCATGCAAACGCGTTTGCAAGTTGCGGATGAAGCCCATCTGCAAAGGGTGTTGGCAGCGATGGTTGAGGCCGAGGAAAACTTAAAGATGGTGGGCTGGCGTGACAGCCTTGCCGCCCTTGAATTTCTGGCGTTTCGTAGTCTGCGCAAGAAAAAGGCATGAGTCGCATTCACAAATTAGATCCCGTCGTCATCGATCAGATTGCTGCTGGGGAAGTGGTGGAGAGGCCGGCTTCGGTGGTGAAGGAGCTGGTTGAAAATGCCTTGGATGCTGGCGCGACTTTGATCGAAGTCTCCTTGCTGGAGGGTGGCATTCGCCGCATCGAAGTGCGGGATAATGGTTGCGGCATGGCGGCGGACGAACTCCCGCTAGCGGTCACTTCCCACGCCACCTCCAAACTGTCGGCGCCGTCCGATTTAGAAGCCATTGCCTCCTTGGGTTTTCGTGGAGAGGCTTTGGCCTCCATCGCTTCCGTAGCCCGGATGACTATCGTTTCCCGACCGGAAGACGCTTCCTTTGGCATGGAGTACCAGGTGCTTTACGGGCGTCCTGGTTCCTTGCACGAGGCTTCCGCGAGCAAAGGCACCCGCTTTGTGGTGGAGGATTTGTTTGCCGAGTTGCCGGCCCGGCGCAAGTTTTTGAAGCGACCCGCCACCGAAGCGGCGCATGCGCAAGCATGGGTGGAGCGCTTGGCCTTAGTGCATGAGGGAGTTGGCTTCCGTCTGGAACAGGATGGCAAACGCTGCTTCGAAGTCTTGCCCGAAGACGATCTCGGCCAACGCTGTGCAGCCGTGTTTGGCGCCGGTTTGGCCAAGAATATGGTGCAGATTCAAGCGCAGGCCGACTCCATCACTTGCACCGGTCACGTGGGGCCGCCGGAAAGTGCCCGGCGGGATGCCCGGCGCGTGCATTTGTTTTTGAATGGGCGTTGGGTTCGCGACGCGCGTTTGCTTCGAGCCGTGCGCGAAGGGGTCAAAGAATTTGTCCCCATCGGACATTATCCAACCCTATATTTGTCTCTCCAAGTGCCACCGCAACGAGTGGATGTGAATGTCCACCCACAAAAGACGGAAGTGCGTTTCCGCGATGAGCGCCTCGTCTTCGGCACCGTCGTCCGCGCTTTGCGTCAAGGCCTTGCGGCGGCGCCTTGGGCTACGCGCATGGTGGGGACGGTTGGCTCCACGGTGCAGGATCGTGGCTCTTTTCCCGCCCCAAGTTGGCAGCGTCCCCAGGATTTGTCAGCCGGACTCTCGTCTCCCTCCAGTCGTGAAGGATTTTTTCCCGTTCCTGCTCCCCATCTCCCGATGGAAGTCGCAGCCGAAGATCGAGGCAAGGGCGAATTCCTTTCCGTCGCCAACACCTTTCTTTTTCGTGCGGTTGCCGGGGGGGTGGAAATCATCGATCAACATGCTTTGCATGAGCGAGTGAACTTGGAGGAACTGCGGCGGGAGCTGCGGCAAGGTCAGGTGGTTACGCAGCCGTTGCTGGTGCCCGCTCTGGTGGATTTGTCGCGCGAGGAACTCGACTTGCTGTTGCAACACCAGGATAAGTTTCGCAAGCTAGGTGTCGACATTGAGGCCTTTGGTGAAACCACCTTGGCTATCCGGGGTATTCCCGCTCGTTTGCAACGGTTGCAACCAGAAAAACTGGTGCTCGACTTGCTGGAAATCGCGCAAAGTCATCGCCAAGCCACGCCCGACCAAATCCAAGAAGAGATGCTGTTTTCCATGGCTTGTCGGGGGGCGGTGATGGCGGGAGATGCCGTCGACGCAGAGGCCTTGGAGAGTTTATTACGTCGCGGGGCCGATTTGCCTCAAGATCGCACTTGTGCCCATGGACGGCCAGTGCGGGTGTTTCTTTCTTTAGAAGATTTGGAACGCGCCTTCTACCGTCGTTAACGAGAAGGTTTGATTTTTTGCGGATGCGCATTCCAGTGAAAGCGATGGAGTTCCAAAATGCGCGCTGGCAAAGTGGCTTGCGGTTGGTCGAAAATCTGAATGATTTGAGGAGCTTGACGACCATCAAATCCTTTGTAGGCCAGCAGGCGGAAACGCTGGTATAGCGCTGCTTCCTCCGCAACCTCCGCATCCTTGGTTCCGGGATTAGGCATTGCCTTCGCGGGGTCGGGATTTGGCGTGGGTAGGCGGGAAACTTCCAGCCACTGGGGCAACAAAGAATCTTTGGGAATAGCAAGGCGATAGTCCCAGAGTTGACCATCGGGGCGTCGTAGCTGACCATGCAGGATGCGGGTGCCGTCGGCCTGGGTTTGAAGCTGCGTGGGTTGCGCTCGCTGAAGGAGGTGGCGCAAATCCACCAACAGCAGGAGATCCGCACAAAGGTCGAGAGCTTCGTCGATGGATTGCCGGTCTTTCTCGAACTCATGTCCGAGTAGGAGTTGTTTTTCTCCTTTGCCTTCGCGTAGCCAATAATCTTGTTGGGAAAAGCCCTTGGCTACCCGCGTACCTCGTTCCGGGTCGTCGAGAACGATTTCCAGCTGTTCTTCTCCATAGGTGGTGTAGAACAGGGTGAAACTCACTTCTTGTGGATGCTCACCGCGTTCTCGCAGGTTCACTTCCAGATCGAGAGTGTCGACCAGGCCCATGTTCGCTGGAGCTTGACCAAGCTGGGCTGCTGCCACCTGGCTCAGCAGCTCCAGAGCTTCACGGGAGGAGTTTGGCTCGCCAATCTCCGTGGCATGGCCAGGGGTTTGGGCGCAAAGCAGGGGCAGAAGCAGAGTTAGTAAGGAAAACGGCATCGGAATGGACGGCGGAACACACTAGGATACGCACCACATGGCCTTTCTGCAGACCATTCCTGAACTTCGCCAGCCCGCTCCTGGAGTGGAGCTACTATGCCTGCCGGAGCCGCGCTTCAAAAGGGCGCAATTGAGCCTCGGCTTTGAAATGCCCATGGATAAAAAAAGGGCGGCGCGGACTTTGTTAGCCGAGGTTCTGAGTCAGGGTAGCGCCAGTTATCCCAGCCGCTTGAAGCTAACCCAGGCCTTGCAAGATTTGTACGGGGCCAGTTGCTCTATCTATGCCGACCGTGCCGCCGAATATCACCGCTTCAGTCTACAGTTGGGATGGGTGGGCGATCGCTTTTTGCCGGCGGAAGAGATGGTGCAGCCACGCTTGTTTGGCTTGGCCCGCGGGCTTTTGGATCAACCCAAGCGTGGCGCCAATGGTTCGCCTTTTGATGTGGAAACCATGGAGCGCGAGCGCAGTGCGCTGTTGAAGCGGGTTCGTGAGCGCAAAGATGATCGCCCTTCTTATGCCGAGGAGCGCTTTCTCGCTCAGATGTGTGCAGGTGAGCCTTATGGCTTATTGGCTTGGGATTCGGAGGATGCTTTGCATGAGCTAAGCGCCGATCAGCTAGAAGTTGCCCGTTTAGATCTCTTGGCCAGTGCGCCCATAACCGCCATTGTGGTTGGGCCATGTGATGTTGATTTGGTGGAAACCTGGCTTGCAGATTGGTTTTCCACGCGCGGGGAAGTGCGCTCCTTGCCGCCGATTCAGCATCCTCCAGTCGGAAAGTTGCGTGAGTTTCGAGAAGAACTGCCGATGGAGCAGGCGCAATTTCACTACGGCTTTCGCTATGCGCAGCCGGAGAGCCCCAGATCTTTCGAAGCGTTGGGATTGGCCTGCGCAATTCTAGGTGGCGGTGCTCATGGCCGTTTGTTTCGCGTGGTGAGGGAAGAGAAGTCTTTGGCCTACGGGATTTACGCGATGCTGCGCGCACGCAAGGGCTTAATGACGGTGGCGGCTGGGATTGATGCCGAGGCCTATCAGCAGGTGCGCGCGGAGGTGGAAAACCAGCTGTTGGATTTGCAGCAAAACGGACCAACTGCAGAAGAAATGGAATTTGCCATCGTCAATCGCCTCGACCGTCTGCGTGCCTTGGCGGATTCTGGCAGTCGGCTTGCCAATTATCATCTGCGCGAGCACCAATTGGGATTCAAGCGCACTCCTGCATTTCGTGCGGCCGACTTGCAGAGCTTAAGCCCACAAGAAGTTGCGACTGCGGCCCAGAGTTTGGTCGCTGATAGTGTCTACTTGTTAGCTCCTGGGAAAAATCAAAACCCCGCTGCCGCATCAACGCCATCATGAAAATTCTTCATACCCTAAACCATCCACAAGCCGGAGAAGAAGTCGTGTTTGCGCGCAGCGAGAACGGGGTGGATATTGCCTTGTGCCGAACCCCAGGCTTTAGTTAGGCAAGTGGTTTTTTCGGCTTGCGCTTTGGGAGTACAGACACCCACTTTCAGCTGCCGAATGGAGAAATCCTCGAAGTTCCACCCGGTAGTGCTCATTATTTGGAGCATAAGCTCTTCGAAGGTCGAGAGGAAAAAGTCTTCGACCGCTTTGGCCGTTTGGGTGCGGAGTTTAATGGTGGCACTTCCTTTCGTAGCACCAACTACCACTTCACTACCACCAACCATTATTTGTCCTGTTTGGAGGTTTTGCTGGATTTCGTGCAGCATCCAGAGATTACCGAGGAGCGGGTGGAAAAGGAGCGCGGAATCATTGAACAAGAAGTGCGCATGTATGCCGACCACCCTGGTTTTTTCGGTACCTTCTTGTTGCATCAAGCTCTTTACCATCGGCACGGCATCCGCATAGAACCGGGTGGCTCGGTGGAGGATGTGCGGAGGATCCAGGCGTCGGAATTGCAGGCTTGTTTTGAGGGGTTTTATCGACCACGGGCCATGCGTTTAGCCTTGGCCGGTGATTTTGATCCCGAGCAAATTTTAAGCCACTTGGCCCCGCTTCTGGATGCTCCGGATTTGCCAATCGCGGAAAAAATCTACCCGCTTGAGCCTAGTCATCCAGCCGCCGACTGGCTGGAAAAACCCTTTGCGGTAACGCGTCCCCATGTGTGGATGGGATGGCGGGAGCCCTATGGTTTGGCCAACGGATATGCTCGCCTGCGCCAGCGGGTGCTAAGCAGCCTGGTTTTAGATTTGGCTTTTGATCCGGCCAGCGCAACCCATGAAAAGCTTTATCGGGATGGGGAAATTGACGACAGCTTCCAGGCCTATTGGTCAAGTGATGAAGACTGGGGGCATGTCGTAGTGTCGGGAGTTTGCGACGATGCCAAAACTTTTGCCAAGTCGGTAGCGGATGCCGCTGCACATTTTGTCGACCAGGGATTGCATGAAGAAGATTTTCTTCGCCTCAAACGCGCCGCATGGGGAGGTTTGGTAAGTGGGCTGCAAACTCCAGCAGCATTGGCCAATAGTATTTTGAACGCCATGCTGGAAAAAGTTCCCCCTTTTGCCACCCTTGATGTTCTGGGTGAAATTGAGTTTGCAGATGTGCTTGCCCGCGCGCAAGAGATGTTTCACCCGGAGCGTCAGGCGGTGGCGGTGTTAACTCCCGCAACTTAGAGGCATGGGTGCAACTCGGCGCTTCTTCTTGTTGGGGCCGACGGCTTCTGGGAAGACGGCCGTTTCTCTCGCCCTTGCGCCCAAGTTGAATGCGGAAATCCTGTCTTTGGATTCAATGCTGGTCTATCGAGGCATGGACATCGGCACCGCCAAACCAAGTCGCCAAGAGCGTGCTGTGGTGCCACACCATCTTCTGGATTTGGTGGAACCGAGTGAAGAATTTTCCGTACAGCAATATTTGCAACATGCACGCGCGATTGAGGCTAAAGTAGCAGCTCGAGGGAAATCGGCTTTGTATGTGGGGGGGACCACCATGTGGTTTAAGGCCTTGGTTTTTGGTCTATTGGAGGTGCCGCAAGCAAGCCAGGAATTGCAAAATGAATTGCAAAGTCGGCTGGAGATAGAAAGTGTCGAGGCCTTGCGGTTGGAGTTGTGGAAGGTAGATCCCGAGGCTCATGCTCGCATTCACCCGCACGATACTCGTCGGTTATTGCGGGCCTTGGAAACTTGGTATCAAACCGGGAAGGCTTTGAGCGAATGGCAATCGCAGTGGAATGCCACGACCTTGAATGAGCCGACGGCCTTTCTGCATTGGCCGCGGCAGGTTTTGCATGAGCGCGTGCAACTTCGGTTTCAGCAAATGCTCGAGCAGGGGCTGGTCGACGAGGTCCGCGGCATCCGGGAGAGCTGTGGCTTCGGCCGCACTGCAGCCAAAGCCATTGGTTATCAACAGGTTTTGCAGTACTTGGAGGGTCGGTGTTCCTTGGAGGAGGCAGTGCAAAAGGGAATTACCAAAACCAATGTTTTGATTCGGCGACAAATGACCTGGTTGCGTTCTTTCGCCTCCCTCCATCGGGTGGACATGACTCCCGGACTCGCAAGTGAAGAGGTTGCCGAAAAGCTAGCCAGACTTTTTTCGACCCACTAAAAACCGTCCTCGAATGGGACGATGGTCGCTCCCTATCCATGGCAAGGTCTCAAAGGAAAGCAGCTGCAGGTTCCCTTTGTAGAGCATGTGGTCGATGGGAAGGGCGAGGATATGGCAGCGGTCCAAAGCCCAGCTGTTGAGCAAGCCTTGTCCTTGTCGGCCATGCTGCAGCCCGGCATCGGCACAAAGCTGACGAAATGGAGCGGCCCAGGGGGTGGAATTGAAATCGCCGAGAAGTAGGCAGTTGGAGCTGTTCTTGGCGGTGGCTTTTGCCTGGCGCATTTCGGCAAAATGCACCGGATACACGGGTTGTCGCAAATGCAAAGCCACCAAGGTCAACGGATAGGGGCCAACTTGCAGCTTGGCTGTGGGTTGCTCTCTGCCGCCATTGGGGATGGGGAGGAGTTGCTTGTGACTCAAGGGGAAGCGAGAAAGGATGAGGATGTCGTGTTTGGGGGAGCGCAACTGATATGGAAATCCAGGAAGTTGGATTTCGACATTCCGGCCAATTTCACAAACGGCGAGGATGTCGGGAGGGTCGGGATCCAGGATTTGTTCCAGGCGCCGAAGCGAAGGTTCCTCAAATTTCATGTTGAACCAGACCACATCCAAGGACTGCGTGTTCCGAAGTGAAGGAAGGGCAGGCCCCTGCCACAGGCCGGCCAAAAGCGAAAGATGGGCCAAGAGGCTGAGGACACCTGCGCCAAAAATACGTCCCGGGCGCCAAAAACTGCCGCGCCAGCGAGGGGAGAGGCAAAGCGTTCCTAGAGCCAACAGCCAAAAAACACAGAAATAGAGCTGAAAGTGGGTGAAAAGGCTGACCCAAGTGCAAAAAACTCCAACAAAACTGAGGATGGATGTGGCAAGCAAGGACAGCAGAATAAGGCGTGGGAGCAAGGGGGCCTTGCGGGGGGCCAAAGGAATCATGAGCTTGAGCATAGGTTTGCGGGATTCTTCCTTCAAAATCGCTATCCTGCGCGTAATGAAGAGAATGAGTTCCCCCTCTGATTTTCCCGACTTCGGTGGTGGCGGACGTCCACCCCGTCCCCCTCGCCCTCCACATCGCCCGTCGCCAGGCGGTGCAGGTCCTCAAAGGCCGCAAATCAACAAATCGTGGCTGATTGCTGGCGGCTTGGTTTTGGCGGTGTTCATTCTCATCATTGCCGCCTTTGTTAGCGGCCAAGGCGGCATCGTGGAAGTCAAAGACACCGAGGTTGCGGTGATTGTGAATTACATCACCGGAGAAGAAGAAATTGTAGACCGGCCGGGGTACAAGATCTTCTTGCCCTTTGTCTCCCAAGCCTTTGTTTTTGATAAATCGCCCAACAAATTTTTGATGGAAGGCGAAAAAGATTTGGACGCCAACCATGTCAGTAAGCTGACGGTACGCGCCAATGACGGCTCCAATTTTTGGTTTGAGACCCTGGAAATTCAATACCGTATTATCCCCGGCAAGGCCGATGTGGTGCTGCATGATTCAGGGCCTGGCGATAATTTCAAAGAGAACTGGGTCAAAGCCTTTGCCCGTTCTGTGTTGCGGGATGAGTTTGGTCGTTTTTCAGCGGAACAGGTGGCTGATATGTCGAACTCGCGCATGGCCACTCGGGCTGCGGAAACTAGGCTCAATGAGATGTTGGAGGAGCATGGTATTTTTATCATGCAAATCATCACCCCCAAGCCGAAGTTTGAAAGCCGCTATGAGCGCGCGATTGAAGACCGCAAGGTGGCTGACCAGGTGGTGGAAAAGCTGAAGGAGCAGGCTTTGCAATTGGCGCGGGAGCGTGAGCGTCGTTTGGCTGCGATTGAACGAGATAAGGCCACAGAATACGAGTTGCTGCTGGGTACTTTGGAGAATGATCGCATTAGTGCGGAGAAGGATGCGGTAAGAGTTACCAAAACAGCGGATGCCTACCGCATCGAAACCGTGGCTGACGGTCAAGCACAGGAGCGCCAGTTGATTCAAAAAGCTCGCGGTTTGGAAGAGTTGGCGCGCAAAGATGCCGAGGGGCTGCGGGCCAAAGTCGAAGCCTTGGCTGCGCGTGGAGATATTTTGGTGCGCGAAGAGTTGGCCAGAAACTTCTCTCGCATCAAGTTTGAAATCATTCCCTATCGTCGGGATCCCTCGCCAATCCGCATCGAACATCTGGGAGCTGCCGTGGCAGAGGCTGCCAAAGGAGGTCATCGCTAATGAAAACCCTCAGCATTTTTGTGGCTGTAATCATTTTGATTCCGCTGTTTGTGGCCTTAGTGTTTAAGCGGGTACCACCGGCGCAAATTGGCGTGAAACAAAGCCAGTGGGGTGGAGGAATTTTGCAAGAAGATTTTCGTACCGGATTTCATCTTGGCATCACCGGCTACCACAAGTGGCATTTTCTGCCCGCGACAACCCACTTCATCCACTTTACGGGTGTGCACAATAATCGCAGCCAAAGCCCTACCGACAGTTACCAGGCACCTTTGGAAATTCGTGCTGCCGATGGCAACGTGGTCACTTATGAAGTGTCCGTGGCCTATCGCATCATGCCCGGTGAGGCCTGGCAAATTGTGGGCGACGGTTTGAAAATTCAATACCAAGATCGGGTGAAGTCAAAAGTGACGGCCATCTTGCGCGATGAGTTGACCAAACTCTCTTCCGAAGATTTGCAGTTAACGGATAGCCGAATCGCTTTGGTGCAGAACACCCTACCTTTGTTGAATGCCGATTTGTCCGAGTTTCACTGCCAGGCGGAATCCATCTTGATTCGGCGCTTGCATTTCCAAGCTGAATACGAGGAAAAGCTGCAAGAGAAGCAATTCTTGCGGCAGAAAGCTTTGCTCGACATCGCCCAAACACGGGTGGCCGAAGAAGAAAAAAAGGTCAACGTGATTGAGAGGCAAATTGTGGCTGCGGAAATGGCGAAAACCCAAGAATGGGAAAAACGCATCCAGGAAAAGAAATCGGAATACGATGTTCTCTTGGCATCCATTCGTGCTGCAGCAGATGTTTATGCTGCGGAAACCATGGCCGATGGTGATGCGGAAAGGGTAATTTCCAAAGCCAATGGCGAACTTGCGGTGCAAAAGGCCGAAGCTTTGCGCGATGAACTGCGTACCGCGGCTCTCAACTCCAAAGGCGGGCGGATTTTGCTGGCCCTTGAGGCGGCAAAAAACCTCAATGTGCCGACAGTCACTCTCAATAGTGATGATCCCGCAGTGCCGACCATTCTGGATATTGGTCAATTGACGCGGATGCTGGTGGGAGAATTGTCTGCCCCAGCTAAGAACTAAGCTGCAAGCGTTGGGCGAGGTGGAGCACCTCTGTGCGCTCCACCATGCCCAAAAATTTTGGTTTGTCAGGGTTTTCAATTACCGCAGCAGTATTGCCCTGAAAGTTGCGGAAAAACTCTGCGGCTTGTTCCAGGTTTGCATGGACTGGCAAGGCCGCTTCTTGCGGGCTGAGGGTGGCCACGTCTTCCGCCGTGACCAGGCTGGCTGTCACCTTGTCGTAGGCCACTTGGCTCAAGTCGTTGAGGGGGATGATGCCAATAAGGTTTTCCTCCATGTCCACCACTGGAAAGTGGTTGAAGGGAGAGTTGTTGGCAAAACGCAAAATCTTGTCCATGTTGTCGCTGCGGGCGAGGGCTGCCGTGGTTGGGCGCATGAATTGTTCCACGCAAAGCTGATCAGGCTTGGTGTTGCGGGTGAGGTCACGTCCGCTAAGTAGACGACGAAAAACGGAATCCCAGCCACGACGTCCTTCGCGGTCTGCGGTATGCGACATGAGGTTCGCAAGGCTGACTTCCCCGGCAAGCACGACGGTGCGCTTGACCAAAATGGGGCCAAGCAACTCGAACAAGACGACCGAACCAAGAATAATGGCTAAAAGTTGCTCGGCTAGCTCTTGGTTATAGCGCCCGACATATCCAGCCAGCGCAATCGCTGCACCAGCTTGGCATAACAAACCCAAACCAACACCAGCGGTGCGCTGATCCGCAGAGGAGGGGGTATGGCCGAGCAGTCCCAGGCGTGGACCCCAAATCTTTCCTAAAGTCCTTCCCAATACATAAAGGCCGACAGCCAGCCAGTTTTGCAGCAGGATTTGGAAATCAAGATGTGCACCGCTAAGAACAAAAAACAGAACAATCGCCGGCTGGGCATAGCCGTCCATTGCGTTGGTAATCCGCGGGAAGAGCTGGGAACGGTTGGCGACCACCGCTCCAGTAACCAAAAAGGCCAACATATGGGGGACATCGGTATAAGTACAAATTCCAATCGTGAGAAAAATTACAGCAAGTAGAGGCACAGCATAGTTATCACGTCCGACCCGCTCTTGCAGAAGAATTAAGGTATGCCCAGCGACAAAGCCATAGAGTAAAGAGCCAGCTAAATCCCACAGTGGGTCGAGCATGCTTGCATCTCCGCCGCCTAAGGCCACCAACAATAAAAGAGCGACCTCAAACAAAAAGATGGCCCAGACATTGCTTAAGGCTGTGAGTTGCTTCAACAACCGAGTGGTGGGTCCCTTGGCGTCATATTCATGTAATACTTCAAGCGTGGTTGCTGGAGCGACGGCAATTGCCAAAACACCCATCAGGATGGCTCCAGCCAGGTTTTGCAAAACTGGCAAAGTTAAGCCAACAACAATCGCAAACGTAACCAAGCTCTCAATCAGCGAGCCGCGCAACAACTTGCCGAAGGCTTGATTGTGACGATGATGGAATCGGAATTGTCCACCCAATACAAAGAGTGCCAAAGCCATAGCCAAATCATTTACCGGCAGGCGCAAGACCTCGATTTGATGTTCGCTAATCCAGGAGTTGGTGGCGGCAAAATGAAAAAAGATACCGGCAGCCAAGTAGCCGCTCAAGGTGGGGAGTTTGAACAGGCGAGCGAGTAGACCACCGAGAACACCGCCGGCAAGAAGAAGACCAATGAGAAACAAAGATTCCATCAGCATCAATGGGCACTAGACCAATCAGGGCCGTAGCCTAAGTCGACTTTGAGTGGCACATCGAGCTTCCAAGCATGTTCCATTTCCTTTTTTACTAGAGCCTGCAGGGCATCGAGCTCCTGTTGAGGACAGTCAAAAACCAGTTCGTCATGCACTTGCAGAATCATACGCGCAGCCAGACCCTGTTTGCGAATTTGCTCATCCACCCGCAGCATGGCGACTTTAATTAAATCCGCTGCCGACCCTTGAACTGGAGTATTCACGGCTACATTTTCTGCCGCAGAGCGCACCCGCCCGTCGGCAGAATTGACATCGGGAGTGGGACGATGGCGTCCCAATAAGGTGCGCACCTCACCTTTGGCGCGAGCAGTTTCTAAAGTTTGATCGAGCCAAGCACGTACGCCAGGAAGGGCGGAAAAGTAGGCGTCGATAAAATCGCGCGCTTCTTGCATGCTTAATCCCGTTTCCCTGGCTAGCCGTTGGGGGCCCATGCCGTAGAGAATGCCAAAATTGATCGCTTTTGCTCGCGAGCGCATGGCGGGGTCGACATCCTTCTCGGCCACCTGGAACACCAAGGCGGCGGTGCGGGCATGGACATCGGCATCCTCACGGAAGGCTTGAAGCAAGGCTGGATCTTGAGATAGATGGGCGACCACTCGCAACTCGACTTGGGAATAGTCGGCGGAAACCAACACCCAATCGTCGGCGCGGGGGATGAATGCACGGCGAATTGCGCGTCCAGCTTCGCTGCGAATAGGAATGTTTTGCAAGTTGGGGTCGCTGGAGCTGAGTCGTCCGGTGCTGGCTACGGCCTGGTGAAAAGAGCTGTGGATATGGCCCGTTTGAGGGTGGATGTAGCTTGGCAAAGCGTCGACATAAGTGCCAATCAACTTGGTGAGTTGGCGATATTCTAAGAGCGCATCGACAATGGGCACACCGGCGTAACGCGCCAAGGTGGTGGCATCGGTTTTATAACCGGTTTTCGTGCGCCCAACGCGCTTCACCCCTGCAGCGTCCTGGATTTTCAATTTTTCAAACAAAATAGGACCAAGCTGCTTGGGGGAATTCAAGTTGAAACGTTCCCCCGCCTGTTGGTGAACCAGGGCTTCCATTTCTAGCTGACGCTGCCCTAAAGATTTGCGCAGTTCCAGTAAACGCTCACGGTCTACGCGGATGCCTTCCGCTTCCATGCTCTGCAACACTTTCATTAACGGCATTTCGACCTGGCGAAACAAATCCATGGCGCCGACCTTGGCCAGACCCTGCCGCAGGGGATCCACTAGTTGGAAGGTGGCGTCCGCATCTTCACAGGCATATTCGGCGACGGCTTGGATGGGCACCAAATCCATCGTCAGCGCATGCTTGCCAGTGCCCAACAATTCTTTGGTAGGGATTTTCTCCATCCCAATTATTTGCAGAGCGATGGCGTCGAGGTTGTGGCGCGAAAGCGGATCCACCAAGAAATGGGCAATCATGGTGTCGAATTCCCAACCGCGGATATGGATGCCATGACGCTGCATAACATGGGCGTCGTACTTGCAGTTTTGTCCATATTTTGGCAGCGAAGAATTTTCCAACACCGGGCGCAAAAACTCCAACACATCTTTCCCATCCGGGCTTTGCAAAGGCGTTGGCGCATTCATGGGCACATACCAAGCTTGGCCGGCTTGCCAACAAAAGGACATGCCAACCAAACGTGCGCGCATGGGGTCGATGTCGGTGGTTTCCGTGTCGAAGGCGAAGCCAGCAGATTGCTGCAACTGCAAACGCAAGTCTTCCAACTCGGACCAAGATTCAATACAGCGATAGTCGCCGCGTTCCATCCGTTGAGCAGAGGAGATTTTCTTGCTTGGGGCCGGAGTAAGAGGAGCCTCTTCATTCCGCTTTGCATTGCCTGGCAAACCACCTTGGCAGCGAAATTCTTGAAATCGTTTGCCCAGGGTTTGAAAACCATGGGCTTCACAAAACTCCAGCACCTGCTCGAAATTGGGTGGCTTGGGGGCCAAGGACTCTGGCGTGCCAACCTCCAAATCTGTGCGCATGGTGACCAGACGCAAAGCCAAGCGCACATCTTCGGCAAAGGTAGCGAGGTTCTCCGCCAGCTTGCCTTTTTCTTCGGCAGGTCCGCGCTGCAACAACTCCTCCATGCTGGCATACTTTTGCAGCAGAGCCGTTGCCCGTTTGGGACCGACTCCTGGCATGCCTTTGATATTGTCGCTGCTATCGCCAACCAGAGCTTGCCATTCCGCCATTCGCGCAGGCGGCAAACCATACTTTTCCTCAATTTCTTTGGGGCCAAGGACCACAGCGGAAGCCCCAGATTTGGGCGGTGGACATTGCAAGATATTTGGCGCTACCACTTGGGCCAAATCTTTGTCGCTGGTGAACAACCGCACTTCTTTGTCCTCATTGGCGTTTTGCACTGCTAAGCTGGCAAGGATGTCATCGGCCTCAAAGCCCGCCATGGAAAGACTCGGCAAGCCGAGAGCATCCGTGATTTCGCGCATCCAAGGAAACTGCACACGCAAATCCTCATCTAAATCTTCGCGATTGGCTTTGTAGTTGGGATCCAGCTGATGGCGGAAGGTTGGTTCTGGACGATCCCAAGCCACCGCAATGAAATCAGCTGGGTGATCTTCTAAGGCACGCAGTAGCGAGCTGATGTAGCCATAGAGTGCGCCCGAAGGCCGTCCCTGGCCATCGGTGAGGTTGCGAATGGCAAAAAAAGCGCGAAAGGCCAGGGCCGTGCCGTCAATCACTAAAAGGCGTTGGGATGGACTGGAGGTGGCCATGGCTTAGAGGTATTTGAGGGCAACGAATCCGCCAACCAAAATGACGGTGAACAGGATGGCAACCAGATCAAACCATTTTTCCATCCAGGCGAGAATGGGTTTGCCGTAAAGCTTGAGCAGAAATCCTTCGAGAAAGAAGCGAAATCCTCGACCAAGTAAGCAGGCGCCAACAAATGGGAAGAAGTGAATGCCAACCATAGCGCCGCTGGCAATGGTGAATACTTTGAAAGGGATGGGGGTAATGGCCGCAATCAGTAAGCCGGCAATACCGTAAGCCGCAAACCAATCCTCAACTTTGACCCAGGTGAGGCGCTCAGGATCGTATAAATCCAAGAGCCAGGCGCCGAGGGTATCCATGAGATACATACCAATGGCAAAACCAAACATGGCACCAAGCACCGAACCCAAGGTGGTGATGCCCGCAAAATAGATGGCGCGGTTGGGGCGCTCCGCTCCCATGGCCATCAGCAAAGGGTCGGGAGGCAAGGGAAAGAAACTCGATTCCACGAAGCTCAAGCCGAACAAAGCGCGTCCGGCGTAGGGCTTTTCGGCAAAGGCCAGCATCCAGTCATAGAGCTTGCGGGCAAGGCGAATGAAGGAACCAAGAATGGGGAGGCGATGCAAGGGAAGGACTAGGGATGAGTTTGGAAATCGCGAAGGGTCCATTCCACATCGCGACGTCCACGGAATTCGTTGATGCCAACTTGAACGACCACATCAAGGAGGTCGCCAGCTTGTAATCCGCGGGCACGGTCGGCAAGGCGCCAACCCAAAGTGCGCACCACCTCGCAATCGCGTTCTAAGCGTAGTTCGACATGGGAGCCGTCACCGAGGAAGCGGGGCGCGGTTGCTAAACGCGTACCGGTACATAAAAACACGGGCTCGGGAAAAGCTTCGCCGAAAGGATGCAACTTTTGCCACTCTAGGACGGTTGCCAAATCGATTTCGCCGGGGGAAATTTCGGTATCGATGGAAAGCAGCGGCTTGGCTACAGAGGATTGGTTCTTGGCACCCTCGCGCAACGCTGCGGCTACTTGTGGGGCGAACTGCGGGTCGAAATGAAAGCCAGCTGCACGAGCATGACCACCATAACCCAATAGGTGGTCCTTGGCATGGTGCAAGATGTCGGTGAGCTGGTAACCCTCCGGTGCTCGTGCACTGCCGCGGGCAACACCCGGCGCGCATTCTGCCCACAATAAAGTGGGCAGCCCGGTGCGCTCCATAATTTGGTTGGCGACGATGCCAAGCACACCAAAGTGTGCATCCGCGTGGCCGGCAAAAATAATCGAATCCCCGCACTGAAATTGCTCTTCGACGGTGGCGGATAGATGTTGATCTTGTTGCCGTTGAACTTCTTTGCGTTCTTGGTTTAAGGCTTCTAGTTGCGCACAAAGCGCCTCCGCTTCCACCGCAGAATCGCTGGCCAAAGTTTGGAAGGCAACTTGCGCTTGGAATAAACGGCCTGCCGCATTGAGGCGGGGGCCAATGCGGAAACCGATATCTTCTGCCGAAGGTTCTTTGCGAATGCCGGCAGTCTGCACCAAGGCGCGCAGGCCGGGAAAGCTGGAATTGCGCATGGTGCTTAAGCCCTGTTGCACCAAAGCGCGATTAGGGCCACGCAAAGGCATGACGTCGCCGATGGTGGCAATGGCAACATAGCCCAAGCTGTCATAAAGAAAACGGCGATCGCTTTCGGGAAGGGGTTGGTCGCCGAGTTGATGCCGCAAAACTCCCCAAGTGAGCAGCCAAGCCACCGCGGTGCCGCAGAATTCTTGGAAACAACCGCCTTCTTCGGGGCTAGGACCAACCCAAGGATTCATCATGGCTGCGCAGGGAGGTAAGCTTTCTCCTGGCAGATGATGATCGACGACGATGACTTTGACCCCTTGTTGAGCCAGATGCGTTAAGGGTTGATGCGCGGTGGTGCCATTGTCGACGGCAATCACTACCTTGGCGCCACCGTCGGTGATGGCTTGCAGGCTGCGTTGGCTGAAGGAGTAGCCGTCTTGAATGCGGTCGGGGAGGAAGACCTCCACCTCTAGCCCAAGGCGCTGCATGAGGCGATAGAGCAAGACCGCACCACAGGTTCCATCAACGTCATAATCGCCGTGAATAAGAACCTTCTGCTTGTGGGCAATGGCCTCTTCCAAGGTATGCAAGGCTTGGGTGAAACCTGGAACGCGCTTGGGGTCGGGGAGGTCTTGCAGCGAGGGTTGGAGGATTTTTTTGGCTTGAGCAGCCGTGCGCACCTGGCGCGAAAGGAGCAATTGCGCAGTGAGAGGGCGAATTCCAACATCCTTGGCCAGGGCATCCCGGAGGCCCATGTCTTGTGTTTGCAGTTTCCAGCGGAACTGCGCCGCGACAGCCGTCCGTCTCACGTATAAGATTCTAGGATGACCCCGCCTGAGAATCCTCCTCGTATTCCGGCAATGCATGAATTGCTGGAGGAATGCACAGTTCACGGGCTCGATTCCTTTGGGCGCGAAGCCTGTAAGGCGGCTTGCCATGCAGCGCTGGAGTTCGTCCGCCAGGCCCGGCGAGAGGGAAAGTTGGAGATGGGGGTGGATGAGGCCTTCTGGCAAGAGGTGCGGCGGCGCTTGGAGGTGGTGCCCCAGCTGCAGTTGGGGCCAGCAATTAACGCCACCGGAGTGGTTTTACACACCAATTTGGGTCGTGCACCTTGGCCCGAGGAGGCCATCGCTGCGGCTGTCCGGGCTTCGGGTGCGGCCCTTTGCGAAATCGACCGGCTGTCGGGCAAGCGCGGGCGTCGGGACGCTGCGGTTTCTCAACTCTTAGCCCAAGTCACGGGTGCGGAGGCGGGCCTACCAGTCAACAACAATGCGGCCACGGTTCTGTTGGCGGTGTCGGCCTTGGCGCGCGGACGCAAGGTGGTGGTGGCCCGTTCCGAACTGGTGGAGATTGGGGGGAGTTACCGGATGCCCGAGGTGATTGCGGCTGCTGGGGCCACCATGGTGGAAGTCGGCTGTACCAACCGCGTGCATGCCAAAGATTTTGCGCAGGCGCTTCAGGATCCTGCTGTGTCGATGGTGCTGCGGGTGCATCCCAGCAATTACCGCTTGCAAGGCTTTGTGCATGAGGTGCCGATGGCGACTTTGGCCGAGCTCTGTCAGCAAGCAGGGGTGCCCTTGGTGTACGACTTGGGTTCCGGAGTCTTGGTGGGCCAAGATTTGGCGGGGTTAGAGCAAGAGCATCCTGTGCGCCATGCCCTGCAAGAAGGTTGCGATTTGGTCACCTTTTCCGGCGACAAATTGTTGGGCGGGCCACAAGCGGGCTTGATTGTCGGTGCTGCGGCCTTGGTTGAGCGCCTGCGGCGGAACATGCTGACACGCTGTCTGCGTTTGGACAAAACCATCCTCGCAGCATTGGAGGCGACCTTGTCCATCCACGCTCTCGGTGGCGAGGCGGCTTTGCAGCGCATTCCCGCTCTGCGGCGCTTGTCCTTGAGTTTGGAGGAATTGAAACAGCGCGCCGAAAACCTGGCGGCGAAGATTCAGTCGCTTGGCGGTCGCTGCCAAGCTCAGGTGCTGGCTTGTGCTGGCCGTGTTGGCTCCGGTGCGTCTCCAACCGAGGATTTGCCGAGGTATGGGGTCTGCCTGCAGCATGCGCAGGCCGGCTCCGAGGAGATTGCAGGCGCGCTGCGCAGGGCCACACCGCCCATCTTTGCACGGGTCCAGGAAGAGGGAGTGCTTTTGGATTTGCGCACGATGGCCGATAAAGATGTAGACTTCCTGTTGGATTTCCTGCAGAATGACCTCGATGGCCTTCTCTAAGTGCGCCCCCAGCTTGGCGATTTTGCTCGCCCTGTTGCCCCAGCTTTTGCTGACGGGTTTGGGGCGCGATGTGTTTTTGTGTGTGGGGCCTGCAGGCCATGTGCAAGTGGAATTGGTGGCGGGTGGCTGTTGTGCCGACGGTGCCCAACCGGCTGGCGAAGATGATTCCGGTTGTAGTTCCTGCTCCGATATTCGTCTTTGGCAAGATTCCTTTTTGCCCAACAAAATCAGCATTCCGGTTTTTGTCGCCATCCTCGTGACAGAAAGATTGCCCCTGAGTGGGCTCACCGAGGGGAGCGATTCCTCTCCCATGATTTCCTTTGCGCGCCCGTGCTTGCCCTTGGCTGGGCGCTTGAGTTGCGTGCAGATGCTCTGCTAAGGGTACTCCCGTGTTGTGTTTTGTGCGGAGCGCAAGCTCCGGTTTTCCTGGCATGGCTTTTCCGGCCATGCAAGACCAACATTGTGAGGTGTACCCATGGCTCCTTCTTTCCTTCGTGCCGAGCCCACGAAAACATGTCTGTCCTTAGGCAAGGTTTTTGCCTGCCTGTCTGCCCTAAGTTGTGCCAGCTACCAGCCGGCACCAGTGGCCTTGCCCCAACTCCTTCAAGGTCTGGAAGAAATTCACTTTTCAGATCAACTTGGGGCGATGGAAGAGTCCGAGGAGGGGCCCACTTTGCTGGCTTATGTGCAATTTGCCCTGGAGCACAATCCCTCCTTGCAGGCCAAACGGAAGCAATTAGGAATCGCGACCTCCTTGATGGAGGCGGCAGGTCTGCTGCCTAACCCCGAGTTGAGTTGGGATGGTGCGGATGTACTTGCTGCCCAGGGGCTGGAAGGCCGCTCTGCGGCTGTGGACGCTTGGTCGGGATTTGGGCTTTCTTTGCGGCTTCCCCGAATTGGCGAGCGCGCGGCGCAAAAGGAGAAAGCAGCTTGGCATGTGGAAGAGACGCGCTTGCGGCTGCTGTATGCCGAGTGGAAGTTAGCCGAAGCCGTGGCCTTGGCGATAGAGGATGTGCGTGCGGCAAAAGCCCTGGTAGAGCAAAACCACGCTTTATTGAAGGTGGCACGCGCGACCCGTGATTATTTTTCGCGTGCTTTGGTGGCTGGGGCGGCAACGGCTCTGCAAAAGAACTTGGCGGAAGGTGATTTGTGGAGCTATAAGGCCAGACAGTGGGAATACGATGAGCGGCTTATGGCTGCCCGCCAGCATTGGAATTTTTTGCTTGGCCTGCCACCGGAAACCATTCTGTTGCTGCCGCCTCGGGATGCAGCTAACTCTTCCTTGCCTGATTTAGAAGGTTTGGTAACAGCGGCCATGGCCAAGCGCCCCGATGTTGCGGCGATGCAGGCGGTGTATGAACAGCGCGAGCAAGAGCTGCGGATTGAAATCCAACATCAGTTTCCAGAGCTTACCATCGGTACTTTGTGGCAGGTCGTTCCGGAGCTGTTCAACTCCTGGAATCAACCGGCAATTCAAACAGCGCGGTTGCGAAGAGATGCAGCTCGCTTGGAGTTGCAGAACTTGTTGCACGAGTTGCGAGCCGAACTGCATTTGCAATGGCAACAATGCAAGAAGGCAGAGCAGCAAGTTTCGTTTTATCAAGATTTTATGCTGCCAAATGCGGAGCAAAGTTTGCAGTTGGCGCAAAGTTCCTTTGCTGCCGGAGAAGTAACTTTACTTGAAATCCTTGCTGCGCAAAGGAATTTTGTCGCTGCGCAAACACGTTCGGCAGAAGCCATGCGCAGATGGCAAAAGTGCCGTTGGCGTCTGCTCGCTTCCAGTGGAACTCTTTTTGTTGAAGGTTTTGGCGACCTTTTCTCGTCCGCAAGTACAACTTCCATTCATCCTCGGCCATGAAAACCATCCGACTAACCTCATTCTTTTTGCTCATTCTTTTTGGGTTGACTACTTTCAGCTGTGGTAGCCAAGGCGCTACCGAGCATGAAGATGTGCCTGATGAACATGCTGACCACAGCCCCGCGATTGAGCAGGTTGTGCTTGATGAGGCGCAGATGCAGGCTGCTGGTGTTACCGTTCAAGCTGTGCAAAAGGGCCAAATTCAGCGCACGATTCGTTTGCCAGCAGTCGTGGTTGCCGATGCGGATGCCCTGACCCATATCAATCCTAAAGCTGCTGGGTTAGTGCGATCAATCCACAAGCATCTAGGCGACCGAGTGCGTCAAGGGGATTTACTCTGCGTGATTGATTCCATGGATTTAGGTCGAGCGGTCACAGAATATGTGCGCGCCCAGGCACTTAAAGATGCTGCTATTCGAACTTTGGCTAAGGAAGAGGAGCTTTTTGCGCGTCGATTGCAAGCTGCGGAGACGATGCTGCAAGGCGAGGTGGAGGTTCATGAGAAAATAAAAAATCGTGAGCAAGAACTTCAAGAACAGGCTGTGTCCACCATTCGCCCTTTGCTCGAAGCTGAGAAAGCACTGTCACAATCGCAGTTGAAGAAAGAGAGAGAGTTAACGGAGTTGCGCACGGAGCGTGATTCCAGAATCCTTGCTCTGCAGGTGCTACTCCAAGAAAGAGAAATCGACCTCAAAGCTGCCCAAAGCCTGCTTTGGGCGCTTGGTGTTGGAAAAAGTGATTTAGAAAACCTGCTACCCTCCAACCCTTTGCTCAACGGCAGCTACGAAATCCGTGCCCCGCGGGATGGTGTTGTTTCCGGTCGCCATATCACTGTGGGTGAGTTCGTTGATGGTACAACCAAGCTTTACACCCTTGAAGATTTGTCGCAAGTTTGGGTTTTGGGTTCGGTTTTTGAGGAGCAGCTGCAGGCTATTCGCACTGGGCAAGAGGGCTGGATTTTTTTGGATGCTTTCCCCGGAAGAAAGTTTGCTGGCAAAGTTACATTGCTTGGATATGAGATTGACGCTGAGAGCCGATCGCTAGGGGTGCGATTGGAATTGCCGAACCCTCACCTAGAGAATTGGCCAGAACCCGACCCAATTCGCCCAGGGATGTTTGGCACCATGGAGTTGGTGGTTGACTCCTTTTGGGCGGAGCGAACAATTCCAGAAAGTGCCGTCGTTCACGAAGCAGATGGAAATTATGCTTTTGTGCGGATTGCAGACGGCGTGTTCGAGCAACGCAAAATCGAAATAGGACCACCGGCAGGGGAGCTTGTAGAGGTTTTGCAAGGGTTGGATGTCGGCGAAGAAGTTGTTGTCGCAGGTACCTTTCATCTGAAGTCGGCTTTGCGCAAAGGCGAACTCGGTGGCGGACATAGTCACTAAGGGGGGATTGAAGATGAATCGCATCATAGATTTTTCCCTGAATAACCGCTTCCTGATTTTGGTTTTGTGGGTGTTGGTGATTGCCATAGGCATTCAATCCATGCGCGAGCTGCCCATCGATGCGGTTCCTGACGTGACCAATGTGCAAGTTCAGGTGCTTACCAATAGCCCAGGACTTGCACCCCAAGAGGTGGAATCCTTCATCACCTTTCCTGTGGAGTCGGCAATGAGTGGCTTGCCGAAGGTGGATGAAATACGTTCGGTTTCCAAATTCGGTCTTTCCGTGGTGACCGTCGTCTTCGAAGATGGCACGGATATTTATTGGGCGCGTCAATTGGTGGGGGAGCGGCTAATCGATGCTCGCTCGGCGATTCCGGAGGGCTATGGGGAACCAGAGATGGGGCCAATCTCAACCGGTCTTGGTGAAATCTATCAATTTGAACTGCGCAGCGATCGACATACTCCGATGGAGTTGCGCACCCTACTGGATTGGGTGGTGAATTACCAACTCCGCTCTGTGGATGGTGTGGTCGAAGTTAATGCCTTTGGTGGTGAGTTGAAAACTTATCAGGTGAGCGTCGACCCCAAGAAATTGCGCTCTTATGGAATCCCATTGAGTCAGGTCTTTACTGCGATTGAAAAAAACAATCGCAGTGTAGGAGGTGGATATCTCGTGCACGCGGACGAGCAATATTTGGTCCGCGGGGAAGGATTGATTGATAACCTTGAGGATTTAGCGCAAGTCGTGGTAGCCAAAGACGAGCGCGGCACTCCAGTCTATTTGCAACAACTTGGAAAAATTGAGTTGCAACCCATGTTGCGCCAGGGTGCGGTTACCCGGGATGGTCGGGGTGAGGCTGTAGTCGGCATTGTGATGATGTTGATGGGAGCCAATTCCCGAACGGTTTCCGAGCAAGTGCACGAAAAACTCATGGAAATTGAAAAGACTCTGCCCGAGGGAGTGAGCATTGATACTTTCTATAACCGCACAGAGCTGGTTGATCGCACGATTCATACCGTGGTCAAAAACCTAACAGAAGGTGGATTGCTGGTTATCTTGGTACTTTTGTTGTTGCTCGGAGATTTGCGTGGTGGTTTGATTGTAGCCTCTGCAATCCCGTTGTCCATGCTGATTGCTTTGTCTGCCATGGCGAAATTGGGGCTGTCCGGTAATCTGATGTCTCTGGGGGCATTAGATTTTGGATTGATTGTGGATGGCTCCGTGGTGATGATTGAAAATATCGTTCGCTATTTGCACCGGCATCGTGACGACCGAGAAACGTCGCATTTGGAAAAAGTACGCAAGGCTTGTCATGAAGTAGCGCGTCCCGTTGTTTTTGCCGTTGGCATCATCATGATTGTCTATCTACCAATTCTGGGGTTGCGTGGAATTGAGGGCCGCATGTTTACGCCGATGGCATTGACGGTTGTCTTTGCACTATTCGGCTCCCTTCTTTGTGCGATGACCTTGATGCCGGTTTTGGCTTCTTTTTTCCTCAAGCATGTCCGAGAAAAAGATCCCCTGCTGTTCCGGGTGGCGAAGAAGTTTTATCAGCCGTTGATGCAAAAAACCCTACTTCATCCCAAGCACATTGCTTTAGTGGCGATCCTGGTTTTTGCTGGTAGCCTCGGTTTTATTCCCTTCATGGGGGCGGAATTTATGCCTCGCCTGGATGAGGGATCCATCGCCATGCAGGTATGGCGCTTGCCCAGCATTTCGCTGGAATCATCCAATGAGATTAGTACCGAGGTAGAGAAAGTGGTGATGGAATTCCCTGAGGTTAAAACCATTATCTCACGAACGGGGAGGGCGGAGATTGCAACCGATCCGATGGGCGTGGAAATCAGCGATTCTTTTATTATGCTGAATGATCCATCAACCTGGCGCTTTGACAATAAGGAGGAGCTACTGAGTGCTTTGGATTTTCAGTTGCAAGAGCATTTTCCTGGGGTGATGTTTAGCTATTCTCAACCAATTGAGTTACGTGTCGCTGAACTAATTAGTGGAGTTCGTTCTGATGTAGGCATTCAAATCTATGCTGGCGGTGGCACCTTGGACGATATGCGTGATGTGGCAGCAAAGGTGGCGGCGGTGGTGCAGACGGTAGACGGTATGGAGGAGATCAAAGCCGAACAAATCCTTGGTTTGCCGACTTTGTCGGTGAAAGTGAAGAGGAATGCGATGGCGCGATTGGGCTTGAACGCGGAGGACATTTTGGATGTCATTGAAACTGTCGGTGGTCGGCAGGTGGGAACGGTGATTGAGGGGCAGCGTCGCTTTGTGATTCAGGCGCGATTTGAGGATTCCCTTCGTGACGATTTGCACGCGATTCGGCAGTTGCCAGTGGCTTTGCCTAATATGGGCGGTGGCCCGGTTTCTTGGGTTCCACTCGAGCAAGTTGCCGACATTGAGATTGCTACTGGGCCGGCGCAAATCAGTCGGGAAAAAGTACAAAGGAAAATCACCGTGGAAGCGAACGTGCGCGGTCGCGATTTGGCTTCCGCAGTGGCGGAGGCAAGAGCCAAGGTGGAGCAGGAGGTTGATTTGCCGCCAGGTTGGTTTTTGGAGTGGGGTGGTCAGTTTGAAAACCTACAGGCCGCTTCCGCGCGATTGTCGCTGCTCGTGCCCCTGGCCTTGTTGCTTATTTTTGTGCTGTTGTATTCCACCTTTCAATCCGCCAGGCTGGGCGCCTTGATTTTTCTCAATGTGCCACTTGCGACTACGGGTGGAATCTTGGCTCTGGTTCTTCGCGGCTATCCGTTCTCCATTTCGGCAGGAGTCGGCTTCATCGCCTTGTTTGGAGTGGCCGTGTTGAATGGAGTGGTGTTGGTTTCTTATATCGTGCAAAAGCGTGAGCAAGGAATGGCCCCTTTGGAAGCAGCGCAAACTGCAGCCCTGACTCGATTAAGGCCGGTATTGATGACTGCTATGGTTGCGGCTTTGGGTTTTGTGCCTATGGCTCTTGCTACGTCTGCTGGAGGCGAGGTGCAGCGACCATTGGCAACCGTGGTGATTGGTGGGTTGTTTACCTCCACACTACTCACTCTCTTTGTCTTGCCAACCATGTATCCATGGTTTGATCGCAAACCTAAGGAATCACGTTGATGCGGGCGACAAATTGGAGGTCGGGATCTGGATGAATGCTGGTAAGCACTAATGTGCCTAAGGTTGGTTGTGGGAATTGGCGGTTCGTTTCCTTGCCATTGACCAACACCACCACTTCCCGATCCATGGCAACCATTCTGCCGTCAAGCAAAATCTGTAAGGAGCTGATGTCGTAATGGGATTGCAGAGAAAAGGTGTTGGTGTCGGCAGAAAACTCAGCTTCTAAGGGGCGCCGCAATTGCGGCTTCTCCCACCACAGCCAGTAAAACTGGTGCTTCCATGGTAGGGACGGCTCCCATACCAAGTGTTGTGGCATGGGATTCCTGTGGAAGGTTGAGATTTTCTCCAGCAAGGCCAGCGTCCCCCCAGGTGGAAGATCGTGTTGCCGCCCGTTGACTTCCCAATATTGGAAGTTGTCAAAACCACCGTAGCGTTCCTTCATTTTTTTGATGCGGGCTACGGCCGCTTGGTTTGCATCCGGGGGGACTCGTGGATCATCCAAGCTTTGATAGACCACCATGGGGACATTGCGCAGGTTGGGAACGACACCGGAATCGATGGCCTCAATCTTGCCACTGGGGCCATAGATTGGGGTTGGGGCGCCAGCTGAAGGGGCCAGAGCGGCAACACGGTCCGCGTGGTGGCCTCCCAATGTCCAGGTGCCATAGCCGCCCATGGAGTGGCCTGAAAAGTAGACGGAATTCGGGTCGATTTTCCAGGTGCGCAGAGCGGCATCAACCAAATCCATAACCCACTCTTCGGTGCCGGAGTCGGTCCATCCGCGCTCAGTCTTTTCCAGAACTTCCGGAAAAATAGCCACCCAGCCCAGTTTTCTCGCAGCACTCGAGTAAGCAGAAGCGCTGGTTCGAGCATCGCCGGAGCCGACACCGCCGCCATGCATACCAAGTAAAAGTCCTTTTGGTTTTTTTATGTCGCCGTCAATGATGAAAAGGCCTCGGCGTTGCTCTTCCCATTGAAAATAGGTTCCCTTCTTCTTCTCCAGCTTAGGTCCTGATTTTTGCTGCTCCTTGGCGATGGTTTTCTTCCAGGCTTTCACCTCACTGGGGCGGGAGAGTGGGATTTGATCCAGGCGCTCGATAATCTGGAGTTGCCGCTGAAAGCCTGTTTCCGTTTTGGCGTCGAGCTGCAAAAACTCTTGGAGCAGAGCTTTTTGTTCCTTTTTGCTTGGAATTTGAAAAGAAGCACGGGCAAGGAGAGAGCCTGAGCCTACAAATCCGAACAGGACGATGAGCAGTAGCCGCATGTTCTAGCTTAACAAAGGAGGGCTAGTTAAATTTTTGCGCTCTCTGCAGCCATTTTTCCACCATAGCCAAAAAAGCGGTGCGTTTAAGCGGTTTGGAAATATAGTCATCCATGCCAGCGGCCAAACATTTTTCACGGTCACCGACCATGGCGTTGGCTGTTAACGCGATAATGGGCAGCATAGTGGCTTTTCCTCCTAAAGCGCGGATACGCTGCGTTGCTTCGTAACCATCCATTTCTGGCATTTGGCAATCCATGAGGATTAAGTCGTAATCACCTTCTTCCACCATTTTGAGCGCCTCAAGCCCGTCTTCTGCCGATTCCACCTCATAGCCTGCCTTGATTAAGATTCTCTCTGCAAGCTTTCTGTTGACCGAATTGTCTTCGGCAAGCAAGATCTTTGCCGCAGCTTGGGTAGGGAACGGTAGCTTGTCCTCCTGGCTTTGGGCTGGTTCGAAACTTGGCGTCGAGGGAAGCGGTTCTTGCTCTCCAAGAATCCTCATCAGCTCTTTTTTCAAAGCTGGATACTTCACAGGTTTGGTTAAGTGGCCTACAAATCCGGCAGTTCTAGCCAGAGAACAATCTCCCTTTGCTGAACTGGAACTCATCAACAACATGAGCAGACCATCAAAGCGTGAATCACGGCGGATTTCTGTTGCCAATTGAAGCCCCGTTTGCCCAGGCATCAAGTGGTCGCAGATCATGACCGAAAAAGGATCTTCGTTGGTCCTCGCATGCTCTAGTCGAGCCAAGGCTTCTTGCGCATTGCGTGCTGTCTCATAGCGGCAACCCATGCGTCGCACTTGGCCTGAAATGACGCGAAGATTGGTGTCAATATCATCCACCAGAAGGATGCGGCGCCCAACTAGAAGTTCGGATGTACCGACAGGTGGCATCAGCGTTTGGGCAATGGGGAAATCAATCTCGCACCAGAAAGTGGAACCCTCGCCCTCGGTGCTGAGAGCGCCCAAGCTCCCGCCCATGAGTGCAACGATCTCCCGAGTAATGGCTAAGCCCAAACCCGAGCCTCCATGGGTTCGCGTTGTTGAGTTGTCTGCCTGGGTGAATTTTTCAAATAGATGAGGCAAAACTTCAGCCGGTATGCCACATCCCGTATCGCGCACTTCGAATCTTATTTTTGCCATATCATCGACTCGCTCCATAAGGCGGGTTTCAATCACAACCTCGCCTTTGTCGGTGAATTTGATGGCATTTCCGGCCAGGTTAAGGAGAATTTGGCGAAGGCGGGTAGGGTCGCCTAGTACTGCTGTGGGCACGTCTTCGGTGGCATAGGCATTCCAATCAATTTTTTTCAGGGTAGCTCGCGCAGAAAGACTGTCCTGAACTTCTACCAAAACCTCCCATATACGGAATTCCCGCACCTCCAATTCCATGCGGCCGGCTTCGATTCGTGATAGGTCGAGGATGTCGTTGAGAAGGGCAAGCATGGAGTCGGCGCAAGTTTGGATAGTCGATAAAAATTCACGCTGCTCCGCATTGAGTTCGGTGTCTAGAGCGAGTTCGGTCATACCTAAAATCCCATTCATGGGAGTGCGGATTTCATGGCTCATATTGGCTAAAAACTCGCTCTTACAACGACTCGCTTCAAAGGCCTGTTTGCTCGCTTCTTTGAGTTGCCTCTCCACTTCCGCCTGGTGGGTAATATCGTGAAACGTCAGGACTAATTTTCGATCCCAATGGGCAATTTTGATGTCGTAATGCCGGCCAGTAAACGGGTGTTGCAGCTTTACAATGGAAGGTTTTCCTCTCTCCATGGCTAAGGCTGGCAACCTCTGGTGAGACGGAAGATCTTCAAACCATTGGTTGAGGTCTATGGGGGAGGAGCCCTCAGGGACATCCTGCAAGATTTTCTGGCCAGCTTGATTCGCTAACACAATATGAAATTTTCGCAAATCGTCGACACCAGCGTCGCGTTCTAACACGAATAAGCCATCTTGAATTTGTTGGACGGCAGTTTGCAATCCTTGTTCTGCCGACAATCGTTTCCTTTGTTCTGCGCTTTGCGAAGCCACCCAGGTTCCGGAAAGGAAAACGATTGCTCCTAAAGAACCGAAAATATGGCTCATGTGGAAAGGCAAGGCAAATTCGGCACTGGGCTGTGTGGGGGTGATGATGCCCAGGGATTGGAAGATGGCCAGACCTAACAAGCTGACCGAAACAATGGCTCCCCACGACAGGGAGGAGCGGAATCCAAGCAACAGGCAGGCCATGAGTGGCAGGGTTAGAAACCATGCGGTACCGGCCATAGCCACGCCGCAAAGCGCTGTGGAGTACATGAGGACTGAAAAAAGGTCGAAAAGAAGAATCCACGCTCCAAGTCGGGGAGGAAAGCCGCGGTTGAGGGCTCCAAGCATCCATAAGCTAAGAAGCTCGCCACCCAAGATGGCATAGGCCATGGGCGGAAAGCCCACCCACAACCACAAGGCGGCGAAGGGAGGGCCGACGAGCAAGAATACTTTGCTGGCGTTTTTGCTCATGCGCCGCACAATCTCGTCATCAGGAGAACTGAAGTCGACGAGGTAATGCCAAATTGGACGCAGGCGTTGGAAGAGCATGGGCATGGCAGAATTTGCGTAAAATCCGCAGAATTCCTGCTTTCTTCGGCGAAAATTGGGTTTTTCTAAAGGAAAAACCTAAAATCAGGCGAATGAGTTTGAACAAGCGATTAATTGATTACGCTGCTTGTAGCGGCTGAGCGGCCAAACTTCCTCAGGGGCAGCTGGCGCAGGTTCTGCGCGTAGTTGCACCCGCGGCGGTTTCGCCTGACCTGCTCGCCGGCCCGGAAGGGTACGACGATGTGGGGGCGGTTCGCTTGGAAAATGGGCGTGTTGGCCTGCATACCGTCGACTTTTTCCCACCGGTGGTCGACGATCCGGCCGCCTACGGGGCGATTGCCGCCGCCAATTCCCTGTCGGACATTTATGCTTCGGGTGGGGAGGCCAAAGTGGTGCTGAACTTGGCTGGCTTTCCTGCAGATTGGGATCAGGAGGTTTTGGAGCCAATTTTTCAGGCTGCCGTGGAAAAGGTGCAGGAAGCAGGCGCCTTATGGGTAGGTGGGCATTCGGTGTTGTCCGCTGAGCCCCTATTTGGCTTTGCCATTTATGGCGAGGTCGAGGAAAAACACCTGGCGACCAATGATGGCGCGCGCCCTGGCGATTTGCTGTTTTTAACCAAGCCAGTGGGGGTGGGCAGCATCAATACAGCAGTAAAAAAGGAGCTTGCGCAAGAGGCGGATGTGGCTGCGGCGGTGAAGGGAATGGCCCGCTTGAACCGCAAAGCTGCACAGGCCATGCGCGCGGTGGGGGTTAAAGCGGCAACCGATATCACTGGATTTGGCTTGTTGGGGCATGCCGCCAATGTGGCGCGGGCATCGAAGGTAATTCTCCATTTGGATGCATCTTCCATTCCTCTTTATCCAGGAGCTGCCGACCTCGCACAGCAAGGCATTTTTTCCGGAGCTAGCAAGCGTGGACAACAAAACCTGGCTGATTTTGTGCAGGTGGGTGAACAAACGCCTACTTGGTTAGCCAAAATCTGTTTTGACGCAGAAACCTCCGGTGGCTTGCTCGTTTCTGTTCCTTTGGATCGCGCCCAGGATTTTGCTGCCGCTTTGCCGGCGGATGAGCCAGTTTGTCAAATCGGCGAAGTGCTGGAGGGTGAGCCCGCTGTGGTTTTAGCCTAAGGGCTTGGCTCCAAGCCGCTCCATGGAGACGCTATCATGAACCATCCAATTCGAAGGGGAGCGGATCAGGGCTGGTGTCCTGTGCGGCCTTCAAAGCCGTTGGGGTGTCGTTCGGCGATGCCCGGTGGGTTCGATTCCCATGCGCTCCCGCCATACCTGCATGAACCATCTGCATAACCATGCCCAGCTTCGCGCTTTTTTTGAGCGCGGCATACGTCAGCCCGGCCACGGCAAGTTGGGATTGGAATTTGAGCAATTTGTGCTCGACGCACGTTGTCAAACCGTCCAGTATTTTGGGCCGGGTGGGGTGGAATCGCTGATGCGCAGTCTGGCTGCCACCACGCAGTGGCAACCCCAATATGAGCGAGATCATTTGCTGGCTTTGGTGGCTGCTGATGGCCGTGCCATCACCTTGGAGCCGGGGGGACAAATTGAGTTTGGCTCCACCCCATGTTCGGATTTGCCGAGCTTGGAGCAAGAAATCTCCGACTACTGTGCCTTCTTAGCCGAATTGCGCCACAGCACTGGCTACTGTTTTTTGGCGACGGGTTCCCATCCGCGAGCCCGCCCCGAAGACATTCGACGTTTGCCCAAACGTCGTTATGACTTTTTGGAGCCTTGGTTGGCAAAGGCCGACACCCTCGGCTTGTGGATGATGAAAACCACCGCTGGGGTGCAGGTAAATTTTGATTATTTCAGCGAAGAGGACGCCATGGCCAAGCTCCGCACCGTCTTCGCTTTGGCCCCAATCTTCAATGCGGTTTTTGCCAATTCTCCTTTTCGCGCCGGCCAATTGAGTGGCTTCATGAGTTGGCGCGGACATGTTTGGGCCCATACCGATCCTGGTCGTTGTGGGATTGTCGAGCGTTTATGCCAAACCGACACCACCTTTGAAGATTACATTCAGTGGATGTTGGATGTACCCATGTTGTTTGTTCACCGCGATGGAGCCTACGTTGACAAGCGGGGGCATAGTTTTCGCCATTGGCTGGAATCTGGAAAAGCAACGGAAGAGGATTGGGAGGATCATTTATCGACCCCCTTCCCAGAAGTTCGTTTTCGTCCGCAAGTGGAGCTGCGTTGTGCTGATACGGTGCCGCCTGCTTACGCGCTTGCGCTCGCTGCTTGGGTGGAGGGATTGTTTTATGATGCGGAGGCCCAGCAAGAGGCTTGGAAGCTCACTGCAGCCTGGTCTTATCTCGAGCGTTTGGAAACTTGGGATCAAGCGCATAAACATGCTTTGGCGGGAAGCACGCCGGAAGGTTACCGTTTGCTGGACTTGGCTCGCGAGTTGTTGGCCCTGGCGCGTCCATCCGCCGCTGCCGCTCCCTATTTAGAGCCGCTGGCGGAGTTGTTGGCGGACGGGCGCTCCTTAGCCGAGCGAACGGCGAGCAGCCTGCAAAAGCACCAAGGTGATTTACAGGCGGCCTTACAAGGCCAATGCTGCGCCTACCGTTAATTTTCTTCGGAAGTCGGTGCTTCTTGTTCCGGGGCCGGTGGAGCGTTGGGGATTAGACGTACCGCTCGCGCTTCTTGGTTTTCCTGTTGGCGCAGTTTGTCGACAAAATTGGGAAATTCATCGGCTGGAATTTCTAATCCACGCATCCACAAGGTGCGGTTGACGGCAAGATGTTGCTCATCTTTTTCAACCTCAAAATCGTAAGCAAAACCATCGCGTTGCAAATGCAATGGCGTTGGCCCATACTCCAGTTTCCAAGTGCCCTGCGTGTCGAGTTGCACTCGGGTGCGCAAACGCATGGTGGAGCGGAAGGCAAAGTCGAGATTGCGGATGGCGGGGCCGAAGCCATCGCCGAGGTGAAACTCAGGAAGCCTCAAGCGAGCTCCATATTGTTCCCCGCCTTGCTGTACGAAGTTCGGAATGGTGCCAGAAAATTCCACCATCAAGGGTGCACCGGCAACCTCCAGGTCTTTGAGCTGGGCCCTCTCTAAATCCAAGCCCTTGACCATTTGGCCGGTGAGCTGACGCAGGCCTTGGTCGCGTTGTTCTGGACTAATTTGTGCCAATTGTTCCCGCAACGTGGCGCCTTGAGAGCCGGTAATGCGCACCGAACCCAGAACTTGGGCCGACTCATCGGCTTGAATGGTGTAGGCCACCTGCAAATCAAGATCCCAAATGTCCTCCAAGCTCTTGGTGGAAGTCGTTTCTATGCGGAAGCCCTTCGGTTCTAAAACCAAAGCTTTGGCCCCCAGCATTTCTGCTGGTAGGCTGCCAAAAGGCGTGCCACGATTAGCCAACATGAGCCAGGTGACATCAGAACCTTCTTCAAGTGGACTGAGGCGTAAGGCTGGGGTATTGAATTCGCTGCCATCAGAAAAAGGGCGCAGCGGATCGGTATCCAATTCCGGGGCAGTGGGTTGCAGTAAGGCCCATTCGTGCGGAATGTCGGCCAAGCGAAGAAGAGCTGATAGAAAATAAACAGGATTCCCGCGCCGCAAAGTCCAGATGTCGGTGACATCGCCGCCTCCGTTGTAGTCCAGGACATGTTGGTCGACGGCTGCATAAATGGTGCGGGCCTGCTCCAACTTGCTTCCACTTAAATCGAGTTTGGCTAAGAAGGCACGAAGCTCCAATTCGATGTCGGCAGGAATGGAAGTTTGCCACTGGAACCAGCGCCGCCAATCTTCGGCTTCCCAAACAAGCGGACGATCGTCGCCAAAGGATACCCAAGGCAGAATTTCATTATTCGAGGGCATCATGATTTCTGGCTCGACTCGGCTGCTATCCCGACGTTCAAAAATATGGACCTTGCCACCTTGCCAATCCACAATCTCATGGCTGCCGTCAAAGTTGTGTTCGACAAATCGACCAGCCAAATCATTGGGAACGAAAATCACCCAACGGCTAAGGGCAAAATCCTTGTCGGTGGAGGCAAAACTCCAAATACCAGGTTTGGGAGCGAGTCCAGGTAGTCCTTTGCTTTCTCGCAGGTAGGAGGTTGCAATGACGTCGCCCGGGTCTAGTGAAGGCATGACCCAACTGTCTTCCACTTGGTGGGGTTCCAGGATATTGCCGTCGACTTCGTAAATTTGGGCCAATAGTGGGGTGCCGATGACAGGCATTTCGTGCAGTTGCTCCGTACCCTGGCGATCCAGGGGAAGGTCGAGGTTGTCGACTTGGTAAGCAAAGGAACCATCGGCAAAGAGGTAAACCATGCCGCTATCAAGAAGCATGGCGGTAGAATTGTCATGCGACATTTTTTCGCGCAAAGCAAGCTGTGCATCCTTGTCGGCGGCAAAGGCAGCGAAAAAATTCTGTGCGGCATCAGCTTGGTCTTGCAGCAAAGAAAGATCGGCGCGCAAGTCGGCATCGCCAGGAAGCAAAGCGAGGGCTTCTTGCATCGCCTGTATCGCATCTTCGGTGTGCCCAGCCTGAAGCAAGGCTTTGGCCAAGCGTAAAAGTGGGGATGGCAGGCCTGGTTGTTGCTCGACCCGACGCCTTAGAGTGGCAATCAAGGCCTCGTCCATTCCTTGTAGACGCAACAATTGTTCGCGAAATTGCAGGCCAGTCGTGAGCTGGGGCTCTTCTTGCAGCAAACGATCCACCATTGCCTGGGCTTGCGCCCGATCTTTTTCATTGCCTTGTAAAAGAAGAGGAATCAAAGCTTGGCCGCGATCGCCAGAAATCTTCGTGCGCAGGCGCGCCAAGGCCAAAGCCGTGGGGCGGTCGTCATGATCCATCGCGATGGCTTGGAGTTCTTCCAAGGGCGCATCAAGTTGCGGATAATCTTGGTGGATGGCCAGCAATAGGGGCTTGGCCAAAGTGCCGGTATCGTCAATTTCGAGCAAGGCATCCGCCTGCAACAAACGCGCTTGCAGATTGTTGGGGAGTACTTGGAAAATCGAGTCAACAGCAGCTAGGGCGTCATCGGCTTTGTCCTCGCGGAGAAGTCGCCGTGCGGCAGAAAGTTCCATCGCCAAATCGAAGAAACCAAGCTCTCTCATCTCCTTTTCCAAACTCATCAAACGGCTGCGCCGAACCGCTTGGGGCAAATGTTTGCTTTGGTTGACGGCGTGGTAGCGAGTGTGCAGCCAGAGTGCTTGTTGCAGCGGAGTGAGATTCTCTGGCTGCTTCAGAGCAAGGGCTTGGTCGGCATGTTCCCGAGCCACCAGCATTTCACTGCGCAACATGAGGCTGTATGGATCTTGTGCAGTGGGTAGCCAAGCGGGAACAGCAAGGACTTCCGCGGGCACCAAAGTTTCCGGGAGATCGGGTTGCTGCCCCTGACCATCCCATTCATAGAAGGGAAGGATGCGGCCGCCGCGATCCAACAAGCGCCCGCCCAGGCGCATATCGCTGGCGGCATCCATTTCGACCAACAACAAATTCCAGCCAGTTTGCACATGCACCAAAGCGCGGTGCACCTTTTCACCCGTGGTTGGCCCTTCATGCAAATCTTCAAAGGTGGGCATGCCATTCCACCAACAACGAAAGCCCTCACTGGCACGCAATTCCAAAGTAGCGATGTCGACGTCAGCGCGTAGCCAAAGTGCAGCATAGCTGAGTCCGGCTTCACGGCTGCTGAGGCGATTGGGATGAATGAGGGTGCGGTTGGCCTGGCGCTGCATGCGATACCAGTGGTGCTCCAGCCCATTTTCTGCATCCAAGACTTTGCTTGCCCGAGGATCAGGTGGCACCACTTGAAGGCGTAGTGGAGACGGAGCGCCCAAGGGGCCCCAATCGGTTAATACTCGCCAGTTTGTGAACCAGTCTTGGAATAAGTCATCGGCGAAAACAGGGCGCGTATCGGCAAAGCGACTGCGTCGCAATTCCCGTAGGAATAACCGCTTGAGGGCGAAGGAGCTTTGGCTGTCATCCACGCCTTCAATCAGTTCAGCCAAGCGATCGGCTGGCAGGCCCCGGCTGCAAACACCGTCCAGAGCCGCCAGGCGTTGGGCGGTAAAGGCGGCCAGTGGAGAGCTGCGGTCGGCGGTGAGGGCTTGCAGCCAATCCGCACGAACCTGGTCGTAGTCACCGCGAAACAAACCGGGATGCGCTAAGAGCAGTTCCGGACTGAGCTGGGATGTGTCGACTTCCACCGTAGGCAAGGCCAAGCTCACCTCTGCTGGCTCTTGCGTCAGGGGTTCTTGCGAGGCATCCTGCGGAGTGGTCGCCTGAAGGAGGAGGGGGGCGGAAAGTAGGAAGAAAGAAATCATCACTGGTCCTCCGTCTGGTTGATGTTGCCAGGAGCAGAAGCATGGAGGAAGCGATCCTGAGTGCTGTCGACCAGGCGACACAAATCCCGGAACGCGGAGTAACGGGCGACGGGAATGCGATGGGTGAGGAGGGCAAATTGTTCGTGAACACGGAAATTGCCTTCTTCCGTAAGCTCGATTTGCCAGCGGTAGGAGGCATCCTGCGTACTGCCTTCCACCGTTTCTGGAATGTCGTCTAGGGTCCAACCCGGCGGCAGAGAAAATTCATAAACCACCTCATGCACCTGAGCTGAATCCAAAAGTAAATCGGTATTACGAGTGACTTCCGGGGCCAGGGTTTGCAACAGTCCTTGCGGATCCAAGGTAAAGGGGATTTCCAATCCGCCTTCTGCTTTGCGTGCTAGGCTACTTGGCTCTCCCTGGAGTTGATAAACCAAAGATTCACCAAGTCGGGACGCATCGGGGACCGGAATGTCGTATTGAGGTGTATCCGCAAGTGGCCCAAAGAGGGAACTTAACATGCGTTGCACGGTTTCCTGGCGATCTTGGTCGCCGCCGGAGAACAAGCTTCGATATTGGGCATCAAAACGCCCGAAGGGACGAATCACCATTTGTACTGAAGCGCTGCCATCTTCCTGATAATGGACGAGGAAGGATTTGTGAATGGTGTTGTCGGTAGCATCGCTGAAGGGGATGCGCACGCGTTCCACACCGGTTGGCTTCACAATCAAGACCTGAGCGCCGCGATCGTCATAAGGTAAAACATCGAGCGGATGCAAGCTGGCCGTGCCGTCGACAAACATTCCGGGCAAATCTTCTTGCGGCGGAATGTAGGCGATGCAGTGGTTGAAATGACTCACCATGGCCAGACTGAGGTCTTCCTCAAAACGTCTGCCGCCGTGGTGTCCGTCGGCAGTGCGCAACAGCAAAACAGGGTAGGCCTCGACCCCAATTGCCGATAACATGGCCCGCAAGAGAATGGCCTTATCTTTGCAGTCGCCAAATTTGCGACTGAAAATCACCGGTGCGGAATAAGGTTGATAGCCGTGAACCCCAAACTCCCAGGCGTTGTAGCGGATGTCGTTGGCGACAAAGGCGTAGATGGCGGCAACCTGGTCGCGCAAGCTAGTTTTGTTGGCCGTTAACTCCTGTACCTTGGCCTCCATCTCGGGGGTGAGGCGGATGCCACTATCAATCAAGTTCCACCACCAGGCTCCAAAGTCTTCCCAAGATGCATACGAACTCGCTTGAATGCGCGGCACCGTTTCTTCCGCTGGAGGCATCAGTGTTTCTATGCGTTGCGGAGCTAGGTCGTAGACTGTCCAGGCGTGGCTGGTGCCAAAGTTTTCGGTAGCTGCTACTTCCGCTTTCACATCGGGAAGGCGCAGAGGATGGAAGACCAGGGGTAACTCGTCAGGCACTAAAAGTACCAATTGGCTTTCGCGAGTTGGCACCGCGCGGTCGGGGGTCATTTGATGATCCAGGCCGAAGTACTTGCCAAAGAAGGTGGTGTGCAAATCATCGACGCGCCATTCCAAATCGATGATGTCACCGACTCGAAGTTGGGGCAAATCCACCTGCCGCCCACGCCAACCGCGCGCGGTGCGTGCCGTTTCTTCGCTACCATCGGCATGACGCACAATGGCCGTTTCGACGCGCAGTTCTTGGTCGCCATAGGCGTAGGGAAAGTAGACCACATCAAGCTTGCGCATGCCGTTGGGGTTGAGTACGCGGATAACTTTGCGCATGTAACGGTGTGCGGTGCTGTCGGGGTGAATGCGAATCACCGTGCGATAAAGTAGATATTCATGGCTATAGGGGCTTTTGCCGTTGGTTTCATTGGTTGCCGGATGGCGCGCGACAATGGCGTCCAAGCTCTCACGATAAGGCTCTTCGAAACTGGCACCTTTGAGCGCGCGTAAATGCTGTAGCAAACGACTTTCTTCTTCCGCGCTGTAGTCGATGTCCAGCTCGCGTTCTAAGCTGAGTACGGCCTCTTCCAGATTGCCTTGGGCTAGGTAGATGCGGGCGAGCAAGGCAAGGTTGGCCGCGGATTCCGGCTTGATTGCAAGAGCTCTCTTTACCAAGCGCATGGCCGTGTCGAGATCGCCTTGGGATTGGAAGCGCTCTGCGGAAGCGCGCAAAAGCCCACTGTTCCAGGGATCGAGTTGCAACATTTGCTCTAGTTCTTGAAGCTCCAAATCGGCATCAAATTGGGCCCGCAACATGCGCTTTTTGCGCATGATTTCTTGTTGGATGTCGGGCCGTGGGTCTTGCTCGAAAATGGATTCCAAGGCTGGCAGCCATTGCGGTGAATCTTCCGGCAGGGTTTGGCGGAGTGCTTGTTCGCGGAAGTTGGGATAAAAGGCAATGCGCGAGTCGGCAAGTAAGGCGCGGAAATGATTTTCGGCAACCAAATTGTGACTGAAGCCAGAGAGAATCGTGGCAAGGAAAAAACGCGTGAGCGGCTGCGCATCGCAGGCAGCAACCAAGCTGCGCGCATGTTCGAGGGCTACCGGCTCCAACTTTTGATACTGCAAAGCTGCTTGTGCGCGCTGGGCCAACACCGTGGGATTTGTTGGGTCGAGCGCAAGAACCTTGCGTGCTTGTTCCAGCCACGGGTTCAAATCTACTTCGGCGGCGGGAGTGCCCGCTTCTGGAAAAAGATTCGAAGCGTAGAGGCTTCGGTATCGCACATTGTCTGGCTCCAAATGGACCGCCTTGCGGAGGGCATCGCGTCCAGGATGTTGGGAGATGGGAGCGGTTTGGTAGAAGTCTTGCAATTGCCCCAAGCGATAGAAGGCTTCTGCATTTTCTGGGGCGGCCAAAGTGAGCCCGTAGTAATAGGCGAGGGCTCCCGGGTGGTCTTGGATGGAAACTTTGGGTGCTGGGCTTGCTTTTAGCTCCTGCGGCAACACTTCTGGAGGTGGGGTGGAGGTATGGGGGAAGGCCAGTGGCTGCGCCTGTGCGTCGACTAGGCGCGCACTCAGCATGGGCGCGTGGTCGCGGCTGCCAAGTTTGATGCTGATTTCATTCCATCCGGGATGCAAAGTAAGGGGGGCGGCCAAAGAGTCGATCTGCATATGGCGACGCTCCGGAGCGTCCAGAATTGGCTCGCCGTCATGCCAAACGCGTGCTTCGCCTTCGATGCCGAGCAATAAAGTGGCTTCGGTGGTGGTGGGAGCTTGCACCCAAGTGCGCAATAAAAGTGCGCTTTGTTGGGTGGGGTGCATGAGTTTGGAAAAGTTAAGGTGAGCGCCAAGGGGAGCTTGGGCTGGAGTGTGACGCCACTGCACATCGCGCACTTTGCCGGGGAAGGATGTGCTGATGGGATCGCTCTGGGCGGGTAGAGCATGGTCCATCGCCGCGCCGCGTTCGTTGTCGAAGGGGCCGAGAAATTGCCAATCGTAGAGGCGGTGCAAATTGGCGACGCGATCGGGGTGCCCCCACTGCAACAAACTCCAGGCCAAGCCCATGGACGGGTCGAGGGGCAAGGGGTCGAGGAATTTGCGCGCACCGCTTTGATTGCCGCTTGTTCCGGCTGCGCGGACAAAGCCCATGGCTAGCCATTCCATTTCCGCTTGCAGTCGCGCAGCCTCAGCTGGATTGGCTTCAACTTTTGGATCTTGCGGATGCAAGGCCTCATCGCGTGCGCGAATCGTTTGCTCAAGAAGCTGGGCATACAGTTTCATGGCCGCCTCGATATCGCCATAGGTGTAGAGGCGATAAGCGTCCTCCTCGGTGGGAGGGGCAGGCTCTTGGCTGGGGTTGCTGGCCTCCTGTCCTGTGACATGAAATGCCGTTTCTGCTGGCACCAAAGTGGTTTCGGCAGGGGCTTGGGAGGAGGTGGAAGGAGCTCCGCTGGTGCAGGCACCGAGCAGAGCCAAAAATACAAGCCAGAAAGGCGTCCGCATGAGCTTCATGGTATCGCTGGGGAGGTGAAATTGCGCGCGGTTGGGAGATGTTTGCGATATCTGATATTTATCATATACTGTAGGGCGATGCCCTGTTCGTCGTCCACAACGCCTCTGAGTCCCCGCCAACGCGTGGTGTTGGAGCTTTTGCAACAGGCTCAGGCCGCTGGGGCTTGTCCGCCGACGCGTGCGGAGCTGGGGAAGAAACTTGGAGTGAGTGCACAAACCGCGGACTTTCATCTTCGGGCGCTGGCGCGCAAAGGTTTTGTAGAACTTGGGAGAAATTCGCGATCGATTCAGCTCCTGCGCCCAGAAATGGCGTCAACAGCCAATCATCTCCCCATTCTCGGTCGCGTTGCCGCTGGCATGCCCATTTTGGCGATAGAAAATCAAGAAGGGCATTTGCCCCGTTTACCGCAGAGTCGCGCCGATTTTGCTCTACGCGTGCAAGGAGATTCGATGAAGGAGGCCGGTATTTTGGAGGGTGACTTGGTCTTGGTCGAGCAATGTTCGGTGGCGCAACGCGGAGAAATTGTGGTGGCTCTGTTAGGCGAAGGCGAGCAAATGGAAGCCACGGTCAAGCGTTATTTCCCACGGCGCGGGCATATTGTGCTTCACCCAGAAAACGCATCTCTCCCCGATCGCATTGTGCGCTGCGGAGAGCCTTTTACCCTTGCCGGCCGTGTGGTTGGCGTCGTTCGATGTTGGGGCTAATCCGGAGTCGATGATGGCAGCAGTCATGTTGGAAGAAGTGGAGTTGGATGGTCAAGCGGGCCAATTTGCTGGTGGAAAACACACTTTTTTTCTCGCCTTACGCGGAGAAGCCGCCGCTGATGACGAGCATTTCCAAGAGGGCGATATCTTTGCCGTGACCGAAGGTGTCGATGTCGAGGTGGGTGATTTGGTGGTGTGGTGGACAGGAGTGGTACGCACTCTGGCCCTTGCGCGTGTGGAAGAGGATTTGAGTTTTCGCGGTGTTGGCGGTTTTCCAGCACCTACCCCCAATCTCTCGGCCAAAGTGCGTGGTGTAGTGGTGGGGAGGTTGCGTCCCTTGGCTCCGGGTGCCATGGCAGAGTCATGAGGCATGCCGAGTCTGCGTGTTCCGTGCTCCACGTCGACTTGGATGCTTTTTTTGTTTCCGTAGAGCGCGTCTTGAACCCTCGCTTGTGTGGGCGCCCAGTGGTTGTGGGTGGTGCCGCTGCAACGCGTGGTGTGGTGGCGGCAGCTTCTTATGAGGCACGTCAGTATGGGATACATTCGGCAATGCCGATGGCCCAGGCTATGCGTTTGTGTCCGCATTTAATTCGGGTGCCGGGGCAACACAAAATGTATGCGCGGGCTTCCAAGGCAGTATTTGATTTGCTTGGCGGCTACACTCCAGTACTGGAGAAAGTCTCGGTAGATGAAGCCTATTTGGATTTGCGCGGTACGGAACATTTGTTTGGACGCGCTGTGGATGCTGCCGAACGAATGCGGAGAGAAGTGAAAGAGCGTTTGCGCTTGGATTTAACCGTAGGGGTTTCGCGCAATCGTTTGGTTAGCAAGGTGGCTTCTGGTTTTGCTAAACCACATGGTTTGTTTGATGTGCGCCCGGGACAAGAGCCGCGCTTTTTTGCCCCGCTTCCGGTGAAAGTGCTGCCGGGAATTGGCCCGGTTACTCAGAAGAAGTTGCGTGATTTTCATATCGATGATTTGGGTACTTTGGCCACGACCGAAAGTTGGTTTTTGCAAGAAGTTTTTGGGCGTTATGGTCCCATTATGAAGCGACGAGCGCGGGGGGAAGATGCTACGCCAGTTTGTCCTGCATGGGGAAAGCCGGTGCGCAAGTCGATTGGGCAGGAGCGTACCTTTGCGGAAGATACACATGATGCAGTGGTGTTGCGCGGACGGTTGCAAGCGATGTTGGAAGAAACTTGTGCGCGTTTGCGTCGCGAAGGTTGGTTGGCGCGCACCATGAGCTTGAAGGTGCGGTATGCGGATTTCACGACGGAAACACGCGATGTGCGCTTGCCGCATCCTAGCGATCATGATTTGGAGTGGTGGCAAGCTGCTTGCGCCTTGCTGGAAAAAGCCTTGCGTCGACGCACCCTTATTCGCTTGTTGGGGGTGCGTTTTTCTGGTTTGCAGCGTGGATTTTGGCAGGGAGGTTTGTTTGAGGAAGAGCGCATCGCGCAACGATCGCGTCTTACTGTCCTTGATCGCATGCGGGAAAAATATGGGGCACAAGCTGTTTGTGCAGGAGATCGTTTGTGGCTGTACAAATCTCCGTAGCCACCCCCTGGTCCTTTGGTTGGGGAGCATCGACGGTCGAGGAGTTGGCGGCGACGGCTGCCAAGTTGGGCATTCATGCATTGGGTGTCGCCGACAACAATGGTTTGTGGGGAGCAGTGCCGTTTCAAAAGGCATGCTTGGAGCAGGGGGTTAAGCCTTTATTGGGTATGCATCTGCAGGTGGAGAGAGTTTCCGCCCAAGTTCTTGCGCTAGATGCCAAAGGCTGGGCGGCGCTTTGTCGTCTTTCAACGTTGGTGCAGAAGTATTTGTATGGAAAAAAGGGGCAGGCGAGAAGGGTTTGCGGGGATTCCTCGCGTTCCCGATTTTTGCAAAACTGCTTGGAGGCGGAGCGCCAACATGTAGGAAGTGGCAGTTTTGTCGTTTTAAGCCGAGACTCGGGCTTGCTGCAAGCATTGCGGGAGAAAACAGGGGCGGAAGGTTTGTATGTGTCCATGCGTAGTGGGGTGCATGCACAAAAAGATGCCGATTTGGCGGCATTTTGTCGACTGCCGGCAGTTGCTGGGCAAGCGGCAGCTTTTGCCACACCCAAAGATTATGCGCGCCACCGTTTGCTGGTGGCGATGAGCCACAATGTCTCTTTGTCCGGGGTGACGGAAGCGATGCTTGCCTGCCCGCATCCGCGCCAGCGTGGAACAGCTCGTTCTGCATGGTTATGGGCGGAGAATGCATGGAAGGACGGCTATCGTTATTTTCCACAGGCTTTGCAGATGGCAGAGGAGTTGGCGGTCCAGGTCCATTATCAAGTTCCTTTGGGGAAAAAGCGTATGCCACGCTATGCGTTGTCGGCAGGGGATGATTCTCGTTCTTGCTTCAAAAACTTGTCTTTGGCGCAGGCTATGCAGCTCTTGCGTAGTTTCTGTCAGCGCGGAGTGGCGTGGCGCGGCGTTGCGAGTGACGATGCTTATATGCAACAGCTAGAGCGTGAGCTGTCGTTAATTCGGCAACAAGATCTTGCCGATTATTTTTTGATTGTTGCGGATATTGTGTCTTGGGCGCAGCGGCAAGGAATAGCCAACTGTGGACGAGGCTCGGCGGCCAATAGTTTGGTGAGCTATTTGCTTGGATTTACCCATGTGGATCCCCTGCGTTACGGGTTGTGGTTTGACCGATTCTTGAATGCGGGGCGCACCGATTTTCCTGATGTCGATTTGGATTTTGTTTGGGACGAGCGGGATCGGGTGTTGGCCTATGTGTTAAACCGTTATGGTGAGGGACGGGTGGCCGTGTTGAGCACTCACGTTTGCTTTGGTGCGCGCGGCGCAGTGCGTGCAGTGGCCAAGGCCATGGGCTTGCCACCTACCGAAATCAAACCGGTGACCGATGCTTTGCCATGGTCGCATGGTGGATTGAATTTGGAGCGTTTGTATGCGCATCCGAAGGTGTCGCGATTGCCTTTGCGCGAGGAGCCGTGGCGAAATATTTTGCAGCAGGCAGTCGTACTGCAAGGGTTTCCGCGACATTTGGGGGTGCATCCAGGGGGGGTGGTGTTGGCGCCGACGGATTTAACCGACCATTTGCCCTTACAATATGCGCGAAAATCTACAGAAGAAGGGCCGTTATTGGTGACGCAATGGGATATGGGGCCGGTGGAGGAGTCGGGCTTGTTGAAGATTGATTTGCTTGGCAACCGAGGTTTGGCGGTAATTCGTGATGCAAAAGCAATGGTGCAAAAAAATCATGGTTGGGATATGGAGTTTCAAAAGATTTCTCCAAAAACCGACTTGCGCACTCGGGAATTACTTGCTCGTGGCGACACTATGGGGTGCTTTTATATTGAGTCGCCAAGCATGCGTAGCTTGTTGCGCAAACTGCGGTGTCGAGATTTCTCAACTTTAGTGGCGGCATCTTCGATTATTCGTCCAGGAATAGCTTCTTCGGGCATGATGCAGGCTTATATCGAGCGACATCATGTGGTGCAAAAAACGGGCGAACATAAGGATGTTTGGTATTTGCATCCGCAGTTGCGCAATTTGCTTAGTGACACCTATGGAGTGATGGCGTATCAGGAAGACGTATTGCGTGTGGCGCAAACTTTGGCTGGGATGTCCGCTGTGGAGGCGGATGGCTTGCGCAAGGCGATGACAAAGAAGGGAGCCCACCAACACCTTGTATCTTGGCGCCAGTCTTTTTTGGATGGTGTTCGCACCTTTGGTTTGTCTAGAGCGAAGGCTTTAGAATTGTGGCGACAGGTGGAGTCTTTTGCTGGATATTCGTTTTGCAAGGCGCATTCTGCCAGTTATGCCGAGATTAGTTTCTATTCGGCCTATTTGCGCGCCCATTTCCCCGCAGAATTTATGGCGGCGGTATTGAGAAATCATGGTGGTTTTTATGCCAGCTTTGCTTATGTTGCGGAGGCGATGCGCATGGGGCTAAGGGTTTTGCGACCCTGTGTGAATTATGGAAGTGCTCAGTTTGTCGGATGTGCTTTATCCTTGCGAGTGGGGTTATGTGAAATACAGGGACTTTCTGCAGAGTTGCTTGCACGGATTTTGCAACAGCGTAAAGCGGAAGGAATTTTTCTTGGGATGGAGGATTTTGTGCGTCGTGTTCGGCCTACGCGTGATGCTTTGGAATTGTTGGTGCGCGCAGGAGCTCTGGATGTTTTGCCGGATGGTTATTGTCGTCCAGAGCGCATGCGATGGTGCGCACTTTATCGCTATGATTCAGGTTGTAGACAGCAAGAACGGTTGTTTGTTGAGCCGGTTGTGCCGCGTCCGCCGACGGCTAAGAGATTTTCGCAGCGCCGCTTGTTAGAGATGGAGGAGGAAACTTTGGGTTATTTGGTTTCGCAGCACCCACTTTCCTTTTACGGCGAAATTCTTCGTGCGGTACAAGTAGTTCCAGCGCGTGATTTAAGTCGTTTTGTGGGCAAGTATGTGCGGTTGGTTGGTTGGCAAGTAACGCAGAAGCCCTTGCAGACGAAGGAGGGCGAGTCGATGGCCTTTTTGTCATTTGAGGACACGACAGCTCTGTATGAAACGGTGCTTTTCCCCGAGGCGTATCAGCGTCTTGCACCGTGGACTTTGACCCGTGGCCCCTATGTTTTGGAAGGAAGGGTTATGGGTGAGTATGGTGCCTATACAGTGGAAGTTGAGCAATTGTGGTTGTTGCGCGAATATATGCAGAGGTTGCCGAGGTGTGCAAAATTGGCACGGCAGCTTTAGAATTCCTGGATGCGAATCATTGTTTCGGAGATGAAGGCTGTGCCGGAGAGGCGTGGAGACCTAATGGAAGTTTTGGAGTCGATGCTCGAGCCTTCACGGGGTGAACCTGGATGTTTGAGTTATCGATTTTTTGTTGCTCCGGATGACCCTGACCATATTTTGTTTTTTGAAGAGTGGAAGGATGAGCAGGCGGTTGAGGAACATTTTGCAAGCCCGCATTTTCAGGAATTGGGGGAAAGATTGGAGGGGTTGCTGGCTCAGGAACCCACAATCAATGTCTACGAAGCGAACCTGGCCCACTTGGGTGGGCAAGAATCCTAGAAAGCGGGTAACGAAACAACACCTTCTCCGTCTTCTCCATGTCGCTGCCTAGCGACTTGAGAAAGACCATGAAGTTTCGCCCCCCGTTTTGCCCCAATCCCGCCTG
>JAJRZS010000017.1 GCA_024275135.1 Planctomycetota bacterium | reverse complement strand
CCAAGGCCATGGCGTCTCCCTCGCCTCGCAAATGAGCAGTTGTATCAACTTGGAGAGTAACCGAACCACTTGGCACAGTAGAACCGCCAAAGCTGCGGTCAATTTGGCTCACGGTTACCGTAATGGTGGAAGCACCAAGGTCGACGGAGGTTAACACCCCGCTCATCTCTCCGGGCTTCACCTTGATGTGAGAACTCAAAATCGAAGCGTATAAGGGAGCGCCGCTTAATTCTCCGCGAACTTCACAACGAAGACCATCCACCAAATCAGAAGCCAGAAGGGTTGGATTTGGCCCCGAATCAAGCACCAAAGTGGGACCAGCAGCCAAACTTACTTCTACCGGCGCGGCTACTTGACCTTCCTGCACTGCTGGCTCGCTGGAATCCAAGGTAAACTCAAAAGATGTGGGTAAACCAGCAACACTACTGATTGTTCCTTCGTAACACACCCCAGAGTTGTCGTCTCCCTGACTTCGGCCATCCCCCACTTCAATTGAGGTGGCGGCAAAAGGGCCTGGAGCAATGAAGGTAGCGAAGCGAACATCCACTTCCATACCAGGAACCAAAGTAGTGCCAACTAAGCCGGTGCCACTATTTGCCGCATGGTCGCCAATCAAGCGCGTGGTGTTGTCGTAAGAAACTGTAATCGTGGCCGGATTCCCCAGAGCAGCCAAAGCGGTATCCACCGTACTCGCCCCTTTTTCCGTCTCTTTTATGAACAAATCGAAAGTTCCAGCTCCGGTATTGATGGATTGAATTTCGCCTTCAATCTCGATGCGATCAGAGCCACCCAGGCCACCTCCATCTTCCATAATCACTCGAGTGGCGCGGAAAACGCCAGAGGTTTGCATGCTTCCACTCACCTGCACAGTATGCCCCATACGCATGTCATTCAAAAACCCCATCGCCGTTCCCATGACCCGGCCATCTTCCTGCACCATGTAATCCCCATCGGCCACTTGAATTTCAAGCAAGCCAAAATCCTGTGTTGGGGCACGATCGTCAATGATGTGAGCTAAAAATCGGCCAGCTAGCGGGGTTGTACTTACGATTTCGGCTCGAAACTCATCAAAGCTAGTTGCATTTTGCACCATAGCGTTGAACACCAAATTGAATATCAGGCCCCCTGGGTTGGAAGGATCTGCCACAAAAGAACGACTCAAGTTGATATCAATGCTGCAAGGAACGTAACCATTGCCGGCAAAGACCAGCGGTGCACCACCAAAATCGGTAAAGAAAGCCGTAGCAGTTGGAGTATTGAGCTGAACCGTGACAGGAACGCCTGCCAGATCCTTGGCATTGACAGCATTGACAACCAGCTCTACCCGATCGTAGGTACCAGCAGGCACTTGAGAAGTCAACGCCAACAAAGCCTGCTTGGTGCTGAGGCCCAGGAATTCGAAAGTGCGTGGCGCTGGCAAGAGGTTCGCTGTTGCACCTCCCCCCTGGGCAACCAACTTAAGGCTACTCATCGTCACCATGGCAGTGGAAAGCGTGTCCGCTGGGGCATCGCCAACAGTGAAACCAATACTGTCTGGAGCGGTTATGGGAGTGCTCGTACCGCCTCCACCCCCTCCGCAGGCAGCAAGAGTGAACGAGCCAAGGATGGCAAAAAGCTGGAGCGAGCGGGGAGAAAAATGCATGTTTTTACTATTGTCGGGCCAATGGATGCTGTTCTTAAAGGAGAGGCGTAAAGACTTCTCCAAGTTCCCTAGGAATCCCCTAATTCTTTTGCCAACCAAGCTTTGGCGAAGGCCCAATCGCGATCAGCAGTGGAATGGCCGATTCCTAGGGCTTCTGCTGCCTCCAAAATGCTGAGCCCACCAAAAAAACGCAGTTCGACCAGTCGGGCTTTGCGCGAATCTTTTTCTGCCAAACGACGGAGAGCATCATCCAAATCTAGGATTTTCTCCTGGCACCAAACCCCGACATGCTGCAAATCAGCCTGGGTCTGAAACACAGGATTTTCGCCTCTTTTTTTCGCCAATCTTTGCCGCGCATAATCGACCAATAAGCGCCGCATTGCACGTGCTGCCAGGCGAAAAAAGTGAGCCTTGCCGTCAATGCTTTGCCCGTCCAGCTTCACCAACCGCATATAAGCTTCATGCACCAAGGCCGTTGCTTGAAGGGTATGCCCCTTACGCTCCTGCCGCAGATAGGATTGAGCTAATCCTCTCAAATCCTGATATATCAACGGGAACAAAGCGTCTGCGGCAGACTCATCTCCCGCACTTAGGTTTTGCAACAGTCGCGTGGCCTCCCCTGGTGGCGGCGTGGTCATGCCGAAAGTCTACGAAATTTGGGGGAGTCGCAAACCTTTTTCCGCCATACTAGAGGAGAACACTTGTGATGACACTTTCCTCTCCTCTTGCAAGACTGCTCCCCCTGGGGCTGTGGGCGCTTTGCTGTCCCTCGGCGATAGCTCAAAACCCGAATGATCCGGGCCTCCTTGATGCTGTGGTCCAACATTATTTGAGCCAACCCTGGCGCCTACCCTCTAGCCACCAAGTTACTATCGACTCAGAGCAAATCAACATTGTCGGCAAAGTCAAAAAAAAGCGAGCAGATCGAGATCAAAGCGCCACTGGGCAGCCTATCAGCAACATCAACAACCCAAGCCGGGATTTGCGTGATGGGCTGAATTCCTTAGAGGATGCCGCTGCAAATAATGATGCAGTGGGCATGCATGCTGCTGCCCTTGAGTTAGAGTCCATTTTGTTGGGAACTACCCGAGGTCGGATTTATGACGGATTTGCCATGCTTAACTTCAACCGGGGCGCGTGGCTTCCCGATCAAGTTCCTGGGGAATATAAAGCTAAACGCTTGGAGGATCGGGGACGTCGTCGTCCGGGGCTGGATG
>JAJRZS010000016.1 GCA_024275135.1 Planctomycetota bacterium | reverse complement strand
GCGGCCACTTGGAATAACTTAGGTGCATTGGCGATTGTCCAGGCCAATCCGGAACGGGCTGTGCATTGTTTTCAACAGGCCTTGCGTATTCACCAATTGCAGTTCCCAGATGGACATCCTGATTTGGCTACCACCCTCAACAATTTAGGCATGGGCTTGGAAGCCCTTGGGATGTTGGATGAGGCTGAGGACATCTTTCTGCAATCTTTGGCGATGCGACGCAAGTTTCTGTCTGTGGATCATCCACATATTGCAGGAAGCTTAAATAATCTTGGTTTGTTAGAAGAGGAGCGCGGGAATTTTGAAAAAGCTGTGTTGCGGTTCGAGCAAGCACTAGAATTGATTGCCAGCAAAGCTCCGCCAACCCATCCGTTGCGCCAGCGAATTAAGGAAAACCTTGATGCGGTGAAATTGGAATTAAACTCGCTTCAGGATTAGCGTGTCCACCTATCGCTCGTGCGAGAAGGAGCTGTAGCCTGATCGAGAAACAATCCGTCGTAATGCCAAAGCGCTTGGCCAGCTGCACGCGGTCGAGTCAGACTCAAAGTGACATTGGCTTGGGGGGGGAGAGGTTGTCCAAACACAAAGCTTTGTTGGGCCCAAAGTCCAGCTGCGTGATCTTGAGGGTTTAGCCAAGGTGTGCCGTTTTGGGGATTTAGGTAGAGGAATGGTAGCCACAAGGGGGTGCTGGGGATAAGGTCCCCACCTGCAGCTGGATTGCGCAGCCAAGTGGGAAAAATCAATGCATCGAGTTGGCCATCTTGGTTGGTGTCCGCATTGAGTAATCCAAGAGGATGAAAGGCGGACAAATCTGTAAGCGGCATCTTGGCAATGCCGAAGCCAGGTGTTTCCGTTCCAATCACCACTCCATCCAAATTGCTTTCACGCAGACTTTGCGTGGTTTGTTGTCCAAGCCAGGAAGACGGGGGATTGACCCGAAAATCGTTTACACGGAGTTGGACAGGCCATTGCCAGCCAGACTTGAGCATGCCATTTTGGTCTTCATAGAGGGTAAGCCCAAGTTGGTCCTCCAGGCGTGGAAAAATATCGAATTGTTCTAAAACGCCTAGACCCTGGCGCAATCCCCAACCAAGGCGCCATTGCAACTCCACCATTTTGGGAGCGCCGTGAATCGGTTGGTCGGTAAAAATTTCCAGGCTGTGTCCACCAGCAGGAGCAAAGCGACAAGTGGCGATGTCGTCGTGCAAGGCAGGGCCATAGTCTCGGCTTTGCAAAAAATGCGTGGTGTTGTCGAGGTTGAGAACTTTGAGCTTCCAGCTGGCTCCCTGGTCGTCGCCAGGCAAGGGAATAGAGAAGCCAGTAACCGGATCATGACCCTCTGTGTCCAACGAAGTCATGTAGATTTCGTGATTAACGTAAACCAGAATGGCGTCGTAGGGGCCAAGTCGTAGGGGGCCAGGTTGCTCTGGATCGATACCTTCAGCGGCAAGAATCTGGAGTGCTTCAATTGGGAACAAATCTTTATTGGCCAATACCTTGAACCAGTCATCAGCAGTGCCAAGGGGGGCAACGGATGGCAACTGAAGCATATCGAGAACTTGGTTTGGGGTGGCGCCGGCAAGGACTTGGTTGACAACCTCAAGGATTTTCTTTTCAGGAGCGGCTGAGCCAATGGAATCAAGGTTTAACTCTCGCAGTGCGTCCATCATGGTCTGGCCGCGGACCTCAAGTTGCGTGATGCCTTGGGAGTTAGTTTCTTCGCGCACAAGTTCGACAAATGCGCTTCGGTCAGGTTGGGCGTACCATCCCCATAACTGAATCCCGCGCAAATTCCCGAGAGAGCCGTGGTCGATAGAAATGCGGGTGGTTTCGTTGCCACCCAATGGCACCCAAGCTGCATCAAACCCTTTCGATGGGAGTAGGCCTTCGCCAAAAGGGGCGAGGTCGCGCAGAAGAGTTGCAGGGGAAAAACTTTCTGTGCTTGTAGAATAGATGGTGTAATTGAGTTGCACCGTATCGCGAGAATCCGCGGTGGCGGGTGCAATTAGGAAAAAGGTATCACTGTCGACGTCTTCGTCGTAGTAAAGAAGGCGCACATCTGCTTCCCAGACGATACGATTTCTGCCATCCAGCCCCGGACGACGACGTCCCCGATCCTCCAAGCGTTTAGCTTTATATTCCCCAGGAACT
>JAJRZS010000015.1 GCA_024275135.1 Planctomycetota bacterium | reverse complement strand
ATCCCCCAGGATTTAGCTGCCCTCAATTTGCGCCAACGCAATGACTTTTTGTTTTATGTGCGCAGGGCCTGCCAGTTAGGGACTTCTACTTATGCCAAGGATTTGCAGCAATGGGCAGAAGACGGAACCAGCCCACTGGGGCAGCGGTTTCCACAAGCGCGAGCTGGTTTGCATTCAGCTCTAGAGGCCGCGAGGAGAGAGATTCTCTTGTTAGAAGAGCGCTTGGGGCCAGGCTGGAAAGGGCAACTTCTGTCCCGACTTGAGGCGCGGCGGCAAGTTTTGGAGCGCATGGTTTTGCGGCGGGCATTGCAAGATGCTGCAGCGAATGCCCTGGATATTTCCCCTTTTCGCTTACGTAACCGTTTGGCCGAACCCGGGCCCAAGCGCCAAGAGCTGCTAGTTTCCTTGCGTCAAGCTTGGGAGTGGGAAGCAAGCCCAGAGGCCATTGGCGCATTGCTCTACCCACTTCAGGATTCTGCAAGCAAAAAGCTTGAGGAAATGGAGATGGCCAAGCAGACGGAAGTGTTGGACGGTTATTTGCGTCGAATTGAACAGGATTTCTCGGAAGATGTGGCCGGGATTCGGCGCAAGCAAACCATCCATGTTCATCGCGATCGCGTTATTGCCTTGCAGCGGGATTTGAATTTTTCCCAGGTAGATTTGCTGGCTCAGCAAGCGGATGATTATCCGGGCTTATATCTGCAGGAGGTTGCAAGGAGGATTTATCCGCTGGAAGTCGCGCCATTATTGGTGGGCACGACCCGCCATGTCGACCGTAGAGAAACGGAAAATTATGCTGTGCTGCAGGATCGTTTCCAAGAGCTGCGCCGTATCTTTCACCGTACTCCGGCAGAGGAGGCGGAATTTCGCCAGGTTCGAGATCAATTGTGGAGCGAATCCTTGCAGCCGGATGAAACCCTTGGTGCCAGCGGGGTGGAACTGGTTTATGAAGAGCAGCTGCGCGGACGTCGAGGCTACTTGCAGGTGCTGGAAGGAGGAGAGAAAGATGGACGCCCCTTAGAACTTTTATTTTCTCCACCGCGCAATGGCTCCGATATTGTGCTCTCCCTAGATGCAGAACTTCAGTTGGCCGCCATGCATGCGGTGGAAAAGGTTTATCGACAAACCCCGCAACGCTTGGAAGAACTATTTCCGGATGCGCCCCCCTTTGATGCGGAATTGATGAAAGTGGGTTTTGCCCTCCTCGACTTGGAGACAGGGGAAACTCCCGTGTTGTTCAGTAGCCCCAGTTTTACTCGCGAGGAATACCGCCGCGATTTTAATCGGTTGATGCAGGTGCGTGAGGGGTCGGCCTTGCGCAATCGAGCTTTAGGTGGAGGCTATTATGGAGCAGAAACACCCTACCCTGGATCCACCTTCAAGCCTTTGGTGGCCGCTGCAGCGCTTCATCTTGATCCGAATTATTGGGACCAAGCCTTTGACTGTGAAGGCATGATTACTCCGGTGCCGGGCGGGCAAACCTTGCGTTGCGATTCCCGCTTGGGCCACCAGACCATCACCATGCGGGATGCTTTGAAGAAGTCCTGCAATGTATACTTTTACCTGTTGGCCCAAAAGATAGGAGCCAAAGCCATTTACGATTATGCGCGGGGTCTTGGCTTCGACCGGCCAACGGGGTTGGAGTTGGTGCAGTTTGATCCTTCTGCGGAAACAATTCATCCATTCCAAGATTTGCGTGGCGATGCACGTTTGGAGAGGAATGCCAATTACTTGAGTCCGTTGGAAGATCTGCAGCGCGATACCTTGCGCTTGATGCGGACGGCCATTGGCCAGGTCGGGGTGCAGGCCAGCCCCTTACAGATGGCGCGTTTTTATGGCTGGCTGGCAACTGGGGAGTTATTGCAGCCGCGTTTGGTTCATGCTGGGGGCGGCGGCTCACCTGCCCAGGGCGGGCTTCCATCTTCGTCCTTGTCGGCGACCAATCGTGCGCGCATTCGCTCTGCTTTGCTGGCCGTTTCTTATGAAAATGGAGGCACTTCTTATCGCACGGATTTTCCCTCAGAGTGGAAGATTGTTGCCAAAACAGGAACCTCGCAAATTTCTGTGCGCAAGAAACGGCAAAAAACCCATGCTTGGTTTGCCGGTTACTTCCCAGCGGATCATCCCCGGTATGCCTTTGCAATTCTTTGTGAAAATGCAAACCTCCATGGTGGTCAAATCGCGTCGTTTGTGCTGAAGGAGTTCTTGCTCAGTGAGGAGGGACAAAAGCTATTGCCATGAAAGGTCCTTCGTCACTACGTCGTGCTTGGTCTTTTTTAGCCAGAAGTTGTTGGCCAGTTTTGCCTTTGGCACTGCTGATTTTGACAGCTGGTTTTTTTGTTCAGTGGAGTGTCGACGCAAATCTTGAGATGCCCAAGGGCCATTTGTTGCGCATCTCGACCTGTCTTTTGTTTCTGGGTACAGCCTTTCTCTTGTCTGCCAATCGCTGGCGCAATTCTGCATTTGTCGCTTACGGATTGACTTTGGCGCCCTTGCTTTGGGTGTTGATCGCCGGCCGCGCAACGCATGGCTCACGGCGTTGGATAGACCTTTTTGGCGGATTCAAATTGCAGCCGAGTGAGTTTATGAAAGTTATAGTGGTGCTCGCCCTGGCGCGTTGGTTTGCCGATCACCCCAAGCCGCGCAAACTCATGGATTGTTGGGGCCCAGCCCTGCTCGCTGGGATACCTTTCCTGCTTATCTTAGTGGAGCCCGACCTCGGTACTTCTTTGGTTTTAGTACCTGTTTTTCTAACCATGGTGTGGATGGCAGGCCTGCCATGGCGGAGTTTTCGTTGGCTCTTACTTTTGCCAGCTATTTTGGCGCCCTTGGTTTGGCCTGCAATCCAGGATTATCAAAAGGAACGGATATTAACTTGGTGGCATCAAGACAATTTGTCTCCTGAAGAAATCGCGGATTCCGGCTTTCACTTGCACCATTCCAAGTTGGCCGTTGGCAGTGGTGGCTTAACTGGATTTGGCTTTGGGCAGGGGCCCGAAAACCGATTGGACCGCTTGCCCGAGCGCCATAATGATTTCGTTTTTCCGGTGATTGCCGAAGAGTATGGCTTCCTGGGTGCCACCGCCTTCTTAGTCTTGTATTTTTCACTCGGCATTTGCTTGTTGGCCTATGCCGCGCGCTATCGAGACCCTTTTCCGCGCTTTTACCTGGCCGGCACAGGGGTTCACTTCCTTGTTCACCTCATCCTCAACGTTGGGGTGACTTAGGAGTTTGGCCGACCACGGGGCTACCTTTGCTCATGGTTTCTTTTGGTGGCAGTTCGATGATGGCAAGTGGATTGGCCTTGGGGCTGGCTTTGGTGGTGGGGGCTTCCCGGGCGCCATTGTTCTCGGCGCGGGCCTTCGAAGGCTGATAGAATCTGCGCCAATGCAAGCAATCCAAATGGCCCGCCCGGAGGCAGGAGCCGCGGTGTTCCTCGACAACCTTGAGGCTCCTACTGCTGGAGCCGGGGAGGTGCGTGTCCGCGTGCAAAAAACAGCAATTTGTGGCACCGATCGCCATATCTATCATTGGGATCCATCGGTAGCGCCCATGCTTTCGCCCCCAGTTACCATCGGCCACGAGTTTTGTGGTTTTATCGATAGCTTAGGTGCGGGTGTGGAGGGTTGGGAAGAAGGAGACTATGTGTCGGCAGAGATGCACATTGTTTGCGGACGCTGCCGTGCCTGTCAGGCCGGAAACCACCACATTTGTGAGCATACGCAAATTGCCGGACTCCATCGCGCTGGCTGTTTTGCTGAGTATGTGGTGGTGCCGGCTGCCAATTTGGTGCGTTTGGATCCGCAGGTCGTGCCACCGCATATTGGTTCCTTTCTCGATGCTCTGGGCAACGCCGTACACACCGTGCAGTCGGCGAGCAGCATTGCCGGCCGCCATGTCCTTGTCTCTGGGTATGGTGCAATTGGCGCGATGTCGGCTGCCGTTGTGGAGTTTGAGGGGGCGAAGAGCCTGACCATTTGTGAGGTTTTGCCGAGCCATTTGCAGCGTGCCAAAGCCTGGGCTGCGGGATTGTCCGGCCAGGTTCCGGTTTATATCCATAACCCGTTAGAAGAGGGGAAAGACATGCTGGAGCAAATCCGACAACAAACCCAAGGCGGAGTCGATGTGGTGCTGGAAATGTCCGGTGCTGCTGCGGCCATTCAAACGGGAATGCAACTTCTCTATCCCGGCGGGGAAATGATGCAGTTGGGAATTCCGTCAGGTGTAGGCCTAACACTGCAAAATTTTTCCAAGGAGTTCATTTTTAAAGGACTCACTTGGAAGGGGATATTGGGGCGACGCATGTTTGCTACTTGGGAAGAAATGCTGTCGCTTTTGAGCCGCGGTCTGGATGTTGAACATATTGTTACCCACCGTCTTCCCATGTCCGCCTTCCACGAGGGCATTGCCCTTCTCGACCGCGGAGAAGCGCACAAAGTTGTACTCGATCCCACTGCCTAACATGTCATCAGCACCATCACTAGAAGGAGGCAAAGCAGCCTTTCTGGAATCTCTTCAGCAAGAATTGGAAGCCATTCGCGAGGCGGGCTTGTGGAAAGAAGAGCGCATTATCATTACTCCGCAGGACGCCGACATTCGGGTTTCCGGTGGAGAGGAAGTGGTGAATTTTTGCGCCAACAACTACCTGGGGCTTTCCGACGATCCTGCTCTCATCGCCGCAGCTCGTGATTGTTTAGAGCAACGCGGTTTTGGCATGTCCTCGGTACGCTTTATTTGCGGCACTCAAGACATCCACAAAGAGTTGGAGAGCAAAATCTCCGAGTTCTTGGGCTTTGAAGACACGATTCTTTACACCTCCTGTTTCGATGCCAACGGGGGGCTTTTTGAAACTTTATTGACTGCCGATGACGCCATCATTTCAGATGCCCTTAACCACGCTTCCATCATTGACGGAGTTCGCTTGTCGAAGGCGAAGCGTTATCGCTATGCCAACAATGACATGAAAGATTTGGAATCTTGTTTACAGCAGGCCAAGGCAGATGGTGCGCGCCGGATTCTCATTTCCACCGACGGTGTGTTTTCTATGGACGGCGTGATTGCCAACCTGCAAAGAATTTGTTCCCTAGCAGAACAATACGGTGCCCTGGTGCATGTGGACGATTCTCATTCCACCGGTTTTCTCGGCAAAACGGGCAGGGGTACCCATGAGCATTGCGCCGTGATGGGGAGGGTCGATATCCTCACCAGTACTTTGGGTAAAGCCTTAGGCGGGGCCAGTGGTGGTTTTACCTGCGCTTCTAAAATTGTGGTCGACACCTTGCGCAACCGTTCGCGCCCATACCTTTTTTCCAACTCGGTTGCTCCGCCGATTGTGGCGGCAAGCATCGCGGTGTTTGATCGCTTGAGCCACACTACGGAGTTGCGCGACCGTTTGGAGGCCAACACCCAGTCATTCCGGTCGCAAATGACGGCCGCTGGTTTTGAGATTCGCCCTGGAGTTCACCCGATTGTGCCCATCATGCTGGGCGATGCGCGCTTAGCCGCCGACATGGCCCGCGACCTCCTCAAGGAGGGGGTCTATGTCATTGGCTTTAGCTTTCCAGTGGTGCCCAAAGGGCAGGCGCGCATTCGCGTGCAAATCTCAGCAGGGCACACCGAGGCGCATATCGAAAAAGCTGTGCAGGCCTTTGTCAAAGTGGGAAAAATGCACGGCGTGATTTCCTAAGGAGGAAAAGATGGGGTCAGTCTTGTGGGAGCCGAAAGCCGAGCAGGTGGCAGCAAGCCAGATGGTGGCTTTTGCCAAGCATGTAGGGGTTGGGCTCCAAGGCCCGGATCACGGATACGATCAGCTTTGGCGTTGGTCGGTGGAGCACCGTGAAGATTTTTGGAGTGCGGTGTGGGATTTCTGTGGCGTAATCGGAGAAAAAGGGGAGTCCATCCTTGGTGTCGACAGCATGCCTGGCGCCCAATGGTTCCCGCAGGCCCGCCTTAACTTCGCGGAAAATTTGTTGAAGTTCCAAGGGGATGAAGAAGCCCTGGTCTTTTGCTCCGAGCGTGGCCGACGTCTTGCCTTAAGCCGAACCCAATTGCGCGAACAAGTGCATGCGGTGCAATCTCAGTTGCGCGCATGGGGGGTGCAGCCCGGAGATCGCGTGGTCGGATTTTTGCCGAACTGTCTGCAGGCGGTGGTGGCCATGTTGGCAAGCTCCAGCCTGGGTGCAGTTTGGGCTTCCTGTTCTCCCGATTTCGGGGTTTCTGGGGTTTTGGATCGTTTTAGGCAGATTGAACCCAAGGTGTTATTGGCTTGCGATGGCTATTCCTTCAAGGGACGATCTATTTCCACTATGTCCAAGGTGCAAGAAATTGCCGCAGCCTTGCCCTCTTTGCAGCGGGTGGTTTGGGTTCCTTTTTTGGCTGCGGAGGAACAACGGCCAGCCGAAAAACAGGATGCGCTTTCCGTGCCCACGGTGTTGTGGGAGGAAATCCTGTCCTGCTCTCCAGCCGGTGCTTTGCAATTTCATCGTCTTCCCTTCCAACATCCCCTTTATGTGATGTTTAGCTCGGGCACGACCGGCAAGCCGAAGTGCATTGTCCATGGCCAAGGCGGCACTTTGTTGCAACATCGCAAAGAGCACAAGTTGCATTGTGATTTGCGTGCGGGTGAACGATTCTTTTACTACACCACCACGGGCTGGATGATGTGGAACTGGTTAGTGAGCGGCCTGGCTGAAGGGGTTACGGTCGTGCTTTATGATGGCAATCCTTTTCACCCTGCACCCACCGCCATGTGGGATTTGATTGACCGAGAAGGTTTGCATGTTTTTGGCACTTCCGCCAAATTCTTGGATGCATGCAAAAAGCAGGGATTAAAGCCGAAGCAAAGCCATGAGTTGGGCTCACTACGGCTGATTCTCTCTACTGGCTCACCCTTGGTTGCGGAAAGCTTTGATTGGGTTTACCAAGAGGTTAAGCAGGATGTACAACTTGCCTCCATTACCGGTGGCACGGATTTACTTTCTTGTTTTGCCCTTGGTTGTCCTATTGCACCAGTGAGGCGCGGGGAATTGCAAAAGCGCGGGCTTGGTATGGCTGTCGAGGTTTGGGCTGGCAACGGCGTGTCGGTGGTCGAGCAAGCAGGGGAGCTGGTCTGTACCCAAAGCTTTCCTTCCATGCCAACGGAATTTTGGAACGATCCACAAAATCAACGCTACCATCAAGCGTACTACGCCACGTTTCCTGGAGTTTGGCGTCATGGAGATTGGGTTGAATTAACAAAAAACCAGGGGCTTATTGTTTTCGGTCGGTCGGATGCCACGTTGAATCCTGGAGGCGTGCGTATTGGCACCGCCGAAATCTATCGGCAGGTGGAGCAAATAGACGATATTGAAGAGGCGGTGGTCATTGGCCAAGACACGGGTGATGGCGATCAGAGGGTGGTTCTTTTTGTGCGTTTGCGTCCGGGCGCTATCTTGAGCCAAGCTCTAGAAGACCAGATTCGCCAAACCATTCGTCAGCAAGCAACGCCCCGCCATGTGCCTGCGGTCATTTGCGCCGTGGACGACATCCCGCGCACGCGAAGTGGGAAAATATCCGAGATTGCGGTGCGCGATGTGGTCCACCAGCGTCCCGTTGCCAATACCGAAGCTCTGGCCAATCCAGAGGTTCTGGGGCAGTTTCGGAACCGACCCGAACTGGCTCTGCCCTAATTTCCCCAATTTTGTGGCTTTCCGGGCACGGTTTTCCCTGTTAGACTGGAGCTACCCTGGTGAAGGCGCTCCTCCTCAGTTCCGCGCTTTCCGTAGTTGCCTTCCCGCTGATTCCTACGCCCCCCACAGTTGGACAGGCAGGTGTTCCTTTCGTCGACCCCATGTATGACGTTGAGGTGTACCGGGATGTGCCCTTCGGAAGTGTTCTCAATCTCTCCACCAATCAAGTGGATGGGCTGAAGCTGGATTTGTATCTTCCGGTTACGGACGGTGACGAAGGACGTCCGGTGGTGTTTTGGGTGCATGGCGGTGGTTTTACCGGCGGTGACAAAACCGAAATGGAAAACTATTGTCGGTATTTCGCTGTCCGCGGCTATGTGGCCATTGCTCCCAATTACCGCTTGGTCAGTCCATGGGATCGCCAAAACCTGGGCGCGACTTACGCTTCTTCCGATGTGATGGCTGCGGTGCGTTGGGTGCGTCATGTGGCCGGCATTTGGAACTTCGACACCCAGAGCATAGCTCTTTGCGGGATGAGCTCCGGGGCATTTGCGGCTTTGGGGGCCAGTTACGATCAGGCATTTAAGGTGCATAATCCCAATTGGGCAAACGAGTCGATGGCGGTGGCGGCCTGCGTCGATATTAGTGGGCGTCTATACAACCTTCCCAGTATGGAGAGTGGGGAAGTACCGCTGATGGTGGTGCATGGTGTGTTGGATCCAGTTGTGCCCTTTGCCTACGCTTTGGATTTAATTGGCCAAGCCCATCGGGTGGGCGTTTACGAAGAGCATCTTTTCTTTTCCAATCTTGGCCATGCCTTGATGCGCACCTCCTCCGATTTGATTTTAGAATCGGTATCCGATTTCCTTTATCGTAAGGTTCTGAAGGAATAGGTCAGGAAATCGAAGGGGGAAGGGGGTATACCTAGGAAGCTCTCTCATGACGTTCATCCTCCCATTCTCTGAAATCCGCCTTGCCGACCTACCCCAGGTGGGAGGCAAGAATTCCTCTCTGGGCGAAATGGTGCATGCCTTGTCGGCCCTCGGCGTGCGGGTGCCAGATGGCTTCGCCGTGACTGCAGAAGCCTACCGCCACTTTTTACGATGCAACCATTTGACCGAGCGCATCGAAGAAGCGATGGATGGTTTGGATCCAGAGCGTTTGGATCGTTTGGAGGCGGTTGGTTCTCTCATTCGCCAATGGATTCGCTCGGCTCCCATGCCTGATGACTTGGCGCAGGAAATCCGTGCAGCCTACAATGAACGGGAGAAAGAATACGGCACCAATTACGATGTCGCTGTTCGCAGTTCGGCCACTGCAGAAGACCTACCCGAGGCTTCCTTCGCTGGGCAGCAGGAAACCTTTTTGAATGTGCGTACTTCCGTGGAGTTAATCGAAAAGGTACGGCGGGTGTACGCTAGCTTGTATACCAACCGCGCAATTTCTTATCGCGCGCATACGGGTTATGGTGTCGAGGAAATTGCGATTTCGGTGGGTGTGCAAAAAATGGTGCGTTCCGATCGGGGCTGTTCTGGGGTGATGTTCACCTTGGATACAGAAACCGGATTTCGCGATTTGGTGTTGATCAACGGCGCTTACGGCCTGGGTGAAAATGTGGTCCAGGGAACTGTGAATCCGGATGAATGGCATGTATATAAACCCGGTTTGCGCGCGGGCAAGCGTCCCATCCTGCGCCGCCGACTGGGAGAAAAAGCTATCAAGATGGTGTATGACCGGGATCCAGACACCAAGCGTGCGGTGCACAATGTGGCGGTGTTGGAGGATGAGCAAAAACGGTTTTGTTTGTTTGACGAAGAGGTGGAGCAATTAGCCCGTTTTGCCCTTGCCATTGAGGAGCATTATTCCAAGGAGCTTGGCAAGCCGACGCCGATGGACATTGAGTGGGCGAAGGATGGTTTGGATGGGGCTTTGTATATTTTGCAGGCTCGTCCAGAGACTGTGCATTCTCAAAACAAGGCTATGTGCATGAGGTCTTTCAGCTGCAAGAGCGCGGGCCGGTCCTGGTGGAGGGGCGCGCCGTAGGCAAACGCATTGCCACCGGCAAAGCGCGGGTGATTATGGATTCCGAAAATATGCATGAAGTGAATCCTGGGGATGTATTGGTTACCGACATCACCGATCCCGATTGGGAGCCGGTCATGAAAACGGCCTCCGCCATTGTGACCAACCGAGGTGGACGTACCTGCCATGCTGCTATTATCGCGCGCGAATTGGGGATTCCGGCCATTGTCGGTTGCGGAGATGCTACGGAGCGCATTGCCATGAACACCCAAGTCACGGTTTCCTGCGCGGAAGGGGAGACCGGCTTTGTCTACGAAGGCACTTTGCAGTTTCATACCGAGAGGATGGATCTGACAAAATGCAAAAAGCCGCGCACCAAGCTTTATCTCAATGTGGGCGATCCGCAGCAAGCATTAAACTTTTCTGGATTGCCAGCCGATGGCGTTGGCTTGGCCCGCTTGGAATTTATTATCAACAACAGCATCAAGGTGCATCCGCAGGCGCTTTTGGATTTCGAGCAATTGGATGACGAGTTGCGGGAAAAAATCGAACCCATCATTGCTGGTTACCCATCGCCTCGCGATTACTTCGTACGTCGTTTGGCGGAAGGGGTAGGGACCATTGCCGCATCCTTTCATCCTCGCCCGGTGGTGGTGCGTATGTCCGACTTTAAGTCCAACGAATATGCTGCACTCCTGGGCGGTACCCGCTATGAGCCGTTTGAAGAAAACCCCATGATTGGATGGCGTGGCGCTTCACGCTATTTCTCAGAAGAATTTTCCGAAGCCTTTGCCATGGAATGTGCTGCCCTCCGTGGAGTACGCAATGACATGGGTTTAGATAATGTGATTTTGATGTTGCCCTTTGTGCGTACGGTGGACGAGGGCAAGGCGGTGCTGGAAAAAATGGCCGAGTTCGGTTTGCATCGGGGTGAAAATGGGCTCAAGGTTTATTTGATGTGCGAGTTGCCTTCCAACGCCATCCTGGCCGAACAGTTTTTGGAACATTTTGATGGATTGTCTATTGGCTCCAACGACCTCACCCAACTCACTTTGGGCGTCGACCGAGATTCCGGCATGCTAACAGGCTACGACGAACGCAATCCCGCTGTTCTGGGTTTGATGGAGATGGCTATTGATGCCGCCCGGAAAATGCACAAATACATTGGGATTTGTGGCCAGGCCCCTTCCGATTTTCCGGAAATAACCCAGTGGTTGGTGGAGCGCGGTATCGACTCCATTTCCCTAAACCCAGACAGCCTCGTGCACATGATGGAGGTGGTGCACAAGGCAGAACAAGATTTGACGGATTCCGCCTAAGCTGGTTGCCGCACTTTGAGCTGCAAGCTGTCCAAGGCTTGTTGAAGGTCGCGCCACAAGTCTTCGGCATGCTCGATGCCGACTGAAATACGCAACATGCTTTCGGAAATGCCATCCTCGGTACGGGCGGCTTCGTCGACAATGCGGTGGGTGAGGCCCGCCGGATGTTCGATAAGGCTGTCGGTAGAACCTAGGCTGACAGCAGGCGTGAAGAGCTCCACCTTCCTCATAACATGAGCAGCATCGGCAAAACTGCCGTGGAGCTCGATAGCGAGGACAGAGCCACCGCCGGACATTTGCGTACCAACCAACCCCTTGGGATCTTGCTGTCCGAATCCTGGGTAATAAACTTGCTTAATCATGGGGTGTTGGGCCAGCCGCTCTACCAAATCCTTGGCATTGGCTTGTGCTTTTTCAACTCGCATCGGCAGGGTGGGCAAGCTTCGGTGCAGCAGATAAGCGGCCATGGGGTGGAGGTTGCCCCCGGTAAGGATGCGCACCTGGCGCAACCGCTTGGCCCAAAACTCCGAACTCGCCACCAGGCCCGCCAGGACATCACCATGTCCACCGAGGTATTTTGTGCCGCTGTGGACGGAAAAAGTCGCACCTAAAGCAAGAGGCTGTTGCAAGATAGGGGTGGCAAAGGTGTTGTCGACCATGACCGGAACTTCCCCCGCTTGTGCGACCACTTGGCGTATATCGACCAAACTTAAAGTGGGGTTGGCGGGGGTTTCAATGAGCACCATGGCCGTTTTCTGGGTGATGGAGTGCGCCACTTGGTCGGCGGCGACCCAATCCACATCAAAGCCGAGGAGGCCGATGGAGAGGAGGTGGTCGGTGCATCCATACAAAGGGCGTATGGCCAAGATGTGATTGCGCTGTTTTTGCTCTTCCAGGTCCCGCACGCGAAGCGCCATCAGCACTGCATGGATGGCGGCCATGCCGGAGGCATAGGCGACGCCGGCTTCGGCTCCCTCCAAAGAGGCAAAAGCGTCCTCATAGCGGGAAACTGTTGGGTTGTGCAAACGGGCATAGATCGGGGAAGCTGCTTGACCGGCACCACCTGCCAAGGCGTCGATGCTGTCGCGTCCCTCCTCCAAGTCGGCAACGGGGTAGGTGGTCGACAAGTCTAAGGGGGGGGCATGCACTCCGATTTCACGGAAATCTTCACGTCCGGCATGAGTGGCAAGGGTGTGGGTGTGGTGAGCCATGCCCCAATTGCACCCGAAATCCGTACGGAAAATGCCGAATAGACCTCGGAAGGTACGGTAATATTGGCTTATGGACCGAACAGACTACGGTATTGTGCTTGAATTGCAGAAGAATGCTCGGCTGTCGAATAAGGAGTTGGCGGCCAAGGTCCATTTGGCCCCATCCAGTTGCTTGGAAAGGGTGCGCAAATTGGTCCAGAAGGGGGTATTGCGCGGATTTCATGCGCGGGCAGACCCAGAGAAATTGGGGATTGGCACCCAGGCCATGATTCAGGTGAGACTGGTGCGCCATTCTCGGGATCAAGTGGAGAACTTACGTGCCCATATCCTGAGTTTGCCCGAAACCGTGGGCTTTTTTCACCTAACCGGCGAATTTGATTTTTTGGTCCATGTGGCTGTGCGCAATCCACATCACCTTCGGGATTTGGCCTTGGATGCGTTCACCACCCGGCCAGAAGTGGCCCAGATTCAAACCTCCCTGCTTTACTCTGTGGAGCAGAAAACAGTATGGCCTTGTTTCCTTGCAGCCGAGAATGGGGGCTGAGTTGGCTCATTGGGGCATATCCTTTCCTGGAAAGGGTTTGCGCCCATCGCCTTTAGGGTATAAAGTTTACTAGGAGAAAAAAATGACTGAACTGAAAAACCTCGTGGGGAAACAGAAGCGTGTGGTCTCCATTAGCCCACAAGCCACCGTGAGGGATGCCGCCAAATCCATGGCGGAAGCCAATGTCGGTGCCGCCGCCATCATGGACGGTACCAAGTTGGTGGGTCTTTTTACCGAGCGAGATGTCTTGAAGCGCGTCCTTTTGCGTAATCTGGATGTCGATGCTGTCCGCGTGGAAGACGTCATGACCAAAGACCTGATTTGTGCAGAAGAGGGACAGCATGCAGCCGATGCGCGCTACCTCATGCAGCGTCACCACATCCGACACCTGCCGGTGTTGAATGCGGAGGGGCAGCTGGTGGGGGTGTTGTCCATTCGCGATCTCGTGCACCAAGAAGTGCGAGAAATGCGCGACTACATCGCCATGCACGAGGGTTAAGCTTCCCCCCAACTTTATGGTCGCACAAGAAACAGGAATTCCTGGTTCTTGAGGTGGGAGACTTGTCCAACTTTTAGCCCCTGCTGGTTGTGGATGCCGATTTTGGCTCCCACGTAACGCACATGGCTTTGTTGCCGAGTTTCCACCGTTCCATGCTTGGCGAGCATCCCTTCAATTTGCTCGCGTTGCAAATAACCCTCATCACTAAAGGACACCAACATCGGCCGTCCGGAGAGAGCTTCCAAAACTTTTTGCAAAGCCTCGGCAATCGTGATTTTTGAATTGAAGGCACTTCGCCGTTGGCGGCAATCGACACGTTTGCATGCTTTGCCGTAGACTTCGGGAAAATCCCAGCGCACTAGGGTTTCCCAGATATGGTAATTGCCGAGGTAGGAATGTTGGTTGTAGGGTGGGTCGAGATAAACAACATCGCCCTCAAACTGGTTGGCGGCATCAAGGGCGTCGAGGCACCAGGCCTGGCAAGGTCCACCTGGGGAGCGAGGGAGGAGTTCAGGCTTGCGCAGCACTAAGGGATTGGAAGCCCGCGGAGCCCAACTTTTAAGGAAAGCCATTTGCACTCCAGTTGTGGAATCCACGCGGTCTGCAGCTTCCATCAGCGCCACCAGCAAAATGGACTTTTGAATTGGGGTCAGCGGCATCTGCTCCAAAGCAATACGCATGCCTTCGATGCGGGCACCATTCTGCGGTTGAAAAAAACGACTTTGCCGACAATAGGTTTCCGTGAACCAGCCATCCAGCGGGGACGCTTGCCTCAGAATTGCTAAATTGCGTTCTAAGTCGAGCGCATGATCTTCAGCGTCGGCCTCCACATAACATTGAGCGACACAGTGAGCATATTGATTGTTATCGTTGGCAATAACCGAGTAGCCTGCGGCTTTGAGCGCCTGGCCAACTCGGGAGGTGCCCGAAAACAAATCCAAAACTTGTCCTTGTGGCTGGAGATCGCGCATGGCTTCCAAAATGAAGGGCAGCAAGAGGCGCTTGGATCCTAGGTATTTAATCATGGCGTCCTCTCCAGCGCAGGCTGCGCCAAACATCGGGGTGCAATAGGACGAGGACGGTGAGGAGCTCGAGTCGTCCCATCCACATGCCGAGGGTTAAGGAGATTTTTGCCATTGGGTGCAGGAGGGCAAAGTTCTCCATCGGACCCACGGCACCAAAACCGGGGCCAATATTGCCAATGCAGGCCAGGGATGCGGTGAAGCCACTGACAAAATCACTACCTAAGAGCACCATAATCGAGCCCATGAGAAGTTCTAAAGCGCCAAAGGCAAGTACCAAATTCAAAATAGCGCGCATGGCGTCGTTGGGTACGGCTCGTCCTCGGTGACGCAGTGGGATTACCCCGCGCGGATGCAGCACACGGGTGAATTCGCGCCACATGAATTTAAGGGAAAGAAGAATCCGCACAGCCTTTGGCCCCCCGGCGGCGGAACCTGCGCAGCCACCCACCAGCATGACCGCAAGCAGCAAGACCCGCATTCCATCAGTCCAGGGTTGTGCCGTATAGTTAACACTGGCAAATCCGGTGCTGGATATCATGCTGGCCGACTGGAAAAGGCTAAGTCGCAACTCGGTAGTTCCTGGAATACCGCCGGCGAGTAAAGCTGCAATACCCATCCCGGCAGCTCCTGCGCAAAGAATGTAAAACCGGAATTCCCCATCGCGCAAAAATTCCATTGGTCGTCGAGTGAGACCGACCCAAATCAGCGGAAAGCTCATCCCGCTGAGCAGCATAAAACAAACCAAAATCCACTCCACAGCAGGGTTTTCGTAGCCAGCAATTGAAAGCGGGTGGGGTGAAAACCCACCGGCCGACATGGTGGTGAGTGCGTGGCAAAAGGATTCATAAAGCCCCATCGAGCCAAGGCCATGGAGCAGGACGACTTCGAGCAAAGTCAAGAAAACATAGAGTTGCCATAAACGACGCGCAGACTGGCGCACACTAGGGCTGATGACGTCGGTGGTTGCATCCGAGCCTTCGGCGAAAAGGATTTGGCGGCCTGCAATACCAAGCTGAGGCAAGACAACAACGAATAAAGCGATAACTCCCAAGCCCCCAAACCATTGTGTCATCGATCGCCAAAGAAAGAAGGCGCGCCCATGTTGGGAGAAATCTTGCAGGATGGTGGCGCCGGTAGTAGTCAAACCGGACATCGATTCGAAAAAGGAATCTACATAACCTAATCCCGCAAGTAGATAGGGGATTGCGGCAAAATGGGCGATAACGAACCAGGCTCCAGCAACCACCGCCAGAGCTTCGGCGCGGCGAAAGTTGGGGTTAGGGACAAAGAACTTACCGAGGACAAAACCGCTCAGCCAAGTCAGCAGCATGGCGCCAGCAAATCCAATAGGCTCCAACCATGGTTCCCCCTGTTGCCAAGTGTCCCAAAGGGCGAGGCAGAGAGGAGGCACAAAGGCAAAGCAAAACACTTGCAGCAAGCGCCCAATGACTCCTAGAACCAAGGCAATTCGCATCGGTTATTACCTGGCGGTGGAGCGTTTGGATTGGGTACGTTCAAAATATGTGCGCGTTTCCTCGGCACAATTAGCATGGCAAAAGACCAGGAGTTGATCGTGAGCTTTGATGAAATCTCGGCCATGCGGGATGATGACCTTGGAATCTCGAAGGATGGCTCCGACAATGGCAAAGGAAGGGGCTTGCAAATTGTTCAGCGGTAAATCCGTTGTGCCTTCGGGGACATTAAGGCGAAGAACTTTTACATCGCCATGTTCAAATTCCGCCATCAAATCATGTTCCGAACGATTAACTTGGCGCACGACGGTGCGGATGGCGGCGCCGGTGGTGGAGCGCACCACATCAATTCCCACTTGCTCGAACAACCACTCATTAGATTCTTTATCGGCTCGCGTGACGATGCGACCAACACCTTGCTGCTTGGCGAGCAGGGAGATTAATAGGTTTTTTTCATCGTTACTAGTGACGGCAATAAGTACAGGATTGTCAGCAATATGTTCCTGTCGCAATAACTCCAGGTCGGTGCCGTCTCCATGCAAAACCAAAGAATGGAGTTGAGGGGCAATCTCAATCGCCCTCTTTTCGTCGGCTTCTATCAACTTGACCTTCCAGCCAGATTTTTCCAATCCCTCAGCAACGGAAAAACCGACGGCACCACCGCCAACAACAACAGCACGCCGCGGATCTTTATTCGATTTGTGCACCGTCAGAAATTCGGACATCAAGGCGTCCATTCCTTGCAGGTTACCCATGGCCATGATTTTGTCACCAGCCTGAAACTGGGTATCGCCGCGGGGAATAAAGCGCTCGGATCCGCGCTGGGCCATCACCAAAACTACACCACGAGGAACCCCCAGGTCTTTGAGTACCGCACCATCAAAAGGGGAGCCCACATCAACCGAACGTTTGACCAGGCGAACGCGACCATTTTCAAAGGCATCCGCTTCTAAGGCCCCGGGCACTAAAACAATTTTGAGGATTTCACGAGCAAGCCGAGCGGCCGGCAAAATGACTTGGTCGATATGGAGAGAGCGGGCCAGACTCGCAGCCTCAATTTCATTTGTTTGCACTTCATGGCGCCGGAGGAAGCAAGTGACTTTGGCTGCCCCCAAGCGTTTGGCCTCCGCGCAGGCAACCAAGTTGCGTTCGTCGGCCGATGTGCAGGCGACAAATAAATCGGCCTTATGCACATCGGCAGCCTTTAAGGTTTTACCGGCGGAGGTGGGGCCGTGGAGAACTTGCACATCCAAGCGCTCAAGCGCTGGATCGCGCAAATCCTGCGGTACGATGACTGTGACTTCATGGTCGGTCATCAAAGCCTCGGCGAGGCGAAAGGCAACCGCATCTTCTCCACCAATGGTAATGCGCATGTGGGGAAATGATAACAACCCGCAGCTGGTGGTGGGCTGCGGGCTGTTTTTGTTTACTGGTTCTTCCGGTTGCCAGCCTCGAGCTTTTTCAAGTTGTTGGTGGCATCGCGGAGCGCCGTTTGGATGCGCCCGCGGTCGGCTTCGGCAACTTCACCCGAATCCAGCATCTTTAGTGCCGTTGCAATGGCCTTCGTATACAAACTCTTGGCCAGTTCATCCTCGCTGCGCAAGTAGTAGTGATAAATCACCGCATAATCGTTCATGATTTGCGGATCCTCTGGTTGGAGTTCTAGTGCCTTGGAGTAGGCCTCGCGGGCTTTTTCTGGCCGCCCGGTATCGCGGTAGAAGAAGGCTAAATTGTTCCATGCGTCGGCAAAATCTGGCACCGTTTGCACGGCCCACTCCAACAGAATAGTGCCATTTTGCATGTTGGTTTTCCCGGCCAACCAGTTCATGATGTCGGCAGCTGCTTTGCCACCGCCCTCGGTTTGTTGCACGTTGGCGCGATAGCTGGGGCCAAAGTCTTTCAGGTACAAAGCCCAAAACTTTGCGGCGGCAGAAAACGCTTTTTCTGCTTTAGCTTGGTCGCCGCCTTTGCTGAGCTGGGTTCCGCGTTGCATGGCGCCATCGGCCAGGAAGTAGTAAGCATTGGTGAATTGGGGATTCAGCTCCAAAACTTTCAAAAAATCATCCCGCACTTGCGGCCAGTTGTCAGGCCCGAGATTGTAGTAGGCGGATCCCCGATACCAATAATGCAAGGCATTGTCTGGCTGTTTTTGAATCAAGATGTCCAAGATAGGGATTCCCTCCGCGCCCAGCCAGCTACTAATCATGCCACTGTCGACATTTTCTGAATCGGTTTCTGCGGCCAGTTTGAATTGTTCTAGAGCGCGATCATGCAAGTCTTGATCTTTGCTGCCACCGTTGTAGTACAAGGTCCACCAAAGCTCTCCTCGACGTAGGCATGGCGCTGCCTTATTTGGGGCTAGTTCGAAGGCTTTGGCGAAAGCGGCATCTGCGGAGGCGTAGGCTTTTGCCGCCGCTTCCTCATCCCCAACTTCTCCACTGGCCCGGCCGCGAGCCATCAACACCCGACCTTTTTGCAAATACAAATCCGCGGATTTTGGGTAAACCAGCAAGCCATCTTCCACTGCGCGCAAACTGTTGCCAACATCGTTGCCATTGAGCAGGGCTTCCGACCAATTAGTCCAGACCTTCGGCTCCGCACCTTCGCAAGCGGCCGCATTCTCGAAAATCCAAGCAACGTCATTCCAAGCATCGTAGGCATCGAGGCCGGCAAGACGGCCGCTGCTGATTTCTGCCTCGGTGAGTTTTGAGGAGTACTCTCCATAAGCGGTCCAGGCAGAAGCATCGGCGCTGTCTTCAACGCCAGCATCTTTCAGCTGTTGCACCGCTGTGGCAAAGTTGTTTTGTGCCGCGGAAGCCGAGGCCTCGGCCAAGGCGGTTTCTAAATCACCCGACTGGCAGGCGAGAAGCAGGAGAGTGAGAATCATGGATTGCGTTTGCGCAGTTCTTCGAGTTTTTTGCGCAGCGGAGGGATGCCGCCGCGTTGGTTAAAGGGGAAGTGCTTGAGGCTGTTTTGGATGTAGGTTTCCGCGTCGCCGATTTCTTGGTAGCGATTGAGGTAGAGATAGGCCAGGTTTTCCCAAGCGTCTCCTACCGCCATGTCGTAGTATTCATGTTCCGATTGGGGAACATCTGGACCCATTTGGCTGAGGCTTTGCTCCCCCAGCTCAATGGCCCTGTGCAACTCTTGTTCCGCTAAATCGAGATGCTCTTCCAGGTAGTAGACAGCAATGAGAGCGCGGTCGTTGACAATGCGCGCATCGTCCGGAGCCAACTCCACAGAACGGCTGTAGGCGTCCCAGGATTCTTGAAAAAGTTGCTGAGCTAGCTCTTCGTTGCCGGCAGCCAAAGCTTCGGTTCCCAGGTCACGACAGAAAAAGCCGAGGTTGTTGGTCCAGTCGGAGTTGCCATCGTAGATGGCGCAAACTTTGCGCAGGAATTGGCGTGCTTCTTTTAAATTTCCCTGGCGATAGTAGTCGGCAGTAATTGCATCGATGCCAAGATGCAGGCTTTGCGCATCCGGATTGGGTTCTAAGCGTTCGGGTGCCGACTCCAGGACGCTGACAAAGGTGGCAGCAGCATCGTCAATCCTGCCCTCGTCACGCAAGGTCCAGCCACGCTGGGTGCGCACATAAAACAACCATTCTTCGCAGGTGTTGGCATAGGCAGGCTCCAGCGCCATGGCTTGCTGAAAGGTGTCTTCAGCCAAATCCCAACAAGCCAAAGCCTTCAGGGTGTCGGCAGCATCCCGCGCGGCCCGACCTTGCAGATAAAGCGCTTCCCCCAAATACCAAAGCGGCATGGCTTGCCCTGGATGTTGTTGACATAACTCCGTCAGCAAGTCCACTTGCAGGTTGCGCACCGAAGGGCCGATATTTTGCAGACGTTGATACAACTGCAAGTTGTTCGGCTGCAGTTGCAGCGCACGGACCAAAGTTTTGGCCGCCCGCTCTTGTTGTCCAAGCCAACTCCATAAGTCGGCGAGTGGCAAGGCGGCAGAGAATTCTCCTTGTTGCCAAGCGGTTTCCAGGCTGGTGGTGGCAAGGTGAATTGAAGCGGGCTCTGGCTGTTGTGCCTGCTTGGCCTGGCTTGCGGCGGCGAGTCCAGCCTTGCCTACAGAGAGCAAGAGGGAAGAATCCACTTCTTCCCCTTGCTCTAGGGCCGGGGTGATGGTGGCGAACAATTGAAGCGCCGTTTGCCACGCTGCATCAACTTCCCCGGCAAGCAGCTGGCAACGCACGAAACCCGCTTCTGCCTGGGCTTTTTCTGTGTCCCTTTTTTGGGCTAGGCTGAACGCCTCCTTGGCATCAGCCAAAAGGTCGGCGGCCAAGCCCGGGCCGAGTTGGCCGGCATCCTGCTTGCGCTGGAATAGGGCCAAAGTGGTGTTTCCGAAAAGCACCAACAATGGGCCGTCCTCTGGGGTTGCAGCCAAGCGCCGATCCATCTGGATGAGGGCTTGTTCGGGATCCGTAGCCGCGAGTTGCTGGAGCTCCTCTAGGCTAGGAAGAGGTTGTTCCGCCTGAACCTCGGCGGATTCTGGCTCAATGCCCCCGCGGAGGGCCTCATCGACGGCCGGGGCGGTGGTTTTGGGATGAGCGCCGGAGCAGCTTACAGCCACCAGCAGGGGGACAATTTTTAGAAGAGTACGGATTTCTTGGCGGAAACTCATGGCTGGGTGCGTCATTATAGATGCGCATGATGAAGGCCAGCCTTCCCCAAACTCTCTTGATTCGGGTTCTGCCCGTTCTCGCCCTGCTGCTTAGCATGGGCCTGTTCGGGGCTACCTGTAGCACCGGCAATCCTGGTACCGTTTTCAGCCCTCCTGGTAACAACGGCGACAATGGCGGAGGTGGGGGAGGAAACACCGCGCCCGGCCCGTCCGCCGCCCCCATGGCTGGTTCCTTGTTGCAAGCTGGGGCGCCATCGCTGGCGGCCATTGCACCCGCAGATTTGGCCAAAGATATCGATATTCATGCTTCCATCGTGCTTTGGTTCTCGGAAAGCCTTCGTGCCGACACGGTCACGGCGGCTTCTTTAATCTTGCGTCCCAAGGCCAATCCCGAGTTTCCGGTTGCCACGCAAAATACCTGGCTGGCCGCGAATCGCTGTCTGATTTTGTTGCCCGCCACCAATCTCAGCCCACTGACGGAATATGAGATTGTGGCCACTGAGGACATCACCGATTTGGAGGGGGAACGCCTCCAGCTGCCCAAAAACGGACGCCTCGCCAAATTCACCACTTCCAGCGCCTTGTCGGGACAAGCACCCGAGGTGTTGGGCTCGTTCCCTCCGGCCGCCAGCATCGATGTTCCCAACGATACTCCAGTGGTGTTGGTGTTTTCCAAACCTATGGATTTCACCGGCATCACCGATGCGGTTACGTTGAAAAACCTGAGTACGCAGACGGCTGCGGATTATGATCGCGCAGTGGCCCTTTCGCATCGCTTTGCCGGCAACCGAGTCTTTGAGTTTCCGCATTTGAGCGACGACCAAGATTTGAATGCCGAGCTTCAAGTTCGGGTTGCCAGCACGGTGACCGATGCGGAATTCGTTCCGCTTGCTTTGGCCAAAGCCTATTTGGCGAAGTGGAACACTCTGGCCTTTGCCCGACCGAGCTCTATTGATTTCGACGCCGCTGCTTTTGGCAATTTTGCTCCCGCGGTCAACCTCAGCAACCAAAATAATTTTCCAGTCCAAGTCACTTTGCCGCTTTCCGTGTCGGGCACCGATTCCGTCACCTTATTGGTGCACGAGAACGTTGATTCGGTTTTTGTGCAACAGTCCTTGTTGGCAGGCGGCGGACTGCTCAACTTCAACCTCGATCTCACTCAAGGCCAAAACAGTTCGGTTTTCCAGCCGAGTACGAATCTGATTGTTGGCGGCTATGTTGAGCGGCAAGGCAAACGCAGCAGTGTCCAGGTTTACCGCGACACCCAGGGCCTGGAAGCCGTGGTGCCGCATGATTTGGTGCGCCCTCTCCTATTCACTTACGGCCCGCCCGTAGGGCAGTTTGGCAGCCAATTCGTCACCGATTTGCCGCGTTTCCGCCCCTATGGGCGTGCTAGCGAAGCCATTGCCGCGGTGGGTGCTTCCTTTCCGCCATCGGTGCTGAGCAAAAGCCGCAGTGTGCCGGAACCGCCCGCCAGCAACTTTTTTGTGGGCCCTTTTTTCGATCCTGGCCAAGTCAGCGAGGGCCCCTTGGCCTTTGATGTCACTTTAACCGATGTCGCTGGGAACCCAGCTTCGGCACCCTCTCCCGGGAGTGTGTCTTTTCGTGGCTTTGTCGGTTCCTCGGCGCTTGCGCCTGGCGGGGGGGATGTTCGCGTGATTGCCTTTGATCGCGATGCCTTGTTTTTGTTGGGGGGAGCTACCGTGCATATTGAAGATTCAGCTGGAGGCAACGAAGACGTCGGCACCACCGGCAGCGATGGCTCTTTTACTTTTGGCCAACGTGTCGGCCCGCAGACTATCACCTTAGAGTTGCCGGGCTACGATTCCGTTTCCGTGGTTGGCTTTGCCGTGAGCGAAATTTCCGTGCCGATGCCCTCCGCATTGCAAACGGTGGCTTCTATGTCGCCGCAAGTCACCGGCCTGACCAGTGGAGTGCTTACAGTGGCCAGCAACTTGTTTGTCGACAGCATTGGCAACTTGGATGCTGACGGGCAGCAAACTTACGACCTCAATAGTTTGTTCGGCACCTTAAACACCCGCCTACAACGTCTGGGGTGGTATGCGGCTTTCCACGATGTGGTGGCTTTCCCAGCTCCCGACCGCTACTTCCGTTTTTATGGGGTGGACGGCCGCATCCTCATCGAGCCGGGAACGGCGGGCAATTTGATTCCGCCGGTGTTGCCGATGGTGGAAAGCACCAACCAGTTGGCGGGTGCTGTGGATTATATTTATCCACTGCAGGTCACCCCTGGCCTTGGCTATGGCCCTTTGGTGCAGTCCAACACCATGGTTGGAACAGTGATTCCTGGTGTTCCTGGCTTCATCGGTTTGGGCGCTGGAGCGGTAAACCTTCCAGGGGGGGGCGGTGTCAACGGCGACGCCGAGCTGGAACTGGCGCTCCATGGTTTGGCGGTCACCGAAGGCGCGGACGCAGCCAACGTGACCTTGCAAGTCTTCGTGGAGGATGGGGCTGGCAACCAAGGCCTGGTGCGCGTGGCGGCCCCTTTGGCGCAGAACCCAGCATCGGTAGCCCTGCCTTTGCCGGATGTGCCCACCGACGGGGTGTGGGGCAGTACTGCCGCTTATCCCTTCACCCACTCCTTCACCCACACCCTGCTGGCAGCGGGCGGGGTCTTCCATCTCACGGTGGAAGATTCGGCGGCCACGCCACAACGCTGGCATTTTTGGATCGCAGCCAGCATGTCTGCCGCCGACCCCTTCGTCCTGAATCTGCCCAGTTTGCGGAATACTCCGTCTTCCGGCATTGGCACTCCGCCCTTGGAAATGGTGCCTGGCGGTGCGTGGACGGCTTTTGTGGAGGCTTTTGCCATGCCTGCGGGGTTTTCCGAAGTGGGTTTCTTCTTCTCCGAGCTTGAGCGCGACGCCCAATCCTGGGCCCGTTCGGCGGTGGGTGCGGCCCTCAACTTCTGATTTTGCGGATGGATAGGTGCTTCTTCCTCGCTTCTTTCCCACCTTGCAGCTATAATCGCCCGACCTTTTTTCCAGAGACCTCTTCTTTGGGAATCCGGCATAGTGGGCTTTGGCCTACCCGACGGGAACACTTAGAGGAACATCATGTCCGTCATCGACAAACAAACCAAACAGAAAATTGTCCAGGAATTCGCCCGTACCGAGGGTGATACCGGTTCCGCCGAAGTGCAAATCGCCCTCCTCACCGAGAGCATTCGCCAACTCACGGAACACCTGAAGATCCACAAAAAAGACAATGGCACCCGCCGTGGCCTCCTAGGCCAAGTTGCGCGGCGTCGGCGTTTGCTGAAATATCTCCGCAAGAAGGATGCCCATCGGCATCATGAATTGATTGAGAAGCTCGGCATCCGTGGATAGGACTCCGGCAGGGGGTATGCCTTCGCAGCCCCAAGCACTCCCAGGCCTCGCCGGAGGGGCCATCATGGCATTTGGGCATTGGGCTCGGCCATGACTTGCGGAATTACACAAAACTAGAAAACAGCGGAAAAGCGGTAATGACGATCTCTTCCAACAAGAATGTGCGCTCGGTCTCTCGCGAGATTGGTGGTCGCACCCTGACCATTGAAACCGGCTGGATTGCCAAACAGGCTACCGGTTCTGTCCTCGTAAGCTACGGCGAAACAGTCGTGATGTCCACAGTGGTGGACGGTGGTCCCAAGGACCTTCCTTTCTTTCCTCTCACTGTGGATTACCGTGAGAAAACTTATTCTGCCGGCAAGATTCCCGGTGGTTTCTTTAAGCGCGAAGCCGCACCTACTTTGAAAGAAGTGTTGGCGATGCGCATGCTCGATCGCTCGGTGCGCCCCATGTTCGCCCCGGGATTTCAAAACGAAGTGCAGATCATGTCTTCGGTGCTTTCCTTCGATCAGGAAAACGAGCCCGAAGTGTTGTCGATGATTGGTGGCATGGCCGCCATCCATTTGTCGCACATCCCCTTTGAAGGGGCCATGGGGGCCATTCGCTTGGGCTATGTCGATGGCCATGTCATCATCAATCCCACCAAATCGGTGTTGGAAATGCCCAACAACTTGCTGGACTTAACCATGTCGGGCACGGCGCAAGCTGTGTGCATGGTGGAAGCCGGCGCTAAAGAACTCCTCGATTCCGAAGTGCCGGGCGTTTTGGCTGCGGGTCACGAAGTGATCAAAGAAATCATTGGCATGCTGGATGAACTGCGTGCCATGTGCGGTCAAGAAAAGCTGGAGGTTGAAGCCCCTGTGGTGGACAACTCCACGGCCGCAGAAGTCTTGGCCAAATATGGCGAAGAGCATGTAGAAAAGGCCTTGCTCACCGCAGGGAAGTTTGAGCGCTATGCCGCAGTCGATGCTTTTGTTGCGCAGGTGGTGGCGGAAATGGCGCCAGCTGGCGATACCGAAGAAGCTTTGGCCGAACAAGCGCGCTACAAGGAAGCGGCGAAAAAAGTGGCCAACGATGTCGAGCGCAAAATGACTTTAAACGGCAAGCGCGTCGATGGTCGGGATTGCACCACCATTCGTCAAATCGACATCGAAACCGGCATTCTTCCTCGTGTGCATGGTTCCACTTTGTTTACCCGCGGTGAAACTCAAGCCATCGTTGCCACTACCTTGGGTTCGGTGGATGACGAAATGTACATCGATGGGTTGAACGCAGAAAAGACGAAGAACAAGTTCTTCTTGCACTACAACTTCCCACCGTTCTGCACTGGGGAAGCGAAGATGTTGCGCGGAACTTCGCGCCGGGAAAAAGGCCATGGCAATTTGGCTGAGCGCGCCTTGCGCCCAATGCTTCCCGACCACCATGATTTTCCTTACACCATCCGCGTGGTTTCCGACATCACCGAGTCCAATGGTTCGTCGTCGATGGCTTCGGTATGTGGAGGGTGTCTATCCCTGCTTGATGCCGGGGTGCCAATGAAAGCCCCTGTTGCCGGCATCGCCATGGGCCTCATCATGGATGAGGAAACCGGCAAATACGCCATCTTGTCCGACATCCTCGGCTCCGAAGACCACCATGGCGACATGGATTTCAAGGTGACCGGTACCGACAAAGGTATCACCGCCTTGCAGATGGACATCAAAGTGAAGGGCCTCAGCGCCGAGATTATGGAAGAAGCGATCAACCAAGCCAAGGAAGGTCGTTTGTACATTCTCGGCAACATGGCGGAAGTGCTGGATGGTCCCCGAGAAACCATCTCCCAGTATGCGCCGGCGAACAAGACGGTGAAAATCCCGGCCGACAAGATTGGCTTTGTGATTGGCCCCAAGGGTGCCAACATCCGCGAGTTGCAAGAAACCTTCGGTGTCAATGTGAGCATCTTGGATGAAGATGGCAATGTGCAAGTCTCGGGTACTCCCGTCGAGAATGTGGATGCTTGCATCGAGCGCATCAAGGAGCAAACCCGTGTCATCAAGATTGGTGAGCGCTTTAAGGGCAAAGTCACTGGGGTCAAAGATTTCGGTTGCTTTGTCGATTTAGGCGGCGGGCAAGAAGGCATGTGCCATATTTCAGAGCTGGCGGCGGAACGCACCGAGGAGGTGACCGACGTTTGCAACGAAGGCGACATGCTCGATGTCATCGTGGTCAACGTGGATGAGCGCTCGGGCAAGATTCGCCTCAGCCGCCGCATTGCCCTGTTGCCCGACGAAGAAGTCGAAGAGGCCATCGCCGCAGCCCAACGTCCCGCTCGCCCCAGCGGTGGCCGACGAGACGATCGTGGAGGCCGTGGCCGTGGGCGCGATGAGCGTGGCGGTCGGGATCGTGACCGCGGCCGTGGGCGTCGCGAGCGCGTCTAGAGCTTTTTCTCCCTCCGGCACGAACAATCTTGCGATTGTTCGTGCCTTTTCTTGTCTATATGTGGTGGTTGCTAAGGAAATCAGGTGAAATTTGCCGAAAAAGGTAGGTTTCCTAGAAAAAAAGAGCAAATAGACTACCGTCTGGGACGTTTAAAATTTAAACTGAGTCCTAGCGTCTGGAAACCATGCCCAAACTCCTCCACCACGTCGTCGTCGCCCTCTGTGCCTTATCCTTTGCCGCACCCTTGGTGCAGGCCACAGCCGAGAGTCCTTTCTGGGCCCTTTCTGGGGTGCAAATCGACCGCGCCAAGGTGCTTTATGGGGATGTGCGGAAGTTTGATCCCGAGGGCGAAAAAACTGTCGCCACCATCCGTTCCACCGAAGTTTATCAGTCCATCCCGGCCTACCAAACCATCCAAAAAGAAGGTTTGGACCGTGGCTCCGCCCGCTATAAGAAACTGATTCGAGAGGCCACCCAAACCTTCAAGGCGGCCTTGAAAAAAGCTGCGGGCGAAAAGAGCTTTGTGCTTATCATGGAAGAAGGCGGCATTTCCGGCTACCCTCATGTAGTCGATGCCACTGCCGACATCATTGCAGCCCTCTAGACCTTCTCTTCCCACCATGTCAGCCCCAAGCCCTTCGCTGTGGTTGGGTGTGTGTTTGCTGTTGGCGGGAAGCTGCGCCTTGTGGGAACCCGAACCCGAAGTTCCCAATCCCGTGGTCAAGCCCGAGGTTGCGTTCACCGGCCCCCAATCCTTTGAGGAAGAATTCCCCTATGTGCGTTTTATGGAGGAGAAGGATGGTCTTTTGTCCGCAGTGCTCACTGTCCCTCTAGGTAGTGCGCCCATTTTTGCCAAAGAACTGACCAGCATCTGTTCTTGCTTGCAAGCAGAAGAAGGACAAGCGCCTCGGGCCAGCTTGCGTGTGATTGCCGGTGGTGGCAGTGTTTACGACAACAATTTGGATGCGGCGAACCGTTTCCCGTGGAAAGGTGGGGGTAAGTACAAGGCGGTGGAGGATTTATTGGTAGCCACCGGCTCGGAAGAAGATTTGCGGGAGATCTTTGGGGCAATTGATGTCTGGTACAACTCTGGCCCACAAATTTCCATCGAAGCGGTGGTCACCGAGAACCTCAATAATGATTCTTTTGAGCGGGGGATGACGCAAATCGCCAGTAATCCCTTGTTCCAAGATGCGCAAAGCTCTGCGTTCTTAAAAAGTATTGGTGGTAACTTCCCAACAACTACCAACCCCACGGTCGCTGGCTCCGGTTTAGGGGGTGCCTTCCAAGTGGGCTTGGTCGATTCTTCCTTCCAGTTGGACGCCGTACTCCAGTTTTTGCAAAAGAAAGGATTAGTGCAAGTGGTGTCTCAGCCACGAATCGTCACCCGTAACGGGGTGACGGCCACCGTGGAATCTACGGAGGAAATCCCCTTCCTCAATGTCACTACTCTCAATCTCAGCGGCACGGCTGCTTTCAATATTGGCACCAAATCCGTTGGCGTCAAAATGCATATTACGCCTTTTTTACTTGGTGTCGACACCATCCACTTGGTGATTGACGTGGAAGTGAGTCGCTTGGGGCAAGATTTTGTCATTGGCACGGATGGCAACAACCAACAAATCGTGGCCCCATCCTTGAACACGCGCAAAGCGAGCACGGAGGTTTATGTGCGCAATGGCACCACCGTCATTATTGGTGGGTTGAAACTCACAGAAGACCGGGTGACCGAGAGCAAAGTCCCCTTGTTGGGTGATTTGCCGCTTCTGGGTTGGTTGTTCTCCTCTCGCTCCACAGAAAATGTCGAGACCACGGTCACGTTCATGTTTACGCCAAAAATCAAAGGGCGTCCAAGCATCGATCGCTTTGGCATCGGGGATTATTACGATCCCTTCGATTTGGCCGGGGATGGGGAATAACCTCCGGCTGGGGGAAGAAATAGCTGGCGCGGAGCGTCCTAAGATGGTTTGCCTCTCATGCAGCTAAGCCCTCCTCGATTCGCCGCGGCTCACGCTCGCTCACAGCAACGTGGGATTATTTTGTTGCTGACGATGTTTGTGCTGTTTTTGGTCATTGCGCTCATTACCCAGCTTTCTTTGGGAGCGGAGGTTGCGCACCAAGCTACGGCCAACCGCTCTAGTCATATTTTGATGGAGTTGGCTTGTAAGACCACGGCCCAAGAAGTGCTTACCATGCTGAAAGACGATGCTGCCGGACAGGCCTCCGGCGGTTTGAGTGGGGCCTTGGCTGGGCCAGGAGGTTTTCCTGGGATGGGCGAATCTGGCGCGGACGCCTCTTCTTCGGGCGGCGATGCGGGAGAAAGCTCCGCCGAGGATGGCGAAGAGGACGCGGAAGAAAGCCCCGCCGATTCTTGGGAAGATCCATGGGCCAAGCCGATGCATATGGTGGTGGGCGACTTGGAGTTAACCACCTTTGTCGACGATGAAAACGGCAAGTTCAATTTACATCTATTGCTGGTAGAGGACGAAGCCCAGGCGCAAGCGAATTACGACCGCGCTGTGCGGATTCTGGATGCGTTGCGCAATGATTTTGAGGATGATTTGGATGAATCCGATGCTCGCCGCATTGTCGATGATTTGCTGCATTGGATGGAGGTGGACAATCGCACTCGTCGTTTGCCGGCAATGCCCCATCATTCTCTAAAGGAAGAGGATCGCTATACCATGCTGACCAGCCTGCAAGAGCTTTTACTCTTACCCACGGTGACCGAAGATTTGTATTACGACCAGGTGCGTCCGCAAGAACGTATTGCACCTGGATTGGAAAGCGTGTTCACCATCTGGACTTTGCCGGCATTTGAAGAAGCGGGCAGTGCTTCTTTAGCGGCCGACCAAGCGGTAGACGAAGGGGACGCGCCAAGTTTGGGAGGTGCCCCGCCGGCCGCCGAAGAATCCAACTCCTCGGATGCGGCGGATGGAGACCGCGTGGTGCAAGGAGAAGGGGGCATGGAAGGGGTGTTGGAAGCGGAAGCGCCCATCGGTACGCTTATTAATATCAACACTGCCCCGCGCGCGGTGGTGGAGGGGATGTTTCCCTCCCGCCAACTACCGCCGGTGAAAGTGACGGCGCTGTTGGAATACCGCAATAAGGTCGACGAAAAAGCCTTGGATGAATTGGAGAAGGCGGATGAGGATCCGCAGGACCGGGAGTTGCGCACTTCCATCTATGGCGACCGAGAAGAAGATCCGAAGCAGTATTTTCACAGCTTAGAACAGATTTCCGAAGTGGATGGTTTTGCTGCAGAGCAGTTGGACGAGGAAACGCAAGCCGAGCTACAAGAATTGCTGGGCGTGCAGTCGGATGTATTCAGCGTTTATGTATTCGCCTACCAGAAAAACGACGCCGAATGGCAACCCGAACGGCGCTATCAAGAGCCTCCGGGCCATGCGCTGCGGATGAAGGCTGTGGTGTGGCGTGCAACCACTGCCGATGGGGTCAAGCTCGTGTTTTTAGAGCCATGGCATGAGGTGCCTTACGCACGCTGGCGCATTCCGGATTTTCAGCGCGATTTGCCTCCCTTTGAACCGCCAAGATACCACTGAGCATTTGATGGATGGGCTGCATGGGCGGAGTTGGCTCTAGCATGCGCAACATGCAGCGTAGGTGGCGTGCTTCTTGTCGGTGACTGTATCGGGCACCATCGCGGGCGACCGCTGCAGCGAGCCGGGCAGCCCGTTTGTGGACTTCGAAATCAGGGTTATAGCCATAGAGGGCCTGGAGGATCTGTCGGTTGAGTAGACGGGCTTTGCGTCGGCTGTGCCAAAAGCGGCAGGCGCGACGCAAGCAGCCTTCCGGGCCCTGGCCCTGGAGGTAGGCCTCAGCAAAAGGGAGTATGGCGGGCGGCAGGTCAAGTGGGGCTGGGGAAGGGCCAGCCAAGGTTTGGGGCAACGGATGAAAATGGCGCCACGGACGCTCAAACTCTTGATATAGCACTTGGCGAAGTGCGCGCCAGGCCTGGCTGCGGCTGGTGGGGAGAGTGCCCTTGCAGGCCAGCCACAAGGCACCTTCGACTTGCCCCAGGATTTGCTGGGGGGAGCCAAGTTGGAAGCCTGCGGGAAGGCGTCGTTGCCAGTGACGGACTTGCCCCAACCAAAGCGGGTGCCAGGCCGACCAGGTGCGGTGCGGTTGGGCGGGGGCGTGGGTGGTCATAGTTCAAAACTAGCAAAGAATTGTTGTCCTTGCCGGGTTCTACTTGCCATCCTAGAGGGGGAGGGGACAATCTCCCTTTCCCCCGGCCCCAAACGCCCTACCATGCCCTCTACAGCAGTCATCGGTCTCCAATGGGGAGACGAAGGTAAAGGAAAAATCATCGATAGCCTGGCCGCGGAAGCGGACATGGTGGTTCGCTTTGCAGGAGGCCACAACGCCGGACATACGGTTCATGTGGGCAGCGAAAAATATGTGCTTCATTTGATCCCTGGGGGTATTTTGCACTCGGGTAAAACCAACCTCATTGGCCGTGGGTTGGTGGTGGATTTAGCCGCTTTGCTGGCAGAGATAGATGGCTTGGAGGAGCGCGGCGTACCCGTGATGGAGCGCTTGCGTATCGATGGGCGGGCCCACCTCATTTTCCCTTTCCATGCGCAGTTGGATGGCTTAGCGGAAACCCAGCGTGGCTCAGGGAAAATCGGTACCACGGGGCGTGGCATTGGTCCGGCTTACGCCGATAAAGTCGCACGCTCGGGGTTGCGTTTGTCCGATGCCTTATGCGCCGACACTTTCGCCGCCCGTTTGCAAGCTTTGGTGGAGGAAAAAAACACCTTGTTGCAAGGGATTTATGGGCAGTCAGCTATCGATGGCCAACAGCTACTGGAGCAAACTTTGGAGCAGGTGGAATGCTTGCGCTCAATCGTAGTTGATGGGGGGGCTTGTGTGCGCCAAGCCTACGCAGAGGGGCAACGTATTTTGTTTGAGGGTGCTCAAGGTGCGATGTTGGATTTAGACGGTGGCACCTACCCCTATGTCACCTCCTCTTGGACCGGCTTGGCCGGCATTGCCGGTGGTGCTGGCTTCCCGCCCAATCGCATCGACCGCGCCTTGGCGGTGAGCAAAGCCTATTGCACTCGCGTGGGCGAAGGCCCTTTCCCTTCCGAGTTGCACGACGCCACCGGGGAACGCCTGCGGGAACAAGGCAATGAATACGGTGCCACCACCGGACGTCCTCGTCGTTGTGGTTGGTTCGATGCGGTACAAACCCGTTACGCTTGCGCTTGGAATGGTTTGGATGGAGTGTTCCTCACCAATCTCGATGTGTTGAGTGGTTTTGAACAGCTGCAAGTTTGCGTGGCTTATCGTTTACCCGATGGTCGAGAAACCACCGAGTTTCCCGGCCACCTAGGAGCTTTGGATCAAGTGCAGCCGGTCTACAAAAGTTTGCCCGGCTGGCAAGAAGACATCACCGGCGCCACCTCCTTGGCCGAGTTGCCCCCAACTTGCCAGGAGTATGTCGCCTTTTTGGAAGAACAGATGCAAACGCCCATCGTCAGCCTTTCGGTGGGTCCTGGCCGTGAGCAACTGTTTTCCTGTTCTCCGCAAGCAGCACCTGCATGGGCCAAGAGTTAACTCCAGACTTTCCGGTGCCCCAACATGTGGGCATCATTATGGATGGCAATGGCCGATGGGCCCGGCGCAGTGGGCTGATGCGCTTACGCGGCCACGAAGCAGGGGTGGAGGCCGTACGCGACACGGTGGAAGCCTGTGCGGAATGGGGTATTCCCCATCTCACCCTTTATGCCTTTAGTGTGGAAAACTGGCAACGGCCGCAAGCCGAAGTCGATGGCTTGATGAAATTTCTGGTGAGGTTTTTGCACCACGAAAAAGCCGACCTCGTCAAAAACCGAATCCACTTAAAGGGCTTGGGTCGGCTAAGGGATTTGCCGACCGCAGTTACCGAGGCCCTGCAAGAGGTTGAGCAAGCTACTCGCGGCGGCGACCGCATGACTTTACGTTTGGCGCTTTCTTATGGTGGGCGCCAAGAACTGATGGACGCATTTTGCCGCTTGGCCGCCAAGGTGAGGCAAGGGCAGTTAAATCCAAACTCTGTAAGTATGGAGGATATCCATGCCGCCCTTTATGACTCATCCATGCCCGACCCTGATTTGATTATTCGCACGGCGGGGGAAGTGCGCTTGTCCAACTTTTTATTGTGGCAAGCTTCCTATGCCGAGTTTCATTTTACCGATGTGTTGTGGCCGGAGTTTCGTCGCCAACATTTATTGCATGCACTCAAGGATTATCATGCACGGGTGCGACGTTTTGGCAAAGTGATTGAGCAGGATCCGGCGGTTGAGGATTGCCGCCCATGAAAGATTTGAAGCAACGCTTGAGCTTTGGCTCTCTGCTGATAGCCGGCATCATTGGCTTGTTTTTACTTGACCGCGATACCTTGCCAGGCGCCGCTATGTCGGTCTTTGCTTTGCTTGCCTTGTCTGCCCAGGCAGAATTTTACACCATGCTCGCCCAGAGCCAGCATCCCAACCGGCCGCGCATCGGTGTGTTCTTCGGTGCCCTCACCTTGGCCAATGCTTGGTTTGCCTGGGTTTCCGTCGGTAGTTTGGTGATTGGTTTGTTGGTTTCTTTGCTGGTGCTGGAGATTCTGCAGCAATGCGTAGAGGAAGCACCGCAAAGGATTGCCACCACCTTGTTGGGGTGGATGGTGGTGCCCCTATTGCTGAGCTCCGTGCTTTACATTCGTCTCATCGATCCACACGATGGTTGGGAATGGGTGATGTTGTTGGTTGTTAGTTGCAAAGCAGGCGATAGTGCGGCCTACCTTGCGGGTAGCGCTTGGGGACGCCATAAACTCATCCCTGCTGTTAGCCCGAATAAATCCTGGGAAGGAGCCTTCGCCTCGGTGCTTGGGGCTTTGGCTGGTGGCTGGATTGTGGCGGATTGGGCTTTTGGCGGGCGCATGGATGCGGCAGTGTGGATTTGCGCCGTGCTCGTGTGCAACGTTGCCGCTCAGTTCGGCGACCTCGCGGAAAGCCTTTTGAAGCGCGGTTGCGCCACCAAAGATTCGGCCTCGGCGGTGCCGGCTTTTGGTGGTAGTTTCGACATGGTGGATTCCTTTCTCATCGCCGCTCCTGTTCTTCATGGATACCTTCTGCTCACTCTGTATAGTGCTTAAACAACTGATGTCTTCCGCACCTGGCCTGCATGGAAACTAGAATCCCGCTACTTTCGCTCGAGGAGGAGCAACTCCTCTTTGGTCCCCACGACCGTCATGTCAAACAAGTCTCCCAACAGTTTGATGTGCGCTTTAGTTCGCGCGGTGGTAGCTTGCGTTTGCAAGGGCCGGAAAAAGCTGTGCGCTTGCTGGTTGGGCGGGTGGAAGATTTGTTGGAGGCCATGCGTCGTGGCGAAGATCTGCAGCCGAACCAAGTAGCCGATGCCTTGATGGGGCGCGAGTCAGCAGAAGTTGCGGCGGTGTTGGACCCGCGGCAGCCCACGATGGATGGCCAAGCTCAACAGCGCGCGGGCAACCAATTGCCTACTGCCCGCACCCCAACGCAACAGGTGTATTTGGATTTGCTGGCTACAAAAGAACTGGTTTTTGCAGCGGGGCCTGCAGGAACTGGCAAAACCTTTTTGGCGGTGGCGGCGGCGGTGCGCGCACTGCGCGAAGGCAGCGTCAAACGATTGGTGCTGACGCGGCCCGCAGTCGAAGCTGGTGAGCATTTGGGGTTTTTGCCAGGGGATTTGGAAGACAAAGTCGACCCTTATTTGCGTCCTCTTTACGACGCACTCAATGATTTACTTAGTCCCGCGGCGGCGCGGCGAATGAAAGATTTGGACATGATTGAGGTCGCGCCCCTGGCATTTATGCGTGGTCGTACCTTGAACGACGCCTTTGTCATTCTGGATGAAGCGCAAAACGCCACCAAAGGGCAGATGAAAATGTTCCTCACCCGTCTGGGCGAGCGTACACGTGCGGTGGTCACTGGGGATATCAGTCAAACTGACTTGCCGCGTGGGCGCAGTGGCCTCCAAGATGCCATGAAGCGACTGCAGGCAATGGAAGGGGTGGGCATGGTGGAATTCCATCCTGAAGATGTGCAGCGCAGCAGTTTGGTGCAACGAATCGTAGAGGCCTACGGAGACGTTTAATGGGGAGTCCCGAGTTGCGTTTTCATGCCCGGGTGGAAATGGCGAACTACCCAGAATTGGAAGCGTGGCCGATGTCATCCTTACAAACCTTAGCCGAGCGCACATGGCAACTGCACCAAGGGCCGCCGTTGGCGGTGGTGGAAGTGGTGTGGATGGGGGAAGAGGAGCATTGTCATCTGCATGCCCAGTATTTGCACGACCCAAGCCCTACCGATGTCATCACTTTTCCCTACCAAGACCAAGATTTGTTTGGCGAAATTTTGATCAATCTTGATTTTGCGCGTGTGCAGGCGCAGCAACGTCAACTGCCCATGGAGAAAGAAGTCGCCCTTTACCTGGTGCATGGCTTATTGCATTTACTCGGCTTTGCCGACACCACGGCGGAAGAACAAAAGCAAATGCGCGCGGCGGAAACCGCCGTGTTGGGTTATTGCGGTGCTTAGGTTGTTGGAAATTCCGCACCCAAAGCGCAAAGAAGTTTTCCGATTTCAAAAAAAACCGCTGATTTTCTTTGCAATGGCAATTGAAATTCCGTCAAATCAGCGTGACGGCACATCCCCTGGCGTCCGTCTCCCCTTCTCCTTCTTGCATTCATGGTCAAACGCGCGCGTCTTGATAAAGAAACCAACCAAACTTTGGTTCGTCTCTGGGAGGAATATCGCGGCTCGGAAAGGATTGAGGCGCGCAATGCCCTCATTGAGTATTACCGCCCCTATGCCGCGCGGGTAGCACGCAAAGTTAAGGCTCGTTTGCCTCGCTCTGTGGAATTTGGCGACCTCACCGGCGCTGGAGATGTTGGCTTGATTCAAGCCATCCAAAGTTTTGATCCCGAGCGCGGAGTTCCCTTCGAAGCCTTTTGTGAATACCGAGTGCGCGGTGCCATCTTGGATGAATTGCGTCGCCATGATTGGGTGCCACGGCCGGTGCGCAATCGCCTAAACAAATTAAAAGGCGTGGTCGAAAATTTGCGCCGTGAATTGGAGCGCGAACCTTCCGAGGTAGAAATTGCTAGCGCTTTAGGGATTGATCTGGAGGAATATCACCGTTTGTATGGTGGTGGTCGCGATACCCCAGTTTTAGCCGGCGGAAAACCTGGCAATGAACAAGGGGACGCCGAAGGTACTTTGGATTTTTACGAAGATCCACGCGAATCCGGCCCTGATGATGGCGCGCATTCCAAGGAGTTATTGGAATTGATTTCGCAAACCTTGGATGCGGAAGAGCGCGAAATCTTGTTTATGCGTTTTTTTCTCGATTACTCCTTAAAAGAGATTGGAGAAATCCGCGAGATTTCTCAATCCCGAGTGTCGAAGATTTTGGGGCGCATCATGGAGCGCTTGAAGGTGCGCTTCGAAGAAAAGATTTAAGTTGTATTCTGTAAATAGGCTTGCCGAATTGCAAGGCAGGGCTGCAAAACTTCGCGCAGATGTTGCAGCGGAATCATGTTTGGGCCGTCGGAAGGAGACCGCAGGGGTTGCGGATGGGTTTCCACGAAAAAGCCGTCGAAGCCAGTAGCAGCAGCGGCGTTGAGCAGGAAGGGGGCGCGTTGCCAATCACCTCCCGTTTTGCCGCCTTCCATACCCGGAGCTTGCACGGCGTGGGTGGCATCCATCAACAAAGGGTGGCCAGCAGTGCGCAATTCGGGCAGTGCAGAAAAATCGACCACCAAACGGCCGTAGCCAAAAAACGTACCGCGTTCCGTCAGCAAAATATGCTGCCCACCGGCTTGAGAGACTTTTTCCGCCGCATAACGCAAATCTTGGGGTGCTAAAAACTGGCCTTTTTTGATATTCACAGCCTTAGAGGTGGCGCCAGCGGCAGTGAGTAGGTCGGTTTGTCGACAAAGAAAGGCTGGGATTTGCAAAATATCGGCGACTTCGGCAACGGCTGGGCATTGCTGGGGGAGGTGAACATCGGTGACAATGGGTACCGAAAGCTCGGCCTTGATTTGGGCCAATAGGGCCAAACCCGTATCCAAGCCCAAACCACGGTTGCTGGAGGCGGCAGTGCGGTTGGCTTTGTCGAAACTGGCTTTGAACACCCATTGCACTTCCAGGCCAGTGAGGGCCTCAGCGATTTGGTGGGCAATCTCCACGGTTTGCGGACCTTCAATGGCGCAAGGGCCAGCAAGCAGAAGGGGGGGGTGGCCTGGGCCGCAGGGGTGGCCAGGAAGAAATTCGGCGGTGGTGGTCATGGGCGGGGCACCAGCAGCGAAACCTGCTGGCCATCAAGGTGGAATTCTAACGGGGTATGGCCGACGAAGTCACCGTCGACTTGCAAAGGAGCGGGGCTGGCTGCTTCCATACGCACTTGGCGCACGCGAAGCCGACGCACATCGGGCAAGCGATCGAGCTGGCCCCCGGCGGCAGCCAAAGCGAAAAGACCTCCGCGCAACAGATTGAGGTTTTGAAACAAAAACAGCTCCCAAATGCCGTCGTCGAGGTCGCAGCGGCCCAAACGCAACAGAGGACTACCGTAAATGCTGATGCCCGACAACACCCCATAACAATATTCGCCTAAATCATGGCCATCGGCCTCAATTCGATGCGGGATAGGGTGCCAACTGCGCAGGGCATCGCCCAGGATTTTGAGGTATTGGGCTTTATGGATTGGGCCCTGTCGTTGTTGCTGCATAAGCCTCATGACTTCGCCGTCATAGCCAAAGCCCAGGCAAAGAAACGAATGCTGCTGTTGCGGGCCTTCTGAACCAACAAATTGCAGACTGCCCAAATCTAGTTTTTGCACCGCCCCGCGCTCGACCAAAGTCACGGTATCTTCCGGGCGACGGGAAATGTTGAGTTCGCTAGCCAGTAGGTTGGCGGTACCCAGTGGAGAGAGGACCAAAGGGGGCGCGGCAGCGGACAGTCCGTTCAAGACCGAGCTGAGGGTGCCGTCGCCTCCGACCACAATCAACCGGTCGGCCAAGGCAGCGGCGTTTTCTGCCCAGGCCATGGCGTCTTGCCGCGAGCGCCCATGGTGAATGCCGACCAGGTGGCCGCGGGAACTGAGCAATTCCGCAATGCGGGCGGCACGATCGGGGCCGCGTCCGCGTCCGGAGAAAGGGTTGGCAAGAATTTCAATCTGCATCCGCGTGCATCCTTTAGGCTAGTGCCATGGAAGGAGATGCCAGTGTAGCGCCGTGGTTGCTGACCGGAGTTGGGGGGGTGCTGGGGTGGGGCCTGGCGCAGCATCCCCCTGCCCATGTTTTTGCCATCGGTGGGCGCCAGCGCCCCAGCTTTTGGCCGCATGCGCCCGGGGTGTGCTTCGATTTATCCGCAGTGGGCTCCTTTGCGGACGCCTTGAAACAACTGCGGCCGGGGGTGGTGGTGCATGCTGCGTGTATGGCGCGGGCTGAGGATTGTGCCCAGCATCGGCAGTTGGCAGAGCGCATCAATGTGGAAGCCGTGGCCGAATGGCTGCAGACGGCACAGGAATGGGGTAGCTTTCCGATTTATATCTCTTCCGATCAAGTGTTTGCCGGTACCGAAGATTTTTACGAGGAGCAAAGCGCAACCAATCCGCAGAGCTTTTATGGTCAGACCAAGGCCCGCGCCGAGGAGTTGGTGTTAGCGGCGGGTGGTGCGGTGGTGCGTTTGCCTCTGCTGTTGGGGCCGGTTCTCAGTGCCACGCGTGGTGGTGCGGATGGTCGGTTGCTGGCTGCTTTCAAGGTCGGCAGCCAACTCAAGTTGTTTCATGATGAGTGGCGTACCCCAATCGCGGCCGCGGAGTTGGGCCCGCCCTTATGGCAAATCGCTGCCCGCCGCTTGCCAGGTATTTTCCACCTGGTCGGGTCCGAAGCGGTAACTCGATTGGGGTTGGGAGAGCAGGTCGCTGCTGCCTGCCATCTGCCAACTTCCTTCGTACCCGCTTCTGCTGCCGAATTCGCCGGGCCGCCCCGCAGCTTGCGTCTTTGTTTGCGTTGTCAAAGCACCGAAGAAGCCCTGGGATGGAAGGCACCGAATCTGCGACAATCCCTCGGCTGGACTTTGCCATCCCCCTCGATGGAGACGTCCGCATCTTGCCAGGAATCATGACCGAGACTGCCGAACCCCAGCTTTCGTCGCGCTACACGCCGGCCGAATTTGAACAGCGCCTGTATGCCCTGTGGGAGCAGAGTGGGTTGTTTTCCCCCCCTGCGGAACCCAGCGACAAACCCACCTTCACCGTGATGATGCCGCCACCCAACGTCACCGGGGTGCTGCATATGGGCCATGCCTTGAACAACACCATGCAAGACATTGTGGTGCGTCATCGACGTATGTTGGGCTACGACGTCTTGTGGATGCCGGGGACCGACCACGCCGGTATTGCCACTCAAGCCGTGGTCGAGCGAAAGTTGGCCGCTGAGGGGCGCGAGCGCAAAGAAATGGGGCGCGAAGCCTTTACCGAGGAAGTTTGGCAATGGCGGAAGCATCATGGCGATGTCATCTTGCAGCAATTAAAGCGCCTGGGAGCTACCTGTGATTGGTCGCGCACCAAGTTCACCTTGGATCCAGGCATGGCGCAGGCGGTGCGTGTGGCTTTTGTGCGCCTGTGGGAACAAGGATTGATTTACCGTGGTGCACGCTTGGTCAACTGGGACTGCAAGTTGATGACGGCAGTTTCCGACGACGAAATTGAGCATGTCCCTCGCAAGGGGCAAATCTGGACTTTGCGCTATCCGGTGGAAGGCAGCGAAGAAACTCTATGCGTTGCCACCACGCGTCCAGAAACCATGCTTGGCGATACGGGGGTGGCGGTGCACCCTGAGGACACGCGTTACCAGCATCTGATTGGCAAAACGGTCTTGTTACCTCTGTGCAATCGGGCGATTCCGATTGTGGCCGATGATTCGGTGGACCCCGAATATGGTACCGGGGTGGTGAAGGTCACCCCAGGGCATGACCCTGCCGACTACGAGCGCGGCACCCGCCATCAATTGCCCATCATTAACATTCTCAATCAAGACGGAACCTTGAATGAAGAATGTGGGGAGTTTGCGGGCATGACCCGCGAGCGCGCCCGCGAAGCGGTGATTCAAGCTTTGGATGCCCAGGGCCTGTTCGTGGGCGTCGAAGACATCACCCACAACGTCACTATTTCCGATCGCTCGAAAACGGTAATTGAACCACTGATTTCGGAGCAGTGGTTTGTGAAAATGTCGGAGCTTGCACCGCCAGCAATGGAGGCGGTGAAAAATGGCAGTTTGCAATTTAAGCCTGAGCGCTGGACTAAGGTTTACCTAGATTGGTTGGAAAACGTGCAGGACTGGTGCATCTCTCGCCAATTGTGGTGGGGCCATCGCATTCCTGTTTGGTACGACGAGGACCAAGTACCGGTCGCTTCGGTGGAGGATTTGAAACTCGGCGACCCGCACCCGCAAACTGGCAAACCCTTGGTGCGCCAGGATGAAGATGTGTTGGATACTTGGGGCTCTTCCTGGCTTTGGCCTTTTGCCACTTTGGGGTGGCCCGATAGCGACAGCCCCGAGCTGGCGCGTTTCTATCCCACCCAGTTTCTGTCTACTGCGCGCGACATCATTTACCTATGGGTTGCTCGCATGGTGATGGCGGGTTATGCCTTTATGGATCAGCTACCAGCCGCGCAGCGCTGTCCCTTTTCCACCTGCTTTATCCACGCCACGGTGTTGGATGGGCAGGGGCGGCGCATGTCGAAATCGGCTGGCAACGGCATTGATCCGGTCGCCATGATTGAAAAATATGGCGCCGACGCCGTGCGCTACTCGTTGATGATTCTGACCCGCGAAGGTCAGGATGTGAAGTTGGCCGAGAACCGTTTCGAGCTGGGGCAGCGTTTTTGCAACAAGATTTGGAATGTCGCCCGTTTTGTTCTGCAAAATCTGGAAGGCAGCTGCGAAGAAGATTTGCAACTGCCGGCAGTCGAGCAGCTGCCACTAGAAGATCGCTGGATTTTGTCGCGGCAACAAGCCATGCTGGAGGAAGTCGGCAGCTGTTTGCAGGAATACCAGTTTCACGATGCGGCACAGGCTTTGTATCGTTTTACTTGGGATGATTTTTGTGATTGGTATGTAGAATCCGCCAAACGCCGCCTGTGGGCTGAGGAAGATGAGAAGGATGCGAAGTCGGTGGAGTCTGCGCGCGTGGCTCGTGCGACCTTGGCCACGGTCTTGGTGCGGCTGTTGAAAGTTCTGCATCCCTTTACTCCCTATCTGACCGAAGCGCTGTGGGCCTTGGTGCCCGCATCTTTGCGCCAAGGGGAAGAATTGTTGATGGGAGCGAGTTGGCCGCAATCCCAGCCGCAGTGGCAAGACGAGAAAGCCGAATCCGAGTTTGCCCAACTTCAGGATGCGGTGCGTGCTTTGCGTAATGTGCGCGCCTTGCTCGAGGTGCCGGCTGCAGAACATGTGGCTGCAACGTTGCTTTGTGCCGAAGAATCCGATGCGAAAAATCTGGCCAGGCAAAAGGAATTGGTGCAATTTTTTGCGCGTTTGTCTCGCCTTGAGGTCGGCCATGGTGGAGACAAGCCCAAGCGTTGCGGAACCGACATTTTCCGCGGCGGCGCGGTGTTCCTTCCCTTTGCAGCAGAAACCGATTTGGCAAAGCTGCAAGCTTCCTTAAACAAAAAGATGCAGAAGGTGGAAAAGGGTGTCCGTGCGATTGAAGGCAAGTTGGGCAATGAAAAGTTTCTTGCCCATGCCGATCCGGAGGTGGTGGAATCCGAGCGCCTTCGTTTGCAAGACCTCCATACCGAGTTGCAAACGCTGAAGGCCAATCTTGCGGGCTTGGCTTAAGCCAGCCCTCAAGGGTGCCTTACTTCCAGCGCTCTGGATTGGCCAAGCTCAAGCCATCTTCGCTCTTTGGTCGAACCCGGAATGTAAAGCCATAAGCTTTGCCGCGGTTGCCAGCGGTTTTGAAGTGAACCGTCAGCTCGTCATTTTTCTCGTCGTAAACCAGACCATGCGCAACGCCGGAATCCTTCTTCAGAACTGGCGCTAAAGTGAGTGGCAAGGCGGCCACGGCGACACCCTGATCATCGGCGAGCAAGATGTAGCGCTTGTCCGGCACTAATTCCAGATTGGTAATGTCAATAGAAGGGGTAAGCGGGTCTTTGATTTCCTCGGTTTCGCCTTCACTGCCCGGCTTGGGATGGCCCTTTATCCAGGCGCCCATTTTTTCCATGACTTTCTTCTTTAATCCCGGCAAATACACCATGGTGTAAGAGCCTGGGGCGAGGTCGTGGCCATCCAAAGGCACGTCGGTACAAAAGGCGCCAAGGGGAACAAAGCGTCCATCCTTAGCCACCATGCGATCGACCTTCGATAGGGTTTGGTGATTCCAGAAGCCAAAAGCGTCTCGCAAGGGGGTGAAGGTGATGGCACGGTGCGGACCAAAGACCGCGTAGCTTTCCGGCAACTTCGGCTCCATCTTCAGCGGCGCCAAAGCATCATGAGCTTTCCGCTTGGCGGCAATGGCTTTCAAATCGCGGGTGGAAAACTGCTCTAAGCCAATGGTGCGAGAAAAATCGAGGGCTTTTAAAGGAGGGGCGCCCAAGACTCGGCTGCGCAAATTGCGGCATTTCAAATACGCGGAATCCTGAAAGGGTGCCTCGCTGGCGGCAACACGGAAGCCAACCAAATTGACTGCAGAAGTGCGTTCGAATCCAAAGCGAGAATCGATGCGCATATAAACCGGGGAGTTTTGACAACAACCGCCTTTCAAAATGATGCGGCTTTGGTCCCAAAGCCCACTTGGGTGTAAAACTTCTTTTTGTCCTGCAGCATTGACCACCTCCACGGAAAAGGACTTGAAACCATCGAGCTTGACAGCAGGGCTGTCGGTGAATTCCAAGACCTGCCCCACCATGTCGTAGACACCAAAAGGAGATTGATTTTGAAAGGTGGCTACAGGCAAACGCTTGAAGGCTAGGGGCGTCGGCTTTGTGGAGTTGCAGGCAACTTTGGTGCGATCGAATTCGGGGCCATAGGGATAATCCCAATCCGTATCGCCGCGAGCAGCGCGTACCCATTCCTTTTCCGTGGGGATGCGCAGCCCCGTCCACTCACAATAGGCCTGGGCATCGACAAAACTGATGAATACAACTGGCTCCAGGGCGATTTCGGCAGGCATGCGCCATTCTTGGGCTTCATCCTGCCAGTGTTGTGCCCACCATTCGGCTTGGGCGGCTTCGTCGAATTTGTACCCTGGGTTTCCCGGTTTGCCATCCACCCACTGTTGGCCCTCATGGATGATGGCCTGGCGTTGTTCTTTGCTGATGACGGCCCAGGAAGGGGGAGGAATAGCTCCCGTAGCCTGGACAAACTCCAAATACATTTCGTTGGTGACGAGGGTGGGGCTAATGAAAAAACCATCCACCCGCACCGACTGCCGCGGTAACTCCCCAGCGTAGATATTGGCGTTGGTGGGATCCTTGCGAATGCGCTCCAAAGTGGGCTCTTTGGCCGCACCAAGAAGAACATTGCCGGCAGGGATTTTCACCAGGCCAGGGCGTTGATCCGGGGCTTGGAGCAGGGCGATGGTCAGGCTGAGTAGAAGGGGCGAAATCATGCTGGAGGCGGGGTCATGCCAAAGGGGCCGCGCAATTTACTCGCCGACGGCCAAAGCTCCAAATGCAGCTTTCCTCACCCAGGAGGCCTTGCAGTCCTTTAGACTGTTGCGGACCGGTGGTTTCCCCATTCCTTGTGCCTGAATCCCTTCCCAACGCGCTCGTCCCCCCCGAATTTCATGGAAAACGTCTGGATAAGGCGGTGGTGGCCATTTGGGGAAGCTCCTACTCCCGTACCCGGCTTGCTGGCTGGATTCGTGCTGGGCATGTCCAAGTGGACGGGGAGTTTTGCAAAAAACCGGGGTTTTTGGTTCGCGAAGGGCAAAAAATAAGCTTGGATATTCCGCCCGCGGAAATTCCTATTCCCGGCTCCGCCTTGGACCCGGGCATCCTCTATGAAGACGAATATTTGGCGGTCTTGGATAAACCTGCAGGCTTGGCCATGCATGGCAACTCTCCAGGCGATACCCAGATGAGCGTGGCAACCTGGCTGGTGCATCGTTTTGGGGCTGATTTGCCGATTGGCCAAGGCGCCGAACGGCCGGGCATCGTGCACCGTTTAGACCGGGGCACTTCGGGCGTTTGTGTGGTTGCTTTTCAGCGGGATGTGTTTGAAGATTTGCAAGCCCAATTTGCCGAGCGCAGTATTCAAAAGGAATATCACGCGCTTTGTTACGGCAAGCCGCGTTTTCATTCCGATTGGATTGAGCGTCGCTTGCGCCCAGACCCGCGCCATCCCAATCGGGTGATGGCCACCAACTCCCAGGAGGCGGGGACGCGAGATGCCCTTACCTATTGGGAGGTGCTAGAGCCATTCCAAGGCTTCGCGTTATTGAGGGTGCAACCAAAAACTGGGCGTAAACACCAGATTCGCGTGCATCTTTGTGACATCGGTTTGCCTTTAGTCGGCGACCCTATCTATCACGCCAAAAATTACGGGGTTGGCATGCTACCGAAGGATTGCCCCATTCCAGACCGCACCCTGCTTCACGCCTATGGGTTGGCCTTTGACCACCCCAAACAAGGGCATATGGAATTTCGTTCTCCCTACCCACCCATGATGGAGCAAATTTTGAACAGTTTGCGCAGCCATTGTCCCCCCAATCCCGAGGTGTCCGCATAAATGCAGCAATTGGCCCTTTTCTTGTTCACCATGAGCGCACTGATTCATGCTCTTCCCGCACAACAGGGTGGAGAAATTACAGGAATCTCCCCGCAAGAAGCTGGTATGGCCGGCGCCGGCATGGCCATGGGGCAAAGTGTGTTGGATGCATCCTCGAATCCAGCAACCCTGATGGATTTGTTTGGACCGGCTTCTCGGCATCCGCAAAGCGCGCACCGCTTGGAGTTTTTGGCCCGTTATCTGCGAACCAAAACCCATCTCCAAGATTCCCAAGGGCAAATCATTGCGCTTGAGCAACCTTCTGCTGTCGGTCCATGGTTTGCCTATGCTGGCGCGGTTCACCCCAATGTGGTTTGGAGTTTGATGTTTCAACCAACTTTGGCCGTGGATAGTGCAAGTACGCGTGAGACGTTTTTGCAAATCGTCACCGTCAACCCCGATGGCAGTGGTGGGCCAGCGACGGTGCAAACTCCCATGTCGACGAAGCTGACCCAACTCGCTTTAGAGCCTTCCGTAGCGATTCGCCTTTCTGAACGCTGGAACTTCGGCATGGGATTATCTATTCGGGCCACTGATTTCGAAAGTACCTCCGCCACCGAGGTAGCTCTGTCGGAGTTGCAGGGCGCCATTCCACCAGGCTTGGCAGCCATCTTTGGAGATTTAAGTTGGGGCGATTTGATTCAGCAGCTAGGAGCCGACCGTGGCGTGGACAGTTTTCAAGTCAACTATTCTGGCCAAGCCGATAGTGGCACCCCAAACATCTACTTGAAATTTGGTGCCACCTGGCAAGCGGACGACACCACTCGGGTTGGGTTTTGGTATCGGCCCCAATCAAGTGCGACCAGTTTAGACGGGCAGGTCGAAGTGGATTTGTCGGACGACCTCGGTACCTTCGTCCAAGGCTTGGAGGATATTTTGGGGGTGCCGTTATTAAACGACCCCACCTCCAGTTATGACTTTCGCTTAGCCAGTGTGGCTTTTCCGCAGCAAGCTGGTCTATCTATGCAAAGGCAATGGGGAGCCGATAAACGCTTTCATGCCAAAGCGGTGTGGACGGATTGGTCGCGTGCGTTCAGCGATTGGGTGGTGCATTTGAGCAACCCCAGCAATCCCGAATTCCTCGATTATCTTGGTGGCGATGGTTCTTTAGACGTGGATTTGGGATTGAAGTGGCGTGATAGCCTCACCTTGGCTACTGGCTATGAGTACGACCTCTTGCCGCGGCTGACGGTGCGCAGTGGCTTAGGCTGGTCGCGCAATCCGGTGGGCGGTTCCGTCTTGCCTGGAGTGGCCCCTTACAACGCCTTCCATTTGGCTGCAGGAGCAAGTTGGTGGGCTGGCGAAGAAGGCGTTGCCGACTGGCATCTGGCCGTGGTGTGGGCCTTGCCCGACACCTGGATTACTGGCAACAACACGGTCATCTCCGACCTCAGCTACGATCGCTATGCGCAAAACGTGGTGTCGGTACTCTTGGCTTGCAGTGTGGTTTGGTAGCTCAGGGACTGTAAGAACGAGCAACCGTAGTGGCGACGCCGAGGTCGGATTCCCCCCCACCACAATAAACAGTGCCGTCTTCCAGTAAGGAGACGACCCCTCCGGCGTGAGATTCCGGCAAAGCAGCCACGCTGCTCATGGTGTTGTTAGCAGGGGTAAAAATCCAGCAGTTGGCGATGGGAATGGGGTCGACCAAATTGCCTTTGGCACCGCCGACAACCAGGATTTGATTGCCGGGAAGGGTGACGCAAGTGTTGAAGGCGGAAGGCACGGACAGGTTGGCTTTGGCAACAGAATTTCCGGTGGTGGGATTGTACATCTCGGTCTGCGCAATGGGGCCAATGTTGAAAATGTCGCCGCCAGCGCCGCCGACGATGAAAACGCGCCCATCGCTGAGCAAGGTGATGCCCCCAAGCGCGCGTTTGTTGACTAAGCTTCCAGTATTGGACCAAGTGCCCGTAGCGGGGTTGTAGATTTGCTGGTTGTTGGAGAAATCGGGAATGGGAATGCCGAACAACAAGAAATGGGTGATGCCACCGGAAACCAACCAGCGGCCGTCAGCCAAAGTGATGGCCATGGCCCCGGCTTTGGGTTCCGTCATGTTGGGGCCGGCACTCCAGGTATTGGTTGCTGGATCGTAATACTCGGTGGTTTTCAATGCGGTACCAAGAAGATCGGCGACATCATGCAGCTCATGTAAGTTGTTGCCTTCCGTGCCGCCGGCAACCAACACTCGGCCGTCTGGCAATACGGTGGCCGTGGAGCCAGCGCGATAGGCGGACATGTTGGGAGCGGCCGTCCACACTCCGGTGGCCGGGTCGTAAATCTCGGCGCTGCGCAGCACTTTGGTGTAGAAGTTGGAGCCGCTACCAAAAGGGCCGGTAATGCCACCAATGGCCATGAAGCGGCCATCTTGCAATTGCACAAGGTTGTGGAAGGCGCGGCTATCGTTCATGGTGCCGGGCAACAACTGATGTTCTCCGGTAATGCCATCAATCTCCCAACATTGGTTGATGGTGGGATAAGCGGTGGTGACATCCACTAACAAAGCCGGGCCGCCGCCGCAGGCAAACAGCCGCGTTGGATCACCGTTTTGATTGCCAACATCCCAAGTGGTGAAGGCGAGGTTGGCCGAAGCCAAAGGCACATCATTGGCAAGACTTTGCCAGCGATCGGCGAGGTTTAAGGACATTGTGCGCAAATTGGAAAAATCGTCGTAGCGTGCGGCGCCAACACCGCCGGGCTCCGTCCACCCTTGCCAATACACAGCACGGTCTAAGAAGTTGAGATTATTCGGAATGGTGAAGCTCAGTGTGTATTCGCCCAGACCGTTGGAAGTGCCGTTGAATCGATTGCCATTGCTGGCCAGATCGATGCCGACGGCCAGCTGGTCGTTGGGGTCGCCAGTGAGGCCAACTAAAAAATTGCTGCCCGTGTTTTGGAAGGAGGGAACGAGAAGGACCGGCGTGTTGGGGGTGAGGTTGGTGAGTACGGCGCTGCCTGCGCCACCTAGGGTGTCACCATAAGTCATCAAGTTACTGGTGGCGTTGGACTGGGCGCTGAGGGGGGCGGCGAGAAGGAGAATCAGGGGGAGTGTGAACTTCATGTGGGTAGATTCCGGGCTTGGGGGGCAGCTCTAGCCTAGCAGCTAGGCCCAGGAATTCGCTAGAGCTCTTCAAAGCTGGCGATGGCTTGGCGGAAAAGCTCCGGCATCGGTGCGCTGGTGCGGTTTTTCCCGTCCCAAATCACCATTTCGGCCTCCGCTTCCGCCCACAGAGTGCCCTCTTCGGCATCTTGAATGCGGTAGGCTTGGCGAAAAGAGCGATTGCCCAAATGCACAGTGGCAATGTCCACATCCACCTCTGCGGGACCGCGCCCAGGGGCGAGAAAACGCACCAGTACCTGGCCTAAAACGAAGGTGAAATGCTTATGGATGCCGATTTGGCCCAAATGGTTGAAATATTGGAAGCGAGCTTCTTCCAGCAAGGTGAGATAAACCGCGTTGTTGAGCACACCCTGTTTGTCTTCGTCTGACCATCGGGTGCGGCAGTGGGCACGGAAGCGGAAGGCGGCAGGCGGAGGAACTTCTGGAGCTTGCATGGTGTGGTTGGTGGAGGCCTATCGGTGGGGACGCAGGACTATACTTTCCCCAACCCCGTTCCACCCATGCCAGCCATTCTCGGAGTTGATCACATTGCCCTCGCCGTCGAGGATCTCGACCAAGCCACTGCCTTGTGGAAGAGCATGGGGCTGCGGATCGGCGCACGGGAAGTGGTAGCCGACCAAGGCGTGCAGGTGCAAATGATGTATGCGGGCAAGACCCGCATCGAGTTGGTGGCTCCGCTCGACGACACTAGCCCGGTGGCTGCATTCTTAGCCAATCGTGGACCAGGGCTCCATCATCTTGCTCTGGCCGTAGACGACTGCGCTGCTGCCGTTGCCGATTTGCAACAGTCTTCCATACGCCTCATTGATTCCGAGCCGCGCGCGGGTGCGCATCAAACTCGCATTGCCTTCGTGCATCCTAAAGCCACTGCTGGTGTTCTCACGGAAATGGTCGAGGGAGGCGAGGGATTCGAACAACACCATGACCACTGATCCTCTGCAAAAATTAGAACAAATGCGTGCGGAAGCGCGTGCTGGCGGCGGCGAAAAACGCATAGAAGCCCAACATGCCAAGGGCAAACTGACGGCACGCGAACGCTTGGATTTGCTGTTGGACCAAGGTTCTTTTGAAGAGATTGACGCTTTCCGCCGCCATCGCAGTTCCAATTTTGGGCTTGATCAGCAGCGCCCTTTGGGCGACGGTGTGGTCGTGGGTACCGGTACCATCGACGGGCGTTTGGTGGCCGTCTTTGCCCAGGATTTCACCGTTTTCGGCGGAAGTTTGGCTGAGGAGCATGCGTCGAAAATATGCAAGGTCATGGATCTTTCGATGAAACTCGGCATCCCCATGATTGGCTTAAATGATTCTGGGGGCGCGCGCATTCAGGAGGGGGTGGTTTCCCTCGCTGGTTATTCGGAGATTTTCTTGCGCAACACTTTAGCCAGTGGCGTGGTGCCTCAAATCAGCGCCATCATGGGGCCTTGTGCAGGTGGGGCTGTGTATTCCCCAGCGCTGACGGATTTCATTTTGATGGTGGAAGGCAGCAGCTACATGCATATCACCGGGCCCGATGTGGTGAAAACAGTCACCCACGAAGAAGTTACATCAAGCGACTTGGGTGGCGCTCATGTGCATGAGGAAATCAGTGGTACCAGCCATTTCACCTGCACGGATGACGCCGAGTGCTTGGCGCGCATTCGCCGTTTGTTGTCTTTTTTGCCGGCCAACAACACCGAAGATGCCCCGGTACAACCAACGGAAGATCCTGCGGATCGTTGTGAAGAAGCTTTGGACAGCATCATCCCGGAAGCTCCCAATCAGCCTTATGACATGAAGAAGGTCATTCAGGCGGTGGTCGATGAGGGGGATTTTTTGGAGATTCAGCAAGGTTTTGCCCCCAACTTGGTGATTGGCCTTGGTCGCTTGGCCGGTCGCAGCGTTGGCCTGGTCGCCAATCAGCCGATGGCCCTGGCCGGTGTGCTTGATATTGATGCCAGCGAGAAAGGAGCGCGCTTTGTTCGTTTTTGCGATTGCTTCAATATTCCCATTATCACTTTCGAAGATGTACCGGGTTTTATGCCGGGTACGCGCCAAGAGCATGGAGGCATTATTCGCCGCGGCGCCAAGCTGCTTTATGCCTATTGTGAGGCCACGGTTCCAAAGTTGACAGTGGTTACGCGCAAGGCCTATGGCGGTGCCTATTGCGTGTTGTCTTCCAAATCCACTCGTGGTGATTGGAATGTGGCTTGGCCGGCCTCTGAAATTGCGGTGATGGGGGCGGAGGGTGCAGCCAAGATCATTCACCGCCGAGAAATTGCTGCGGCCGATGATTCTGCGGCTAAGGAAGCGGAAAAAGTAGAAGAGTATCGGCAGATGTTTGCCAATCCTTATTTGGCAGCCGAACGCGGTTTGATTGACGACATCATTCAGCCTTCCCACACCCGACCTCGATTGATTCGCGCCTTGCAATTGCTGGCAACCAAGCGTCAATCGAATCCTCCGAAAAAACACGGCTCTATCCCACTCTAGACAGTGTCTGTAGAAGCTCGCCCCATTCGTAAGCTCCTCATTGCCAATCGCGGTGAGATTGCTGTGCGCATTCAACGCTCTTGTCGCGATCTCGGCATCGAGACTGTGGCCATCTACTCCGATGTCGACCGCCATGCTTTGCATGTGCGCTACGCCAACGAGGCTTATCCTTTGGGTGGCAATACCCCAGCCGAATCTTATTTGCGTGCCGATCGCATTTTGCAGATTGCCAAGCGATGCAAAGTGGATGCCATCCATCCTGGGTTTGGCTTCCTTGCCGAGAACGGCGAATTTGCCCAGGCCGTGGCTGCGGCTGGCATGTGTTTTGTTGGACCCTCCGCCCATGCTATGGCAGTGATGGGGGATAAGCTGGCTTCGCGTCAGGCGATGTTGGCAGCCAAGGTGCCGGTGGTACCAGGCGGAACCGAAGCGGTGGCCGATGTGCAAGCCGCCAAGAAAGCAGCTGCAGCGATTGGTTATCCGGTGATGCTCAAAGCTTCGGCTGGTGGTGGGGGTAAAGGGATTCGAGTGGTGCCTTGTGCTGAGGATATGGAGGCGGCCTTCCTTACTGCAAGTGGGGAAGCGCAAAATGCCTTTGGTGATGGTCGCATGTATTTGGAAAAGTATTTGCTGGAACCCCGACATATCGAAATTCAAGTGCTAGGCGATTTGCATGGGAATGTATTGCACTTTGGTGAGCGAGAATGTTCCTTGCAACGACGCCATCAAAAACTAATTGAAGAAGCTCCTTCCCCTATCATTGACGAAGAAACCCGACAGCGCATGGGGGAGGCCGCGGTTGCTGCGGCCAAGGCGGTGGATTATCACTCCGCAGGTACGGTGGAATTTTTGTGGTCGCAGGGAGAGTTCTATTTTTTGGAGATGAATACCCGTATTCAAGTGGAGCATGGCATCACTGAAGAAGTTTATGGCGTGGATTTGATTGCGCAGATGATCCGTATTGCCGCTGGTGAGTCGATTGCAGATTGTGTTGGCTGCATGCCCCGCGGACACGCCATTGAAGTGCGTTTAAACGCCGAGGATCCAGAAAACCAGTTCATGCCCAGCCTCGGCACTATTCGTAATTTGCGTTGGCCTGGTGGCCCCGGGGTGCGCATCGACTCGGGGGTTTATCGCAGTATGGAGGTTACTCCCTACTACGACTCCATGTTGGCAAAGCTGATTGCCTATGGCAGCACCCGCGAGCAAGCACGTCGGCGTATGTTGCGCGTGCTCCAAGAATTGCATGTTGGTGGAGTGAAAACCTCGGCTGGTATTGCCTTGCAGGTACTGCAAACTGAAGCCTTCCGCAGCGGGCAATACGATACGGGTTTTTTAGAGAAATTCATGGAGCAACGCCAACAGCTACCGATTGCGCGTGACATTCCCGATGATTTGGAAGAAGTGGCTGCAGTGGTCGCGGCTTTGCATCGCCAGAAAACCGCGGCGCGCCGAGTGTTGGCGCAACCAAGTTCGGCGCAGGCTAATCCCTGGCTTTTGGCCGCCCGGCGCGAACAACATGGAGGTGTTTGTTCATGAAGTATTTCCTGCAAGTCGAGGGGGGGCGAAACTTTGAAATCGAAGTGGAGGATGGCGTCGGCGGACATTGCGTGGTGCATGTGGGCGGTCGCCAATTGGAAGCCGATTTTTTAGATGTCGACCGCCTGGGGCAATACACGGCCATTTTGAATGGGCGCAGCTTCGCCGCTTCCATTGAGGAGGACGACGCTCAGCATCTGCGGGTGAATATTGCCGGCGAAACCTTCACAGTGGTGGCGATGGATGAGCGGGAAAAAGCTGCCGGTGATGTGGCTGCGCAAAGTGGTCCCAAGGCGGAGGTCATCAAAGCCTCCATGCCTGGGGTGTTGATTTCCGTAACGGCCAAAGAAGGAGACTTGCTTTCCCCAGGAGAAGCGGTTGCCGTACTTGAGGCCATGAAAATGCAAAACGAAGTGGCCTGCCAGCATGGAGGGGTGGTCGCGGAAGTTCTGGTGGAAGCTGGCCAGAGTGTGGATGCCAATCAAGTGTTGCTGCGCTTGCAGCCGCCGCCTGCCGAAGACTAATTCGTTTGTATTTGTTGCCGGTTTTCGGGGGGAATGAGGTTTTCCATGCCGGGCTCAAGCACTTCGATGGCTGCACTATTGACCTGCTGCTTGATCCATTGCCGCACATCTTCTCCGGAGTTTTCCAAGGCGACGAGCCGTGGATACATGACCAGTACATGGCGTATGGTGGTCTTATCGTCTTTGCGACTCTCGCCTTGGGCATAGGCTAGGACTTCAAGGAAGTGGTAGCCATATACCGTAAGGAAGATGGGAGATAACGTCCCCACCGGAGTTTCAAAACTGTAGCGGTCGAAGGGCTGCACGGCCTTTTCTCGCCCAAAAGTGTAGCGCCCATCTTTCGTAGGGGCTTCGGTGTCGTTGGAATAGGTTTGCACCACGGACGCGAAATCTTCACCATTCTGCACAGCAGCGCGCGCGGCTTCAATCTTCCGCTTCATGGCGGGCAAATCTTGGGCAAAGATGGACTGTAAAACTTTTGCAGGCATCAAAGCCTTCACGGCGTCAGCGAGGAGCAAGGAATCGGGACCTTGGCGATAATTGCGGTAGTAGGCAACCAGGGTGTTGAGATCTTGCGCCGTAATTTCTATGCCTGCAATTTTCAGCAGCGGACGATCGTGGTCGAAGGGGAGGGCGATTTGCGGCGGCTTGGCCGGAGTGTTGGCAAAGGACCCAGTTTGCAATTGGCCTCTGCGCGCAGGCACGTTGGCCTCGGGCTGAGGATGCGGAGTTGGCTTGAAATTTTCAGGAGCGGGGACCAAAGGTTTGAGGCGGTCGGGGACCTGCTGCTGAGGTAGAAAGAAGCAGGCAGAGAGAGCGAGGGCAGCAATCATTTGGTGCGTCGTTTTTTGAAGAACTGGTCGAGCCGACCGTGGAAACGTTCCAATTCCTCCTGCGTAGGGTTTTTCGGCACAGATGGTGGGGTGCCGCGGTTGGAGGAAAACCAAGGATAGCAAGCGCGTTGCCAAACCTGAGCTGGCGACAAAACGGGAGGCCGCCCATAGTGGTAAAGAACTTGGGTGAATTCCGCCTGCCCACTCCACCAAAGATGGAGGGCGAGGAGGAGCCCTATCCAGAACGCACCGGCCAGCCAAAAGACGAAAAGAGCAAGGAAAGAAAGGGTTTTGGCGAGTTGGGTGGCAGCAAAGGTGGCGTCGACTAAAGGAGAACGCCGGGCTAACCATGCGCGCAAGATGCGGCCGCCGTCGAGGGGGAAAGCCGGGAGAAGATTTCCTAAGCCGAGGACGAAATGCACCCATGCGGCTTGCGCGGCAAAAGCACCCGGGAGAGCAGAAAAAAGGAGACCGAAGAAGAGATTGACTGCGGGGCCAGCGACGGCGACTTTGGCTTCGTATTGGGGGTGTACGAGCAGGCCTTCCATCCGCGCCATCCCGCCCAGAGGCCAAACGGTGATATCGAGCACCCGCAGCCCCAATTGTTGGGCGACGAGGGCATGGGCGAGCTCGTGCACCAATAAGGCGGTGGCCAACAAAAACAAAAGGCCAAGCATGATTCCCGGTTGCGCACCGTTGCCACCAAAAACCACCGCCAAAAGCACCAGCACAAAGACGGCTGGGGCCACCCGGATGGGAATGCCAAGAAGGCTGCCACAGGGGCGGGGATGGAACAGGGCGCGAAGCATGGCTTGAGATTTTGGCATACCATCCTACCTTTCGTGTAGGCTAAAGATGTGGTACGAGTCGTCCTCCTTTTTCTGGGCTACCTTCTGTTGGCTTCCTCGGCGGTGGGCCAGGTCTATGCCATGGATTTTAAGGATCCCAAATTTGCCAAGGGCTACAAGAAGTTCCTGTACACATGGAATGGTCGGCAGGTAGTTCTGGTGGAAATACGCGGCGGGCTGTCTCGAGATTCACGAGGCGCCTTTACCTGGAAGCCCAATGATCGGCTGGAGTTCTATGTGCAGGATCAAAGCAATCCTCTGAATCTTGCCTATAAGATTGACAAGGACGGATTGATGCAAACCAAGAAGAAATCTCTCACCATTGGGATTTCTGGTGATCGCTTTGCCGGGCTTACCCCCTTTATGCGTAACGAAAGCTTTCATACCCTGGCGCTGGAATATCAACGACGTTTAGATTCTTTGGATCAGTTGAAAGCATTGCGGAAGGAGGAAAGTGAAGGTAGTGCCGCTTGGTTTTCTTTTCACCAGCAGTATGTACGGGAGATGGAATTGTTGCAGATGTGGCTTCAGCAAACTGGTTATCCGAAGGCGGCAAACAAATTGGAGCGCGAACTTTTTCGAGCGAAGAAACGAGTGTCGGTGGCAAAGAAGGCGCGCAAAGATGCTGCCATTAACTCGATTCACAAGGTCGATGTGGATCCTGATTTGACTGCAGTAGCGCATGAGTTGGGTGGCCCAGATTTGAATTTTCATACCCAAGAAAGCATGCATTTGAAAATTGTCTACCACACGGGCATTGACGACGAGCATGTGTCCCGCCTTTTGGAGCTGGGAGAAACCGCAATTGATGGTTTTCGTACCCAGTTTGTGGATCCCTATCGGGATGAGGAGTTCCAAGATTTTATTCCCGATAATTTGTTTTTAGAGTTTTTCTTTTCTACTGATCAACGGCTGCATTATGAAAAGTTTTATGAAGATTATTTCCAGGCCAGTTGGGGTTCTGGAGCTGATCGTGAGCGTCGGCTCAATATTCATGGCACTTCTACCCAAAATGGGAATGTTTTTGTTTCTTATTGGATGTGCGATAAGGATGCAGATTTAGAGGGCATTGTCATCCACCAGCTAGGACATCGTCTGGCCGAAAGACACTACCAGATGCATGGCAGCGGTCAAGATTGGTTGGCCGAGGGCGTGGCTTATTATTTGTCTTTCAACTTTTTGAACCGCAATTCGGTCACCTGCATCGCCTTTAAGCCGCCGCCGCCGCGGCGAGGGGGGACCATGGCTAAGGGTGCGAACAAGAAGAAAAAAAAGGAAGAGACGCAGACGGTGGCGGTGATGCGCGGCTTGCGTGATGTGATGGCTGGGGTGGCCATTCATGAGGGCATTCCGTTTTCCCAGTTGGTGCCGAAACGGCTTTACGATTTTGAAAACGGAGACACTGCAAAATCTTGGGCTTTTTACACCTACATTGCTGAGGAAAAAGGCAAGGCGGGGCAGCTTTGGCTACGGAGCTTGGCGCCGATTCTTTTTGAGGATAACTTCCAACTAAAAATCCGCGAGCTTACGGAAAAACTCTTTGAGCTCCATGGAGCCGATCCGATGATGCTCTTGGAAGAGGATTGGTCGCAGTATATGCAGTCGCACTACGACATTTGAACCGCCGACTTCGCTGCCCTTAAGCGCATTTTCTCGTTGAGAAGACGCTTGCGTAAGCGCAGGGATTGGGGGGTGATTTCCAGCAGTTCATCGGTGTCTAGATACTCCAGAAACTGCTCCAGCCCCATTCTTCGCGGCGCGCGAATTTTGTCGTCGATTTCCTTGTTGGCCGAGCGAATGTTGGTCATCTTTTTTGCCCGCACCACATTGATGGCGATGTCGTTGTCTTTGTTGTTTTCGCCAACGACCATGCCTTCGTAAATGGGGGTGCCAGGTTCGACAAAGAAGACACCGCGGTCTTCCAGGTTGCGCAAAGAATAGGCGGTGGCTTGACCGCTATCAGAGGAAACCAAGACCCCGTTGTGGCGGGTTTCAATTTCACAAGTGCGGGGTCCATAGCCTGCCATGACGGAGGTGAGCACGCCTTCGCCGCGGGTGAGGGTGAGAACCTGGGTGCGGGCGCCAATTAAACCACGCGTGGGGATGCTCAAAAACAAACTTGCGCGTGTGCCTTGGCGGGTCATATCCTTGATTTCTGCTCCGCGTTTGCCAAAGAACTCAATCACCTTGCCCATGCTCTCTTCTGGCACATCCACCCGAGCGTCCTCCAGCGGCTCAAGGACTTTGCCGTTCTCTTCCTTGAGGAGTACGCGTGGCGAGCCCACTGCAAATTCATAACCTTCGCGGCGCATATTCTCAATGAGGATGCCTAGATGAAGGACGCCGCGGCCAGCGACGAGATAGCCGCCAGAGGGGCCAATACGTACACGCAGAGCCGGATCCATCATCGAGGCGCGTTCGATGCGCTCCTGCACCTGGCGCGAGGTGACGTAAGTACCCTCCTTGCCAGCAAAGGGGGAGTCGTTGACCAAAAATTCCATCTCGATGGTGGGAGCTTCCACGCAAATGGGAGGTAGTGGGTCAACTTCCACCAAATCGCAGAGGGTGTCGCCCAAGCCAAGCCCCTCCATTCCGGCCACGCAGGCGATATCGCCAGCCTGGATAGAAGTAGCGGGTACACGCTCCATGCCCGCGTAGCAATAAAGCTCTTTGATGCGTCCGCGTTTGCGCTGACCATCGTTGGTGACCCAGCGAACTTCGTCGCCTTGGCGTAGAGTGCCGCGGGTGACCCGACCAATGCCAATTCGGCCAACGTAATCGTTCCAATCCAAAGTGCCAATTTGGAATTGCAAGGGAGCTTGAGCGTCGAAGGAAGGAGGCTCAAAATGGTCCAAAATGGCGTCCAGCATGGGTGCCATATTGCGGCCTTGTTCCTTTTCTTCGAGGCTGGCCCAGCGATCGCGGGCCGAACAATAAACCACTGGAAAATCCAGTGCGAGTTCTTCGGCACCAAGCTCCACAAACAAATCGAAAACTTCGCCTAGCACCTCGTCGGCGCGGGCATCATGCCGATCCATTTTGTTGACCACCACTAGGGGGCGCAGGCGGTTTTCAAAAGCCTTTTGCAGCACGAAACGTGTCTGCGGCATCACCCCTTCGAAAGCATCCACCACCAGCAATACACCATCCGCCATCGACAGCACCCGTTCCACCTGACCACCAAAGTCGGCGTGACCTGGGGTGTCGATCAAATTGATGCGCACACCTTGCCAGTTAAGGGCGGCGTTTTTGGAAAGAATAGTAATCCCTCGTTCGCGTTCAAGATCATTGCTGTCCATGATGCGGTCGGCATCTTGTTGGCCACGATCCAAAGTGCCGGCTTCTCGGAAGAGGCCGTCGACGAGAGTTGTTTTGCCATGATCGACATGGGCGATGATGGCGATGTTGCGGAGTTCCATCGGAAGGCTCAGAACGAGCCAAACAGCAATTGGGTGAATGTCGTAATCGGTTGCGCTTCACGCGCGTCCTCGAGCTGGCCGTTAAGGGATTTCAGAGCCATTAACAGCTCTTCGTAGGCTTGGTCTTCGGAGAGTAAGCGTCCGAGACTGCCTTCCCCATCCTTGAGACGCCGGGTGACCTCAGAAAGATCAGCGAGAAAGGATTGGGCATCGGCGGCAATCTGCTCGTCGGCAATGATTGTACCAAGAAGTCCCTTGCCCGTGGTGGCATCGGTGATGACCAGATTGAGTTTCTCCGCAGTTTCTTCCAAATTGTGGACCAAGGAGGTGCTTTCTTCCCGCAGGATGGGGTCGTTGAGCATGGCTCCCAATAGGCCTTGGCCATTGCGCGCATCCTGCACGATGGTGCTCAAATCCGCAACCAGATTGGCCGAATCTTCTACGATCCCCAAAACCTGCTCCTTGGTCTCTTCGTTGGTTAATAAAGCACCTAAGGTGCCCTTGCCATGTTTGAGGTCGGAAATTAGTTCCGAGAAATCCACCACCGTGGCTTTCAGCTTTTTGCCCATCTGTTCATCGTGCAAAAGGGAACCCAATACACCGCTACCGTGGGCGAGGTCTTCGGTGGTGGTGCGCAGGTTTTGCACAATGGATGTGATATCCTCGTCGTTTTCCTCCAGCAATTTGCTGAATTGGGCAAGAGCCGAGGACTCTACAGTGCCAATCAGCTCGGCGTCGGCGGGGATTTTGGGATTGAGAAAAGGGCCGGGCTCAATTTGAACGACGCGTCCGCCCAGAACTGTAAATTCGGCGATACGCAGAAAATAGCCTTCATGCAGGGTGGGAGCTTCGACAAATTCCATGCGCACGGCGATACGGCGATCTTCGGGCCGGTTATCTAAAAACTCTACGGCTCGAACCGTTCCCGTCGGCCGACCAGCAACCAACACCGCGTCGCCCTCCTTGAGGCCGTTGGCGTTAGGAAAGTAGGCGGTCATATAGATTTTGTCGGAGAAGCTGAAACCCGTGAGGACAATCGTGTAATAAAGGAGCATGGCGATGGCTCCAAAAAACACGAGTCCAAGAATGAAATCTCGACGTGCAGTTTTTTCCATGTTAGTCGATGGGTGCGCCAAGGAACTCGCGTACCCGAGTGTGATCGGAATTAAGAACTTCGGTAGGGGGGCCGGAGATTAAGAAACGGCCATGTTCGAACACGGCCAAAGTGTCGGCCACGGTCAAGGCGCAGTTCACACTGTGGGTAACCGTAACCGAAGTCATGCCGTATTCCTCTTTGAGACGGCGCATCATGTGGCTAACACTGGCGGACATTTCTGGATCCAGACCAGCTTCGGGTTCATCGTAGAGAATGATGGAGGGCTCGGTGACCAAGGCGCGGGCCAGGCCAACACGTTTTTGCATGCCACCTGAGATTTGGCTGGGGAATTTGTGTCGCGCATCTTCCATTTTCACCAAACCAAGCACCTCCATGACTTTGGCCTCAATGGAATTCTTGGACATGGAGGTTGTTTCGCGCAATGGCAGGGCGATGTTGTCGAAAACCGACAGCCAGTTAATGAGCGCAGAATGTTGAAACAAATACCCCATATCTTTGCGCAACTGTTGCAGCCCGGCTTGGTCGAGAGAGGCGACGTCTTTGCCGAGAATATGTACAGAGCCTTGGTCGGGATGCAACAGCCCAATGAGATGTTTGATAATGACGCTTTTTCCCGAGCCGCTCGGCCCCATGATGACAAGGGACTTGCCTTTGTCTACGGAGAAATCCACGCCGCGCAAGACATGTTGCTGGCCAAAAGTTTTGTGGACATTCTCGAAACGAATCATGTGTAGACCAATTTGCCCAGGAAAAAGTTGAGCACAATGATTAGGATGATGGAATTGCGCACGGCAGCGCGGGTGCTATTGCCGACACCACTGGCTCCGTTTTGGGCTTGCAAGCCACTTGCGCAGCCAACGACAGCAATGGTGAAGCCGAAAATTAAAGCTTTGATTTGACTGCAGTAGACGCCGCGTGGAAGACCGAAGAAGCTGTTGTCGGAAAGAGATTCCATGGCATTTCTCATATAACCAGAAAAATCCAGGCCGAGTTGGGTTTGGGCGATGACGGCGCCACCCAAAATGCCCACAATGGAGGCTAGATTGGTGAGGATAGGGGCCATCAAGGTCATGCCAATGACACGAGGAAACACCAGATAGCCGCAGACATCGACCGACATGACGTCAAGGGCAGTAATTTCTTCTTGCACCTTCATCGTGCCTAACTCTGCGGCCATGGCACTGGCCACGCTGGCGGCTAAGACTACCGCGGTCATCACAGGCGCCATTTCGCGCACCATAGCAACGGCAACAGCAAAGCCAACGGCCTCCTGTTGGCCATAGCGGGCGAGCTCATAGCCAAGTTGCAAGGCCAAAATCATGCCGATGAAGAAGCCAACGAATAAAACCACCAACAGAGTTTTGACTCCACACAAATACATCTGGTCGAGAGTGGTGCGCAAACGCCGAGGGATTTGTGGGAGGCGGCGGAGCACGCCCAGGGCCAGGCCTAACCCAAATCCTGCCACCTCAATGGGAGGAGCAAGAGTGCGCGCGCCGATGCGTTGGAGCGGATTCATGGTTGGGTTTGGGTTGAAGAAGCAAGGGGGAAACGATGGAGGTCGGGCCACCCAGGGCCGGGAAAGGCGGGAGCTTCGAAGCCTCCATTCTCCCCGCTACGCCAGCGGATTAAACCAAAAAGCCAAGAGGAATGCACGATACCGTTGGGCTCGGTCCACTTGCCACCGAGGACTGGAACACTCCAGCGCTTATGGCCACCGGCTTCGGCCTCATGGTAAAGGTTGAACCAAGCACGCTTTTCATGCACGGTGATGGACTGAGGCCTAATCTGGTTTCGATCCAGCCAAATTTGATAGAGAAAACCAAAGCTACGAGCAAAATTGTCGGGATTGAGGAGGCGGGGGATGCCGAAATCGAGAATGCGAAGGAGTGTCCTCTTGTTGGCCTCCATCTCGTAGCTAAAAAAAGGCCAAATACGAAAATGGTGTTCGTTGGTTCCGTCTTCGCGCTTGGTTTTGGTGTGAAAGAAAATGGGGACAAAATAGCGGCCATCCCGTTCCATGCCGTTGAAATGATCTTGGCGATGCCAGAAAAAGGGCCACAGAAAGACTGAGTATTCGGTCTGCTCATTTTCAAAATGGATCCAGAAGGGAAGAATTCTTTGCAGTTTGCGAGCGGATTCGCGGCCGCCGGATTCGAATTTCAACAACGGCCATATACCCCAAGAGGAATAACCAGTGGAGGGGCGTTTAGCCCAGCCAATCAATGGCGGCAGCAAAGTGGTAGCGACATAATCGTCTTGATGGCTGCGACCAAACAAAGGGAATAGCATCCATGATTTTCGGGGATGGGGGTTGTCTTCGGCATCTTGGGCTTGGCTCCAGATAGGCCAAAGTACGTAATAGCGTTGGTATTTCCCAGGCACCTTGGCCGTTCCGTAGAAGGGGAAAAAATGCCAGCCCTGTTCGGAGCCTTCGACTTTGCCAAAAAACGGCCACAACCAATGCATACTGGTGCGTTCGTCCTTGCGGTTTTTAAGAAAGAGTGGAAAAAGGAAAAAGGAGAACTCGTCGTAGGTGAGGAAATCTTTGCCAGTGCCAAAGAACGGAAAAAACCAGAAATAGTCTTCGCGATGGTCGGAGCTAGAGCCGCCGGCCAATAACCAGAACAACATAGACCAATCGGTGTCGGTGATGCCATCCGCACGTACTTCGCTGCGGTAGGACCACAGGGGGAAGAGGCGAGCATAGGTGCGGGGACGATCCGGGTTGTATTCGTAAGCCCCGAGACCGCCAAGGAAGGAGGCGCGCACTTCCCCTGAAGCGGAGACTTCGCGCCAGGCTAAAGGGCTAAGGGCCCATAGTCGATCATCGGCTTCGCGGTGATAGCGGAGAATACCACCCAGTGATTCGAAATGTTGATACTGCGGGACGGTGTGGCGGGAAACGAAGGGAGCGAGGTTGATTTCCGCATCCGGAGCCGCACAGGAGCCGGAGACGAGCAAGACCAACAGGCCCAGACCATGCGGAAATCTCATGCGGAGATTGTAGGCTCATGGGGTGCGTAATTCTCGCCTGACCTTGTGCCTACTCGGACTTTTTGTCCTGCAAGCCTGTGGTTTGCTGGCGAAGAAAGCGGAATTACCTCCATTGGCCATGACCTACCAGGCGCGTGAGGCGGAATCCTCCTCCTGGGATATATTGCAGCAAGCCTATTTGGGGGTGCAAGGAGATTTGCAGGCGGGGTTGCCTGCAGCTCAGGCTCTGTTGGCCACCCATCCCGAAGATGTGCGTTTGGCCATCTTCGTGCAAGATGTCGAGATTTCCGTTTTAGGGTCGGCGGCGGTACAGAAAGAAGCAATGCGAAGCTTTCAACAGGACCCCAGTCCACTGCATGCTTTTCTCGCCGCCCGCGCGCAGACGGATGCTCAGAAGCGCTATCGCTTGTTGACCTTGGCTGTGGAGGATGCCCCGGATTTTGTGCAGGCAAGGGTGTTTAAACTGGCAATGGAAGCGCGCGCTGGGGAGCCAGAGGTCTTGGATGAATTGATTGCTTTGCTGAATCAGCATCCGGGAAGCGCCGAGGCTTGGCGTTTGTTGGCCGACTTGGCCCCGCTTTATGATCGCTTGGATTTGGCTCGTGCCGCGGCGCAGACGGAACCTTGGTCGCCCTTGGAAAAGGGAGAGCGAGCGACCTATACCTTGGCCCTCGCCGATTTGAAGAATGACAATGCAAAGGCGGCCTTAGAACAGGCCCGCCAGCTGCCGGAAGATATGTGGGAAGCCCGTTTGTTAGAAGCCTCCGCGCTGGCCAAACTTGGCCGACCCGTGGCGGCCATCAAAATCGTGGACGCCTTGTTGCAGACCCATCCGCAAGAGCCTGCCGTTTGGTTTGATAAGGCTTTATTGCTGAGAGACTATTTGGGCCGCAGTAAGGACGCGGTTCCCTACTTGGAGAAGTTCCTCGACCTGAGTAAGGCATCTGGGCAGGCCAATCTCATGCGGGTAACCCAAGCCCAGTTATGGCTCAGTTTGGAGCATCAACTATGAAGGCGCTGGTGCAAAGGGTTGCAGAAGCCAGAGTGGAAGTCGGGGGAGAGGTGGTTGCTGAAATCGCGCAAGGGATGCTGGTGTATTTGGGCTGCGAACAAGGGGACAGATCCCTCCAAGCCCAGCGAATGGCGGAAAAACTTGCCCGATTGCGGATTTTCGAAGACGCGGAGGGCAAGACCAATTGGGACCTTAAGGCCGTTGATGGGGCAATTTTGTTGGTTTCTCAGTTCACACTGGCTGCGGATTTACGCCGTGGAAACCGCCCGTCCTTTGATCGAACTCTGGTTGCGGACAAGGCCAGAGAATTGCTTGATGAAGTAGCGCAAATTCTTTTGAATAAAGGGTTTGCGGTTAAATGTGGGGTGTTTGGAGCGGCCATGGAGGTCTTTTCCTGCAATTGCGGGCCAGCCACCTACTGGCTAGAAACCTCGGCTTTGGAAAAAAAGCGCTGAAAGTTCTCAACCCTTGCGCGTAAAAGGAGTAAGGTCAATAAGGGGAATGTTCCCTTGGCTACCAGCAATGGACTCCGAAGCACACACCGTCACCAAGCGCGACCTCGTCCAGCGCATCTCCGATTCCACCGGCCAAACCAAAGTTTTGGTGCGTGACATCATCCAGCGCTTTCTGGACGAAATTAGCCAGGAGCTGGTGAGGGGAAATCGCCTTGAATTCCGCAAATTCGGGGTTTTTGAGGTGCGTCATCGCCCAGGGCGCTTGGCCCAGAATCCGAAAACTTTAGAAAAAATCCCCGTACCGCCGAAACGTGTGGTCAAGTTCAAGGTGGGCAATGTGCTCAAAGCTCGCGTTGATCAAGGGCATCCACCACCCACTGACTCCCCCGAATCTTCGGCCTAAAACGCAGAATTTCGGATTCTCCCTCCTTCACCTCCCTAACTCCCCCCGTTTTACGGAACGCCGCCATGGTGTTCAGTTCGCTGGTCTTTCTGTTCCTCTACCTACCTGTGGTGGTCGCAGGTTATGGGGTGTTGGTGTATCCATTTCAGGATCACCCGCGTTGGCGTCCCCATGCTTTGCGCGCAGGCAATTTGTTTTTGCTGCTGACCAGCCTGCTGTTTTATTTTTGGGGAGAAGGCTATCTGGTATGGATTCTTCTGGCCTCCACCGGGATTGATTTTATTTCTGGCCAACTGATTGACCGCTGTGGCTGGGTGGAGCCAGAGCGACGACCAACCCGTGCGCGCTGGTTTTTAGCATTAAGCATCTGTTCCAATTTGGCGTTCTTAGGGTATTTCAAATACATGGGATTTGGCGTGGAGATTCTTCGCGATTTAACTGGAACCCCAGATGCATTCGCAAGCTTTCGCGCCATTGCTCTGCCCTTAGGAATCAGTTTCTACACATTCCAATCGATGAGTTACACCATCGATGTGTATCGAGGGAACACCAGATCCACACGCAATCTTTTGGATTTTGCTTGCTACGTGTCGATGTTTCCACAACTTGTTGCCGGCCCTATTGTGCGTTACGTCGATGTGGCTAAGGAACTCGTTGATCGGCGCATTGGCCTCGATGATTTTGTTTATGGCTTTCGTCGCTTTCTTATTGGCTTGGCCAAGAAAGTCTTAATCGCCAATGTGATGGCACCTTTGGCCGACTACGCCTTTGCTCACGCGACCACCGATTTGTCTACCGCCATGGCCTGGCTTGGCGTCGCGGCTTATTGATTCCAGATTTACTTCGACTTTGCCGGTTATTCCGATATGGCGATTGGTTTAGGGCGCATGTTTGGTTTCCGCTTCCCGGAAAACTTTATCTACCCTTACATTTCGCGCTCCATTCAAGAGTTTTGGCAACGCTGGCATGTGTCCTTGTCCAGTTGGTTCAAAGACTATCTCTACATTGCTCTAGGCGGCAACCGTCGCGGACTTACCCGTGCCAATATCAACATCGTGCTGGTCTTTTTGCTGTGCGGTTTATGGCATGGGGCAAGCTGGAATTTTGTCATGTTTGGCGCCATTCAGGGATTCTTTTTGGTGTTGGAATCCCGCTTCTTGGGCAAATGGTTGCAGGCCTCGCCCAAATGGGTTGGCAATATTTACACCAACCTCATTGTATTCTTTAGCTTTACCTATTTCCGCGGTGCCGATATGCCCGAGGCGCATGCCTACATGCGGGCCATGATTGCCTTTGATTCCTGGACTCCTCTTCCTTACGACTTGCTCACTCCATCTCGCTGCTTCGTGTTTGTGGTCGCATTTTTCGCTAGCAAAGGATGGGCGGCCAAAGCCTTTTTGTCGGTGCATCAAAACATGCAGAATCAGCTTGGTGTCTGGCCGTACTTGTGGCGCGGATGCATTACCTGCTGGATTTTGTTCTTTTCCCTCGTTTCCGTTGCCTACTTGTTTAACGGCGCGAGTAATCCCTTCATTTACTTCCGCTTCTAGCCATGGTTCTTTCCCGTAAACAGTTTGCCTTGTTGTTGGAAGGCCTTTGCTACAGCGCCTTTTTGGTTGCTCCACTGGGCATGTTGGCTCTGGGGATTACCGGGCATAAGTCCATCAAAACCCTAGAAAAGCGTGCTCCCCATCCGTTGCCGAAAGTGCATAGCTTGCATCGTCTTCCTGAGGCCATGCCCGAGTTGTCGGCCTGGTTTGAAGATATTTTGCCCTGGCGCCAAAGCTTAACGGCGCAACTCAATTATGCCCTCTATCGGGTGGGGGAATCTGGGCGGCCTAAGGTGTTGGTTGGCGACGAAGATTGGATGTTTTTCTCCGGGCCAGATTATTCTCCACAGCGCCCACGCTTTGCAGCTGAGGAATTGGAAGCTGGCGCCCAAGCCTTGCTTGCTCGTCAACAATGGCTGCAGCAACATGGCACTCAATACCTGCTTTTTGTCGCTCCTAACAAGGGCACGATTTACCCCGAATATCTTCCTTTTTGGCGTCGTCCGGCGGAGTTTGGGAGGATGGACCAAATTTTGGATGCCTTGCCCAATCAATTTGGCATAGCTTGCTTGGATCCTCGGCCCCAACTTTTCTCCCTCAAGGAAAAAGGCTTGGTTTACCTAAAGCATGATGTGCATTGGAACACGCGCACGGCCCGTATGGCCACGCGTTTGTGTTGGCAACGCATTCACCGCGATTTTTTCCCCGTGCCCGGCTTAGAGGAACTCGAGCGCTCTTTGGATTGGGAAATGCGTTGGGTGTCCGAACAGCAGGGATTGGCCGAGATGTTGGGCATTGATCGGCTGGTGCAGCAACTGGCCCCCTTGCCTAAGGGAACCCCGGAGGATTTCGACAGCCCCAAAATTCGTTTCTCTGCCGAGTACCAAATCTTGGATGCTCCTCATTACACCGACAAAATGCCCGACCGCTTGCATCCGCGAGTTTTCCATGGCAATCCGGATGGGCCGGTGGTGTTTTTGTTCACAGATTCCTTCGGCAACTGGATGGGGCCCTGGCTGCAGCCACATTGCTCGACTCTGTTGATGGCGCGGCGCTTGACTGAGCTCAGTCAGGAGCAAAAAGCTGATATCGTGCGCTCCTTAGTGGAGCAAGTGCAGCCAGAGATTATGCTCGAAGTGGTGGGGGAAATGAACATCCATGATATTTTCCCTAGCACATTCGATGTAACGCCCCGTTGAGGTCGGCGATTAAATCGTCGGCGTCTTCAATGCCTACGGAAAGGCGAACTAAGCCGTCGGCGATACCAATCTTGCGTCGGGTTTCTGCGGGGATTGAGGCATGGGTCATCGGCGCCGGCAATTCCACCAAGGATTCCACCCCGCCTAGGGATTCTGCCAGGGCAAAGACCTTGAGGTGTTGCACCACCGTGCGTGCTTCTTCTTCGCCACCATCGACTTCCAGACAAACCATGCCACCGCCGGCCGCCATTTGCTGCTGCATTAGCGCATGCTGTGGATGACTTTTTAAGCCGGGGTAAATCACCTTGGCTACTTTGGGGTGGGCCTCCATGGCTTCGGCAACGCGTAAAGCATTGGCGCAATGCCTCTCCATGCGCAAGGCCAAGGTGCGCAATCCTCGCAGAGTGAGAAAGGCATCGAAGGGAGAGTTGATGGTGCCTGCCGAGTTTTGATGAAACCAAAGATCCTCCTTAAGCCCTTCGTCCCGCACAATCAAAGCGCCGCCGACCACATCCGAATGGCCGGCAATGTATTTGGTGGTGGAATGAATTACATAATCGGCACCCAAAGTGAGCGGGCGCTGGAGAGCCGGGGTGGCGAAGGTATTGTCGACCGCGACTTCGGCACCGACAGCATGGGCGGCATCGATGGCCTGCTGCAACGGTACCAACTTCAGCAGCGGATTCGATGGGGTTTCCAGATAGAGCAGGCGCGTGTCAGCCGGAAGCTCACGGAAACTCTCTGGGTTGCTGGTGTCGATAAAATCGAAGATAAGACCGAAGCGTTGGGCAATTTGGGTAAAAAGCCGGTAGGTGCCGCCATATAAATCATCGCCAGCGACGATGCGATCCCCTGGTTTCAGGGTGAGCAGTAGGGTGTGGATGGCCGCCATCCCCGAGGTGAAAGTAAAACCAGCCGCACCTTCTTCCAGTTCGGCAAGAGCATCCTGCAGAGCGAAGCGGGTGATGTTTTGGGTGCGGGAATACTCGAAGCCCTGTCTAGGCCGGCCCGGAGCATCCTGCACATAGGTGCTGGTCATGTAGATCGGAGGCATCACAGCCCCCGTTTTTTCTTCTGGTTGCCAGCCAGCGTGGACGGCACGGGTGCCGAAACCGTGTTCTGAGGAGCTCATGGGCGGCATTGTAGGGCTGCGCTGGGGGCAAAAAATGGGGCAGATTTGGCCCAGGATGTTGCTTTTGGTGATATGCTGAAGGTACGCAGGGATGCAGGCTCAAGTCCATTGTCCGGGGGCTCTTGATCCTAGTTCCGCCTTTTTGGCTGATCCCATGCAGCAATCCTCCCATCCCTTCCTGCGCTTCTTGCTTGGCAAGTCGTTTGTCCGTTTGTCCCTGTCCCTGGTTTTGCTGGCACCAGCTGTGGCCGCGCAAACCGTGGGCGGCGCCTTTGAAGTCACCCATACCCTGATTGGAACTGTCGCCGGTGATCAACTGGGGTCGGCTAACGCGGGGCTGGGCGATATCGACGGCGATGGTTATGACGACTACATCGTGGGCGTCCCCTATGCCAACCCTCTGAGCAAGCCCGACGCGGGCAGCGTCTTCGTTTATTCCGGCGCCACCAACTTAGTGCTTTGGCAAATCGATGGCACCGCCAGCGCCGAGCGTTTTGGATTGTCGGTGGCGGCGGCTGGCGACATCGACCAAGACGGCACTCCCGATTTCATGGTGGGAGCTCCCTACGCCAGTCCGGGGGGACGCAGTTTGGCGGGCAGTACCTTTGTCTATTCTGGAGCCTCCGGCCAATTGTTGTTGCGCTTGAATGGTACCGGTGATGGCGATTTATTTGGTTGGGCCATCGATGGTATTGGTGATGCCAACGGTGATGGAGTGCCGGATATTTTGGTGGGATCTTGGTCCGCCAATCCAACCGGCCGTGCCTATATTTTTTCTGGCGTCGACGGCGGTTTGCTCCACTTCTTCCAAGGCGCCGATCGCCGCCACTTTTTTGGTTGGTCCGCCTCCGCCGCGGGGGATGTCGACGGCGATGGCTTGGCAGACATCATTGTCGGTTCGCATGGTGCTGAGCCCGGTGGACGTTATCTCGCTGGCTCGGCTTATGTTTACTCCGGTGCGACGGGCAGCCTGATTTACCAGTTTGACGGCCTGGCCAACAGCGACAATTTCGGCTGGTCGGTTTCCGCAGCTGGCGATGTGAATGGGGATGGTTTTGCCGATGTCATTGTCGGCGCCAAAAACGCGGATCCCAACATGTTTGGCAACGCCGGCTCGGCCTATGTCTACTCGGGTGCCACTGGCTTGTTGTTGCACCAGTTTGATGGTGCAGCCCCCGGTGATGGCTTTGGCAGCACGGTTTCCGATGCCGGCGACCTCGACGGTGATGGCTTCAGCGATGTTTTGGTGGCGGCCATCGAAGCCGACCCCAATGGCCGCGTGAGTGCGGGCTCTGTCTATCTCTACTCTGGCTTGAGTGGCCAATTCCTGCAACAGTTTGACGGCAACGCTAGCCAGGATGCTTTCGGCACCTCCTTGTCGGCCGCTGGCGATGTGAATGCGGATGGTTTTGCTGACGCCCTTATCGGTGCTCCCTTCGCCGACTCCCTGGATTTTGGTACCACGAATATTGTCGGCTTGAATCCCTTCCTCACTCCGACCTCCATCGCCATGTCGGCGGCTACGGGTGGGGTTGCGGATTTAAGTTTGGATTTTCCCACCGCAGCAGCCAACGAGGAATACAAGGTGCTGTTTTCCACCACCGGCGAGGGTCCGGTGTTTTTTGGCGTCGACATCCCTCTGTCTTTGGATTCCATGCTGACGGACACCTACGCCGGTTTGTACCCCTTTGCCGTCAGCAGTGGCTTGCAAGGGGTGTTGGATGCCAACGGTGATGCGACGGCCAGCTTCACAGTCCCCGCCTTGCCGTCGAGTTTTGTCGGTCGTAGTTTGTGGATGGCTGCTATTGCCAATCTTCCCGCCGCCCTGCCCAACCACAGCTCGGTGGCTGTGCAGATGGAAATCCTGCCCTAATGGCGAATACGCTTTAAACCTTGCATCAACTCTTGGCGGTTGAAGGGAGCGTAGCCGTCGGTATGACTCACCAGCACCGCTTCGCGTTCCGCCAGGGCTTCGACCGCGTCTTGCCAAGGTTGTGCCAAGCTCAACACCGGGGGTGGAGACGCGAGGAAATCGCCAGCCAATTGGGATTCTAAGTCGACACCCTTGGATTGGGCTTGCAGCACCTTGTTCTCATCCAAAACCCCAAGTAAGGAATCATCTTGCCGACGCAATATGGCGAGTGGGCGCACCCCGCGTTCGCCGGCTTGGCGGACGGCCCAAGCCAGAGTTTCGTCGGCATAGACGCGCGCGTGATTGTTTTCATGCACTAAATCGGCGACGGTGGCCACGTCGGCGGCAACCGGAGGAAGGTAGCCGCAGTCGCGCAGCCAGTCTTCGCTATATACCTTGCTCAGATAGGCTTTGCCGTAGTCGGGAAGGATGGTGACGATGGTGGCCTCGGCGGGCAAAGTGCGGGCGATTTGCAAAGTGGCTGCCAAATTCATGCCGCCCGAGCCACCGGGGAAGATACCGGTTTCTGCCGCCAAGCGACGGGCCATGGCAAAACTATCGCCGTCGGCAATGACCACATAATCATCGATGAGTTGGGGATCCCAAGCGCGCGGCACTTCTTCTTCGCCAACACCTTCTACGGCGTAGGGGCCGGCTTCACAAATCTCTCCGGTTTTCCAGTAATGAGCCAAAATCGAGCCGGGAGGATCCACGCCAACGATTTTTACTTTAGGGTTTTGCTCTTTGAGGTAACGGGCGATGCCACTGATGGTGCCACCCGTGCCGGCGCCGGCAACGAAGACATCCACCTTGCCGCCGCATTGCTGCCAGATTTCGGGAGCTGTGGAGTAGTAATGGGCATCGGTGTTGTCGCGGTTGTGATATTGATCCGGCCACCAAGCGCCGGGGGTTTCGGCGGCGATGCGGCCTGCGACCTTGGTGTAATGCATGGGGTCTTCGATATCCACATTGCAGGGGGTGACCACCACGTCGGCCCCCAAAGCCCGCAGCGCGCTGATTTTTTCCGCACTCATTTTGTCGGGAATGACAATGGTGATGGCATAGCCCAGAGCGGCGGCAACCACACATAGGCCCGCGCCAGTGTTGCCGGAGCTGCATTCGACAATACGCCCGCCTGGTTTCAAATCTCCGCGCTTTTCCGCTTCACGCACCATATGCAGAGCAATGCGGTCTTTCATGCTGCCGCCAGGATTCAAATAATCCACCTTCAGCACCACTTGGCATTGCACCTCGGGATCAAAATCTTTTGGCAGGCGCACCATCGGCGTGTTGCCAATCGCGTCTAGAATCGTGTCGCAGGTGTCGGTTTGGTTGCCCATCAAGGAAGTCTCCATCCTCGTCATTCTAGGCGACATCCCTGCCGCTTTCATGTCTGTCCCAGCCAACTCTTCAGAAACCACCCCGGTGGCCAATCCAGCACGCGAGGATGCTCTCGAGGCTCTGGAATGTGTCGAGTTGTTGGCCTGGTTGGCTTCCTATGCCACCACGGTCGGAGGCAAGGCCTTGATGCAATCCTTAATCCAAGAGCAAGGCTCGGAAGTGGTGGAGCTGCGTCGGTTGGCGGGCGCCGATGCAATGCAAGCCTTGGCTGCTGAGGAAGCACCTTCTCTTGCTCGGTGTGCGGACATGGTGCGCCTGTTGACGGTGGCGCGGCAAGGCAAGTTGGATGGCTTGGAGTTTTTGGCCATTGCCGAGACTCTGGATCGCCTGCAAGACTTACGGCTGTGGGCATCGCGGCACCCACAGTATGCCCAACTTTGTGCGATCATCGAGGCCATGCCTTCCCTGCAGCCTTTGCGCGAACGCATTCGCCAGGTATTGGATGCGCGCGGGCAGGTGCAGGATGAGGCGCATCCCGATTTGCCAGCCTTGCGCGCGCAGATTCGCCAGCTCACCAAAGGGCGCAACCAAAAGCTGGAAGCAATTGCCGAAAGCATGTTCCAACGAGGATTGTTGCGGCAGCGGCAACCGGTGAAGCGAGGCGATCGCTTGTTGCTGGCCGTGCGCGCCACTTCCTTGCATCGCCAATCGGGGGTGATTCACGATCGCTCTCAAAGCGGGGACACTTTGTTTGTAGAGCCTGGGGCGGTGTTGGAACTTTCCAATCGCATCGCCGAAGCCGAATTCCGCGAACAGCGGCTAGTCGACCAAGTGTTGAGTGCGTTGTGTGTGGAGGTGTTGCGGGCGGAAGGCCCCTTGCAGGAAGTGGAACAGGGCTTGAGTCGCATCGATTGCGCTTTGGCTGCGGCGCGTTGGAGCCATGAGGTGGGAGCGCGATACCCTGAAGTCGAAGCCGAGGCCCCTGCTTTGCGTTTGTTCGCAGCACGTCATCCGCTTTTGGTGCGGCAGTTGGGCTCCGCGGTGGTGCCTTTGCAGTTGCAGCTTGGACAAAGTTTTGATTTGTTGGTGGTGACGGGGCCCAATACCGGCGGCAAAACCTTGGTGTTGAAAACGGTGGGGCTATTGGTGTGGATGAGCCAACAAGGGCTACCGGTGACGGTGGCTGCGGGCACCGTCATTCCGCCCTTGCAGGCGGTGCTAGCCGACATTGGCGATGCACAATCCTTGCAGTCCAGCTTGTCAACCTTTAGCGGACATTTGCAACGCATTCAGCGTATCTTGCAAGCTGCGGGACCCGGGGTGTTGGTGTTGCTGGACGAGTTGGGGACGGGCACCGACCCGGAAGAAGGCGCCGCCCTCGGCCAGGCGGTGTTGGAAACTTTGCAGGACCGAGGAGCCTGGGTTTTGGCGAGTACTCACCTAGGCAGCTTGAAGGTGTTTTCTCTAAATCGCCCCCGGGCAGAGAATGCGTCCATGGAATTCGACCCCCTCAGCTTGGAACCCAAATACCGATTGCTGGTTGGGGTGCCCGGGGCCAGCCATGCGGTGGAAGTGGCCGAGCGTTTAGGTTTGGCTACCGAGTTGTTGGAGCGTGCCCGCCAATTGGTGGTGCGCGGGGATGGCACCGAGCAGTTGCTCGCCGATGTGGGCCGGGTGCGGCGTGAGGCCGAGATTTTGCGCGAAGCCGCGGGTGTCGAAGAGCAGCGTGTTTTGCAGCGCGCGCGCCAATTGGCGATGGAAGAATCGGCGTCTCAGCAGCGTCAAAGGTTAAGAGAACAAGAATCCGAAACCGCCTTTCGCTCGCTGGTGCGGCGTCTACAAGATCTGTTCCAGCGATTGCAGGGGGAGTTGTTGCCGCGCTTGGCTAGGGGGGAGCGCGCGCAGTTGGAGGCGTTTTTGCAAGCGGGGCAAAAGCTGCTGGACGAAGACCCGCTCAACCAGCGCTGGCGGACCTTCGTCCGCAGTTTGAAAAAGGGCAGTGTGGTCTATGTCCCGCAATTCCAGGAGCGTTTGCCGGTGCTGAAGGTAGACCGCAAGCGCGGACGCGTTACCGTACGGCATGGGGATTTGGAAATCGCCCTGCCCTTCCAGGAACTCACTTGGGTGATACCACCCGCTCGCGAAGAAGTTGAAAAAGATTCTCATCGTCGATAACGACGCCGGCATGCGCAACTTGTTGGCTATGGCTTTTCGGCAACAAGGCCAGGAAACGGTACTCGCTGCTTCGGTTGAAGAGGCCCAAGGCTTCGTGCAGTCGGGGGATTGTGCCGCTTTGTTGATGGATTATCACCTGGGTGCCGGCGCGGATGGCAGTCGGGTGGTGGAAGATTGGAGCCGGCAAGGACCTTTGCCGCCATTTTGGTTGGTGACGGGCACCCCCGAACAAGTGCCGGTGCCCACACTCGAAGCTTTGTCCGGTTTTCAGGGCGTCGTCGGCAAGCCCTTTTCCATTCTCGATTTGGTGCAAAAGGTGTGCTCGCAAGTGGCGGCGGCGGTAAGGGAGAGAGAAGCCGAATGAGTGCGATTCCCAGTCCCGGGCAAGAGGGGTTGCGTTGGCTGACCGCAGGCGAATCCCATGGTCCTTGCTTGGTGGCGCAAATGCTTGGTTTTCCTGCTGGATTGGCCTTGGATTTAGCCGCCGTGCGCGCTGGTTTAGCCAGGCGTTGGCAGGGCTATGGCCGGGGGTTGCGTGCAGGATTCGAAAAGGATGAATTGGCGGTGTTGGCGGGGTTAAAAAAGGGCATCACTTTGGGCAGCCCGCTGGTTTTGCAAATTGGCAACGAGGATCAACGCCTCGACACCCTGCCCAATCTCCAGGCTCCACGCCCGGGACATGTGGATTTGGCTGCTGCCTATCGGCTGCAAACCCGGGATTTGCGGATTGGCTTGGAGCGGGCCTCGGCGCGGGAAACAGCCGCGCGCACCGCTTTGGGGGAAGTTTGCCGCCAGTTGCTGGCGGAGTTTTCCATCTTTGTGCAGAGCGAGGTGTTGTCCATCGGGGGTATTCCTTTTGCCGACACGAAGGCCTGGCAGCAAGCAGTCGATCAAGCCCGCGCCGACGGCGACGCCTTGGGAGGGCGATTTCGCGTCCGCGCCCAAGGATGCCCTCCCGGCTTGGGTGGTTTCGCCCAGGCCTGCGATCGCTTGGATGCGCGCTTGCTGGCGAGTTTGGCCTCGATTCCGGCGGTGAAGGCAGTGGCGATTGGCGAAGGGCTGGCTGCCGAGTCCATGCCGAGCAGTGCCTTCCAAGATCCGATTTGCCTCGATGCTGCCGGCTGGGCAGGCTTGGGGCGCAGTTCCAACCACGCCGGTGGGGTTGAAGGTGGGCTCAGTAATGGGCAGGAAATCTACTTGGAGGCGGTGGTGAAACCCATTCCCACCTTGCGCAAGGGGATGCCTTCGGTGCGTTTGGCCACCATGGAAGCGGCACGTGCGACCTATGAACGCAGCGATGTAGCGGTGGTGGAGGCAGCAGCCGTGGTGGGGGAGGCCTTGCTCTGCTTGGAGCTGGCGGCGGCTCTTTGCGCCCGTTTAGGCAATGTCTCTGTGAGGGAGATGCGCCGGCGCTACCAAGAATTGGGGAAAAACGCGCGTCCAGAGGATTGGCCAGAAGACTTGGCGGGGCTACACTAGGCCCTCCGTTCCCCATCCGAGCGGCAAACATCGTCCTTCCAGGGCCGAATTTCGGCCGAAGGGCGATTTTCGTAGGTTCTTTAGTTGACGAGGGAAGCGCCGGACTTATCATGTTCTGCCCTTTTCCGCGCTCCGGCGACTGCTAGCGTAGCTCAGTTGGTAGAGCTTCCGCCTTGTAAGCGGACGGTCAAGGGTTCGAGTCCCTTCGCTAGCTCCACCGGCCTTTGCTGTCCGGAGGGGAAGGGAAGTTCCTTCACATCCTCAATCCAGGGCTGAAGCTACCCAGCTTCACGGGGAGATACCTAAGTGGCCAACAGGGATGGACTGTAAATCCATTGGCTCAGCCTTCAGAGGTTCGAATCCTCTTCTCCCCACCAGACCAATCTGCGTTTCGGTAAGCAGAAGGCGGGTGTAGCTCAATGGTAGAGCCCCAGCCTTCCAAGCTGGTCACGTGGGTTCGATTCCCATCACCCGCTCCACCGAGTGCAAAGCATTTGGTCGTTTCTGCCCTGGCCTCCGCAATTGATGCTTCGCGTCAAAGCGGAAACCTGCTGCTTTAGCTCAGGGGTAGAGCACTTCCTTGGTAAGGAAGAGGTCTCGGGTTCAAATCCCGAAAGCAGCTCCAGATCCCCAACCATTCCTGGCCCTACCGGCCTGTTCAACCACAAATACCCGTAAACACCGCATAGCGGACCCAACAAGACCATGGCAAAGGAAGTCTTCGAACGTACGAAGCCGCACGTCAACGTCGGTACCATCGGTCACGTCGACCACGGTAAAACCACGCTGACCGCCGCAATCACTGGTTATCTGTCCATGGCCTCCGGTGGTAAGGCCATGGCCTTCGATGAAATCGACAAGGCTCCGGAGGAGAAAGCTCGTGGTATCACGATCTCCACCGCCCACGTCGAATACGAGACCGCGAATCGCCACTACGCCCACGTCGACTGCCCAGGGCACGCCGACTACGTGAAAAACATGATTACCGGTGCTGCCCAGATGGACGGCGGCATCTTGGTGGTGTCGGCCAACGACGGCCCCATGCCGCAAACTCGTGAGCACATCCTTTTGGCCAAGCAGGTGAACGTGCCTGCCTTGGTGGTGTTCATGAACAAGTGCGACATGGTCGACGACGAAGAGCTGCTCGACTTGGTCGAGATGGAAGTTCGTGAGCTCCTTTCCGAGTACGATTTCCCGGGCGACGACATCAGCATCGTCCGCGGCTCCGCCCTTAAAGCCCTGGAGGCCGTGCAGGCTGGCAAGGGTGCCGATGATCCCGATTTGGCTTGCTTGAAGGAGCTGATGGATGCCGTCGATAACGACATCCCCGAGCCCGTTCGCGAGCTGGACAAGGATTTCCTCATGCCCGTGGAAGACGTGTTCTCGATTGAAGGCCGTGGCACTGTGGTGACCGGCAAGATCGAGCAGGGCGTCATCAAAATGGGTGAGGAGATCGAAATCGTCGGTATCAAGGAAACCCAAAAGACCACCTGCACCGGCGTGGAGATGTTCCAAAAGACCATGAACGAAGGGCAAGCCGGCGACAACGTGGGCTGCCTGTTGCGTGGTATCAAAAAGGAAGAGGTTGAGCGTGGTCAAGTGTTGGCCAAGCCTGGCTCCATCACCCCGCATACCAAGTTCGAGGCTGAGGTCTACATCCTCACCAAAGATGAAGGTGGTCGTCACAAGCCCTTCTTCTCCGGCTACCGTCCTCAGTTCTACTTCCGCACCACCGACGTTACCGGTACGGTGAATCTCGCCGAGGGTGTGGAAATGGTCATGCCTGGCGACAATGTCAAGATGACTGTGGAATTGCTTACCCCGATCGCCATGGACGAGCAACTGCGCTTCGCGATTCGTGAAGGCGGTCGTACCGTCGGTGCGGGCGTGGTGGCGAAAGTCCTTGAGTAGTTCAACTCGCTGAACACCCGCTCCGTCTTTGCGGCGGAGCGGGCTGCCAGCAACTCTGTCGGCCATGAAAAACAAAGAACGCCACGTCTTCCTCGAGTGCACTGAGTGCCGCAATCGGAATTACACGACCAACAAAAAGGCTCGTGCCGAGTACAAGTTGGAAATGAGCAAGTACTGCCGTTTCTGCAAGAAGCACACTGCGCACCGCGAGAAAAAACTGTAAGTCACCATGCTTTACCGCTACAAGCCCGATGAAGGACGCAACGCGCGCCAAACCGCATTTTGGTTAGGCGAGGGGATGGTGTTCTTTGGTTGTTATGCCTTGAGCGGTTCTTTGGTCGCCTTTGAAGGGCTGCGTGGGCCGGTCATCGAGTCGATGCCGGAAATTCCCTTGCTGGGGATGCGGCTCACCGGAGCCTTTGTGGTCTCCACTTTGGTGTTTTGCGTGGCGTCCTATTTGTATCTGCGCTACTTGGCCAAGGAAAAGATTGCCGACCATCTCATCGAGGTGGAATCGGAAATGAAAAAGGTCACTTGGCCGAGCTTTGAAGAGGCCACCAATTCCTCCATTGTGGTTATCGTTACCGTGTTGGTGCTCATGGCCTTCCTGGCCTTCGCCGACTTCGCTTTGGGGCATATCTTCCAGTTCTTGTTATGGGGAGGTCTTCGTGGCTCTTGAGTGGTATATTGTTCGGGTTCTTACCAACCGCGAAGAGCGTGTGCGCGAAAACTTGGAGCGCCGCGTGAAAGCGGATGGTTTGCAGGATCGCATTCCTCAAGTTCTGGTTCCTTGCGAAAAGGTGACGGAAGTGAAGAATGGGAAGAAGCGTATTGTAAGCCGCAAGCTTTATCCCGGCTATCTCCTCATTCAGGCCGAGCTTGGTGATTGGGAGGGGCATGAAAAGCCGGTGAAGGAAGAAGACCAAAAAGTTTGGTTTGCCCTGCATGAAACCCAAGGCTTTGGAGATTTTGTTGGTGGGCAAAAGCCGCCGGCACCGATGACCCCCGAGGAAGTCGATGGCATTTTGGGGCGCATCGAAGAAACCGCAACTACGCCACGCATGGCGGTCAAAATCAAGCGTGGCGATGCCGTCCGCATCAAGGAAGGCCCGTTTGAGGGCTTTGACGGCACGGTGGAGGAGGTCGTAGACGGCAAAGGTCTGCTGCGTATTTCCGTCACCATTTTTGGGCGCTCGACCAGTGTCGAAATCGAACACTGGCAGGTAGAGCCCGCATAACCTTCTGCCCTGCCGGGCAGCCCGTTCGAACCACCGAGGTGGGAGGGAAACCATGGCAAAAGAAATCACAGGAAAAATCAAACTACAGTGCCCAGCAGGTGCTGCCACCCCGGCGCCGCCGGTGGGTCCCGCTTTGGGTGCTCACGGCGTGCCCATTGGGGAGTTCGTGAATCAATTCAATGCGGCTACTGCAGACAAGCGCGGCATGATTATTCCGGTGGTGATTACGGTCTACAAGGATCGTTCCTTCACCCTGGAATACAAGTCGCCGCCTGCAGCCGTGTTGCTGCGAAAGGCTGCCGGCATTGAAAAAGGTGCTGGTGCCGTCGGTACGGAGTTCGTTGGTGCCGTCACCCGTGCGCAGCTCGAAGAAATCGCCGAGATCAAAAAAGACGATCTCAATGCGGCTTCTTTGGATGCTGCGGTGCGCATCATTGAAGGCACCGCTCGTTCCATGGGCATTTCTGTGGAGGGCTAAAGATGAAAGCAAGTCGTAGATACCGCGAGAATGCAGAAAGCCTAGACCGCAGCCAGGTTTACGAGGTGGTCGATGCCATGCGTAAGCTGAAATCACTGCGTCCTGCCAAGTTCGACGAAACCGTCGAAGTGGTTGCCCGCCTGGGCGTGGATCCAAAGAAATCCGACCAAATGGTGCGTGGCGCGGTCAGCCTGCCCCATGGCCTGGGCAAGGATGTCCGAGTGATTGTCTTTGCCGAAGGCGATGCTGCCGATGCTGCGCGCGAAGCCGGGGCCATGGAAGTGGGAGGCGAAGAACTGGGCAAAAAAATCGAAGGCGGCTGGACCGATTTCGATATGGTCATTGCGCATCCGGCGATGATGCGTGTGGTTGGTAAGCTGGGGCGCGTCTTGGGCCCCCAGGGCAAAATGCCCTCGCCCAAATCGGGAACTGTCACCCCCGATGTGGCCAAAGCAACCCAAGAGTTTAAGGCGGGCAAGGTGGAGTTCCGAGTCGACTCCGGTGGCAACGTCCATGTCCCGGTCGGCAAGTTGTCCTTTTCTGCCGAACAGCTCGAGGAGAATGTGCGCACTTTCCTCGACTTTGTCAGTTCCTTGAAGCCGTCCTCGGCCAAGGGAACTTACATGCGAAACATTTGCGTCTCTTCCACCATGGGCCCGGGGCTCAAGGTTTCCTACAGCCATTAACGGAGGATTCATCATGGTAAGTACCATCAATCAATGGCTGGCTCAGGGCTACCAAAAGCAATTCGAAGGCCAAGAAGGCTTGGTGTTGTTGAATTTGGAAGGCCTAACAGTCGAAGAAGCGCAGGATTTGCGCAATTCCATTCGTGCGGCTGGCGCCGAACTGCGTGTTACCAAAAACCGTTTGGCGAAAGTGGCGTTGAAGGAAATCGGCATCGAGTTTGATGCCAACGCCTGGGGCGGAATGTGTGGTTTGTTGGTGGGATCCACCGAAGCCACCATCGTTGCCGCCAAGGCCATGGAAGAACTGTGGAAGAAAAAGCCAGAGCGCAAAATCCACTACCGGGGTGCCATGTTAGATGGCTCCCTTCTCACTGCGGAGGAAGCTGCGCGCATCCCTGAGATGCCCGACAAGAACACTCTCCGCGCCATGATGTGTGGCGCCCTCCTTGGCTCCGCCCGTCAACTCGCCACCTTGCTGCGCGAGGTCCCTGCATCCACCGCGCGCGTCCTGCAGGCCCGCGCAGACCAGGAAGAATCCGCCGCCTAGGCCTTCCCGTCCCCATCCAATCACCGCATTTCATTAGGAATCAGACCCATGTCCGACGAAACCCAAGCCACTGTTGAGCTCGACGAGGAGCTGGAAGCCATTTTCGCCCAGCTCGATGCTCTTCCCATCGGCAAAGCCGCTAGCCTGGTTAAGGCTATGGAGGACCGTTGGGGTGTCTCCGCGGCTGCTCCCGTTGCTGTCGCTGCTGCCGGCCCTGCCGGAGGCGGAGAAGCTGCTGAAGAGAAGACCGAGTTCGATGTCATTCTCGAAAGCTTCGGCGAGAAAAAGATCAATGTGATCAAAGCCGTCCGCGGAATCACCGGCCTCGGCCTGAAGGAAGCCAAAGCCCTCGTGGAAGAAGCTCCCAAGCCAATCAAGGAAGGTGCTTCCAAAGACGAAGCCGAAGAGATCAAGAAAACTCTCGAAGAAGCAGGCGCAACCGTCAAGCTTGCCTAGTTTCTTCAAGGTCCGCCAACGCGGCCTTTACCAAGGCTACCCCGTTTGCCGTTCCCGCCCTGTGCTGGAACGGTTGCGGGGTCGGTCCATGTGCACCCTAGCACCTAGCTGGCTTTGCCAGCCTTGCTGATGTTGGCCTTCGGGCTTTCCTCGGCTACGCGCTTTCCGCACCTTTCCCTTCCCGTTTTGTTGGTGCCAACGGAATGACTGTCCAAAGCAAACCTATCGCGGATTACGAGATTCGCGACTACCGCTCCTTCGCTTTCCGCGACGAGGCACTCCTGCCCGGATTGTCCGACCTTCAAGGTCGGGCCTACCGCAGTTTCCTGCAAATGGACACTGCGCCTGGTCGACGCAAAGACCAGGGATTGCAGGCCCTTTTTCACGAAGTGTTCCCCATTGAGAGTCACGACAAGACCCTGGCCTTGGAGTTCATTGGCTATAGCCTGGGACGCCCTCGCTATACCCCAGATGAATGTCGGGAGCTGAAGTACAGTTACGCCTATCCCTTACGCGTGCGTTTGGGTTTGCGCCGTGGAGAGCAGCGCATCGAGGAAGAAATCTTCTTGGGTGAAATCCCGGTGATGATGGGTGGCGGCGAGTTCATCGTCAACGGTTCGGAGCGGGTGATTGTGGCTCAGCTTCACCGCTCTCCTGGTATCGATTTCTCTGTGGAAAAATACGCCGGTGAAAAGTTGCTGCATTCTGCGCGCATCATTCCCGAGCGTGGCTCTTGGGTGGAAATCATGGTTTCCGGCAAGGGTACCTTGCAGGTTCGCATCGACCAGCAAGGTAAATTCTCTGCGCTCACTTTGCTGCGTGCTTTAAAGCCGGAGTGGGGCACCGACGAAGAGATTTTGAAACTCTTCTACAAGTCGGAAATACTGAAGCGTCCCGGGCGTATCAGTAAGGCGAAGTTTGCGGGGATGTTGGAAGGGCGTTTGGCTTTGAGCCAAATCCGTGATATGCGCACCGGTGAAGTGTGGGCCGAATCCGGACAGCTGATTTCCCCCGAAGCCGCCGAGCGCATCGCCGCCTCGGACATGAAAGAAGTGGCCTTGTTGGTAGAGCCTGAGGACACTCTCATTCTTGATTCTTTGAAGGAAGATACGGCCACTAGCCACGAAGAGGCCTTGGCCGCGATTTACGCCAAGCTGCGTCCGGGCAACCCCATTCAGTTGGAGAAAGCACGCGAGTTGCTGCAAGACCGATTCTTCGAGTCGCAGCGCTACAGCTTGGGACGGGTGGGTCGCTTCCGTATCAACCGCAAGTTCAAGCGTCCGGCCGAGGCCGACAAAGGCCCGCGTACTTTGATCCCTGAGGATTTCCTCGATTCGGTGCATTACCTCCTGGGCTTGCGTCGCGGCGAGGGCGAAACCGACGATATCGACCACTTGGGCAACCGCCGCGTGCGCACCTTGGCGGAGATGGCGCATGATGATTTCCGCAAGGGTTTGTTGAAGGTGGCCCGTGCTGCGGTGGATCGGATGTCGCAAGAAGACGACACCGAAACCCTCACCCCACGCAGCCTCATCAATGCTAAGCCGTTTAGTACTTCGGTGGAGCAGTTTTTCGCTCGTGGTGAACTCAGCCAAGTTGTCGACCAAACCAACCCCCTGTCGCAGTTGGCGCATGAGCGGCGTTTGTCGGCATTGGGCCCTGGTGGCCTGAACCGCAAACGCGCCGGCTTCCAAGAGCGCGACGTACATATCAGTCACTATGGTCGCTTGTGCCCGATTGAAACTCCAGAAGGTGCCAACATCGGTCTGATTTCTTCCCTCGCTTTGTTTGCGATGGTCGATGACTACGGCTTTTTGGTCACGCCTTACCGCGTGGTGAAGAAGGGCAAGGTGACGGATGAGGTGGCGTATCTGCGCGCGGATGAGGAATACGATGCCATCTTTGCCCCAGCTGATGCTCAGATTGACGACAAAGGCAATCTGGTCGTCGATGAGCAGGGCTTGGTGATGAGTCGTGCGCATGGCGAGTTTGCGCTGTTGCCTGGAAAAGACGTGCAATACCTAGATATCGACCCAGGACAGATCATCGGTATTTCCGCGTCGATGATTCCTTTCCTCGAGCATGACGACGCGAACCGTGCTTTGATGGGAGCGAACATGCAACGCCAGGCCGTGCCCTTGGTGATTACCGAACCGCCTTTGGTCGGCACCGGCATGGAGCGCTCGGTGGCCGAAAACTCTGGCTGGGTGGTGAAGGCGCGTAAAGCTGGCACCGTGGAATATGTGGATGCCAACATCATCCGCATTAAAGAAGATCCCGAGCCTTACGAATTGCGTAAGTTCCAGGGCACCAACGAGCATACTTGCCTCAACCAAAAACCCCTGGTGAAGGTAGGGCAGAAAGTGAAGCGAGGCCAAATCCTGGCTGATGGTCCCTCCACGGAAAATGGGGAGCTTGCCATCGGCAAGAACTTGTTGGTGGCCTTCATGTCGTGGGAAGGTTACAACTACGAGGATGCGATTATCGTTTCCGAGCGCTTGGTGAAAGATGATGTGTTCACCTCGATCCACATCGAGGAATACGATGCCGAGATCCGTGAAACCACCCTCGGCAAGGAAGAGTTCACCCGCGACATCCCCAACGCCGGAGAACGAGCTCTGCGCAACTTGGATGAAAGCGGCATGGTGCGAGTGGGAACGCGTGTCGGTCCTAACGACATTTTGGTCGGCAAAATCGCGCCGAAATCCAAAACCGAACTCACTCCTGAGGAACGCCTCTTGCACGCCATCTTTGGTCGCGCTGGTGAGGATGTGAAAAACGTTTCGCTGAAACTTCCTGCTGGTGTGCGCGGCATCGTCATCGGTGCAGAAAAATACACGCGTAAGGTCAACATGACCCCCACCGAACGGCGGGAGGCGCATGAGAAGATTCGTCAAATCGAATCCGAATACGACGAAGTGTTCCGCCGCGAACTCTCCTCTTGCATTCAAGATCTGAGTGAGTACGTGGGCGCACCAATCAAAGATCCCAAAAGCAAGAAAGCCATCGAGGTAACGGAAACCACCTTGTATGGTGATTTGTTGCACTTCCAAGAAGTCCTCAAGGGCTATTCCGAAGGTTTGGACCATCCGTCGCGACGGGCCAAGGCGGAAGACATTGTGCGCGCGCATATGAACCGCATTGAAGACAAGGAGGCGTGGAAGATTAAGATGTCCAGCCGCTTGTCGCGCGGGGATGATTTGCCCAACGGCGTACTGGAAATGGTGAAGATTTACATTGCCACCAAGCGCAACCTGTCCGTGGGCGACAAAATGGCCGGCCGTCACGGCAACAAGGGTGTGATTTCAAAGATTCTGCCTGTGCAGGACATGCCCTATCTTGAAGATGGCACTCCGGTCGACATCATTCTCAACCCCTTGGGTGTGCCCTCGCGTATGAACGTGGGGCAGATTTTGGAAACCCACCTTGGCCTGGCTGCGCGTAAAGTTGGCTTCCGGGCTTACACCTCGCCCTTCGATGGAGCTTCCGAGGCCGACATTGAAGCGGCTTTGGAAGAAGCTGGTTTGGACACCACCGGCACCAGCATCCTGCATGATGGTCGCACTGGGGTGCCCTATGAACAGCGAGTCTGTGTTGGGGTCATGTACATGCTGAAGCTGCACCACTTGGTAGACGAGAAAGTCCACGCTCGCTCGACCGGGCCTTACAGCTTGATTACCCAACAACCTCTTGGCGGCAAAGCCCGTTTCGGCGGTCAGCGCCTCGGCGAGATGGAAGTATGGGCTTTAGAAGCCTACGGAGCGGCTTACCTGTTGCAGGAGCTGCTGACCGTGAAATCCGATGACGTCGATGGCCGTACCAAGATTTACGAGGCCATGGTCAAAGGGAAAAACATTCTCGAACCCGGCACCCCGGTTTCCTTCGAGGTGTTGATGAATGAGATTCGAGGTCTTGGCCTCAACATCCAACTCCATACTTCCGAGCAACAGTGAGGGAAAGCGGAACCATGAGCGAAATGCAAACAACTGAATCCACCCAAACCGAAAGCCCCCGCGCCGCGCAGGGCTATATCGGTGATTCGCTTTCGGTCTCCATCCGGCTGGCCTCGCCGGAAGACTTCCGCTCCGCCTCCTACGGCGAAGTGAAGAAGCCGGAGACCATCAACTACCGTACTTTCCGTCCGGAAAAGGAAGGTTTGTTCTGCGAGCGCATTTTCGGCCCCGAGCGGGATTACGAATGTGCTTGTGGCAAGTATCGCGGTCAAAAACACATGGGCATTGTTTGTGACAAATGCGGGGTGATGGTGACCACCTCCCGCGAGCGACGCAAGCGCATGGGCCATATCAATTTGGCTGCACCTGTAGCCCACATTTGGTTCTTCTCGGTAACCCCAAGCCGCATCGGCAACCTGTTGGCGATGAAGAAGACTGAGCTGGAGCGGGTCATCTACTTCCAAGATTATGTGGTGGTGGATCCGGGTGAATCGGAGTTCAAGAAGTGCCAACTCATTACTGAGGATGAATACCGTCGCGCCCGCGTGCAGTACGGCTCCTCCTTGCAAGCCGCGATGGGGGCAGAAGCCATTCGCGACTTATTGAATGGCCTCAATCTGGAGGCCACCGCCCGCGAACTGCGCGAGGCGATGAAGAATTGCACCTCCAAGCAGCGTTTGGCCGACACCATCAAGCGTTTGCGCACGGTGGAAATGTTGCGGGATTCACCCAACGATCCGGCGTGGATGATTTTGGATGTCATCCCCGTGATTCCGCCGGAGTTGCGGCCCTTGGTGCGTCTGGATTCGGGCAATTTCGCCAGCTCGGATTTGAACGACTTGTACCGTCGCCTCATCAACCGCAACAATCGCCTGAAGCGCCTGATCGATCTCAATGCTCCCGAGGTCATCATTCGCAACGAAAAGCGCATGTTGCAGCAGTCGGTCGACGCTTTGTTCGACAATGGTCGTTGCAAGCGCCAGGTGATGAGCACCTCGAATCAGCCGCTCAAGTCTCTCACCGACATGATTAAGGGTAAGCAAGGGCGTTTCCGCCTCAACTTGCTCGGAAAACGTGTGGACTATTCCGCGCGTTCGGTGATTGTGGTTGGCCCCGAGTTGCGTTTGCATCAGTGCGGTTTGCCTAAGGTGATTGCTTTGGAGTTGTTCCAGCCGTTCATCATTCGCCGTCTGAAGGAGCTGCGTTTGGCAGAAACCATCAAGGCGGCGAAGAAGATGTTGGAGCGCCGTGAGGAAGTGGTGTGGGACATTCTGGAAGAGGTGATTAAAGGCCACCCAGTGTTGCTCAACCGGGCGCCAACTTTGCACCGGATGGGTATCCAGGCCTTTGAGCCGGTGTTGATTGAAGGCAACGCCATTCAGTTGCACCCCTTGGTTTGCCAGGGCTACAATGCCGACTTTGACGGTGACCAAATGGCGGTTCACCTGCCTTTGTCTTATGAGGCACAAGTGGAGGCCAGCACCTTGATGTTGAGCACGAATAACGTGTTCTCGCCATCTAACGGCAACCCCATCATTTCTCCACACCAAGACATCATCCTCGGCCTTTACTACATGACTGCCGAGCGTAAGGAATGTCGCAACGAATGGAAAGAGGGTGCACGTCCTTTGGCAGGTTGTTACAGTTCTTTGGAGGAATTGTTGCAAGCTTATTCGGCCGGGCATTTGGAAACCCATTCCTTGGTCAAAGTTCGCTTTGCTGCTGGCACCTTGTATTCCGAACAACATGGCAAACCCTTCCGCACCTTAGCGAAAGACGAAGTGTTGTTAACTACTGCCGGTCGTGCCATCGTCAACGATGTGCTGGCGGATGGTATGCCCTACTACAACTACCCGCTGGACAAAAAGGCAATTCGAGATGTAATTCACGATTGCCATTCTTTGTGCGGCTTGGAAGCAACCTTGGGCTTGCTCGACGACTTGAAGGCCTTGGGCTACAAGGGCGCCACTCGGTCGGGGCTGTCTTTTGCTAAAGATGACATGCGCATTCCTGCGGCGAAGTGGGACATCATCGCTGCAACCCAGTTGGAAGTGGACGAAGTGCGCAAAGACTTCATTGAAGGCGCCATTACCGATAACGAGCGGAACTCCAAAGTAATCGACTTGTGGACTTCGGCGCGGGACAAAGTGTCGCAAGTGTTGTTGGAGGAATTGGCCAACGACACCCGCAATGGAAAGCCCTATCTGAACCCTGTTTACGTCATGGCGCACTCCGGTGCACGTGGTGGTGTGGATCAGATTCGTCAGCTTTCCGGTATGCGTGGTTTGATGGCCAATCCTTCTGGTGAAATCATCGAAACGCCCATCCGCGCGAACTTCCGCGAAGGTCTGCATGTGTTGGAATACTTCAGTTCCACGCACGGTGCGCGTAAGGGATTGGCCGATACCGCGTTGAAGACTGCAGACTCCGGTTACCTCACGCGTAAGTTGGCGGATGTGGCACAGAATCTGGTTGTGCGCGAAGAAGATTGTGGCACCCTGGGTGGCATCGCCAAGACGGCGGTGTACCAGGGAGACAAACAAGTGTTGCCTCTGCGCCAAGTCATCCGCGGACGGATTTCGCGCAGCACCATTCGCGACCGGGTGACCGACGAGTTGGTGGTGGCGGAAAATGAAATCATCACCGCCGAAGCTGCTCGCCGCATCGAGGAGATGGGCTTCACCAAGATTCGTGTGCGTAGTCCACTCACCTGCGAATCCGCTACCGGTGTTTGTACCAAGTGTTATGGCGAAGACCTCGCCCGTGGTGAAATGGTGCAGTTGGGATTGGCTGCCGGCATCATTGCTGCCCAATCTATCGGTGAGCCGGGAACCCAGCTGACCATGCGAACATTCCACATCGGCGGCACGGCAAGTCGTGCGGTGGTGGAATCCTCCACCAAAGTGCGCCGCGCCGGCATTGTGCAGTTCCAGGAATTGCGCATTACCAAAACCAAGGATGGGCAGAACGTCGCTCTGTCCAACACCGGTGAAATCATCATTCGCGACCCCAAAGGGCGCGAGATCGACCGCTACTCCGTTTCCCTGGGCTCTATCGTCTATGTGGAAGATGGTGACAAGGTGCGAAAGGGGCAAAAGGTTCTTTCATGGGACGCCCACTTCATGCCTTTGCTTGCCCAGTACGACGGCAAGGTGCGATTCGAAGATGTCATCGAAGGCCGCACCATGGTCATCGAAGAGGATGAGAAAACCGGGATTAAACGGCGCAAGATTGTCGAATCCAAAGGCGATTTGCACCCTCAAGTGTTAATCCTCGACGACAATGACGAGGTCGTGCATTATCTTTCGCTGCCAGAGAATGCCTATTTGGAGGTGAAGGATGGAGCCAAGATTAAGGCCGGCACCTTGCTCGCCAAATCGCCTCGAGGGGTTGGTGGAACTCAAGACATCACCGGTGGTCTGCCTCGGGTTACCGAATTGTTTGAGGCGCGGATTCCGAAAAACCCAGCGGTGATGGCGGAAATTGACGGCGTCATTTCGCTAGGTGAAAAACGTCGGGGCAAGCGCGTCATCAAGATTACCGATCCCGAAACCGGGGTGGAAGTGGATCATTTGGTGCCGCAGTCGAAGCATGTGCGGGTGCACACCGGCGATAAGATCCGTGCCGGCCAACCACTGGTTGACGGTCCTTTGCCTCCCATCGAGATTTTGAAAATCTTGGGCGAAGAGCATGTGCAAGCCTACATGGTGCAGGAGATTCAAAATGTGTACCGGGCCCAAGGCGTCATCATTGACGACAAGCATGTGGAAGTGATTGTGGGGCAGATGATGCGCAAGGTCATGGTCGATAAGGCTGGTGATTCCAATTTGCTGCCGAATTCCTTGATTGACCGCTACCAATTCCGCAAGATTCGCGAGGAGTTGGATGCTGCTGGCAAGGAGCCGCCCACCTCCAATCCAGTCATCATGGGCATTACCAAAGCCTCTGTGCAGTCGGATTCCTTCATCTCCGCCGCTTCCTTCCAAGAAACTACCAAGGTTTTGACCGAGGCCGCTCTACGTGGCAAACAGGATCAACTCAATGGCCTCAAGGAAAATGTCATCCTGGGTAACTTGATTCCTGCTGGCACGGGTTTCCGCGACTTGCTGAAAACCCGAGTCAACAAGAAGGTGGATTTCTCCCAATTTGCCGAGGAATTCGAAGACTTTTTGCCTGCTGGCGATGCTCCGGAAGATGTGCCTGAGTCCGCTGCCGAGCAAACTCTGGGGGAGGCTGCGGAATAGCCTTCCCCAATCAAGGCTGGGTTTCAGCCCGGATTTCTCACTCAAAGCTTGACCTCCCACCGGGAAACGATAGACTTTTACGCCCTTTAAGCCCAGATTCCCTGGGTTCCAAAACGCAGCTTCTCAAGCATGCCCACCATCAATCAACTCGTACGCAAAGGTCGCAAGCCGGTGCGGCGCAAGTCTAAGAGCCCCGTGCTCGACAAGTGCCCGCATAAGCGTGGCGTTTGCACCCAGGTGAAAACCATGACCCCGAAAAAGCCGAACTCGGCTTTGCGGAAGGTTGCGCGTGTGCGCTTGTCCAACGGCAAGGAAATCACCGCTTATATCGGTGGTGAGGGCCATAACCTCCAAGAACACTCCATCGTTTTGGTGCGTGGCGGCCGGGTGCGCGATTTGCCAGGTGTGCGTTACCACGTAGTGCGCGGAACCTTGGATTGCTCCGGAGTCGATGACCGCAAGCAGGGTCGCTCCAAATACGGTACCCGCAAAGGCAAGTAGGCTTAATTCACGATGCCACGCAACTACAAGTCCACGGCTAAATACCAAAAGCCCGATCCTCGTTTTGGGTCGATGCTTGCAACCAAAATCATCAACCAGATCATGCAAGATGGCAAAAAAGCCATTGCCATGAACATCTTCTACGAAGCCTGTGATATGGCGGCGAAGAAACTGGAAGAGATCAAACCAGAAGAGGTTTTCGTCAAAGCCATCGAAAATGTGCGCCCTTCCGTCGAGGTGCGCTCCAAGCGTGTCGGTGGTTCCAACTACCAGGTGCCCCGTGAGGTCAACCCCAAGCGTGCGCAAGCGTTGGCCGTGCGCTGGATTGTCAATAATGCCCGCAAAAAGAAGGGCATGCCGATGAACAAGCGCCTTTCTGCTGAATTTGTCGATGCCTGTAACAACACCGGTGCCTCCGTACAGTGGAAGGATAATGTGCACAAAATGGCCGAAGCCAACAAGGCCTTTAGCCATTTCAACTTCTAAGGCCGTTGGCCCGCCTTGCGAGCCACCCAAGCGGGCCACCTTCGGGTGACCCGCTTTTTTCATCATGTTGGAAAACCTGTCCATTCAAATCATTCGGCTGCGCAAGGAGTCAGTAAAAAAATGCAGCTTGACGCCGTTGCGGGAGCGCACGGATTTGCCGATTCGGTGGTTCCACTGTGATTTGGGCGATGCGATTTCGGTTGGGGAAGTCACTTTGTTGCATCCCGAGGGCGCGCTGCTCAGTGCAGCCGATGCCACCCGTCCCTTGCTTTTGGTCGATAGTTCCTGGCGTGATTTGCCGCGCATGCTGAGAACGGTTGAAGGTACTTTCCACAAGCGCAGTTTGCCGACGAACCTGCAAACCGCCTATCCACGACGGTCGAAAACTTATCGAGATCCACACAATGGCCTAGCCAGCATCGAGGCTCTCCACGCAGCCTTGGTGTTGCTTGGCCAGCGCGACGACAGTTTGCTGCAGGGTTACCATTGGGCCGCAGATTGGTTGCGCCAGAACCTCGCTCTTCTGGGAGAGAAGGTGCAATCGCCACTGTGGGAACTTCGACCTTAGTCCAACATGCACATCCAACGCCTCCGCAACATCGGCATCTTGGCGCATATCGATGCGGGTAAAACCACCGTTTCGGAGCGGTTTTTGTTTTACACCGGTGTGGAGCACAGGCTCGGTGAGGTGCATGAAGGCACCACCACCATGGATTGGATGGAGGAAGAGCGAGAGCGGGGCATTACCATCAGTTCTGCTGTTACCACCTGTCCGTGGCGCGGGCACGCCATCCAGTTGATTGACACCCCTGGCCATGTGGATTTCACCGCAGAGGTTGCGCGCAGTTTGCGTGTTTTGGATGGCACCATCGTGGTGTTGGATGGGGTCGCCGGGCCGCAAGCGCAGACCGAAACCGTGGTCCGCCAGATTCGCCAGCAGAAGTTGCCGATGCTGGTCTTCGTCAACAAAATGGATCGCCCCGGAGCCAACTTCGCCGAGGCTCTGGAACGGACACAACAACGCTTGCATCCCGGCGCGGTGGCCGTGCAAATCCCATTTGGGGAGGGTCGCAATTTTTCTGCCATCCTCGATTTGCTAAGGATGTGTGTGTGGCGCTGGCAAGAAGAAGATCAGGGCAAAAGCCCAAGTCAAGAGCCCATTCCGGCGTCGATGGAGCCCCAGGCGCAGGCGGCACGAGCGGAATTGTGCAGTCGAGTTGCGGAGCTCCAGGAGGCCTGGGCTGATTTGTATTTGGAAACCGACGATTTGCCGCTGGAGGTTTTGCAGCAAGCCTTGCGAGAAGGCACCTTGGACGGCACTTTGGTTCCTGTTTACTGCGGTGCTGCTTTACGCAACCTCGGGATTCAACCATTGTTGGATGGGGTGGTGGATTACCTGCCGTCGCCCTTAGAGCGCCCTTTGCCGGCCGCAACCAATCCACAAACGGGGGCGCAAGTGGAGTTGCAGCCCAATCCAGAAGCTCCAGCCGCCGCGCTGTGCTTCAAGGTGAGCCATGAAAAGCATGGGGATTTGGTGTATCTGCGTCTCTTTGCCGGTCGCTTGGAGCCGGGCGTAACTTTGCTCAATACGCGCACCGGCCATAAGGAAAAATTGCAAACTTTGTATGCGATGCATGCCGATCATCGCCAAAAGCAACGGCAAGTGGAGCCTGGTAGTTTGTTGGCGGTGCCGGGCTTGGCGCGGGTGCAGACGGGCGACACTTTATGCGCTGCTTCCCGTCCGGTGCTGTTGGCGCCCATTCTCTTCCCCAAACCAGTGTTGCAGCAAGCGGTCGAGGCCATGAATTCGGCGGACCACGACCGACTGGAGCAAAGCCTGGCCATTTTGACTCGGGAAGATCCCACCTTGCAGGTCATCGAGGACGAAGAGACCGGCGGCTTCCTGCTGGCCGGCATGGGCGAGCTGCATCTGGAAATCGCTGTCCATCGCCTCCAGCGTGCTTTTCAACTGCCTTTGCGCACTGGGCCGCCACGGGTGCAGTATCGAGAGGGGGTTGCGGCCTCCGGCAGCGGCCAGGGGCGGCTTTCGGTGCCAGGCGAGGAGGGCTATTTTGTGGAAGTCGAGGTGAGCTTGGAGCCGCAGGAGGAGGAAACTTGCCGTCTAGTCTTGGATCCGGCTTGCAACCCACTTTCTCCGGGGCTGTTAGGCCAGTTGCAGCAGCCAGACTTCTTGCAGGGCTGGGTCGGTCCCGAGGGCTATCCGCTGGTGCATACTCGAATTCAACTACGTCAGTGGAGCGCAAGCCGGGAGCGGGAGCCGGCTTCCGAGGTTTTTGTCGGAGCAATGCAACTTGCTGTCAATCATGCTCTTGCGGCCAATAGCCAGGTTTTGGAGCCACAGATGGCGTTGCATGTGGATGTGCCCGAGGCGTTTTTATCGGGGGTGTTGGCGGATTTGCAGAAACGCCATGCCCAAATCCAGGAGGTGGAGGCTGAGGGCGACCAGCGTCGCATTTTGGCGCAAATCCCACTTTCTAAAATGGCGGCTTATTCCACTGAATTGCGCTCCCTGAGCCAAGGCATGGCGCATTTTCAGATGGTAGTGGAGGGGCTGGTGCCGCAGGCTGGAGAGGTCAGCTAAGAAATTGGCGGAAATATGGCGCGCAGACAGGGAAATCGCTGGAAAGCCTTGACCTGAGCGCAGTTGGATTTAGAATACCCGGCCCGTTTTCAGGGGCAGCCCCGGTAAATCTGGACCTAACCGCGCCATCTTGCGCGGCGGATAGAGGACCCGGGGCTTGAAGTCCATCCACACATGGCAAATCGCATCCAAATCCGACTCGAAGCTTACGACCACGAGGCCATCGATCAGGCAACTGAATCGATCATGGAAGCCGCGCGTTTGACCGGCGTCAAGGTCTCGGGGCCGATTCCGCTTCCCACCCGCATCGAGCGCTACACGGTTTTGCGCTCACCCTTCGTGAACAAGAAGTCTCGTGAACAGTTTGAGATTCGCACCCACAAGCGTCTCATGTACCTGCTCGAGCCTACTCCACAGACCATCGACGCTTTGAATCGTCTGGTGTTGTCTGCCGGTGTCGACGTCCGGATCAAACTCTAGAAATCGACCCACTCTCCCGCATGTTCCGTGTTGGAACCTCTGCGAATTTCCCGAAATGGAACCCGGGGCAAAAACATGACAAATCAAAAATTCCTGTTGGCGAGGAAGAAGGGCATGACCCAAATCTTCCGTGAGGACGGCATGGTCGTCCCCGTCACTGTGTTGGAGGCTGGGCCTTGCACGGTTACCGGTTTGCGTACCGGCGAGCGTGATGGCTACACAGCTGTGCAGCTGGGCTTTATCCCAGCCCGCAACAAGCATGTGCACAAACCGCAGCGTGTCGCCGCCGAAAAAGCGGGGGTGAAGCCTCACCGCGTGCTCAAAGAGTTTCGCGTTGCCGACACCAACGGTTTTGAAGTCGGCCAAGAACTTGGCTCGGACATCTTCGAAGTCGGCGACGTGGTCGACATCATCGGAACGACCAAAGGCAAAGGTTTTGCCGGCACCATTAAGGCCCACGGCTTTCAGCGCGGTAGCGAAACTCACGGCTGTATGAACGTGCGCCGTCCTGGTTCCATTGGTCAGTGTGCTTATCCTGGTCGCGTGTTTAAGGGCCAGCGCATGAGCAAGCACGCAGGTGCGGTGCGCCGGACGGTGAAGAATTTGGTGATTGAAGCGGTCGATCCAGAAAAGGGCTTGTTGCTGGTGCGTGGGGGAGTTCCCGGCCCGCCGAATGGCCTCATTCAGGTGGTGACCGCCAAAACCGCCAAGATCAAGGGAGGTAAGAACTAATGGGCACCATCCTCACTTACGATGTCGCCAGCGCCAAGACTGGTGAACAAGAGGTGGAACTCAACCTCGGCGATAAGGTTCTCTACAAAACCCTGAAAGACACGGTGGTGATGTATCAGTCCAACCGTCGTCAGGGCGATGCGCATACCAAGGTGCGTAGCGAGCTTGCGGGCCACAAGAAAAAGCCATGGAAACAAAAGAAAACGGGTCGCGCCCGTGCTGGTGACCGCCGGTCCCCATTGTGGGTTGGTGGTGCTACTGTGTTTGGCCCGCGCAATCAGCGCAACTGGTACTACAGCTTTCCCCGCCGCCAACGTTTGGTTGCCCTGCGTTCGGCTTTGTTTGGCAAGCTTGCCGACAAAGAAATCATTCAAGCCCAGGGTCTGAGCTTTTCCGAGCCGTCTTCCAAGTTAGCACGCAAGGTACTCGCTGACAACAGTCTGTCTGGCTCTGTGTTGGTGATCACCGCCGTACGCGATACCAATCTGTGGAAGAGTTTCCGCAATTTTCCGCGGGTGGATGTCCGCACCGCCGACGAAGTCAATGCTCTTGATTTGCTGGCCCACAAATGGGTGATTTTGCAAGAAGGTGCTTTGGATCGCGTTGTTGCGCGGGTTAACCCAGGGCAGGAGTCCTAAGGAGGAATTGAGCCATGCAGATGAGCGAAGCCTACCAGTTGATTTTGAAGCCAGCGCTGACGGAAAAATCTACTTCCGAGCAGGAACGACTCAACGTCTACCGCTTTCATGTGGCCGGTGGGGCCAACCGCATTGAAATCGCGCAAGCGGTGGAGAAGCTGTTCGATGTGAAAGTTGAGCGAGTCAACACCATGGTGCGTCCCGGCAAAATGCGTCGCCGGGGGGCTGCCTATTACCAATCGCCAGCAACCAAGATAGCTCTGGTGAAGCTCCAGGAAGGCGACAAGATCGATCTCCTCTAGCCCAGCAACGAGCAGCAGAATCATGGGAATCAAGTACTACAAACCCACATCCCCCGGCCGTCGCGGCGGCTCGGTGTTGGATCGTGCGGAGCTGACTCGCCAAACCCCAGAGAAGAGTTTACTGGCTCCGTTGAAGAAAACGGGGGGCCGCAACAACCGGGGTCGGGTCACCGCATGGCATCGTGGCGGTGGGCATAAGCGTCGTTACCGCATCATCGATTTCAAGCGCAACAAAGATGGCATTCCAGCCAAGGTTGCGCATATCGAATACGACCCAAACCGCACCGCCTACATCGCTTTGTTGCATTACGCAGATGGCGCCAAGAGCTACATCATTTGGCCCAAAGGCTTGAGTCAGGGCGATACGGTGATGTCTGGTCCTGAGGCCGAGCCCAAGGTTGGCTGCTCGATGAAGCTAAAGGATATGCCTTTAGGCTTGAATGTGCACAACATCGAGTTGCGCCCCAACCAAGGTGCCAAGATGGCTCGTTCTGCCGGTGCCTCCGCCCGCCTCGCTGCGCGTGAAGGTAACTACGCTTTGTTGTCCTTGCCCAGCGGAGAGTTGCGTCGCGTTCATGTCGAATGTCGAGCCACCGTGGGCATCGTCGGCAATGCCGACCATCAAAACGTCAAGTTGGGCAAGGCGGGCCGTTCCCGCCACATGGGCAAGCGTCCGCATGTGCGCGGCGTGGCCATGTACCCAGCAGCACACCCGCATGGTGGTGGCGAAGGTCGCACCATGGGTATGCACCCGGTTTCGCCTTGGGGCAAGCCGGCCAAAGGGCAAAAGACGCGCAGCCGTCGCAAGCCCACCAACAAGTTCATTGTTCGCCGTCGTCCCAAGGGAGTGAGATAACCGATGACTCGCAGCATCAAGAAAGGACCATGGATCGACCCGCGCGTGCAGCGTAAGGTCGACAAGGCCAAGGCCGCCGGAGATCGCAAGCCCATTAAAACTTGGGCGCGTGCTTCCACCATCACCCCCGATTATGTCGGCATGACCTTTATGGTTCACAACGGCCGCCAGTTCACCAAGGTGTATGTCACCGAAGACATGGTGGGCCATCGCTTGGGTGAGTTTGCTCCCACACGTACTTTCCGTGGACACGATAAGAAGTAGCTAGACCATCATGGAATTCCGCGCTTCCCACCGTTACGCCCATATGTCGGCCAAAAAAGCCCGGCCCGCAGCCGACCTCATTCGAGGTTTGAATGTGAACCGTGCCTTGGTGCTGCTTGAGGGTCATCCCACTCGCGGCGCTTCAATCTTCTACAAGGTTTTGCGTTCGGCCATCGCCAACGCAGGGCAAAACGATGCGGTCGATGTCGATCGCTTGGTCGTGTCCGACGCCCGCGTCGATGAAGGCCCACTCATTCATGGTCGTCCGCGCTTTCGTCCCGGCCCCATGGGTCGCGCGATGCCCCTGCGTCGACGGACCTCTCACTTCCGCATTGCAGTCTCCGAGCAGGAGGCCAACTGATCATGGGACAGAAAATCCATCCAATCGGCTTCCGCATCGGCATCAGTGAGCCTTGGCGTTCACGATGGTTTGCGCGCGGCAAAGATTACCCCGCCAAAGTTCTGCTGGACTACAACGTCCGCAAACTGATTAAGAAACGATTCCGCAAAGGCATTATTTCACGCATTGATATTCAGCAGCGTGGCGATCGGATGACGATTGCTCTGCTGGTCACCCGTAAGGGTGAGGTCATTGGCCGTGGTTATGCTACGCGCGATCAGCTGGTGACCGACCTCGAAAGATTGACGGGCATGGAAATCAAACTCGACATCCAAGAAGTACGCCACTGGGATTTGGATGCGCAAACGGTAAGTGAAAACTTGGCTGCAGCCATCGAACGGCGGGTGTCCCCTCGTTTCCAAATGAAGCGTATCATGGAAAACACCATGAACGCAGGCGCGGAAGGGGTGAAGATCCAAGTCTCGGGGCGCATCGACGGCAAGGAGATGAGCCGTACCATGACCCAACGTAGTGGGCGAGTTCCTCTTTCCACTCTGTCTTCTCGCATCGACTACGGCTTCAGTGAGGCCTGCACTTCCTACGGGGTGTTGGGCGTGAAAGTCTGGATTTTCAAAGGAGAAACAACACGCGGTTGAGCTTTGGCTCCATTGCTAGGAGATAGATCATGCTGATGCCTAAGAGAACCAAGTACCGAAAGGTACAGCGCGGCAAAATCAAAGGAACTTACCGTTGCCAAAAGGGCGACGGCAAAGGCCCTGCTGCTTCCAACATGCACCGGCGGGGGATCAAAACCCCGAACAAACGGGTGAGCACGGCAACGGCTTCCCGCGGCAATCGCGTCGTTTTCGGCGATTTTGGTTTGCAGGCCCTGGAGTGGTGTTGGCTGAATTCGCGCACCATTGAAGCCGGTCGTATTGCTTGCAACCGTGCCATGGGGGAAGGACGGATGTGGATTCGCGTGTTTCCTCATAAGCCGGTCACCAAAAAACCGCAGGAAGTGCGCATGGGTAACGGTAAAGGTGATGTCGACCGTTGGGTTGCCGTCGTTTTGCCGGGAACCGTGATTTACGAAATCGGGGGTGTCGATGCCGATACTGCCCGCAAGGCCTTCAATCGTGTGGCGCACAAAATGCCCATGCGTTGTCGGATGATCAGCAAAAAGACCATCTGAGGAGCGTGGAAATGAAAGCCAAAGAAATACGAGGAAAGGAAGACGCGGAGATTCGCTTCGACATGGAAAACATGGAGAAGGAACTTTTCGACATGCGCTTTCGTTCACTCACCGAAGGGATTCAAAACCCTTCCAAGATTCGTTTGTTGCGCCGCGATATCGCACGCATGCAAACCATCCTGCGCGAGCGGGAAAAAGGAATTCGGGGGCAAGAGTCGCGCTGAGCGATAGGAGTCGATGATGACAGCAAAGGAACAAAAATCTCGCGGCACGCGCAAAGTCATGCAGGGCACGGTGGTCTCTGCCAGCGCCAACAAAACCATCACCGTGGAAGTGGAGCGCCTCACCCAGCACCCGCTTTACCGGAAAACCATCCGCATCCGCAAAAAGTTCTACGCTCATGATGAGAACAATGAAGCCCAAGTTGGCGACAAAGTAGAAATCATGGGTACGCGTCCTTTGAGCAAGAAGAAATGCTGGCGTTTGATTGGCATTACGGAAAAGGCCCCTCAGGAGTGATCCGAGCACATTTAGGAGAAGCAGAATGATTCAGATGCAAACCCGTCTCACGGTCGCCGATAACTCCGGCGCTAAGGAAGTCATGTGCATCAAGGTGCTCGGTGGCTCAGGTCGCCAGTTCGCCAGCCTTGGGGATGTGGTGGTGGCCTCGGTGAAGAAATCCCAACCGGGTGCCGACATCAAAACTGGCCAGGTGGTGCGTGGCGTGATTGTGCGTACCCGGCAAAAAGTTCGCCGCAAAGACGGCAGCTACGTCAAGTTCGACGGCAATGCGCTGTGCTTAGTCGACAACGACAACAACCCTCGCGGCACCCGTATTTTTGGTGCCGTTGCTCGTGAACTTCGCGAGCGGAATTTCATGAAAATCGTTTCGTTGGCGCAAGAGGTGGTCTGAGATGCACATCAAAGAAGGCGACGAAGTCCAAGTCTTGTCGGGCAACGACAAGGGCAAACGCGGCAAAGTTTTGCGGATTTTAGCCAAGAGCAATAAGGTTCTGGTGGAAGGCGTGAATAAACGCGTGAAGCACCTGCAAAAAACGCAGGCCAATCCAGAGGGTGGCACCGTGGAGAAGGAATTTCCCATTGCCATTTCTAAAGTACTGCTTTGGTCGGAAAAAGCCGGCAAGGGAGTGCGTACCAAAACTGTTGTTGAAGGCGGCAAGAAGATTCGTGTCGGCATTCCTTGCGGCACCAAGTTCAATTGATCCATGGCACGACTGCTCGATAAGTACAAAGAAACCATTGCCCCGGCTCTTGCCGAGAGCTTTGGCTATCGCAATGTGAATCAAATACCTCGGCTCACCAAGATTGTGGTGAGCATGGGGGTGAGTCGCGCGGTGGAGAACAAGGCTGCCGTTGAGAGCGCGGCCAAAGACCTCACCAAGATCACCGGCCAAAAAGCGGTGATTAAAAAAGCGACCAAATCGGTCGCGAACTTCCGCCTGCGCGAAGGGATGCCGATTGGTTGTGTGACCACTTTGCGGGGTGCTCGCATGTACGAGTTCATGGACCGTCTGGTTTCCGTGGTGTTGCCGCGTATCCGCGACTTCCAGGGCATCAAGGCCAACTTCGATGGTCGTGGCAACTTCAGCCTCGGCCTCACCGAACAAAGCCTGTTTCCCGAGATTGATTTGGATCGCGTGGAATTTCCTCAAGGCATGAACATCACTTTCGTCAATACCGCCAGAACCGATGCCGAAGGTCGTGCTTTGCTCGACGGCTTTGGTATGCCGTTTCGTCGCCCCCGCGGGGAGAATTAATCCATGGCTAAAACCAGCGTCATTTACCGCCAGAAAAAGCGCCAGCGCCTCGTTGCAACCCATGCCGAGCGCCGCGCTCAATTGGTGAAGATCATCAAGGATCCTTCCGCCAGTCTCGAAGACAAGTACAAGGCTTATGAGTCGCTGCAGAAAATGCCGCGCGATGCCAGCCGCGTACGTCTGCATAACCGGTGTTCCATCACCGGCCGCCCCAAAGGCTATTCTCGCCGTTTTGGGATTTCCCGCCTTGTTTTGCGCCGCCTGGCGCATGAGGGGCAACTTCCCGGTGTCCGTAAGTCCTCCTGGTAGGGGGAAACTGCCTCCGTTTTAGGAGAAACCATCATGACCATGACCGATCCCATCGCCGACATGCTCACTCGAATCCGTAACGGGATTCAGGTGCGCCGCAAGTCGGTGGACATGCCGGCCTCAAAAATGAAGAGCTCGATTGCGCTCACCATGAAGGAGGAAGGTTACCTTGCCGATGTCGAAGTTGTCGACGAAGGCGGCCCGCGCAATGTGTTGCGCCTTCACCTCAAGTACGACCGGGATGGCAATCCAGCCATTCAGGAAATCGTGCGTATTTCCAAGCCCGGCTGCCGCGTCTACCGCAGTGCTGATTTGGTGCCGGAAGTGCGTCGCGGCTTGGGTGTTGCCATTGTGACCACTTCCAAGGGTGTCATGAGCGGGCGTAAAGCTCGTGAAATGGGCATCGGCGGCGAAATCCTCTGTTCCATCTTCTAGCCATGTCACGTATCGGTAAAAAGGAGATTGTGCTTCCCGCAGGCGTTAGCGTGACGGTGAATCCCAGTTCGGTTGAGGTCAAGGGGCCCAAGGGCCAATTGAGCTTTCCGCTGTTTCCGGAGGTGCAGGTTGCCGTGGACAACAATGAGGTCCGCGTTACTCGCAGTGGCGCTGGTTCGGCGAAAAACGCTGCCGCCCTGCATGGCTTGGTGCGCGCCTATATCGCCAACATGGTGGTCGGGGTGACCGAAGGCTACACCAAAACCTTGGAAATCGTGGGTACTGGCTGGAATGCCAAGCCATCGGGGCAGGGGATTGAAATGCAGATTGGTTTCTGCCACACCGTGAAATGCATGCCTCCCGAAGGGGTGACGGTGGAATGTCCCAATCCCACCACCATCACCGTGTCGGGAATCGATAAACAGGCAGTTGGCCAATTTGCCGCCAACATTCGCCGCGTCCGTCCACCTGAGCCCTACAAAGGCAAAGGCATCCGTTACTCCGACGAATTTGTGCGTCGTAAAGCAGGTAAATCCCTAACCTGATCATGGACCATCTCCAGCAGAAGAAGAAGTGGAAGAAACGTCATCGCAAAGCGATGGGTATTCGCCGACGCTTGCGTCAATCTTCCGATCGTCCCCGTTTGTCGGTTTACCGCAGCTCCAAGCACATCAGTGTCCAGATCATCGACGATTTGTCCGGTGTTACTTTGGCCAGTGCGGGTACTTTGGAAGCATCCATTCGCCCCGAGTTGGACGGCTTGGATAAAACCGCGCGAGCAAAAGTTGTGGGCGCCAAAATTGCCGAGCGGGCCAAAGCCGCTGGCGTGGAAGAGGTCATGTTTGACCGCTCCTGGTACCTCTATCACGGCCGCGTTAAGGCCTTAGCCGAAGCCGCTCGCGAAGGCGGTCTGAAGTTCTAGTAGGAAAGCAGCATGTACAACAAACTACCTGAATTCATTGACCGCACAGAAGCTGAAAAGCTCGGCGAGCTTAAGGAAGAACGCATCACTGTGAACCGTTCCGCCAAAGTGGTGAAGGGGGGGCGTCGTTTCGCTTTCTCTGCACTTACGGTGGTGGGCAATCAAGATGGCATTGTCGGTTTTGGTTTTGGTAAAGCCAAAGAAATTCCGGCCGCCATGCAGAAGGCATTCAAAGATGGGCGCAAGCACTTGGTGCGCGTGCCCCGCGTGGGCACCACCATTCCCCACGAAATCGAAGGCGTCTACTGCTCCTCTAAAGTGCGCATTATTCCGGCCTCTCCTGGTACTGGCATCATTGCCGGTAGTACCGTTCGTGCGGTGCTGGAATTGGCAGGAGTTCGCGATGTGCTTACCAAATGTTACGGCTCCACCAATTCCATCAATTTGGTGAAGGCCACCATCGTGGCGCTGGGTGCGCTGCGGACCAAAGAAGAAATCGCTGATCTGCGGGGAGTTGAACTGTAATGCAAATCCACGACGTCACAGCTCGAGGCCATAACCACGACAAACGCAAGCGCGTGGGTCGGGGTGTCGCCTCCGGAAAAGGTAAAACTGCAGGCCGGGGTCATAACGGGCAGCGCAGTCGCTCTGGCGACCACCCACGGGTTGGCTTTGAAGGCGGGCAAATGCCCATCTTCCGGCGCATGCCTAAACGCGGCTTTACCAATGCTCGCTTCAAAAAGCACTACACCTTGGTCAATGTGGAAACCTTGGGCGTTTTCGAAGAAGGCGAAGTCATCGATCTGGCCGCCATTCTCGAACGCGGTTTGGCCCGCAAGACAGGCGACATGCTGAAGGTTTTGGGCCAAGGCGATTTGCAGCTCAAAGTCACCGTCAAGGCCCATAAGTTTTCGGCCACGGCAAAAGAAAAGATTGAAGCTGCTGGCGGTTCCATCGAGATTCTCGACTAATCACCCATGGATAAATTTCTGACCATCCTGCGGGTTCCCGAGCTGCGAGCCAAAGTAACCACCACTTTTGTGCTGCTGTTCGTTTACCGTTTAGGCTTTCACATTCCTCTGCCCGGGATTGATTTGTCGGCAGTTGCAGAAGCTGCGAGCAAAGCGGATGAAAACGCGTTGTTTGGCATCATGAATGCCTTCACTGGGGCCGGTGTTGGTCAGGCTGTTTTGTTCTCCTTGGGAGTCATGCCGTACATTTCGGCATCCATTATTTTTAGCCTGCTCACCAAAGTGGTGCCCTCTTTGGAAGCCTTATCCAAAGAAGGTGCAGCAGGGCAAAAGAAAATCAACCAACTCACGCGGGTGGCGACAGTCTTTATCTGTTTGCTCCAGGGCTTGTTTGTGGTTTACGGTGTGGTTTACAACCCCGCCTATGGTTTGATGCCTGGCGGTGGTTCGTTCTTCTACACCATCTCCTTGGTACTTGCGCTAACGGCCGGCACCATGTTCATCATGTGGCTAGGGGAGCAAATCACAGAATATGGATTGGGCAATGGTGTTTCCCTCATCATTATGGCGGGAATTGTCGCGCGGCTTCCAACCACCGTACAGAAGGCATTTTCTTTGCGTGAAGATGCCCACCAGCTTGGCGTCACCCTTGGCGTGATGTGGGTGGTCGTGGTGGTGGTCGTGGTTTACCTTACCCGGGGCCAACGCCGCATTCCCATCCAGCAAGCAAAACTCACGCGGGGGCGCAAAGTCATGGGGGGGCAGCGTCATTACCTGCCATTGAAGGTCAACCAAGCAGGGGTGATGCCCATCATTTTTGCCTCGGCTCTTTTCATTGTGCCCAACGTGTTGGGCTCCTTGCCTGGCTTTGGTTGGCTGCGCAGCGCATTTAATGTGGCTGGCTTTACCTACATCGCAACCTATACGGCAATGATCATCTTCTTTTCCTTCATGTGGACTCGATTGATGTTCCAGCCGGATGAGATTGCCAGCAACCTGAAAGATCACGGCTCCTTCATTCCAGGCATCCGTCCTGGCAAGGCCACTTCCGAGTATCTGAGCTTTGTCTTGGACCGAATTACCTTGGCTGGTTCTGTGTTCCTGGCGGTGGTTGCGGTGATGCCCAATATCTTGGTCGGCAACTTGCATGTCGACCCGATGATTGCCTATTTCCTTGGTGGCACCTCCATCCTCATTGTGGTGGGAGTTGCCTTGGATATGGTCGATCGTCTCAATGCCCAGCTTGTCATGCGCAACTACGACGGCTTCATGCAAGGTAGTGGCAAGGGCAAAAAAGGCAAAACCTCCTGGACCCATCGATAACCATGATTGTCATCCTCCTCGGCGCTCCGGGCGTAGGCAAAGGCACGCAGGCTCAGCTTGCGGCCAAAACCCATGGCTGGAAACATCTGTCTACCGGAGACTTGTTGCGCGAAGAGGTTGCTGCCGAGACCGAATTGGGGCTCCAGGCCCAAACCTACATGAATCGTGGGGATTTAGTGCCCGATGAAGTCATGGTGGGCATGGTTGCTGCGCGCATTGCCACCTTGCCTGCGGAGGATGTCCTTCTGTTGGACGGATTTCCTCGCACCCTAGTCCAAGCCCAAGCCCTGGAGGAGGCCGCTCCTAGCGGTTCTATCGGCCTTGCGCTATACTTTACGGCTTCCGACGACGTCCTCATCGGCCGATTGTTGGGTCGTGGTCGAAAGGATGACACCCAAGAAGTCATCCAACATCGTCTTGCGGTTTACCGCGAGACCACCGAACCCCTGGTCGCGTTCTACCGTGATCGGGGATTCCTCGCTGAGATCGAAGCCGATCGCCCCGTGGAAGAAATCCAGCCGGATGTTCTTGCCGCGGTGCAAGGCGCCCTCAGTCAAACCAAACTCGCATAATCTGTATGGCAAAAGAAGAGCCTCTTACGTTAACCGCTGTGGTCAGGGAAACCCTCCCTGGCGCAACGTTTAATGTCGAGCTCGAGAACGGCCAGCAGATTCTTGCTCACATCTCTGGAAAAATGCGCATGCACTACATTCGCATCACTCCCGGAGACACCGTAACCATCGAACTGTCGCCCTACGACCTCACCCGCTGTCGCATTGTTTACCGCGGAGAGCGTCGCAGGCGCTACGGCCGAGGCCGTCGCTAGGCGGTTCCCCAAGCAAGCAATCCAGAGAAGATGAAAGTCCGCGCATCCGTCCGCCGCATTTGCGGTTCCTGCAAGGTGATCCGTCGCCATGGCAAGGTCCGTGTCATCTGTAGCCGCGATCCCCGTCATAAGCAAGTTCAAGGCTAGTCTGGCCCAACCCATTCGCCACAGAAAAAATCATGCCCCGCCTCATCGGTGTAGACATTCCCAACGACAAGCGCACGGTCATTGCGCTGACCTATCTCTTTGGAGTAGGCAACACCACGGCTGCTCGTATTTGCGAGGCGCTTAACCTGGATCCAGATCGTCGGGCCAAAGAACTTTCCGACGAAGAGCTGGCCTCCTTGGCGGTTTATCTGGAAAACAACATGAATGTGGAAGGTCTGCTGCGGCGGACTAATGCCCAGGCCATCAACCGCTTGCGTGATATTGCTTGCTATCGCGGTTTGCGTCATCGCCGGGGGCTCCCTGTTCGCGGTCAACGCACACGCACCAATGCGCGGAGTCGCAAAGGTCCCAAGAAAACGGTTGCTGGCAAGAAGTCGGTGAAATCCCTGAAGTAATCTCTCAGGCTTCCTAAGAAAATAAGATCAAGATGAGCGCAGCACGCACTACCAAACGCAAGTCCAAGAAGGTTGGGGCCAAGGGAATCGCCTTTGTGCGATCCACCTTCAATAACACCATCATCACTTTGACCGACCCCAAGGGCAATACCATTGCCTGGGGCTCCCCGGGCGGCGTGGGCTACAAAGGTTCTCGCAAGTCCACCCCTTTTGCCGCCCAGCAAGCAGCCATTCGCGCTGCTGAAACTGCTGCCAAGATGGGGTTGCGGGAAGTGGAAGTTCGGGTCAAAGGCCCTGGCTCTGGTCGTGAGAGCGCTATTCGTGGCCTCAACCACGGTGGTTTGCGCGTCACCTCCATCGAAGATTTCACTCCACTCCCTCACAACGGTTGTCGCCCTCCCAAGCGTCGCCGCGTCTGATCTCCTTTTGCTCGCCCTTAACTCTGTCCAAAGATAAACATGCGCATCCGCTGGCGTGACTTCGAACTCCCGTCTGGCGTGGTCCACGAACAGGCCACTGCCTCCGACACCTACGGCAAGTTCTTCATCGAGCCCTTCGAACAAGGGTTTGGCCATTCCATCGGCAATGGATTGCGTCGGGTTTTGCTCGGCTCCATTGAGGGTACTGCTGTCACTGCGGTGGAAATCGATGGCGTGGAGCATGAGTTCCGCACCGTCGACGGTGTGGTGGAAGACGTCACCGAATTGGTGCTGGCTTTCAAACGTCTTTGCGTGCAAGTGGAAGTGAGCGAGCTACCCGTCATCCTGACTTTGGAAAAAGAAGGAGAGGGCGAGGTGACTGCCGCCGACATCCAGTGCCCTGCCGGTGTGGAGGTGGTGAACAAGGATTTGCATATCTGCACCATGACTTCAAGTTCCGCTTCCTTGTCGGTGCGCCTCACCGTGCGTCGGGGTCGCGGTTATGTGGCTGCGGAGGAAACAGGCGAGCCGATGGACGAGATTGGCTTGATTCCTCTAGACGCCGCCTATAGCCCTGTGCTGCGCGTGCGCTATGGGGTGGAAGCGACGCGCGTCGGTAAATTCACCAACTACGACCGTTTGGTCCTTGAAGTTTGGACAGACGGCACGGTGAAGCCGGAGATGGCCTTGGTGGAAGCTGCCAAGATTTACCGTAAGCACCTCAATCCCTTCGTCCAGTTCAACAATGCGGTACATGGCGTTTCTGTGGTTGATGAGGTGCAAGCCGTCGACGCCGCTGCCGAACGTCGTCGCGAGCGCGTGATTGGTTTGCTCAGCGAGCCCATTGAGCGCCTGGATTTGTCCACCCGTGCCCGCAACTGCCTGGATGTTGCGGAAGTGCGCACCCTCGAAGATTTGGTGTTCAAGGCTCCCGAAGAGCTGCTGGCCATCAAGAACCTTGGTCAAACTGTCCTTACTGAGATTGATCGCAAACTGAACGATCTGGATCTCTCCATCGGCATGGATCGCGAGGCTCTACTCGGAGCCTCCAACTAGGAGAACACAATGCGTCACCGCGTTAAAACCAATAACTTTTCTCGCACCGGGGCTCATCGCAAGGCACTGGCGCGCAACTTGGTTGCCGCTCTCATTGAACATGAGCGCATTGAAACCACTGTGGCCAAGGCCAAAACCCATCGTCCTTTTGCCGAGAAGTTGATTACTCTGGCCAAAGAGAAGAACTTGCATAACTTCCGTCGTGCTTTGGCCATTCTGGGCAATGATCGCAAAACCACCACCAAGTTGTTTGATGTGATTGGTCCTCGCTTCAAGGAACGCCCCGGTGGCTACACTCGCATCCTCAAGTTGGCCAAACCACGCCTTGGCGACAACGCCCCGGTTGCCATTTGGGAGCTGGTTGAGCGAAGCGAAGAAGAAGTCAAAGTCGATCTCGAAGACTAAATCTTCTCCTTTTTATTTTCGACTCCAAGCCGGATGCCGATGACGATCAATGGCGCCGCGGTCCATAATGGCGCGTACTGAATTAGGGCCCAGTAGTTGGTTGAGCTCGTCGATGAGCTGGGAATTTAAACTCACCGACCACTCCTTGCCGGCACGAATGATTCGGGTTTTGCCTTGCCCATCTTGCAGCATAAATCGAACGCGGGAATCACCGGGGTGGGTGCGAAGGAGCTCTTGTATGGCGGCAATGGGGGGGGCGTCATTGGGTAAACGTACTTCCAATACCCCTTTTAAGCGCATGTCTTCTTTGCTGCCGATGGGCTCCACGCGGTCGACCGCCAATACAATTTCGTCATTGTTCAGCTGAAGGCGGCCGTGAAAAAGGCCCACAAAATCTTCTTTCACGAAGGTCACCACTTCTTCCCACACGCGAGGGAAAATGATGGCTGAAGTGGCCCCATAAAGGTCTTCGATTTTCAGACGAGCATATTTTTTTGCTTGATCCTTGCGTGTGCCGCGTATGTTGAGCATGGAGACAATGCCGGGTAAAGCCACCTTGGCATCTGCACCGGCTTCGCGCGTAGAGCGGCTATTCCATGGCGAAATACCGCCCAAAAGATCGCGGTAATCATCCAAAGGATGTGCGGTGAGATAGAGACCAAGGGTTTCTTTCTCTTGCTGCAAAAGTACCTTCATCTCTTGAGCAGATAAGCTGCGTGCCGCCACCGGGCTTTGGCTTTGCTCGGCGGTGGGTTCAGGCGCACCAAATAACATGCCTTGGCCTTTGGCACGGTCTTTGGCCAAACTAGATGCCACGCGGATGCGTTCTTCAAGCTGGGGCACCAAATGCACGCGAGATTCCCCAAAGACTTCAAAGGCGCCGGCTTTGGCCAGGTTTTCAAAAGTAGAACGGTTGATGTTGGCGGCAACGCCGAGGGTGAGAACTTCATCCAAGTTGGGGAAAGCTTTGTCCTCCAAGCCTTCGCGTAGCGCGACCAAAGTATCGGCAGCACCCGCACCTACCCCCTTGATTGCTTCCAAGCCATAGCGAATTCGCTTGCCATCGAGGACTACGAACTTTCGTGCGGAACTGTTGATGCAGGGTGGTTCCGTATGGATGGCATGCTTGCGCGCATCCTCAATTAAGGCCCGCAACTTGTCAGTATCGGCAGCTTCGTAAGTGAAAGAAGCGGCGTAGAACTCTGCTGGATAATGGGCTTTCATCCAAGCTGCTTGGTAGGTGACCATGGCGTAGCCTGCAGAATGGGATTTATTGAATCCATATTCCGCAAACTTCTTCATCATCTCCCAAATTTCCAGGGCGACATCAGCTGGTACATCTTGTGCTTTGGCTCCGGCTAAAAACTGCCCCTCGAACTGACTCATGAGGTCGGCGTTTTTCTTACCCATAGCTTTGCGCAAGGAATCGGCATCAGCCAGAGTGAATCCACCCATGCGCTGAGCCACCCGCATAATTTGCTCTTGATAAATCAGCACCCCATAAGTTTCCTTAAGGATGGGTTCCAAAATCGGATGTTGGTAACTCACCTCTTCCTTGCCATGTTTGCGCAAGGCGTAGGTGGTGGGGAGTCCGGAGCCTAAGGGGCCGGGGCGAAACAGTGCCAATACGGCGATGATGTCCTCATAAACAGTGGGTTGGATTTCTGCCAACAGCTTGCGCATGCCATTCGATTCCAACTGGAAGACGCCTTCGGTGTCCGCTTTTTGCAACAAGGCATAGGTGGCTGAATCGTCCAAAGGAATGCTGTTTAAATCCAACTTTTCACCACACCGACGTTCCACTTGGCAAACGGCTTCCTGCAAAATCGACAGCGTACGCAAACCTAGGAAATCCATTTTGAGCAGCCCAAACTGCTCGCTGAACTTCATATCCCATTGCGTGGTTAAGTTGCCAGAAACTTTGGCCAAGGGAACGATGTCACGCAATGGCTCATCGGCAATAATCACCCCGGCTGCGTGAATGCCAGAGTTGCGAGATAGCCCCTCGACTTTGAGGGCCAGGTCGAACCAACGATGATGCTCCTCCGAGTTGTGGTAAAGCTCTTTTAGTTCTGGCTCCTGTTCAATCGAAGGCCCGAGCTTAACCTTAGGCCCTTCGGGAATTTTCTTGGTAATCTTGTCGACCTCGGAAAGAGGAATGTCCAACACCCGCCCCATATCTCGCAACGCGTTTTTGGCTTTCAATTTGCCAAAGGTGATAATCTGGCAAACGTTTTCGTCACCGTAACGGCGCCGCGTGTATTGAATCATTTCTTCGCGCCTGTCTTTGCAGAAATCGATATCGATATCTGGCATGGAGATACGAGAAGGATTGAGGAAGCGTTCGAACAACAAATCGTATTTCAGCGGATCAATGCGGGTAATGCCTAGCACATAGGCCACCAAAGAGCCAGCCGCAGAACCGCGGCCAGGGCCAACTGGAATACCCTGCTCGCGGGCGTAGCGAATCAAATCCCACACGATGAGGAAGTAGGAGACGAAACCCATATCGGCAATCACCTTCATCTCAAACTCCATCCTCAGGCGGGCTTCCTCGGATTGCTGTGGATAATGCTGGACAAAGCCTTGTTCGCACAAATCCCGGAATAACTGCTCTGGAGAGCGTCCATCCTCCGACTCGAAAACTGGCAAGCGCAAGCGCCCGAGTTCGAGTTCGACATCAATGTGATCGGCAACCATTTGCGTGTTGCGCAAAGCTTCCGGCAAGTCGGAGAAAATTCGGTTCATTTCCTCACGACTGCGGAAGTACAAAGTGTCGGAATCCATGCGCCAGCGATCGGGATCGTTGATGCGCGAGCCCGTGTGCAAGCAAATCATGGCGTCTTGCGCGGCGCAGTCTTCGTGGCGCAAATAGTGGATATCATTGGTGGCGACCAAAGGGGCATTCATGGCTCCTTGCAGACGGGCCATACCTTCGGTGAGTTTGTCTTGCACCGCAATGCCGTTGCGCATGACTTCGAGGAAAAAGTTTTCCTGTCCAAACATCTCCTGCAAACGCCCCGACATGGCGATGGCCCCCTTTTCATCTTCTACCCGCAAAAGTTTGTTGACCGGACCGCTCATGCAACCCGATAAACAAGTGAGCCCCTCGGCTTTTTCGGCAATCAACTCCAAATCCACACGTGGGCGGAAATGTTGACCTTCGATGTAAGCAGCCGAGCTTAGCTGCATGAGGTTACGCCAACCTGTAGCGTTGTTGGCCAGTAGAGTGAGATGGGAATAGGGGTTTTCGCGCCGACTATGGGGAGCGCGCATGGACTTTTGGGCGACATAAACCTCACAACCCAAAATAGGCTTGACCCCATGTTTCTTGCAGGCCAAATAAAATTCCATGGCGCCGAACAGATTGCCATGGTCGGTGATGGCCAGCGCATCATGGCCGTCTTCCACGGCTGCTTTGACCAATTTTTCAATCGGATTCGCCCCATCCAGGAGGCTGTATTCGGTGTGGACATGCAGGTGAACGAAAGGTTCCATCGACGCTGCCTAGACTAGCAGGCCGCAGCCAGCGGTTGGAGAGAGAAAGTGGGTTTGGAATTCGGTTTAAAGCTTGACTCCGAGGCGGGGGGAGGGTGAAATCTCCCCCTCAAAACGCGCCCGTAGCTCAACTGGATAGAGCACCTGACTACGGATCAGGAGGTTGGGGGTTCGAATCCTCCCGGGCGCGCCACTCCCATGGTTTTGCTCTTCCCGCTGCGCCCCCCAAAAAGCCCAGAGCAACGCGATATCGCCATCATGGAAATGGCGCTGAAGGAGGCGCGGAAAGCCTGGGCGGCGGAGGAGGTTCCTGTTGGTGCTCTCGTTGTCCGCGGCAACCAGCTGCTGGGACGAGGTGCGAATGAAGTGGAGGCGCTAAAGGACGCCACCGCCCATGCGGAGATGCTGGCTTTGTCCCAGGCCTTTGCTGCCAGTGGCGAAAAGCGGCTGGTCGATGCCGAGCTGTATTGCACTTTGGAGCCCTGCATTCAATGCACAGGCGCTTTGTTGCACGCGCGCATCAAACGCGTGGTCTACGGTGCCGCCGACCCGAAATTCGGCGGTATCGAGTCTTTGGTCCGGCTTTTGGAGTTGCCCGGTTTGAATCACCGCATGCAGGCCAAGGGCGGGGTCCTGGCTGCCGAATGCGCGCAGTTATTGCAGGAGTTCTTCCGCCGCAAACGCGAGGCCGCCAAGGGTGAAAAACAGGGCCCACCTTCCTGATTTTGGCTTTCTTCCGGTGGCCGCTGCGGGTATCATTCCCCGCCCCATTGGAGAGGTGCCAGAGTGGCCGAATGGGCTGGTTTCGAAAACCAGTGAGGTCGCAAGGCCTCCGAGAGTTCGAATCTCTCCCTCTCCGCCATTCCTCAGCCGAGGAATACGTTTTTTGTCGAATTCAGGAGAGGTGTCAGAGTGGCCGAATGAGCACGCTTGGAAAGCGTGTGTACCGCAAGGTACCGAGGGTTCAAATCCCTCCCTCTCCGCCATTCGATCTCAACGCAGGAACCGGGGGTCCGGCCTCACGCAGCGGAACTGTTGTGAACCGGGTCAGGCCGGGAACGGAGCAGCCCTAAGCGGCAGCGTCCGGGTGCCGTGATGGTTCGGGCCTCCGGTTCCTGCGTTGGAATCCCCCCGCATGCTAGGATGCCTTGGTGAGCGCCGTCCCTACCTACCGCGTGTTCGCGCGCAAATATCGCCCGCGGAGCTTCGCCGAAGTCATTGGCCAAGATCATATTGTGAAGGCGTTGAGCCATGCCATTGAACGTCAACGCGTGGGCCAGGCCTATCTATTGGTGGGCCCACGGGGGGTGGGTAAAACCACCACCGCGCGCATCATTGCCAAATCCATGAACTGTGAGCAGGGGCCGACTGTGGAGCCTTGTTTGCAATGCGCTCCTTGCACTGAGATTGAGCGGGGGGGCGATATTGATGTGATTGAAATCGACGGCGCCTCCAACAATGGGGTGGACGATGTGCGCAGCATTCGAGACGCCGTGCAAACCAACCCCATTCGCGATCGCCGCAAAATTTACATCGTCGACGAGGTGCAGCGGCTGTCCGGCCAGGCTTTCGATGCCCTTTTGAAAACCTTGGAGGAGCCGCCCGCCCACGCGATGTTCCTCTTCGCCACCACCGATCCGCATAAAATTCCCGACACCATCGTCTCGCGGTGCCAGATTTTTGAATTCCGACGCATTCGCGAGGCCGACATCCAAGCCAAGCTCGCCCATGTTTGCTCGGAAGAAGGCATGGCCGTGGATCCTGAAGTGTTAAAAGCCATCGCTCATGGTTGTCGAGGCGGTATGCGCGATGCCGAGTCTATGCTCGACCAGGTGTTGGCGACCGCCGGCGAACGCGTCACTCTCGACGATTTGGAAAGCGTCGCAGGATTGGCTCGCCCCGAGCGTTGGCTGGATTTGTTCGAGGCCATTTTGGTGGATCGCCCTGCCACCATCTTGCAAGCGGTGGATGCTTTTTTGCAACGCGGTGGTACCGAGCGTGATTTCGTCGAGCAGGCGGTGGACGCTCTTCGTGATTTGCTTCATATCGCTTTGCTTGGTGAAGATGCCTTGGGGGTGGAGCCCGATGCCGCGCGTCGCGAGCGCAGCCTGGCCCTGGCTCGCGGTCTTGGGCGCGACCGCTTGGAAGGCATTATGGGGATGATGTTTCATCTGGAAAGCCGCATGCAAAAGGCTCCACTGGGAGCTCGCGCCTTGCTTGAATGGACTTTGTTGCGGGCGGCTCGGTTGGGCCAGTTTTTTGAGCTTGCGCAGTTGTTGCAAAACCCCGAAGCCTTGCCCGCTCCCGTCAAGGCCTCGCCCGCAGTTTCCCCAGCGCCTCCAGCCCCAGCGCCTGCCGCCGTCAGCGAGACTCCATCAAAAACTCCTGACATCGAAACGTTGTTACACAAGTTAGAGCAAGAACGGCCAACCTTGGCTGCCATTGTCCGCAACAATTTTTTGTCTGGCACGGTGGAGGGTGGTGAAGTGCGCATCACTTTGTATCCCACCTCCGCCCGCGATCGCGAACTCTTGGAAGACCCAGTCGAGCGGAACGCTTTGGCGCGTTTGCCCTGGAGTCCGGGGCCCTGGCAGTTTACTTTTGAAGAAAACGCAACTTCGCCCAGCGACCCTGTCGTCGATTCCTTGTTAACCTCCTTCGACGGGCAGGAAGAAGTCCCATAACCTTAATCACCCTCATCCCAGGTTCATCATGGCAGGAAGTTTAGGCGACCTTGGCGGTTTACTCCGACAAGCAAAAAAAATGCAGCGGCAAGTAGCCGAAGTGCAAGAAGAGCTACAAAAAACAGTTTACGAAGGTAGCGCTGGTGGCGGTGCCGTGAAAATTCGGGTGAATGGTGCCCGTGCTTTTGTTGGCATTCACATTGATCCCGAAGTGGTGCAAGCTGGAGAAGCGGACATGCTCGAAGATTTGGTTGGTGCCGCCTTGAAAGAAGCTTTGAAGAAAGCGGAAGAGGCGCATGCCGCGGCGATGAAAGGAGTCACCGGGGGCATGGGGCTACCCGGCATGATGTAACTTTGGCTTTCCCCGAACCTCTAGAGCGATTGATTCGAGCCCTGGAAAAGTTTCCAGGCGTGGGATCGCGCAGTGCCGAGCGCATGGCTTTGCATGTTTTGCGTTCTCCGCGCGAGGAGGTGGCGGAATTGGCTATGGCCCTGCGGGATGCAAGGGTAGAAACCACGCGCTGTGAAATTTGCGGCAACATCACCCTGCGCTCACCTTGCGCCATCTGCACAGATGCAGAACGCGATGCTTCCGTGGTCTGCGTGGTCGAAGGTCCGCGAGAGGTGGAAAAAATGGAGAGCGCAGGTATGCACCATGGGCTTTACCATGTTCTGCTGGAGGGGTTTGCCCCGCGCGAAGGGGCCACACCCGATCCTGGCGCCTTGGCGGCCTTGCAACGGCGGGTGGCTTCCGGCCAAGTGAAGGAAGTGGTGTTGGCCACCGCTCCCGATCGCGAAGGAGAAGGCGCGGCGCTGCAAGTGGTGGAAGCTTTGGCCGGACAGCCGGTGATTATCACTCGCCTGGCGCGAGGATTGCCGGTGGGCGCGCGGCTGGAATATCTGCATGGCGAAATTCTTGCTGACGCTTATCAAGGGCGTCGTCCACTCGATGCCTAAAACCGCAGACGCTCCGCAGCGCATCGCCCTTTGTGTGCAATACGATGGCTCCCGCTTTCATGGGTTTCAGCGCCAACCAGGCTTTCGCACGGTGCAAGAAGAATTGGAATTGGCCTGGGCAGCGGTGTCTGGTGAAACGGTGGTGATGCATGGCAGTGGCCGCACCGACAGTGGTGTGCATGCTTGGGGCCAGGTGGTGCATTTTTCCACTTGGTCGCCGATGCAGGCACAGCAAATCCAACGCGCCATCAGCGCTTATTTGGAACCCGACCTTGGAGTGCGTCACGCAGCCTTTGTGCCTCCAGAATTTCATGCTCGGCACAGCGCTCGTGGCAAGCATTATGTTTATTTGTGTGCTCTTGGGTCTACGCGCCCGGTATTGCATTGGGGGAAGGTGGCTTGGTGCCGGCGTCCTCTCAACTTGCAGGCCATGCGGGAGGCCAGTCGATACCTCATCGGCACTCATGATTTTTCCGCGATGGCGGCAGCCGGTCGCACTTCCAAGACTTCGATTCGCAGCCTGCATTCCGTTCATATTCTGCGGTGGCGGGGGGGGCTGGCTTTTCACTTCGCCGGTGGTGGCTTCCTCTATCGCCAAGTGCGCAACATGGTGGGTACGCTATGGGAAGTGGGGGCAGAAAAACGCACGCCGGTGTGGGTTAAACATGTTTTAGCGAGCCAGGATCGGCGAAAAGCTGGGGTTACGGCGCCACCAGAAGGCCTGTATTTGTGGCGGGTGCATTATCCCCAGGATCCCTTTCCGTGCTTCCCTCCAGCCCACCGCGCGCCTATCCTATAGCTGCCGGAAACTTACTGAGTCCTGCCCCTTGCCCATGAACATCGAAGTCACTTTCCGTACGGATTCCCTCCCTCAGGCTTTACGCGAATACGCCGGCACCCAGCTCGGAAAGCTGGAGCGGTTTGGCGAAGAATTCGAAAAGGGCGAGTTCGTGTTCACTCATGAGGCCGGCGAAATTGCCTGCGAAGCCATTCTCCATAGGCGCAAAGGCGAGCCTCTAGTTGCGCATGATCGCGCACCCGAAGGTCGTTCGGTGGTCGACAGTGTGGTCACCAAAATCGAACGGCAATTCCTCAAAGCAAAAGAAAAACACTCCGCGAAATCACGGCGTCCCCGTGCTGCGGAATAATCCTTCCATGACCTACGTGGATCTTTTTTCAGAGCAGTCGATTCTGCTCGACATTCAGGCCGCCGATTCCGATGGTGTCCTCGCCGCCCTGGTCGACGGTTTGGTTACCGTCAACCCTGCGCTGGAGCCGCATCGGGAAGCGCTCAAGGCTGCCCTCATCCTGCGCGAATCTCAAGGCTCCACCGGTAGCTCTGGGGTTGGCATCCCGCATGTGAAATCTCCCCACACCGACAAGGTGTCGGTGGTGCTTGGCATTCACCAAGATGGGGTGGATTTTAATGCCTTGGATGGCGAAGACGTGCATGTTTTCTTCGCCGTGATACGGCCAGAGCAAGATGCTGAAGACCATATCAGTTTGTTGCGTTGGCTCTCGGGCATTGCCCAGCATGAAGATTTTGTTTCCTTTGCCCGCCAGGCAACCACTGGCGCGCAGGTGATTGATCTTCTCGGCGAGCTGGCGCCGGCTTAAAGGCGGTTGGAATGGAAGAGACCATCGTCCGCAAGGCGAAGGTCGTGAATGCGCATGGCATCCACGCCCGGCCGAGCCATGCCATTGTGTCAGCAGCGGTGGATTTTGAAGCAACCATCGAACTCCGTTGTGATGGTCGCGTCGCCGATGCGCGTAGCATCCTTTCGGTGATGACCTTGGGTGCTGTGCATGGCGCCGAAGTCGAAGTCCATGCCACCGGTCCGCAAGCCAAAGAAGCGGCCGAGCGCGTGGTGGAGATTTTGCTGTCTTGCGAAGGCCAAGCCCACTCATGACTCGCCGCGGCTCCACTCTGGTGGTCAACGCCAGCGACCCAGAGGAAATGCGCATTGCCTTGGTTGAGGAGCGCAACCTCCTGGACATTCGCTGTGCCCAGGCGGAACGCGGTTCGGTGGTCGGCAATATTTATTTGGGCGTGGTGCGCAAGGTCGAAGTAGGTTTGGATGCTGCCTTCATTGATTTTGGCGATAAACGTGCGGGCTTTTTGCATGTTGGCAATGTGCACCCGGCGTGTCTTGACAAAAGTTTGTCGGCGGTCGAAGTGGCGAATACGCCCATGCGCCCTCCAGTTTGTGAAGAAACAGAAGGCGAAGCCGAGGCAGTATCTGAGGCAACGGACGAGGTCGATGCACCCGAGTTGCCAAGCGAGGATGTCCCACGGATTGATTCTCTGTTGCAAGTGGGACAAAAGGTCTTGGTGCAAGTTTTGCGCGATTCGGTACGCGGCAAAGGGGCCACCTTGACCATGCATTTGTCGATGGCCGGTTTTTGCTTGGTGTGGATGCCCTCCCTCGGCCGCATCGGAGTCAGCCGGCGTATTGAAGAGACCGAAGAGCGGGAGCGATTGCGCGCGGTGTTGCTCGATTTGGGAGACGGGGTGGAGTTGCCGGTGATTGCGCGCACTTCCGCTGCTGGCCAAAGCAAAAAAGTCTTAGGCCATGAATTGCGCCGTTTGCGCAAACAATGGCAGACCATTCTGCGTGATTTTGCCCATGCCCAAGCTCCGTGTCTGGTGTTGGCCGAAGAAGAACCTGCCGTGCGTGCTTGTCGTGAGTTGTTTCACGGAGGGGTGCAGGAGATCTATTGCGACGAAGAAAAAACCTTGCAGGCGTTGCAGGATTTTCTACGCGAGCGCGGGGCCGAAGCGCGAGTGGATTTGCGTCCGCATGAAGGGGCCGAGCCCTTGTTCGAGAGCTTGCATTTGGAGACGGCCTATCAAAACTTGTTTCGCAGCCGGGTGTCTCTGGGCGGCGGGGCTTCCATTGTGATTCACGAAACCGAAGCCCTTACCGCTATCGATGTCAACAGTGGACGCAGTGGCAGCGATAGTCTGGAAGAAACTGCTCTTGAGGCCAATTTGCTGGCAGCTCGTGAGGTGGCGCGCCAAGCTCGCCTGCGCGATTTGGGGGGCATTGTGGTTGTGGATTTCATCGACATGGCGGAAACCACACACCGGCGGGAGGTGGAGCGCACCCTACGCGAGGCTTTGCGCGAAGACCGCGCGCGGATGAAAGCAGGGCATTTGGGGAGCTTTGGTTTGATGACCTTCACCCGGCGCCGTCTAGGCACTGGGCTGGCGCGGGCGCGCGAATCGATGTGTCGGGGCTGTGGCGGCAGTGGCAGCATTGCCCACCATCGGGCAGGGGCTCTGCGTATTTTGCGCCGT
>JAJRZS010000014.1 GCA_024275135.1 Planctomycetota bacterium | reverse complement strand
TTGTCGTCGACCGACTCCAAAAGGCCGGACATTTTACCCATTCCTGGCATCATGCCCATCAACTTCTTCATAGAACCCATCTTTTTGACCATACGGAACTGGTCGAGCAAATCCTGCATGGTGAGTTTCCCCGCCATCATCCGCTCATAGTCAATCGCCGCCTCCTCCTCCTCCAGGGCCTCTTGGGCCTTTTCCACCAGGCCGACGACGTCGCCCATGTCCAAAATCCGGCCAGCGAGGCGGGAGGCGTCGAATTCTTCCAGATCGGCGGGGGTTTCCCCTACCCCCAGGAAGGAGATGGGTTTGCCCGTGACTTGCCGCACCGACAGCGCCGCACCGCCGCGGGTGTCACCATCGATTTTGGTAAGGATGACCCCATGCAAATCCAGGCTGTTGGAAAAACTTTGCGCCGATTCCACCGCATCTTGGCCGGTCATGGCGTCCAACACCAAATAGGTGGCGTCGGGGGAGACGATTTGATGCACCCCTTGGATTTCGGCCATCAGCTCCTGGTCGATATGTAGGCGACCAGCCGAATCGACAATCAGGGCGTCAAAGCCTTCCTTCTTCGCCTTCTTCAAAGCATGCTTAGCCACGCTCAGCGGAGTGACTCCGGGAGCTTGGGGATCTTCCGCATAGACCTCAATCTCCAGTTGCTTGCCCAAGGTTTGCAACTGATCCACCGCACCCGGGCGCTGTAAGTCGCAGGCCGCCAACAGCACCTTGCGGTTTTGCCGCTTGCGCATCCAGAGCCCCAACTTAGCGGCAGTGGTGGTTTTACCAGCACCTTGCAAGCCGGCTAACAACAACACCATGGGGTGCCCGGGATTTTTTGGCAACGCCGGGGTTCCCGACTCCATCAACGCCACCAATTCCTTGTGGAAGGCGGCAATCACCTGTTGGGCACCGGTGACCCCTTTTAAGCGGCCATCTTCAAGTAGGGAATCCCCCACCTTGTTGGTGAATTCGCGCGCCACTTTGAAGTGGACATCCGCTTCCAACAAAGCACGCCGCACCTCCCGCAAACCTTCTTCAATGTCGGCGGCGGTAATCTTGCCAGCCCCGCGGAAACGGTCGGCAACTTTATGAAACGCTTGGGTGAGATTCTCCAGCATGAGGCGATGTGGAACCGGTCATTCTAGCGTCCTGGAGGACGAGAAGAAAGCCCTTTCCGCCCTAGGGTGCTTGCGCATCTCGCTGCCGCACCACCTTGGCCCCCAATGCGGAAAGCTTTTCTTCCAAAGCCACATAGCCACGGTCGAGATGGTAAACCCGGCGCACGCAAGTGGTGCCCCGCGCAACCAAACCAGCCAAGACCAAGCAAGCACTGGCGCGCAAATCAGAAGCCAGCACGGGAGCGGCCGTCAACCGCGCCGGGCCCTGCACCTGCACCTGATTTCCCTGCCGGTTTAAGCGGGCCCCCAATCTCTGCAGTTCGGGCACATGCATGAAGCGTTCGGGATAGATTTTTTCCACTATCCGACTGCGGCCTTCCATCTGCGTGGCAAAAGCCATCCACTGCGCCTGCAAATCGGTAGGGAAGCCGGGATAAACCCCCGTTTCTACATCGACGGCCGACCAGGAACCGTCCCGCGCATCCACTTCCAGCCAATCCGTGCCAACCTGAAGACGACAGCCCACCGCCAGCAACATGGATTGCAAACTCTGCAAATCTTGGGGCCGGCAGCCAAGGACGCGAACTTGCCCCCTGGTTATCGCGCCCGCCAGAAGCAGGGTGCCGGTTTCCATCCGATCCGCGGACAAAGCCCAAGACACCGGACGCAAAGCATGACCACCTTCGATATGAATACGATCCTCGCCTGCGCCCTCGATCTTGGCCCCGCAGGCGCGCAAAAAGCTGGCCACCTCCACCACCTCGGGTTCGCGCGCGGCGCTGCCAATGACAGTCTCACCTCTAGCCAAGCAGGCGGCCATCATCACGTTGATGGTGCCCAAGACCGTAGAGCCATAAGCCGAACGTAAATCAATGGCGACACCGCGCAAACCGGAAGGCGGCACCGTAGCCACCAAATCTCCTCCTTCTTGCTCAATTTTCGCGCCCAAAGCCTGCAGCCCACGCACATGCAAATCCACAGGGCGCGCCCCGAACACGCAACCTCCAGGCAAAGAAACCCGGGCGGAGCCACGCTTGGCCAGCAAAGGGCCGAGAACGCATATCGACGCCCGCATGCGACGGACAATGTCATAGGGGGCCTCGGTTGGCTCGCTGCTCTGTGGCTGAATCTCCATGGCCTCTGCCCGCCATTGACTTTGCACGCCCAAAGCGCTCAACAGGTCTTGCATGGTGGCCACATCCCGCAGCCGTGGCACCTTTTGCAATTGCCAAGCTCCATCCAGCAACAAGCTGGCGGCCAAAATGGGCAAGCTGGCATTTTTCGACCCCGACGCCATAACCTGCCCCTGCAGGCGGCGTCCTCCCTGCAAGAGGAAACAATCCATGGAGCCTGGATTCTCGCAGCCAGCCATCTCCGTTTCCACCTCCAAACTTGGTTTGACGAAATACCTAGCGGAGACCTAGAATGTGCGGCCATTTGTCCCTCCAGGACACCGGTGTAACCAGATTCATCAGAATGATTCCAGTGGAAGCTCCTCAGGCCCCTACCGCCGATTCTGCAGCCTTTTTTGCTGCGCCCCCAACCACCCCTTCCGCACTGGTCGCATCGCGCCGTCGATTCCTCGCCAGCCCCGAAACTGCGGAAAAGCTAGAAGCCGCGGTCCGCGAAGCTCGTGCCGGGGGCAATGCGGCGCTTGCAGCCTTGGGCTCTTGGGTGGTCGGCGAATATACCAAAGCCCTCGAATGGGTGGATGGAAGCGACGAGCTTGCGCTTTTCGTGCGTGGCGTTTCCCAACTCGAACTCGGCGACGTCGAAGCCGCGGCCAGCACTTTGGGCCAAAGCTGGAATTCCGATGATGAAGCTTTGGCTGCAGCAAGTTTGCAAACTTTGCTCGCCGCCAAGCGCGAAGACGATTTCCTCAAGGCCCTACCACAAGCCAAGCTTGGCCAAGCGGACGCCCTCTACTTTGCCGGACGCGCTTTGGAATTGGAGCGGGCCTATGAAGATGCTGTGGCCAAATACCAAGCGGCCCTGGAGGTCGATCCCAATCATTTTGGCGCTCGTTTTCAACTCGCCTACCGCGCGGATTTGTTTGGTGACGATGACACCGCCATCCAGATTTACGAAAGCTTCCTACAGCAGCGCCCCATCCCCGTTTCCGTCTTAATCAACCTCGGCATTCTTTACGAAGATCGCAATGATTTCGAACGGGCCTGCGGTTGCTTCGGTGCGGTATTGCGGCGCGACCCCAACAACGCTGTCGCCCGTTTGTTCTTCACAGATTCTCATGACTCGCTCGACATGTTCTACGACGAGAACTTGGAGCTAAAAGAGGATCAGTTGATGAAAGTCTTGCGCACCCCCATCTCCGATTTCGAGTTGTCGGTGCGGGCCCGCAATTGCCTGTCCAATATGGACATCAAATCGCTCGGTGATTTGGTTTCCCATACCGAACAAGAACTCCTCGAGTTCAAGAATTTCGGTGAAACCTCGCTCAATGAAATCAAGCGCGTGCTCACGCAAAAGGGGCTGCGTTTGGGCATGCGCCGCGATGACGGCAGCTTCATCATCCCCGAAGAGTTCGACGCGGCCCGCTCCATCGACATCGAAAGCGAATTGGCGTGGCTCGGCCCTCTCACCGATGAAATGCGTGAGGCTCTAGAACTGCAGATTTCCACACTCAACCTGTCGGTGCGTTGTCACCGCGCTTTGGTGGAACGCTTAAACTTGCAGCGTGTCGGCGACATTCTCCTTTACTCGGAAGAAGATTTGCTCGGCATGCCCAACTTTGGCATCACTTCGCTGAACGAGCTACAGCAAAAGCTGGTGGATTATGGCCTGCGCATTCGCAGTGGCCGTGGCGAAGAATATTCCGGGGACTAAGCACCCGTGTTTGCCTACTTGCAAGGCCGTGTCGAGGAGTTGGAACCCGGCGCGGTAGTGTTGGATGTACAAGACGTGGGCTACCATCTTTTGGTTTCCGCCCCCTGCGCTGCCCAACTCGAAGTGGGGCAAAAAGTTCGCCTCCTCACGCATTTTGCAGTTAGCGAAAACGCCCATCACTTGTTTGGCTTCCTGCAACCTGTGGAGCGCAACCTCTTTCGCCGGCTATTGCAAGTCAATGGCATCGGGCCCACCTCCGCCCTTGGCTTGTTGAGTTCCTTATCCCCCGAAGAGATGGTGCGCGCCATCCTGGATCGCGATCTCAAGCGTCTCACCGCCATGAAAGGGGTTGGCAAAAAAACCGCCGAACGCCTCGTCGTCGAACTCGGCGACCACTTGCAAGACCTTTGCCTTGGCCCCATGCCCTCGGCCACGGATGCCAAGCAGCAAGCCTTGGCCTCCGACCTCGAGCGCGTTCTGCTTGAGCTAGGTACCCCACCGGCAGCTGCCAGTCAGGGCGCCGAACATGCCTTGGCTGCCCTCGGTGTGGACGCCGACTTCCAAGACCTCCTCCGACACGCCTTAAACCTCAACACATGAGTTCCCGCATTGCCCTCCTCATGGGATCCGATTCGGATTTCCCACGCCTCGAAGCCACCGTGCAAACTCTGCGCGATTTTGGGGAAGAACCCATCGTGCGTGTGCTCAGCGCCCACCGCACTCCGCATGAAGCTGCCGCCTTTGCTGAGCAGGCCCAAGCCGATGGCATTCAAGTCATTCTCTGTGCTGCTGGAGGCGCGGCTCATCTGGCCGGTGTGATTGCCGCCCACACCACCCTCCCCGTACTGGGCATCCCCATGGATAATCCACCACTGGGGGGATTGGATGCTCTATTGGCCACGGTGCAAATGCCAGGAGGAATCCCTGTTGCCACCTTGGCCGTTGGTGGCGGCGGCCCCACCAACGCAGCCTTGTTTGCGCTCCGCATCCTCGCCCTTGCCGATTCAGCCATGGCGCAAAAGATGGAAGATTTCCGCCAGCGACAGCATGACCGAGTGCTAGCCAAGGACGCCGCGCTGCAGGCCAAACTTGGTTCGGCATGAGCCTCGACCTTGGTTTTTCCACCCTCCGGTGGGAGCAGAATCACTTGGTTTTGCTCGACCAAACCCAGCTGCCCACCAAGGTGGAGTACTTGCATTGCCAGCAGGTGTCCACAGTGGTGGCCGCCATGCAACGCCTAAGCGTGCGTGGGGCTCCGGCCATTGGCTGTGCCGCCGCCTATGCCATGTTGTTGGAAATGAATATCGACGATTCAAAGGCCTGGTTGCAACAACTGGATGCGCATGCAGAACTTTTGAAAAACGCGAGGCCGACCGCGGTCAATTTGAGGGTTGGGGTCGACCACCTACAGAACCTGGGGCATGCCCTAGCTGGCCAATGCAAGCTGGCAGAGCGCATGCACCACCTCACTCAAGCGGCCAAAGATTTCCACCAGGCAGATGCCGAAGCCTGCTTGGCGCTGGCGGAACATGGCCAACAATTCTTATTTTCCGGGGCCCGTGTCCTCACCCATTGCAATGCGGGCGCCTTAGCCACCGGCGGCATCGGCACCGCCTTGGGGCCTTTGCACTTGGCTCATAGCCGCGGCATCTCTCTGCAAGTGTATGCCGATGAAACCAGACCCTTGCGGCAGGGGGCTCGACTGACTGCTTGGGAATTGGCCCAGCATGGAATTGCAGTGAAGGTTCTGCCCGATTCGGCCGCCGCTAGTTTGCTTGCCAATGGCCAGGTCGACCTTGTCTTTGTTGGTGCTGATCGCATCGCCGCGAATGGCGATTTTGCCAACAAAATCGGCACCTACCCCCTTGCCGTTTTGGCCCAACGACACCAAGTTCCGTTCTATGTTTTGACCCCCAGCACCACCATCGATGCAAAATGCCCGCGGGCAGAAACCATTCCCATCGAAATGCGGGGGGTGGAAGAATTGTTTCCCGACCACAGCTGCCCACCGGGGGTGGACGCTTGGAATCCTGCTTTTGATTGCACTCCTGCAGAATTGGTCACCGGCATCCTGACCGAACATGGATGTTATTGCCCAACGGCGGATTCCAGTTGGAGCCACTACGTCGCCAGCTTAAACCAATCGGAGACTTAAACCTCCATCTCCGGGTAGATGGGGAATTGCCGACAAAGCTCCTCCACTTGCATTCGCACTTGTTTCAACAAAGCCGTGTCCTCGCTGTGACGTAAAACCGCATCCATCCACTCCGCCAAACGTTGCATTTCTTCTGCTCCAAAGCCGCGCGTAGTCACTGCGGGTGTGCCAATGCGAATGCCAGAGGTGAGCATAGGTTTGGCGGGATCAAAAGGAATGAGGTTTTTATTCACGGTAATGCCGGCAGCATGGAGGGCGTCTTCCGCTTGGGCACCGCTAATGCCAGGGCCTTTCGGCCCGCGCAAATCAACCAGCAGCAAATGATTGTCGGTACCCCCGCTCACCAAGCGATGACCACGCTCCAATAGGCCTTGGGCGAGAGTTTGGGCGTTGGCGACAACTTGCTTTTGGTACTGCCGAAACTCCGGTTGCAGGGCCTCGGCGAAGGCCACCGCCTTGGCGGCAACCACATGCATCAAAGGACCGCCTTGAACCCCGGGAAACACTGCCGAATTGATGGCCTTAATCCAATCCTTACTAGCCACAATGGCCCCGCCGCGCGGCCCGCGTAGGGTTTTGTGGGTGGTCATGGTGCAAACATCGGCATGGGGCACCGGCGACGGGTGCAATCCTGCCGCCACCAAACCAGCAATATGCGCCATATCGACCAGGAACAAGGCTCCCGCCTCGCGCGCAATCGAGGCCAATTGTTCAAAATCCAGAAAACGAGGATAGGCACTGGCTCCGGCCAACAACAAATCGGGCTGATAGTCCAGAGCTTGTTGTCGCAGAAGGTCGTAATCGATTTGCTCCGTTTCCGCCGCCACCCCGTAATGAGCAAATTGGTAAAACACGCCAGACGCATTCTTGGGATGGCCATGACTGAGGTGGCCGCCATGATTCAAATCCATGGCCAAAATTTTGCCACCCGGCTTCACCATCGCTAGCAAGGCCGCCTGATTGGCTTGCGAGCCACTACTGCATTGCACATTGGCACCGTAGGCTTGAAACAACTCTTTCAGCCGCTCCTTCGCCAGGTTTTCCACCTGGTCCACCACTTCGCAACCACCGTAGTAGCGTCGTCCCGGATAGCCTTCGGCATATTTGTTCGTCAGCGTCGAGCCCATGGCCTGCATGACCGCAGGAGAAGTTTGGTTTTCGCTGGCGATCAATTCGATTCCATCCTCCTGGCGCCGCCATTCTTGGTGCAACAGTTGATGAATTTCAGGGTCTTGAGAGGGGAGATTGGAGGCAGAAAGGGACATCGGCGAAAGGAAGGGAGGGGCTTTGTGACGCAGGGGTTGCGGTAGGATAATCTCCTCATGCGGATTGTCCCATGTCTCCTTTTGTTCCTCGGTGGCTGTTTTGCCGTCCTCGCTTGCAGCCGCCCCGACACGGCCCAAGGGATGAACAGCACGGCGCCTTTGGAGGTCGACCCTCCTTTTCTTGATTTAGGCGCCATCACCTTTGGCGCCCGCGCTCAAGGCACCTACCACCTGCACAATGCCTCGGCACAAGCCTTGCGCATCCGCCGCATTGGTCCTTTTGCCTGCCAATGCGTTTCCGCAGAATTGGTTTTGCCATGGCGCAAAGGTGATTTGGCCAGACAACGGCTGGATGGGCGCCGTCTGGATTTGGAACTGGCGCCGGACGAGGACATGGAAATCCACTTCACTCTGGATACCGCGCGCTATCGCAAACCTACTTCCCGCAAGGTCGGCTCCATCCCCATTGTTTTTGATCAATACCCCGGCATGATTTTGCAATGGGGAGCCGACATCTGGACTCCCTTCGCCGTTGAACCTTGGAGTATTGATTTGCACGAGGTTGGGGTGCGCGAACGCGCTCAGGGCCGGGCCTTGGTCGTCGCCCATGACACCCAAGCCTTCGGCCTGCAGGTCGATTTGGTGGACGAAGATGGATGGGAAGTCCATAGCCGTCTGGTCGACAATCCCGACAAACTTCTAACTTATGAATTGAAATTCACCGCCCCGGAAGTTTTGCCCGAGGGACCCTTTCAAAAAGATTTTGTGTTTCACACCGATTTGCCCGGGGCGCCACCAGTAAAAGTTTCGGTGCGCGGTTTGGCTCTTCCCGATTTAGGGTTTTCTCCCTCCCGTCTCGTCTTCGATCCCAACCGGGGCAAACTCAAAGCCGAGCTACGCATCGTGCAGCGCTCGCAAATTCTCAACTGGGAAGATTTCGATTTCAGCCGTCTGGCGGCGCAAGGTGTGGAGTTGTTGCAGCATGAATCCACCCCCCGCGGGGACTTCGTTTTGCAGTTGCGCTACAGCGGCGCCAGCAGCTCGGAGTTGCACAATTTCACCCTCGAAATCCCCACCCCGGATCCATCCACCCCGGTGCTGGAAATTCCGGTCACGGTGATGCCGACGAAATAACCTCCACTCTGGGATAAACTGCACCCATGTTTTCGGCTACTCCGCTCCGCTTCGTCCAGCTGCTTTGCCTCCTACTCGCCCTGTCTGCTACCAGCTGTAGCGACAAAGCCATGGTTTCCTCCACTCCTAGCAGCGTCGGCACGGATGCGCCCAAGAACATTCTCCTCATCTCCATCGATTCCCTGCGGCGCGATCACCTGGGGCTTTACGGGCACAAACCGCAGTATGCGCCTGAGATTCCGGTCAGTCCCAATCTCGACGCGCTAGGCCAAGAGGGCGTGGTTTTTGAAGATGCTTGGACCACAAGTTCTTGGACCTTGCCAACGCACATGAGTTTGATGACCGGTCTGTCCGACCGTCGTCATGGGGTGGAAACCGATCGCTTTCAGTTGGACCCCATGCGCACCACTTTGGCCGAAGACTTGCAACAAGCCGGATGGCGCACCGCCGGCTATTTTTCTGGGCCTTATTTGGATCCAAAATATGGATTCGGCCGTGGCTTCGATGATTACCGCTCGGCGATGATTACCCCGGAAGAATTTGCGCAATGGATCAAAGAAGAAGACGCTCGTCGCGTTGCCCAGGGACGTCGCCCCATGGACCAAGAAGTGGTCAAGCGCATGCGCGACCGCATGTCGCATATGGACATCACATCACCCAAGGTCAATCAATTGGCGGATGCGTTTCTAAGTCAACAAGACGAGCAACCCTTCTTTCTTTTCCTGCATTATTTTGATGCCCACTACGACTACATTCCTTGGCGCATGGAGCCAGGTTTGGATAAAAAATTCGACCCCGGCTACAACAAGACCGGTGCGGATGCCTTTGATGGCGCCAATTGGTATTTCGATGAGCGCGTCATGAGTGCCGACCCTCCTTATACCCGGCACATTAGCGAACGCGATCTCAACCATGTGAAAGCCCTTTATGATGCCGAAATCCATTGGGTTGATCGCCATATCGGCCAAGTCTTTGCCATGCTGAAAGAAAAAGGACTGTGGGAAAACACCATCGTCATGGTAGTTGCCGACCATGGGGATGAGTTTTTCGACCACAACAGTATTGGTCACCGCTCAACCTTATTCGCCGAAGAATGCCGCATCCCCATGATCTTGCGTGTTCCCGGGGAAACACCTGCTGGTCTGCGCGTGGCCTCTCTAAGCCGGATTTATGACGTGGCCCCAACTTTGCTCGACTATGCTGGTGCCCCTGGCCTGGCTGAGGCCGAAGGCTTAAGTCTTCGCCCCTTGGTCGATGGCAAAGCCTCCCCACGCTTCGCCTTGCAGAGGATTTTCAGCGGTGGGCACCGTCGCGCCCCGCGCCAACTCAATGTGCGTGATGGTTGGCGTAATCAAAGGTTTTCCGTCTTGCGCCAATTCCGCTACGACCAGGCCAATTCCACCGCCGATTCCCTCGCCATGTCGCCCATGCTCCGGCGCTCCACGGGCGATCCCTATCTCATTTTTGATCGGCAGCAGGACCCAGCAGAAAAGCACCCATTGCTACCCTCCGATCCACGTTACCAGCAGGCCTTGGATGCATTTTGCCGGGATTTCCGTTTGGCAGAAAAAGCCGCTGCAAAACTGCCGATGTCGCCAATGCCGAAACGTTTATCCGCTCTCGTCAGCGCCGAAGAACAAGCTGT
>JAJRZS010000013.1 GCA_024275135.1 Planctomycetota bacterium | reverse complement strand
TGTCCACCTGTAAATCTCGCAAGGAGCCAGCGCCAGACATTTCCAAAATGAGTTGAAACCAAGTTGCATCCGCGGGCAAGGCCAAACGGACCTCTCCTTGGCTCAAATCCTCAGCCATCCAGGTTCCCAGCACGGTCTCTTCTTCGGCATCCTTACCCCAGCGCACCAGCGGACGCACAGCGGCAGCGGAAACGGTGGCCGCAAACTTAAGGGTGGCCCCAGCCGTCAGGGGAAAACTTCGACTCAAACGAAGGCGATGTTGTCCACCTTGATTGTGCACCACACCAGCCTCAATACGAATGCCATCCTCCACTGTCCAGGCTTCGGCATCGGCAAAGTCACCGAGGTTTTCAATCGCATCCCAAGCTTCGGCGGCGGCTCCCACGGTAAGTTGGCGACTTTGCACGGGTGGCTCAGTATCCCGGCCAAAGGTATACCAGGCACCGACGCCAGCAGCGGCCAATAAGACCACCGCCAACACCAGCTGCAAGGGGCCCCCACGCTTGCGGCCTCCCATAGCCGCCTCGCGCGCCAAACGATGGACCTCCTCTTCCGCAGAACTGCTCTTGGCTGGGTCGCCATCCAAAAGACGTAAGCTGGCCTTGCCAAGGCGCAATTCGGAACCGGGAAACCAAGCACCTTCCTGCACTTGCACTCCACCAGCCCAGGTGCCGTTGGTGGAACCCAAGTCTCGAAAACGCACCTTGCCGCCTTCTTCGACTTGAATTTCTAAATGGCGGCCAGACACCGAATCAGCAGCCAAGACCAGACTGTTGGATTTTGCGCGGCCGATTTGGTGCACGCCACAACCAAGGTCGACGACCTTGCCCGCGTCGGGACCGCTCAGGATCTCTATTTGAACCATGCGTGGGTGGAAGAAATGCCGCCGGAGGAACACAGCGGGCAGTGGAAGTCTAAGCCCGCCCTTAGGTTGCGGGCAAACCTCGCTGCCATCCTATCCTCCCAAGACGCTAAAGTAACCGTCCTCCCAATTTGCATGCGTTTCTTCTTCCTCGAAACTTGCCCCGACCCCAACCTGCAGCGGTGGACGCCACCGCCCGAGTTGCGCCGTCATCTGCGCGCTTTGCGCCTACAACCCAAGGAGACTTTTCTCCTACTAAGCCCCCCCAAAGACGCCGTTTTGGCCCGAATACAAGGAGAAAACAGCCTCGAACTCCTAGGCCCCCATGCCTATCCCCAACTTCCGCTTCGAAAAGTGGGGTTGGCCACCGCCTGGCCCAAAGGCTCCCGCGGCGATGACCTCATTCGGCGTTGCACCGAGATGGGGGTCAGCCAAATCTGGCCGCTCCATTGTGCCCGCAGTGTGGTGGGGCGGGAACACCTCAGCCCAAGCCGGGTGCGACGCTGGCACACCATCATGCAGGAAGTTTGTCAACAAAGCCGGCGTCCTAGCCCCCCTCAACTCCATCCCCAACCCCTGGCCCTCGAACAGCTGCCCCAAATCATGCCTCGGGCTCAGCGCTTTGCCTTGTTGCCAGGGAGCCCCCCACTCCTGCAGCAACTGCCACCACCTGCCCAAGCCATCCTCCTCGTAGTTGGCCCAGAGGGTGGATTCACCGCCAAAGAGGTGGAGTTTTTGCGCGACGCAGGTTTTCCAGGCGCCGGGTTGACACCGACGATCTTGCGCATTGAGGCGGCCGCCCCTTTCGCGGTGGGTTTGTGCCAACATGGGTTTGAGTCAGCGAAAACTTAAAGCCAACCCTGCTCCAGAAAGGACAGAAACCTACCGGCCCCCAACACCACATGATCGAGCAATTCCACTCCCAACAAACGACCCGCTCTTTGCAAACGGCGCGTGGTGGCGCGATCGTCTGCGCTCGGCTGTGGATCACCAGAAGGATGGTTGTGAGCGACAACAATCGCTGCCGCGCGACGGTTTAATGCTGGCGAAAAGACCTCGCGCGGATGAACCAAAGAGGAGCTCAGGGTGCCACGACTGATTTCTGTCTCGAACAACAACCGTCCTTTGGTATCCAGGTAAAGAGCATAAAAAACTTCGCAGGGCAAATGCATGAGCTTGGGGGCGAGATAACGAAACACATCCTCGCCTCCACAAATCGGTGCCGTCAAGACCCTTTGCTCCATTGCCGCACGGCGCCCAAGTTCCATGCCAGCAGCCAACCGTTGTGCCGCCAATTCGCTTAGCTGGAATTGATGAACTAATTCGGGCGGTTCCAGACCAGCAGCCTGCGCCAGAGGCACGGCGTTTGGTGTTGCCACCCCAAACAAAGACAACAGTTCTGGCTCACTCCAAGTAGCCACCGGACGAGTGAAAGTCGTAGAAACACACATGCTGCCAAGGAGACGGTTGGCAGCAACCTTGGTCACTCCTTTTCCCAGCTCCGTCGGTAACGCCCTTCGACGCTGACAAAATCCTCTCCGAAAGTGCGCTCCCAAGCATCTTCCCAAGCCATCCCACGCAGGTTTTGAAATAGATTGATCAACACACCAGGTCCATAGTTCTGCTTTAACCAATCGCAAAAAACCATAGCATAAAAATAGGCCTGAGCCACTTTGTCGCGGTCTTCCCATGCCGTCCAATTGGCATCTAAATCTTCCGGTTGAATGCGCAAGGGCAAGCGCGAGCGGAGCTCCTCCCGCGCCATCTCCACCTGCCGACCTTCGGCAATTTGCGCCATACCCTCATGCAACCAAGTGGGGACTGGGGTGCCCAAAGTATGCAAAGCTGCATGGGTGAGTTCATGCCGCAGAGTAAAGCGGATGGTTTCCTGTTCCGCCGGATAATCACCGACCACAATGCGCACCCGCCCGTCGTAAAGGCCACTAGACCAATCTGGAGCTTGCCCCTGGTACCGCTCCGGATCCAACCACAACACCAAAATCCGATGCTCCGGCTGGATGCCCAGAGTTTGCACCACATCCGCCCAGGCATCCTCCAAATCCCGCTGCAATTCGGGTATCCATTGCACCATCTGCGCATCTTGCGAATCGAAACGACTTTCAAAATGAGAGGTGGAGTCGGTCAAGAATGTACGGAACATCTCCTCTTCCGCGCGCAGCTGCTGGAGGCGTTGGCGCAAGGATTCCGAATCGGGGGCCAAAGTCAAAGCTTGTTCCATTTGCGCAACAGCCAAGGCCATATCGCCTTCCACCACCGCCAGCTCCGCAGACAATCGCAACAACCCCACCTGTTGCGGGAACTGTTGCAATGCCTTTTGCAAAACCTCCCGTGCTTGCGCGCGTTTGCCAAGGCGCAACAAAACCCGCGCCGACCAATAAGCAGGCATACCTTGGTCAGCATCCACCTGTTCTGCTTCTTGCAATAAATCCAAGGCCATCTGGTGATGCCCCAAGGCTGACTCCTTCGCCGCCCACCGCCCCAACCCACGCGACAAATTCTGTCGTAGCATGGGGTCTTCAGGGTTTTGCTCCAAAGCCAATCGCCACAGGCCCACCGCATCCTCGTAGCGCTGCTCCTCCAATGCTTTGAGGGCCTGTTGGTTTTGCTTTAGCACAACCAGGCGTTGCGCATCGGCGGTAGCCGCATTTTCAGCCTCGGAATCGTTTTCCGATCCATCCTGTAGGGGTGCCAATGGCTCTCGCGACAACATGTCTCGCGGTGGCGCCGAAGATGCAGGACCAGGACGCATGTAGCAAACAGCTGCAACCAAGCCAGCAACTGCAAAAACAAAGGCGAAAGGTTTCATCAGTTGAGTTGGGGCCAGCCTCCGCGGGCCAACCAGCCCTGACGACGATCCGCAAGCAGCCGCTGCCAGGGTCCGGAAGACCAAGGATAACCATAAGCCACCGCTAGTTCTTGCAGCTGCAAACGCAACTTATGGGCCGCTGGCGGAGACGTCGCCGTCCACGCTTGTTGAGAAGCCAAGAATAAATCAATTTCCACCGAACTACCCCAACGCTCAGCAGCAAACACCTGCTCGGTGCTCACAAGCTCTTTGGCCTCCACCTCAAGAATGGCGCGTGCGCGAGGCAACACCGCCTGCCATTGGTCAAGGGTTGGAAAAAGTTGCAAGCCCTGGCAATAGCCAGCGGCAAAGCGCAAGGCCTTGCCCGGCTGCTGCAACTGCGGCCAATAGGGAAAGCTACGACATTGGGCAGGCCGCGCGGAATAAACCCGACAAGCCAACGCCTCGTCCAACATCACGCAACTCCCATCCGGCTTTTCAAGCAAGGACCAACGCGAACCAACGGCCCGCACATGCTGTTGCACAAACCTTTCCATGGACATTTGCAGCAGCCCGGCCATGGCCTCTACCTCTTCGGGCTGCACCCATATTTGGCCATGCCCTACCCGACAACAATTGCCGCAGCGGTGGCATTGAAAATAAAAATGGAAACCCTCTTCCTGGCTCATCGCCTCAAATGCGCTTGAATATCTTCCATCAAATCGGAAGCCGTCGCGTAGCGTACATCCCGGTCCTTAGCCATCATCTTTTCAATGAAGTAATGCATGGTCGGCGAGATGGAGCGCCCCTTTAAGGCGGATCCCTTCAGACTCTCCAAGACCTGCTTGCGCACCATCTCCTGATCGTCGCCCGCTTCAAAGGGAAGGGCACCGACAACTAAATGATAAAGAGTGGCGCCAAGGGAATAAATATCGGCCCGCCCATCCAAGTCCTCCAAACCACGGGCCTGTTCTGGTGCTAGGTATGCGGCGGTCCCCAAGGTCGTGCCATCGCCTTGGGTTCCCTCCATGCCTTCACCGGCAAAGCCCAAATCAATGAGCTTCACATGACCGTCGCGAGAAACCATCACATTGCCAGGTTTCAGATCGCGATGCACCACGCCTTGAGCGCGCATACCTTCCAAAGCCTCGGCCACTTGCAAAACGATAGAAAGGGCTTGCCGTTCTTCAAACTGATGCCCTTCAGCCAACAGCTCTTCCAAAGTTTTGCCTGGCACCCGCTCCATTTCCAGAATCAGCGTGTCGAGGAATCGAAAAACCCGAAACCCGCGCACCACGCCTGGCACTTGCAAATCTTTCAACAACTTTGCCTCATGTAAAAAACGTTTGGAAGCTATCGGATCTGCCGCCAAGTCGGGCCGCAAAATCTTTAAGGCTACATGTTGAAAGTCTTTTTCCCGTTGAGCAGAAAAAACTTCGGCAGTGGCCCCACTGCCCAATAGCTTGCCCATTTTGAAGCCGGGGATTTGCGGCTCCTTCATGACCTTGGTGCGGCGCAAGTAAGCAATCTTCTTGGCATCCCAGTCGGTCACGGCAGCCAGTGCGTCTTCAAATGGCACTTCGGCGGCAGCAGCGAGCACAAGCTGAGCGTCTTCGCGGGCTAAAAAACCGCGAAATACGAGCTGGGCGAGGAATTGCTGCTCCTCGGCCGGGACGGGAGTGGATGCCGTCATGGGGCCGACATCCTATATCGGCGAGACCGCGATGGATACTCAAGGAATTTTCTCTTTATCCCCATATTCAAGCGTAGAAGCCCAAAAGCCGAAGTATCCACGCCTGGTAGCCCATAGCCAGCCCGTCCCTTCGCTTACCATGTCCAACGGAACCGGAATCGTCTACAAATACTTCGACCTGATCGACGGCTTTATCCGCGTCAGAGTACTCGGACAAGATGTGTCCTTGTCCGCCTTGCAAAAGGGAGTTGGAGAACCGCCGAGCCGACGCGAATATCGCCGCCTGGTGGTGGAAACTTGCGTGATTGGAGTAGAGGAAGAAGTGCTGCCTAAGGTGCACTCCATTTATCCCGAAGACGCCATCGCCGCCGAGGATTTGCTTTACCAAATCTGCGTCGATGTGAATCCAAATCTGGAAATTCATTCGGTCTCCCTTCCCGCAGAGGGCGCGGCCCAGGCCACCGAAGACGAAGCCGACGCCATGTTCCGACAGCGGGCCAAATCCCTGCAAGAAAAGGTACTGCTAGAGTTGGTAGGGCAGGAGGAAGCTGTGCGTAGAATTTGTCGTACGGTTTTAAAATCTGCCACTGGCATCGGCGATCCGCTACGGCCGATTGGCAGTTTCTTATTAGTTGGACGCACGGGCACAGGCAAAACCGAGTTGGCCAAATCTTTAGCTCGTCATTTGTTTGAAAGCAACAATCTGATACGCATTGATTGTTCGGAATTTGCCCTCCCCCACGAAACCGCAAAACTCATTGGGGCTCCTCCCGGCTATGTTGGACACAACGACGGCGGCACCCTGACCGAAGCTTTATTGCGCGACCCCCATGCTGTGGTTTTGTTTGATGAGATCGAAAAGGGGCATGAAAAATTGCACAACATGCTGTTGCAAATTTTGGACGATGGCCGCCTCACCGACAGCAAGGGCAACACCGTTTCCTTCCGCAAAGCTCTGGTGTTGATGACATCGAATGTCGGCACCATGGATTATGCCCAAGCCTGCAACCGCGTCGGTTTTGGTCGCGATGGCAGCTTGGCTGAATACGATTATGAATCCATTACCCAAGAGGCTTTAAAACGCAATTTCAAGCCCGAACTGATGAACCGGTTAGACGGAGTCATCACCTTCCGCCGCCTATCACCAGAAGATTGCGCCCGCATTGCGGAATTGCAGCTGCAAAAACTTCGCGAGCGCATGCAAAACGCCGGTATCCAACTGAAGTGGTCGGGGCGCCTGGCCAAGGCCGTAGCCGAGGAAGGGTATTGCGAGGAGTTTGGCGCTCGGGAAGTGCGGCGTGCCCTTGCGCGTCTAGTGGAAGAGCCATTGTCCAACGCCATCTTGGATGGTACGTTCTCATCCGGACAACAGGTGATTGCCAGTTGGAAAGGCGGGAAAGTCGTCTTTCGCCAGGCTGCTGCCTAAAATCCTCCCCTCAAGGACCCCCACTTTCGGGGCACGGGTATCCTGTGCCCCGATGTTGGCCTTCCTCCTCCTTTGTTTTCCAAGTGCAACTTGGGCCGCACAAGATGCCACCCCGCTCCATCTGGCGCAAAACCAAGTCGCAGTGTGGAACGGCGGCTCCTTGGATCAAGATCGCTTCGATCGTTTCCTCGGCGCGAATGCTCACTACCAACAAACCGGGGTGCAGGCCCTCACCCACTTGCTGCAAATTCGGTTGGTGGAAATTGAAGCTGATGCACGTGGTTTTAAGCCCAACCCAGCGGCTGTTGACGCGCGCATTCAAAAAGCCCGGGAGCAAATCGAAGCTGCTGGCCAAAGTCTGGAAACAATTCTGGCTTCCCGGCAAATGGGCATGCAAGAATTCCGCAAATTGATCGCCGATTCCTTGCTCCACGAAGATTTGGTGCGCGCCGACTTGCAGCTACCCGTTGAGGAAGCGGTCACTGCGGAAATGTTGCAGAGCTGGACGGACCAACATATTGCCAACTTGCAGGAAAAGGCCAAATCCGCCCCTCCGGGCATGGTCTTAGACGCGCCACCCTACCGCATTTCCGAACAAGAACTCGGTGCCATTTTACGCCAAACCATGGGCAACGATGATTTGGTGGATCGCGTTGAGCAGCTGGTGCTGATGGAAGCTCTTCCAGCCTGGGCACAAGCGGAAAAATTACCGCTCACCGATGATGTGTTGTACCAGGAAATTGAATGGCGACGCAAAAGGGTAGAAGAAAACCCTGCTTATGGTGGCGCCACTTATGAGGGGTTACTTCAGGTTAAGAATTCCAGCATCGAGGCGGTGTTGAAATCCGATGAGCTGCGGGTCGCCGGCTACCTTCGCCTTCTCGCCAAGCAACAGTTTCCCGATTCTTGGTTTGAAAATCTGGAAGCAGAGCAGCGTGCCGACATTGAAGCCGAGTATGGAGCTTCCCGCTATATCGGTTGGATTTTGTTGCGTGCGCATGAGGAAAAAACTGACGACCTCGACCTTACTTTCGAGGAAGCGGAAAAGGAATTGCTTAAGCTCCGCGAACGCATGCGCAACGCCGACGATTTTCGTTCCTTAGCCACCGATTATTCCGAAGACGAAGCCACTCGACGTCGCGCTGGCATGTTGGGTTGGGTGCATGCTCGAGAAGATGGGGTGCCTCAAGCATTATGTGATGCAGCTTTCGCCGCCCCCGGCAAAGGCATCTTTGGCCCCGTCAAGATTGTTGATGCCAACCCTTTTCAGCCCCTCAGCGGCATGGCCTTGGTGCTGATTGCTGATTTGCGTGAATCCCCACCCCAAGCCGAGTTGCGCGCGCTCTATCGTCGCGGTCAGCATAAAGCCTTGCGTCGGCAATTTCTCAACGAAATCCGCCTCCGCTGCCGCTGGCAACGCAGCTTCCCCACCGCCGACTAACAGCTTAAGCGATACTCCTCGCGGTGCGTGAACTGCGCCTGGATTTCCTGTGCGCGACCGTCATAACCCGCGCATCCCATCAATGCCAAAGCTGCAACTTTGCCCGCTTCCACCCCTGGTTGGTCAAAGGGATCAATGCCCAAAATACCGCCAGCAAAGGCCGTAGCAATTTGCATGAATTGGAAGTACTGCCCGAGATGAAAAGCGTCCAGTTTGCACATTTCCAACACACAAACCGGGCGTCCGGCTTCTAACAAGGCAACTTCCGTGCCACGCCGCTCCTGTTCCATGAGCTCGGAAAAGCTACGGTTTTGCAAGTGGTGAAAAGCCGGCGAATCAGCAAAGGGTGTTGGAATGGGAAGCTCCTGCGTGAACTTACCAAGCTTGAGCATGGTAAAGACTTTGTCATTTGGCCCCTCCATATATAACTGTGCCTGACTATGCTGATCCGTTGGCCCAACCGCCTTCACCGGGGTAGGCCCGACATGCACAACTTCCCCCTTTAAGTTGTGTTTTTTGCCCAAGGACTCGGCCCACAATTGCTTATACCAATCCGCCAAGAAACTCAAGCGATGGGCGTAAGCAAAATGTACATGCACCGACTTGCCTTGTTGCAAATACAGCATATGAGCCAAGGCATAAACCAATGCTGGATCTTCCTCTGCTGTGGCTTGCGCCAATTTCTGGTCGACGCGCGCGGCTCCAGCGTGAATGGAAGCCACGTCCAAACCCGCCATTTCAGCGGTAAACATGCCCACGGGAGACATCACCGAGAAGCGTCCTCCCACCCCATCGGGAACTGGCAAGGTGGCAAAACCAAGGTCGTCGGCAAGGCGACGGAAATGGCCTTGCTTAGCGTCGGTGGTGATAGTGAAACGCTGCCTCGCCTGCTCTTCCTTGCCTTCACAAGCCTGCACCATGTGATGCCATGCCAAGAGGAAACAAGCACTGGTTTCAATCGTGCCGCCTGACTTCGAAATCACATTGATATGGGCCCGCTGCAGTGGAATAGAAGCAAAAAATTCACCCAACCAATCCGGATCAACATTGTCGAGCACAAAAACCCGAGGCTGCCCAGGCGCCGGCTTCCACTGCTGATAGAGTGGTGCCAGAGCATGCACCATCGCCGTAGTTCCAAGTGCGGAACCACCAATGCCGAGCACCACAAAATACTCCACATCTCCCTGCGCCTTCACCTCCTGCGCTCGTTGCTTACATGCCTGCTCCAAGTCTTCGCGCGCATGCAAACTACGCCACTTCGGCGGCTGGGCAAGATGCGCTGCGCGCACCTCGGCCGCCTTGGGCATCGCCGCTTGCAAATCGCTGCGCCGCAAACGACCATCTTCGCCGTCGCCAAAAAAACCAGTGAAATCGAGATGCAAAGCCATTAGTTTCGCCTTCCTCCGAAGAACAGGACTAAGTAGTAGAACAACATCGACAGCCCAGCAAGAGCTGCCGCCACATAGGTTAGGGCGGCGGCATTCAACACGGCCGCCACGCCCTCGACCTCGGCTTGGGTACGGACAAAGCCGAGTTGATCTAAGGCCACCAAGGCCCGGCGCGAAGCGTCTAATTCCACCGGCAAGGTAAGCAGCTGAAACAAAACCACCCCCAGGTAGAGCGCCAATCCGAATAGGGCAAGGAAAGGTAGTTGGAAGAGAGAGCCAAAAAGCAATAGAGGCACCCCAATCACTTGCCCCAAGCGGGCCGAAGGCACGGAAAAATTGCGGATGGCCAAGAGCGGATAATGACTGGCTTGCTGGAGGGCATGCCCAACCTCATGTGCAGCGACCCCAAGCGCGGCCAAATGGCGACCGTCAAAGACCGGGGCCGACAAACTCAGCACCCTTTGCCGGGGGTCGTAATGATCTTGCAAAACCCCATCGACACGCTCCACCTTGATATCCGTCATCCTAGCATGCCGCAAAATTAAGCGCGCTGCCTCCGCCCCGGAAAGGCCAGCCAAATTGGGCACCTTTTGGTAGAGCCGAAACTTTTGCAGCACCACCCGCTGCGCCCAGCTTCCCAACAGGGAGGCGGCCAACACCAACAGGAGGGCAAGCAGTAGCATGGGCGCTTATCTTAGCCGCCAGGCCGAAAATTCCCCCCACCTCGCTTCCAAGAATGCCGATAAAAAGGGAAGATTCTGCGGGCGCGGTGCGTCCCAACACCGTCGGCCCTCTTTTTGCGCAAAAAATGAACCGCTCCCAATCCGGAAATTCCCAACTCTTTGGCTTACTGGCCGTGGTCGTCTTCGCCCTGGCCGCCGGTGCCTACCTGTTCCTAAGCCCCTCCCCTAAAACACCGGATGCCCCCTTGGCCTCCACTCCCGCTAGCCCTGAGCAACCTGCTCCTGCCAGTGGCAGTTTGGAGTCCCAGCCCAGCCGCGAAACCGCCGCGCCCGCGGTCGATTCCCGTACTGAGCTTGAAGATTGGTCTGCCCCGGCACCCGGTGCAGAGCGCATTGGCGCCACCGTACGCGGCAAGGTTGTGAACGACAATGGAAAACCGGTAGCCGAAGCCATGGTCACGGTTTCCGAGCGCTATCAAGCTGGCATGCTTATGGCGGATTTCCAAAAGGCACCCAAGTTTGAAGCTCTCACCGACACCAAGGGCAACTATTCCTTCACTCGTTTGCCCGCCAACAAAGAGATGAACATTTGGGTCTATCACGGCGACTACGCCCCCACCCAGGGCTTGGCCTTCGCCTCCTTGCCGGAGGAATCCCAAGAGTTGCCCCCCATTGTGTTAAAGACCGGCTACAGCCTAGATGGCCGCTGCACGGATAGTGGCGGCAATCCCTTGCCCGCACGGATTGAACTCCACCGCCAACAAAGCGGATTTCAACAAGGAACGCCTGAAGAAGTCCGCGAAGAAGATTTGGCCTTGGGTCGCCTCCTACAAACCCAAGCCGATGAAGAAGGGCATTTTCATTTCCAAAACATCGCTGAAGGAATTTGGACTTTGCGTGCAGAACTGGAAGGCTTTGCCACTGCACAAATTCGTCCCTTGCTGTTTTTAGAAAACAAAAGCGTGGACGAGCAGGTCGTCGTGCTCGAAGACGAACATCACATCGCCGGCCGCGCCACCGACGAAAACGATCAGCCCGTCGCCCATGCTTTGGTGACGGTTTCGCGCGTGCAACCCCGGCCAATCCTAACCGAGCAAACCTATACCCAAGAAGATGGCAGCTTTGATGTTCGCGGGCTAGCCCCTGGCATTTATGGATTGTCGGTGCAAGCCGAAGGCTACACCACCGGACATGCTGGTCGTGTACAGGCCGACACCACCACTTTGGTGGTCATCATGCAAGTGAAGGCCGCTGTTTCCGGTCAAGTCACTGGCCCCAATGGTAAGCCTGTCACTAAATTCAGCCTAGAAGTGATGCGCACGCGGCCTGGCAGCAAACAATATGGCAAGACGGGAAGCCGCTATGAGTTTGAATCGGCAGATGGCACCTACACCATCCCCAGCTTCGATCCCGGCACGTTCATTTTGTTAACCCGAGCTCCGGGGTTGTCTGCAACCTATTCGCCCAGTTTTCGCATCGACCACGAAGATGTAGTCGGCATTGACGTGCATATGAAGTCGGGTGGTTTGTTGCTTGGCCAAGTCACCGACGGAGCCAGCGGCAAGCCCGTGGCCGGCGCCTTGGTCAGCTTGCATGGAAACGAATACAACCCGGATGAAATCGATTCCTTGTTTGGAGCTTCCTTGGGCGATCCCAACAACATCCCTGCCCTCACCGCAACCACCGACAAACAGGGCTACTTCCGTTTAGAGAATGCCTACCCCGGGGACATGCAAGTATTGATTAGCCATCCTCAATACCTAAAGGAGTTGGTCAGCACGACCGTTATCGACGGCGGTGAAAATGATTTGGGCACTCTCCAAATCTACAAAGGCGGCTCCATTTTCGGCCGCGCCATCGGCAAAGACGGTCAACCTTTAGTTGGTGGAACCGTCAACCTCGCACGCCAAGACGGTAGCGCCTTCTTCCACCGCAGCATCACGGTGGATGCGCAAGGGCGATTCCGCTTCGATGGTCTTAAATCTGGTTCTTACGAAGTGATGGCCTACCCCCCCACCAATGAGAGCGTCTTTTTGTTCCCCCCCGAGGGCGACAAACAAAGCGTTTATGTCCCCGACGGGCAAGAAATCGAGGTGGAGCTGCAGTCCAGCCTATAAGTCAAAAAAATAATCCCCCACAAAACCAGGGTTGGTGCGTATTCTGTCGCGTCCTGTTCCTCAGGCCAATCCATCATGATTTGCACCACCGCCCTTCTCCTTGCAGCCCTGCCTCAGCAGTCGCTTCCCAGCGACATCCGTGTCGAAGATCTCAAAGCCCATATCGAATTCCTAGCCAGTGATGAGCTGGAGGGCCGTGAAGCAGGCAAGCGTGGTGGGCATTTGGCCGCTGAATATGTTGAAAATCAATTTCGACGTCTGGGCTTAAAACCCATCACTGAAGATGGAAGCTATCGCATTCCCTTCGCCCTCCGCGACGGCACTGGCTACAACGTGGTTGGGGTCATCCCCGGCACCGATCCAGAATTGGCCGACACTTATCTCGCTATTGGTGGCCACCACGATCATGCTGGTTTAGGTTCTCAGCTCTCAGGAGCCATGGGCTTCCCCTACGAAGTGCATAACGGCGCCGACGACAATGCTTCCGGCACTTCGGGCGTTTTGGAACTTGCAGAATATTTTGTCGCACATCCGTTAAAACATTCCATCCTCTGTATGACATTCAGCGGTGAAGAGCGTGGATTGTTGGGCAGCAAGGCCTTGATCGAAAGCGGGGTTTTACCCAACGACAAAATCATGGTGATGCTCAACCTCGATATGGTGGGCCGGCTGAAAAACGATTATCTTTTCGTCGGCGGCTTGGGCACCGCTGCAGAGCTGCATGATTTATTGGACCCACTCTTCGACCACTCCTCGCTCAAGCTAAAGTTGGATGATCGCGGCGAAGCCCCCAGCGATAACACCAGTTTTTTTCACGCAGGAATTCCTGCCATCTTTTTATTCACTCACATTCACGAGGATTACCACATGCCTTCCGATGACGCCGACAAAATAAACTATGTGGGCGAAGTGCGGGTGCTTAATCTTGGTCTCCAAATGTTGCAAATCCTTGACCAACAGCCCCATTTGAGCTTTGTTAATTTGGGTGGCATGGGCATGCCTGCGGATTTCATGGAAAAAATGTCCGATCATTTCCGCATGATTGCCGCGCGGCGGGCCAACAAAGGCAAGTTAGGTTTACGAGTAAAGGTGGAAGCAGAGGGCGGGCTAACTGTCAAGGCTCTCTCTGCTGGCAGCGCTGCCGAACGCGCTGGGCTCCAAGTTGGTGACCAAGTGCTGGCCATCAACCAACAAGAAACCCCCAACTTCGATTGGCTCCGACGTGCTCTTGCCAGTGGCATGAAGGGCGATGTGGTCAAAATCAAAGTGCGGCGCGGCGAGCAACAATTGCTATTGTCGGCCACCCTGCAATAAGCAGCCCTCAGCAAAGCCCCAAGAACTTGCCTGAGCTTCGGGCTAGAATGGCGCGAGCATGCGTAAAAAGCTTCTCCTCGGCGCCACTTTGTTCGGCTTGCTTGCCTTTGCTTGGGCGGCCTGGGTGTTTTTTACCGGTGGTGCTACTGAACTTGAGGAGGAGCTTGAGCCATCAGCCATCCCCGCCCCTCAATCGGTTGCCGGAAACTCAGAAAGCAAGCGGCGCCTAGATATCCGCGACGCTCAAAACCAAGCAGCCGCCGAATTCACGGTCTATTACCAAAGCGCGGAAGGTGCTCGAGCCATCGCCGGCAAGGACGGCTGGTTGCATCTTCCCCTCCTCGATTCCGGCCCCACACTCGCTGCAGCCTTAGCCAAGGGCTTTTGGTCCGCAGCAGCAGAAGTGCGTGCCGCCCCGGCACCCGAGACCGTTCTTCGAACCGTTTTCGAAGCCGCTTTCCTCGACCTCGAGGTCGAAGTCCAAGAAGTCGGCCCAGCCACCAGTCCTTGGCTAGAACTCCATCCATTGGGTACACCCGCAGAAACCCAAACAGCCAATCTCTATGTGGAAGCCTTGAGTGGCGGCAGCTTTCGTTTCGCCGGGAAAGACGGCTCCATCTCCGTAGCCGAGCTCCCCCCCGGCAGTTATCGCCTGCAAGTCGGGCAAACGGATTGCAGCTCGCAGGAATTCGAACTTCGCCTGGCACCAGGAAAAGCATGGAAGCAGAAGGTGCTGCTGCAGGAAGGAGCCCAGGTGGAAGGTCAATTGCTGCTGGCATCCTCAGGTACCCCCATCGCTGGCTGTCCACTTGCCTTATTCCCTGTTTCCACCACCCAAGGCTGGGCGGACCCTTTGGCGGTTTTTCGAGTTTATGGCATTTTCCCGCCCCAAATCCAAGCCAAGCTCCATACCCGCAGTGACGCCGACGGGCGCTTCCACTTTGCCAATGTGGCTCCTGGCCCCTATCGCATACTGGCTTTTGCCCCAGGTTTCTTGCCCTACGCCAGCCCCGATATTTTGCAGTGCACACCCGGCAAAACTCACACTGCGCCCACGGCAAAACTGGAAAACGGACATTCTCTGCTTCTGCATATCGAGGATGAACAGGGCCAACCCCTTGCCCATGCCAGCGTCCGTTGGCAACTTGCCGTAAGTAGCAATCTTCCACACCGAGCCGCCTCCGCTCCCGCGTATTCCTCAGAGCAAGGTGATTTGCAGTTGCAAAGTTTGCCCAGTCAAGATGTTTGGTTGCAAGTGGTCCATCCAAACTTTGCCGTCCTCGAAACTCAGCTCCACATTGCTGCCGACGCAGCGCCACAACTTCCCGAGCAAAGCCTACAACTTTTCCCCGGTATTGATTTTTCCGGCAGGGTTTACGACCAGCAAAATGGAGAGGGGTTGGCTGGAGTAAGCCTGAAACTGCTACCCCAAGAAGGCAGCGCAGCTTCGGGCAGCGGGTTTGCCCCCGGATACAAGACCGAAGTCCAAAGCCAAGAAGGCGGAACTTTTGAATTTCACCAAGTACCGCCCGACACCTATTTGCTGTTTGCCCACCACCAGGATTACGCTCCGCAAATCTCCACTCCCATTCCCATTGATGCCCAGCACCATCAATCCTACTCCCTTAGTTTATTGACTGGCGCCCAGCTTGAAGTGGAACTTCTCGATTCGAAAGGCACACCCCAAGCCCAAAAGTGGATACTGGTTGAGCGAGACAAACCACAAAGCTTTGTTCGCGCACGCACGGATGAGGAAGGCAAAGCCAGCTTCGAGCATTTGGCTGCCGGCACCTACCGTGTCCTCCAAGCAGAGTCGTTGGCCACAGTGGGAAGCCATGACTTGCGCATTCACCAAGACTATGAATACGTCACCCTGCTCAACCAGGATCAGCGTCAATTACTTTTGGGCGGACGCCTACCCAGCATTCCGCTCGAAGGATTTGTCCTCGCCCATGGCAAAGCCGCCCCCAGACGCCGAGTTGCCTTGCTCGCCGACGACGGCACGCGCTTTGCCAACACCGATGCTAGCGGCTTCTACCAATTTCAAAATCTATTCCCTGCCAATTACTTGTTTCAAGTAAGCAATCTAGACAAGCCGCAGGATGGGGTTTTTTACGGCAGCGTCATGGTCGGCGCCTCCAGCCCTCAACAGCGGGATATTTTGTTGCCCTCGGCTTCCTTGCGGCTGCAAATCCTTGATGCTGCAAGCCTGCAGCCGGTTCCCTACCTTCCCATTCGCCTGCGCCCGGCGGATGGTACCGATTTACTCGGTGCCTGGATTCAAGCCACCGACGAAAAGGGCATGGCCTCCTTCCAAACTTTGCGTGAAGGATCTTATTTACTTTGCGTAGGTGACGCCGCCTCGCCTTTTGCCGATAACGATCACCCTTATGGGGCAGTGATGAAAAAGATGGTAATTAACACACAACAGCCATCGTCAACCATCAAACTGTTGCTTGGCCAAGGAGCAACTATCCGGGCCCATGTGGAAGATGCGCAAGGACGCCCCTTAGAACAAGTGCATCTGCATTATCAAAATGCAGATGGAAAAATTCTGAATCCGGTTTCCGTCCAAGGCACCAACAGTTATGGCGATGCACTGCTAACAGGCCTTCCCACTGGTCCTGGATTCCTCATTGCCCGCCATCCCCAGCTTGGCATCCAACGCACCCCCATCGATTTAGCGCCCGGACAGCAACTCCGCCTGCAAGTGCATCTCATTCCAGGCAGCAAAGTGCATGTACAGGTGGTCGATCGCGAAGGGCGGCCCGTCCCCGGCGTTTTTGTGCGTCTTCGAGATCAGCATCAGGCTTTCCTTGGCGATTTACGCAACCGCGAGGAACAGCAGCAAGCCCGTCTTGCCGTCATTCGCGGCACGGCACAAAGCTTCGGCCCACTGCCCCCTGGCAATTACCAACTTCTGCTCCAACGCCCCGGAGAGGAGCCAATTTCCCACAACTTCCAACTTCCACCAGGTTCTCAAGACCTCCACCTGCGGCTGGAATACTGAACTTGCTCGCCCTCTCTTTGCAAGCGGACACCCCGCCTTTTGCCGGAGCCGGTGCCTTTGCCGCACTTGGCGGAGCTTGCGTATGGGCCATGGCCTCGGTGATGTACGCGCGGGTATTGCGCAGCAACGATGCTGCGGATGCGTTGCGCGCCGCCTGGTTCAAAAATGTGTTTGCGGCCGCAGTTCTTGGCCTCTTGGCCTGGGCCTTAGGCACAAGCTTTGGCGGCGGCGCACCTGTCGCAGGCGAAACTAGTTGGTTGATTTTGTCCGGCCTGTGCAGCATGTGCATTGGGGATTGGCTCTATTTTGCCGCCATCGCCCATATTGGCATTGGACGTACCGTCATCATCACCATGTCCACACCGGCCTTAACGGCCTTGCTCGCATGGCCAATTCACCATCAACAACTTTATCTCGGCCAATGGTTGGGGATTGCCTTCGTCGTTGGCGGCGGCATTCTCGCTGAAAGTCATCAACTTCAAAGCGCCACGTCCTCGACGGCCATCGATCGCAAGGGGGTATGGCTTGCAATCGGCACCGCCATGGCTTGGACTGTTGGCAATTTGGTTGTCCACGATGGATTGCACCAAACGGGAGCCCTCACTGGAGGCGCGGTACGACTTGCCGCAGGTGCTGTCGGTTTCGCTCTCTGGTTTCTAATGCGTGGCCAATTGCACAGCCACCTGCATGTGCTCACCCAGGCTTCTTCTTGGAAACGCTTCGCTATCCCCACTTTATTGGGTACTGTCGTCGGCATGTGGATGTATATGGGCGCCTTCAAATGGGCCAAGCAAGGGGTTGCCGCCGGGCTCACCAATTCGGTGCCTCTCTTTGCGATTCCATTATCCGTTTGGTTCCTCGGCGAGAAACCTGGTTGGCGGGGCTGGTGTGGAGCTGCGGTGGTTCTCCTCGGCGTGGCTCTAGTGGGACAAATGGTGGGATACTCCGAAATTCAGCAAAAATAAGCCTCCCAAAAAGACCTCGCAGGAGGATATTCCCCGCGTAGGGTAAGAAAAACCATGCGCCTGTTTCTCCCCCTCATGCTGCTTGCGGCCATCCTCGCTGCGGTGATTTGGTGGCCCACCACTCCTGGCTCCCAGGCCAAGCCTACCCCTCAGGCCTCAGCAAAAACCGAAGATTCCCCCATTTCGCCCGCCCCCAACATCGGCCATGCGGACAACTCCTCCTCCCCTCAACGCAGAGCGGAAGAGGCCTGGCATATCCACCTCGCCACCGGCAAAGAGTTCGAACTCTTGGTGGTCAACCAAAACGGTGAAGCGCAGTTGCTGGCCAGTAAGAACGGTGAGGTTACCTTGGCCTTGTCTTGCAATCTGCTTGGGATTGCCGCTACCGCCAAAAATGCTTGGTCTACTTGGCTGCCCTTTCCACCTGAGATAGCTGAATCTAAATCCCATGATATTCGGCTGGAGCTGGAAATTCCTGCAGCATTCCTAAAGGTTGAAGCCTTCCCCGAAGGCAATGCCGAAGTCCAAACCGCCTCCATCGTTTTGCAAGCTGGCGAAGACCACCTCCTTGGCCGTTATGCCTTGCAGGCAAAGAAAAACTGGAGCCATGGATTGGGGCAATTGTCAGCGGCCCAATTGCCTTCCGGTCACTATACGTTGGAGGCAAGCTTGGATGGCTATGCTCCGGTGCGCAAAGATTTTTTTCTCGGTGAGGAAGGAAAATCGTTCCAATTTGCGCTGCAGCGTGGAGGTGTGGTGCGTGGCCGCCTGATGGAAGCCAATCATCCTGCCGCCACAGCGAATATTGCCTTGCTGCCAGTCGAGGAGGAAAGTGGCCCCTTCAATTTAACCCTCGACTTGTTCCGCAGCCATGGTGTCTTTCCCACCACCATTCCTGCCAACCACAAGAAACAAACCGACCAGAAAGGCAACTTCGTGTTGCAAAATATTGCGCCTGGAAAATACTTATTGCTGGCACAAAGTGAACGTTCCTTGCCTTTTGTTGTCGAAGCTAGGGAAGTCCTGCCAGGCAACACCTGCTCCTTTGGTGAAATCGCGCTTCCTCCTGGCTTTGCCTTAACCTTAAAGGTCCGTAACCCTGAAGGGAAAGTCGTCACCGGGGCCGAAGTCCAATGGAACCGTGAGGCAAAGGGCAGCCTGGTCAATCTCCGTTTGGAGCAGGGTTTGCCCACAGCAACCACCGACCAAGAAGGTTCGGTCACCTTGCGCGGTTTGCCGGCTGAGCATATTGGCCTCACAGTGACTCACCCGGATTACGCCAACCATTCCGAATCTTACGATTTTTCTGGACGGCAACCACCGGCCGAAGACTTGCTGGAGATCACCTTGGGGCGTGGTGCTTCCGTTGCAGGGCTCGTCGTCGATGGGCGCTCGGGATATCCTTTGGCGGATGTTTCCCTGGAGCTAGAAGACAGCACAAAACGTGTTGGGTTTTCCAACCTTCTCAACGACACCCAGTGGCAAGCAACTTCCGACGAAGAAGGCAGCTTCTTGTTTTCCAGAGTGCCGGCAGGAGAATATATTTTGATCGCCAAGCACGACGATTTTTCAGAAACCCAATATGGGCCCTTCCAAGTTGGCGCCACCGCCGTTGAAGACCTCATGGTGATGCTGCATCCCGGGGCCACTTTGCATGTGGAAGTTCTGGATAATGAAAGCGTGCCTATCGCCGAAGCCAAAGTGCAGGTCGTCAATGCAAAAAGCAAAATCATTGAGTCTGCAATTACGGATGCTAACGGTGTCGCCACCTTACCACCGTTAAAAGCTGGCGATTACCAAATCACCTTCACCAACACCTCCGGTTTTGACCGTGAAGACAACACTGGTTCCCTCGATGTGCAACTGAAATTTGTACATCTGGAGGAGGGAGAAGAACTCACCATCACCTTGGGCGGATGGGTAGCGCGGGCCAACTTGGAAGGAGAAGTAAGGCGTGGCGGAGAACTTTTGAGCCATGCTTCGGTGGCCATTATCACCCCATCAGGAGTGAAAGCAGGTGTTGCCGATGACAATGGCTGGTATCACATCGAAGATGTGCCCTTGGGTATTTACACCGTGGTGATTACTGCGGGCACCACTTTGCGTGGTGGCTCCACCAGTTACGAATCCCTGGAACTCCAAGAAGAAGGTACCATCCGCCATGATTTTGCCCTCCCAGAATCGGGCATTGAGGTCACCGTAACTTCTGCTGAGGACGATAAAGCTCTTGCCAATATTCCCGTCGCCATCCGACCTCTTGCTGCCACCAATATTCAAGGCGGCGATTTCGGACTCACCAACAATGAGGGTGTTTTACAGATCCAAAGCTTGGCCCCTGGCAAATATATTTTGTCCGTAGGCAATTTGTCTGCGGCCTTTTTAGCAACCAGTGATGTGGGCTTAGGTTCGAAACAAATCAGTCCCATCGTCATCCAGGAAGCTGCCGGCATTCAGCATTTTGCCGTAGAGTTAGAAAAGGGGGCAACTTTCCGCGTGCGCGTGCGAGACAGTGTGGGCAATCTAGTGAGTGGCGCACATTTGCACTATTTGGATGCCGACGGCCAACCGATGAATATCTTGTCGATGAAAGGCACCAACTCCAAAGGTGTTGCCCAACTCGAAGGACTGCCCGCCGGCCCTGGAATCATTTTGGTACGCCATCCTTTTTTGGGCATCGCCGAGATTCCCGTCCAATTGGAAGCTGGCATGCTGCAGAAAAAAGAAGTCACTTTAGAAGCTGGCACCCGGGTTTATGTCACCCCCACCGACGAAACGGGTGCTCCTCTGGCGGGAGTTTTCGCAACCGCTTTGGATCATCGCGGCGCTCCGGCCTCTTACTTATGGGCTATGGAAGAAACCCAAGCCACGAATGCAGCCTTTTTCTCGGGTGGGGAGCAAAAGCTTGGCCCCCTCTTGCCAGGAGACTACTTCATCCAGCTTTATCGCCCCGGCAGCCCCCCCGTTCGCCATGCCGTCAGCCTTCATGGGGAAGAGGAAATCCACCTCCAGCTTCCCTATTCCAGCGGCCCACGCTAGGCTCTGCCTCATGTTTCATCGCATCTTCATCGCCAACCGCGGCGAAGTGGCGGCACGTTTGGTGCGCGCCTGCCAAGAACTCGGTATAGAAGCCGTGTGCGCCGCGTCTCAACCCGACATGGAATCCGGCTATCCCTATCTAAGGGAAGCAGCCGAAGTCGTGGTCTTGGGGCCGGGAGCGGCCACCGAATCCTACCTGAAGATGGAGCAAATGGTGCAGGCCGCAGTGCAAACCCGCTGCTCAGCTCTCCACCCAGGTTGGGGATTCCTTGCCGAAAACCCTAGTTTTGCCGCCTTATGCCAACAACATGGCGTCACTTTCATTGGCCCTTCGCCTGCGGTAATGGACTTGATGGGCCGAAAAGTTTCCTCGCGAAAAGCGGCTGCTGCTGCTGGGCTGCCCATGGTTCCAGGCAGCTTGGACTTACTGAATGACGCTGAGGAAGCCATCGCCACAGCCGAAGAGGTGGGTTATCCGGTGGTGTTGAAAGCTGATGCCGGCGGCGGCGGACGCGGGATTCGCCGGTGTAACCAAGCCCAAGAAATCCAGGCTGCTTTTGCTGCTGCTAAACAAGAAGCCCAAGCAGCCTTTGGCTTTGGAGGTTTGTACTTGGAAAAATATCTGGAAGGCGGGCGCCATATCGAATTCCAAATCCTTGGCGACGGCCATGGCCATGCTTTGCATCTTGGCGAGCGCGAATGCTCGATTCAAAGGCGTCATCAAAAGCTGCTCGAAGAAGCCCCTTCCCCAGCGTTGTCTGCCGACCAACGCCAACATTACGGGGCTTTATCCGCATCGGCAGCAGCCTTATGGAACTATCGTGGCGCTGGCACCATGGAGTATCTTTTGGCCACCGACGGCCAGCTTTACTTCTTGGAAATGAATACCCGGCTGCAGGTGGAGCATCCGGTAACCGAATTGGTCACGGGAATCGATATTGTGCAGGCCCAAATCCGCATTGCCGCTGGTGAAGGCTTGCCCTGCAAGCAAGAAGATATGAAATGGAAGGGACACGCCATGGAGCTGCGCATCAACGCCGAGGATCCGCAACAGGATTTCCGCCCCACCCCAGGATTGGTCGAAAAAATCCACTTCCCGGGTGCCCATATTCGCGTGGACAGCCATATTACCTCGAATTCGAGAATTTCCCCCTACTACGATTCCCTCCTTGCTAAGGTCCTTGCTCACGGCAGCACGCGGCAGGATGCCATCGCCTCTTTGTCGCAGTGCTTGGCGGAGGCCCAAATTGAAGGTGTGTCCTCCACTCTGCCGCTCCACCAAGCCATCTTGCAAAGCGCCGATTTCCAACAAGGCTGTTTTGACACCGCTTGGCTCGCCAACTTCCTCGAAACCCAAGCTAGCTGATGAAAAAACTCACACTTCTGTTCTCTGGTGCCGTCCTCGCTTTGGTGGGCATGGCCATTGTCAACTCCCTGCAGGCTTCGCAAGAGCCCGTTCAGGCCGATGTCACACCAGAGGAAATGCAAGAAATCATGATGAACATGATGAAGATGGCGCAACCTGGCCCCGAACATGCACAGTTGATGAAGATGGTCGGCAAATGGAACACCTCCATTAAAATGAAAATGGATCCGAATGGCCCTTGGGAAACCCACAACGGACATTCCAAAATTCAAAAGGCTTTGGGCGGGCGCTACGTCATCGAAAAATTCACCGCGGAAATGGGCATGATGGGCAAAATGGAAGGCTTGCTCATCTTGGGCTACAACAATCTAAGCGAAGAATATGAGTCGGTTTGGATGGACACCATGTCCACTTGGCCGATTTTGGCGCATGGCAAAATCAATGAAGATGGCCACACCATGATGGAGGGCCTGATGAAAGATGTGATTACTCCCGAAGGACGCCCCTACCGCTATGTTTCTATCCCCGTGGATGAAGACCATTTCATCACCAAAATGTACGACACCATCCCACCAATGGGCGATGTGCAGGTGATGGAGATCGCCTACACTCGCAAGAAGTAGAGATTCGGCAATTCCCGGGGGCGTTGGCGCGCGGCTAATCTAAGCGACCATGGCCATCGTCCCCCTCCATCCGTACGGCAAGCCCCGCGCCCAGTTCCTCGACGAGGACGAAGTGCAGCGCAATTCCAAGTTTTTGCGCGCAAAGCTGGAAGAACTTGCCCAAAAGCGAGCCTAAGTGCGTCAGGGCTGGGGTGAGAAATATGCACAACGGGTGCATGACAAGGGCAAGCTCACTGCCTGGGAACGAGTGGAAGCTTTAAAAGATGCTGATAGCCCTGCTTTTCCCGTTGGCACTTTCGTCAACTGGTGCCGTGCCTTCGACCAAGCCGGGCGCAGCTTGCAATCTCCAGGTGCCGGTGTGGTGACCGTTTTTGCCCAAGTTGCCGGCCGTTGGGTGATTGTGATTGCCAACGACAACACGGTGGCTAGTGGATCTTGGTGGCCACAAACGCCAGAAAAAATCGAGCGCGCTCAAGAAATGGCTTTGCGCTTACGCCTGCCAGTGGTGTATCTGGTGGATTGCAGTGGATTGTTTTTGCCAGAGCAGGCGCGGTCTTTCCCAGGTGCTACTGGTGCCGGCCATATCTTCATGAAAAATTCCCAGCTTTCCGCCGCCGGAGTGCCGCAAATCGCGGGCGTTTTCGGCGATTGCATCGCTGGCGGTGGTTACATGCCCATCATCTCGGACCGAGTGTATATGACCGAACAGGCTTATATGGTGATTGCTGGCGCCGCCTTGATTAAGGGGGCAAAGTCTCAGCATCTCACATCCTTAGGCATTGGCGGCCCGGAAGTTCATGTGCATCAATCGGGTTGTGCTGACATGCGCGTTCCCGATGATCAAACATGTTTGCAAGCTTTGCGCGAAGAAGTTGCGAAAACGGCGGCCTCAGGAGCCGACTTTCGTCGAGGCGGCGTCGAACCTGCACCCCCGCTTTTTGCCGCCGAAGAATTAAATAGCCTGTTTCCGCCCGATCATCGTACGGTTTACGACATTCGTCAAGTCATTGCCCGCTTGGTGGATCGTTCTTTGTTTTGGGAGTTGCTTCCCGATTTCGGCCAAGAAATGGTAGTGGGTGTGGGCCGCATTCAAGGGTTATATTGCGGCATCATTGGCAATGTGCAGGGCCCCATTCCCGACCCAGAACAACCGGGACGTTTGCGCCCAGGAGGAATCCTCTACCGAGATGGCATCGCCAAAATCTCTCAATTCTCGCGCGCGTGCAATGATGACGGCATCCCTATCATTTGGCTGCAAGATATCAGTGGATTCGACATCGGCACCGATGCAGAAGCACGTGGTTTGCTTGGCTATGGTTCCAATTTAATTTACACCAACAGCACCAACCAAACGCCCATGTTTACAGTGTTGTTGCGCAAAGCAAGTGGAGCAGGATATTACGCCATGACAGGCCTTCCCTATGAACCGGTGGTGCAATTAAGCACAGTTTTAGCACGGCAATCTGTGATGGAAGGGCGCACCTTAGCCATCGCGACCTACAACACCAAACTGGATGATGAATTTGAAATCGCCAGTGAAGATCCGCGAGAGCGGAAAAAGATAGAGGAGGGTATGGCGGCAATCGAAGCGCGGATTGAAGGCGATATGGATCCATACAAGGCAGCCAGCCAACGCGATACCGACGAGATTGTTTCCCCAGCCGAACTTCGGCCCTGGCTCAGCTGTCTTGTTGAAGCGGCCTATCAATCCCAAGGCTATCGCCGCATCAAAAACCCACGCATCTGGTCGCTGCACGACCTCGCCGCTTTGTCTGGAGGATGCTGAGATGGAACTTTTGATTCGAAACATCGCCGACGAAAAAGCCTGGGATGTCTGCGCACCTGGCGTAGGCTATGTACTGCAACTCCCCGACCTAGGCCAACCACTGCCTGCAGGCGCACCTTGTGGTTCTTTGCAAATCCTCGGCCAACGCCATCCGCTCACGCTCCCCAGCAACATGCAAGGCTCGGTCAGTCGGCTCCACCTAGAGAATAAGAGACTACAGCCTGTTTCCTACGGACAGCCTTTGTTTCGTCTCAGCCAACTACACTCCCAATCCAAGGTTGAGCCAGCTCCGGCCCAAGAAACCGACTTAGGGGTGGTGTTGCGTGCACCACAGGCAGGTCGCTTTTACCGCTGCCCGGATCCCAACTCCCCCCCTTTCGTCGCCGTAGGTGAAGTCGTTGCCCTAGGCCGCACCCTCGGCTTGATGGAGGTGATGAAAACCTTCAACCCCATCAAATACGGGGGGGGCAATCTACCCGAACGCGCTGTGGTCCGTGCCATCTTGGTTGAAGATCATGCGGATGTGGAAGAAGGTACCCCTTTGTTTGCCTTTGAGGAAGGAGAATGACTCCAGAGCAAACTCTGTTGCTCGCAGAACTCAAAGCCTATCGAGGAGTGGATGAGCGCGAAGAAGGGTTTCGTCAACACATCATGGAACATGTGGCCTCGACCGCAAAATGGTGGCACCGAGACACCCTGCCTGGCCATGTAACCGCCAGTGCTTTTGTGGTCACTCCAGATTTCGAATGGATGCTCTTGCACCATCACCGCAAGCATCATCGTTGGCTCCAATTCGGCGGGCATGACAATGGTGAACAGCATCCAGCAAAAGCTGTTTTGCGGGAGCTCGCCGAAGAAAGTGGGTTGCAAAATTTTTCTTTTTTTGGCCAACCCATAATTTTTGATTTAGACATTCACGACATCCCCCCCCTTGGGCAGCAGCCCGCGCATCAGCATTTGGACATTCGCTATCTATTTGTCGCCCCCAAAGAACAGTCCTTTCGGCCTGGACTGGGCGAATCCAACATCCTGCGCTGGGTAAGCGTCCACAGGGCAAATGATTTTTTGCAAGAAGAAGGCGGCAACCGTGTTTGTAGCAAGCTGAAACAAATCCAACTCGCTCGCAAAAGCTAGACATAAACTAATTTTCTCTGGTACCCTGACAGCATGTTATCTGGGGATCACCTGCTGTTCCTCTTCCAATCCTTGGCCGCTGGTAGTTTGGTGGTTCTAGGCTTTCAGCTTGCTCGCCAAAGAACCGCCAAGCAGAAAGTACGTAACCTAATTGCGGAGCTCGAGGACGGCCGCAAAAGCTACCACCGCCTCAAGTACCAAGCGGAGGCTAATCGCGTGCTTATGGAAATTTCCAATTTGTTTATCCGCGTCTCCGAAGACAAACTCGATGATTCCATCACCCACTCGCTCAAGGTTCTGGGGGATTTTTTCAACGCCGACCGTGCTTATTTGTTCCGCTTTTCCAAGGACGTCCAATCCTTTTCCAACACCCATGAATGGTGCCGACAAGGAATTGCATCCTCTGTAGCCTTCTTCCAAGCTTTGCCTCTCCATCGCTATGCCTGGTTTGCCAACCGCATATTGCGACACAAGGTGGTCCAAATTCCCGACGTTCGCAAAATCCCCGACGAAGCCAAGGATATGCGCAAGGAATTACTGCATGACAAAGTGCAATCTTTAATTTGCATTCCCATGATCTGCAGGAACCAAGTCATCGGTTTTCTAGGAGTGGATTCCATCTACAATCCGCGATCTTGGGACGAAGACCAAGTTTCAGTGTTGACTGCAACCGCTGAGATTCTTGCGTCGGAATGCGCCCACCGCGATGCGGAACTTGAAGTTGCAGAAAATCGAAGCCAGTTTGAAACCTTAATTGCCTATGCCCCGGTGGCCATGTTCGTGTTCGACCCGAGGGGACGAATTCTGTTTTCCCAAGGCAGAGCTTTAGCAAGGGCGGGCGTGATTTCCGGGCAATTGGTGGGCAAATCTGGCTTCGATTTGTTAGCAAAGTCCCCGGAAATGCTCTTAAACCTAGAAAAGGGATTGTCCGGCCAAGACTTTCATGCCGAGATTCGTCTGGGCGACCGCCTGTTTGATAGCCACTTCACCCCGGTCCTCGACGATCAAGGTGATGTCAAAAAACTCATTGTAATTGCCACCGATATTACCGAGCGCTCTGTCGCCGAGAAACAACTCTATCAAGAAAAGATTTACGACCGAATCACACAACTGCCCAACCGAACCTTATTTTTAGATAGAGTTCAACAATACCTTGATCGGTTGCAACAGGCCCTGGTTGGCCCGGCTTGCCTAATGTTGCTGGATTTGGATCGTTTTACTCAGCTTCATGATGCTTTGGGCGCAGAAGCCGCCAATCGGTTTTTGATATTGGTCGCCGACCGCCTGCGCGATTTCTTTGCACCCACAACCCTAATCGCCCGCGTTGGTCATACCGAATTCGCCGTGTTGTTGGAAAATATCACAACCGAGAAAGATGCCCTCTCCTTAGCCCAAGAAGTACAAGATGCTTTACGCAAGGGCTGTCGCATTGAAGGTCGTAATGTCCCTTGCACCGCAAGCATTGGCTTCTCCATGGCATCTGGGCCGTCCAAAGCTCCCGGCGACTGGCTACGCGAGGGCCACACTGCAGTGGTCTCAGCAAAAAATCTAGGCGGCGCCACAGAGGTTCCGTTCAAACCCATCATGCACACCCAAATTCTCTCCAGCTGGAAATTGGAGGAGGAGTTGAATGATGCTGTTGCCCAAGAAAATATTGAAGCCTGGCTACAGCCGATTGTGCATTTAAGCACTGGAACCCCCGTTGGCTTTGAAGCCTTAGCCCGCTGGCGACACGCCGAAGGCGGGATGATTCCTCCAGTGCATTTTATTCCTATCGCAGAAGAAAATGGCTTAATCGTGCCCATCGGTTGGTCTATGCTGCACCAAGGATGCCGGTTATTGCAAGCTTGCCACCAGCAGTCGGAAAAGTGGAAAGATTTATTTGTCAGTGTCAACCTATCTTTGCAACAGCTCCGAGATCCATCCCTTCTTGAGAGAACCTTGAGAATTTTGAACCGTTACAACTTAAAACCTCAGCATTTGCATTTTGAAATTACCGAGCGTGAAGCCATGCTTAGCCTGGATGAAATCCTCCCTGTACTCGATTCTATTCACCAAAGCGGAATTCATTTAAGCTTGGATGATTTCGGTACTGGCTACAACTCCTTAAGTCAATTGAATCAACTCCCCATTTCCATGCTAAAAATCGACCGCTCCTTCGTGGTCAACATGGAACGCAGCCACACCGGCCACAAAGTCATCTCCACCATTTTGCTTTTGGCCCAGGGTCTAGAAATGCGCCCCATTGCAGAAGGCATTGAAACCACAGAGCAGTGCGCATCTCTGCTGAAATTAGGATGTCAATTGGGACAGGGTTTTTTGTTTTCGCATCCCTTGGATTCTGAACAAATCCTTGCGTATCTGGCCGACTGCTCCCGTCCCACTCAGTCAGAAATATTTTCGAAATATCCACTGAAGTGAATCCTGCGGCGTAAATCGGTTTTTTTAGCACTTCGGTACTGAATCCACATTTCTTCTCCAGGTTGAAAAACCACACCTGTCTGCCACCGCAAAGGATAAGGCAACTCGGCTAAAGGAGAGTCGAACACAACTCGGCGAGTACTCCCCTGTTGCGTCTCCAGCCAAATGCGGTCATCCGGGGATTTTGGCGCAACGGAATCCTCACGCGACAAAAACCAGAGGTCGGTGAGCACAAAACGCTTGCCCTTGGGCACTTCCAAGAGCATGGTGGCAACTGCATCTTTCACATTGATGCTATTCCAATAGGGGGTGCGCAAGACTGGCGTGGGCAGATGCTGCGGTGCAAGCTGCAGATCCTGAGCCAAACCTGAGGAAAACTGGGCGCCACATAAAACGCCAAGCAAAAGAAGAAGCAAGGTGGGGAGGATTCTCATGGTGTGTGCTACCGAGTCTACGCTCGGCCCTGTTATTCTTGGACGCGGATGAAACGCATCCTCGTCCTCAATTTAGTGGGAATTTCTCCCGACCTCCTGCAATGTGGGCATATGCCCAAGCTGGCTGCCTATGCCCAACAACATGAGCAGCGTTCCATTCAACCAGCTCTTCCTGCCGTCACTTGCACTGCCCAAGCCAACATGTTGCTTGGCGCCCCCCCCTCCGTCCATGGCGCCGTTGCCAACGGTTGGTATTTCCGCGACCTTGCCGAGGTTTGGCTGTGGCGGCAATCTAGCCACCTTATTCGTTCGCCTCAACAGCCTTCCATCTTCGACCGTTGGCGCCAACAATATCCGCAATCCAAAACTGCGCAGATTTTTTGGTGGTGGAATCTCCCCGGTTTTGCAGACTTATGCGTCACTCCCCGCCCCACCTATTTTGCTGATGGCTCCAAAGGCCCCGACATTCACAGCTACCCACCATCTTTACGGGATGATTTGCGTCGAACTTTGGGCGACTTTCCACTATTTCAATTTTGGGGGCCGGGTGCGGGGATTGCGAGCACGCGGTGGATTGCCGAAGCGACCATCCGCATCCTGCGTCAACATCAACCTGGATTGGCACTGAGTTATTTGCCGCACTTGGATTACGACTTTCAGCGCTTTGGCCCCAACAGTCCGCAAGCCGCTCGCGCCGCCGCTGAGCTCGACCAGGAATTCGCCCGGCTATTAGCCTGCGCGGAAGAACTTGGCTACCACCTAGTTGCTTTGAGCGAATACGGCATTGAATCCGTCCAGCATGCTGTATTCCCTAACCGCACCTTCCGCCAAGAAGGGCTGCTCGCTATCCATCCAGCCGTCAATGGTTCCTTACTCGATCCTGGCAACTCGCGTGCTTTCGCCGTTTGCGATCATCAACTGGCACATGTGTATATTTCTAAGCGGGATGACATTCCCGAAGTACGCAAGTTATGCGAGAGCATGGATGGAGTAGAGCAAATCTTGGAGCCAGCAAAAGATGCTAACCACCCCCTTCATCACCCACGTAGCGGAGAACTGGTGTTGCTGGCCAAGGCAGGGTTCTGGTTTGCCTATCCTTATTGGGCAGAGAACGAGACTGAACCCGATTTTGCGCGCACCGTCGATATCCACCGCAAGCCCGGATACGACCCGCTCGAGCTATTCCTCGACCCCCAAAAACCACTGCTCAAAGCACGGATTGCCTGGCGTTTATTGAAAAAGAAAATGGGCATGCGCATGTGCATGGATGTAGTCCCCCTCGACACCAGCCTGGTTCGCGGTTCCCACGGACGACCACCTTCTTCCCCAGCCTTGGGCCCGGTCTGGATTGGTCCCGCACATCTTTGCCCACCGGGAGCCACGCTGGATTCCACAGAAGTCTTCGCACAATTTCTGCCAATCGATTAGTACCAGCGCGGGATGGCAACCTTTCGCTTGGCACCTAAAGACATGGTGAGCTGGGCGCCGACAATAAAGAATTTTTCCGAGGTTTGGCTGGGATTGGTATGGCTGAAGAAAAGCGAAAGTCGGCTTTGTTCCGAATAGTGGTAGCTGAGAAAACCCACGTGATAGGAAGCATCCAAATCAAATGCGCTAAGCCCTAGCACATCGTAGCGGGAAAAGAGGGCGCCAGCCGACCATTGAGGACTGTAAGTGTATTCGTACATTCCCCATTCCCCGCGGGATTCATCGCCAACATAGAGACCATCTGGGTTGCGGTATTGGTTGTCTTGCACCCAGACCTCAAGTGAAAGCTCATGTCGACGGCCGGAATTCGGGTTTTCCCACAAAAAGCCTGCATCAAATCCATAAACCGTGTGGTGTAGTTCGGCCCTTTCCGTAACCCCATTGCCAAGATCCGTAAAGAAAGGCTCTTCCGGAGCGTAGAGGGCACTGGCACCCATGCGACTATGCCAACCGCCACCGTGGTCCCATTGCAAAGAGCCGCGCCAGGTTCCTGTCCAGTTGGCCACACCGCGGCGACCAAAGGGGATGATGTTGGGATTGGCACGCAAGCCATTACCAAACTGATCCACATCTTGCGACTCGGTGTCGCCAGCCAGGCCTAAAGACCAACGGAAAAGGCCCCCGCTGAAGGAAACGCGGTGGTGCAACTCCACACCGCTCATCACCAGGTTACCGCTAAAAAAAGCACGGCGGGTGCCGTCGAAAGAAGGGGCCGGGAACTCATTCGCAAGCGTGGTGTTCCAGGCGCCTAAATCGGCTTGGTATTTTCCCACTTGCACATCCCATTGCCCTGGCAAATGGTTACCCGCAATGTTTTCCAACAGGGCTCCGGCCTCACGCAAAATGAGTTCGGAGCCATCTCCACCATCGGCAAAATCCAAAGTAAAGAAGGCGCGCCCAAGTCCAGCCACTGGGCTAGCGAAATTGAGCTGGGCACTACGCACGCGAAAATCATTGAACGCTTGTACGGAGTTCTTTTTTTCTGTGAACTCAGCCAATAAATCCAAGGTCATGCCCAACTCGAGGTCGCGAAGAAAGCGCGCTGTTGGCGTATCCCAAACCGGTGCCCCATCTTGCAGCCACGCCGCCAAGGCCTCGGCTTCGGGGTCGGGGTCGGGGTCGGGGTCGGGGTCGGCTTCGGGGCTGGAGTCGGCTTCGGAGTCGGTAGGCATCTGCAAATCCTGCCCCGGCTCCTGAGCTGTGGGCTCGGGCTGGATTTCCACGCTCGGCGCAAGTTCCTGGCCAAGCAAGGCAATGGAAAGAGTGAGCAAACTGAGCAACATGGCCTCCTACCCTCTAAAGCCTAACGCCACCGCAAAACAAAATCCAAGCTTAGCCCACCTCATGAGTCACAAGCAGGCGACGGCGGCAGGGATACAATGCCAGGCCTGGCCACAGGAGGCCCACCATGGCAGACAGCAAAGATCGCCCGGTTTATGGCTCAACAGAATCCCCAGCGAGCAGTCCCCCTGCTCCCATTGCTGGAGAAAAACAGGTGCCTTCCAAGGTCACCGCGCCCTCTATCTTGGCGCGCAAAGGCTCCGGGCAAGCCATTCTCTGCTTAACGGCCTATGATTGGCCTACCGCACGTTTGGTCGACGAGGCCGGCTTCGATTTGATCTTGGTCGGCGACTCCATGGCCAATGTTGTGCTTGGCCATGCCAGCACCTTAAAGATCTCTCTCGACCAAATCATCAGCGCCACCCGCGCAGTCAAACGTGCCGTTGACCGACCCTTGGTGGTCGCCGACATGCCCTTTGGCACCTACCATGTTTGCGTCGAAGAAACCCTGGCCAATGCTCTGCGCTTGGTGCGCGAAGGCGGTGCCCAAGCCGTCAAGCTGGAAGGTGGAGCTTCTCGCGCCCACCTCGTGCAGGCTCTGGTCGAAGCCGACATCCCTGTCATGGGCCATATTGGTTTGCTACCGCAGTCGGTAAATAGTCGTGGTGGCTATCGCATTCAAGGGCGTACTTTGGAAAGTGCTTGCCGCCTATTGGATGATGCCCTCGCCTTGCAAGAAGCCGGCGCCTTTGCTGTGGTGTTGGAGGGAGTACCAGCCGCGGTAGCCCAACGCATTACTGAGCGCTTGCGGATTCCCACCATTGGCATCGGCGCCGGCGATGCTTGCGATGGCCAGATTTTAGTCTTTCACGATGTGGTTGGACTCACCATGGGACCAGCACCAAAGTTTGTGAAACGCTATGCCAATGTCGCCGACATCATGCGCAAAGCGCTCAAAGACCTGGTTGCAGATATCCAACAAGGCAACTTTCCCACTGCCGAACACACCTACGACTTGGGTTTAGATTTACCCGAGGATTGGGATCGCCATTTGGAATAGGTTAAAACTCCTTTTCCACACAAAGCGGGCGTTGAGGCAAGAGATGGGCCTGGGCGGCAATGTCTGCGCTCACTTGGATTTTGTCGAGACGGACATCGCCGACAAGAACCCGCGCATGTGCGCTGCGCAAACCACCCAACCAGGTACGGTTGTCCCGCACATAAACCAAATCGTGGTTCTCAGCTGCCAATAAATCCATTTGCTGAGGAGAAACTTGGACATAACCCGTTGGCAAATTGGCATTGATTTGCCATGGCATTTTCTTCAGCACCGAACCTGGACGATCGTTGGGAACGCTTCCCTTAAACGTTTGCCGAGCCTTGGCCAGCGACCAAATGGTTAAACCTGAAGTGTCTTGGCGATTTTTGTTGCTTAACCAGCAAACCAAGATGCCAACGCCAAAACAGGCTATGAGATTGTAGAGAGCCCCGATGTAAGTGTAAGGGGCATTCCCCGCGGAGGATGCTGGAATGCCTTGAGCAAATGGGGCAATCAATTGATAGGGATAAATTCGTCCCAAGACAATGAATAGGATACCACCCACGAAAGTGGCAATCGCACCTTGGGTGTTGAATCGTGGCCACAGGATGCCCAAAAAGATACAAGCAACCAAGGGTGGAGTGATGGTGCTTTGAAAAAAGGCATGGGCCGAGTACAAGTCTTGAAAAAGAGAAAACATCCAAGCCGCCAAAACCCCAAGCAAGGTGGCCACCACAGAAAAAATCCGGGCCATTTTCAGATAATGAGATTCTGGCTTTTGCAATCCAAGCTTCTGCGCCATAGGTCGGTAAATATCATGGATCGCAATCGCTGCCGAAGCATTGATATAGGTGTCGACGGAACTCATTAAGGCTGCTGTCACCGCAGCGACAAAAAAACCAAACCCAGCCGTCGTCGAAAGAACCTCCACAACCAAAACAAAAACATTGTCGGCTTGCACATCGGCTGGAAGCACTCCAGGCTGCACAGTGACCATGCCCCGACCAATCCAACCTGCGCAGCAAACCGCAACAGCGGCAATGGGCAACACCAGCAACACATTAAATGCGGCAGCTTTTCGGCCTTCCTCCACCGAGCGACAAGCAAGAAACCGCATGATGAGAGCCTGGCTCATGAACAAGAAAGCAATGGAGCCAGCCACTGCATCCTGCCAGAAAACACCAATAAAATTGAAACTCGGATCGTCATTGAAATTGGCAAGAGGCAGTTTGAATTCCGCTGGCAAAGCTTACCAAAATTGCTGCCACCCGCCGAACCAGTGAATGCCAAGGAAAAACAGCAGCAAGCCTGCAAACAGCAACAAAAAACCTTGCAGCAAATCGGTGAAAATCACGGCTGTCTGACCACCAAAGGTAATGTAAATCCCGGCTACGATGGCAACCACCCAAATGATGTCCATCAGCCCCCAACCTAAACTGGGGACAACAATGGGTTCCAAAGTTCGCGCCATGGTTAAAAAACCAATGCCCACATACCCAATCATGTAAAGCAGCTGTACCAGGGTGGCTAGAACTCGTACGCTGGAGTGAAAGCGACGTTCGAAATATTCTGGGATGGAGCGAATCCGTAAGTAATAAACGATTGGCAACCAGCCAAACAAAAAGACAGGCATCAAAAACCAGTCGTTCATATAGGCCATTGTCCCTGAGAACCCATGCTCAAAGCTTTTGCCACTATATTTGACGAAGCTGTGGCTCCCAACACCAGTAGCCACGATGGACATTGCAATCAGCCACCAAGCAAAGCGTCGGCCGCCAAAGAAAAAATCGGAGGTGCTGCGATTAAACTTGGCAAAATAGGAACCAAAGCCAAGCACAAGGACAAAATACCCGAGCAAGATGCTCCAAAATACTGGGGACTCTCCGGCTGCCGCAGCTGCATCCTGCCCACTTTGCAGGCTAGAAGCACGAACAAGGAGGGATATGACCATTAGAGGTAGGTTGCGGCCAAAATACCGACAGCATGGATGCTGGCATACCAACAAAAACCAAGAATCAAAACCTTAGCCCAGCGTCGATGGCGAGGCCTCTGCAGGTTGAGGGCGCCACATTTCAGCACCACAATCAATCCAGCGAGGAAGAAGAGCCCCCCCACTCCGTATAGATAAAGGTAGGGAAGCCAGGTGCGGTCAAAGGGCATTCCATCCATGGGCTCCATAGTAGCGAACACGCAAGCCAGGGGCCGAATTGCTAGAATCCCCAAGAACGACGCTGTGAAATCTTCCTCGCAAACCAAACCGCCCTTCCAAGACGCCCTACAACAACAAGTCCTAGTTTTGGATGGGGCTATGGGCACCCAGCTTTATCAACGGGGCATTCCCTTTCATCAAAGCTTTGAAAGTGCCAATCTGGAGCACCCACAGTGGGTTCAGGAAATCCATCAATCCTTTTTAGAAGCCGGCAGTGATGCCATCCTCACCAACTCCTTTGGTGCCAATCGCTATCGGTTAAGCAAGCACCAGCGAGCCGAGCAACTTCCAGAAATTTTGCAAGCCGCCGGAGAAATTGCCCAAAAATGCGCTGGTGGCCAGGCGTTTGTTTTAGGCTCCCTTGGCCCTTTGGGTGTTGAACTGGAACCGCTAGGCCGCCTTGCCAAAGCAGAAGCGGCGGCAGCTTTTGCTGAAGCGGCCCAACATCTTGCGCCTTTTGTCGATGGTTTTGCATTAGAGACCTTTGACAACATTCTTGAACTGGAATGTGCGCTGCAAGGCGTTTCCTCCATCTCAAAACTTCCCATCCTGGCCTTCCTCACCTTGGGCGAACAGGGAAGAACTTCGCATGGCACCTCGGCAGTAGAAAGTGCTTTCCGCGCGGCTCAAGCGGGCGCATCCGCAGTTGGCTTTAACTGCAGCAGTGGGCCCAGGGTGGTTCTCGATGCCGTCGTCGCCACCATGAGTCGGGCTCTGCAGGTTCCGATCGCAGCCAAGCCCAATGCCGGTATGCCGAGAGAAATTGATGGTCGGGTTTTTTATGAAAACGATCCCGATTATTTTGCTCGTTTTGGGCGAAGGTTTTTGCAAATGGGCGGGAGCATTGTTGGCGGCTGCTGCGGAACCACTCCCGACCACATCCGGGCTCTCTCGCAAGCTGCTCGGGTCGGCACCGCACAGCTTCGGCCAGTCACAACTTCGCCTCCAAAATCTCCAGCCCAACAAGCCCAAGCCCAACCCGCACTCCCCTTGGAGCAGCGGTCGCGGTTTGCCGCCCGCTTAGCTCGTCGGGAAACCGTGATTTCGGTAGAACTCGTGCCCCCGCGCACTCCCAATATGGAGCAAATGCTGGCTTCCGCGCGCAATCTCGATCGCCATGGGGTCGATGCTATCAATTTACCCGATGGCCCTCGTGCTTCCGCTCGCCTCTCCAACATTTCCGCGGCCGCCATTCTCTCAAGAGAAACCAATATCGAACCCTTGCTGCATTTCTGCTGCCGCGACCGCAATCTCTTAGGCATGCAATCCGACTTATTGGGTGCTGCCGCCCTTGGCTTGCATAATTTATTAGCCATCACCGGCGACCCTCCCTACCAAGGGGATTACCCGAACCTCACAGCTGTGTTCGATGTAGATGCCATTGGATTATGCAACATGGTGCATAATCTCAACCAAGGGCTGGATTTAGGCGGGAACCCCCTTGGCCACAAAACTTCCTTTTGCTGTGGTGCCGCATTGAACCACACAGCCCTCGACCTGAAGCGCGAACTGGACCGTGCGCATTGGAAAATGGAGGCTGGTGTTGATTTTTTTATGACTCAACCCGTCTTTGACGCCCAAACTCTGCTGCAATTCCTCGATCAACTTCCCGCTGAGAAACCTCCCATCCTCGCCGGCATTTGGCCCCTGCGCAGTTTGCGCAATGCGGAATTTTTACATTCGGAAGTGCCCGGAGTGTTTGTACCCGACCACATCCTCGCCCGCATGAAACATGCCGAAGAAAATCACCGCGGTGCGGAAGAGGGCGTGGCGATTGCCTGCGAAACCGTGCAAGACCTGCTGGGAAAAGTCGCCGGTTTCCAAGTGGCGGCCCCTTTCAACAAAACCGAAGCCACCCTCGCCGTCGTCGCTACGATTCGCGAATATCCTCAATGATGGCTGCAACCGCAGACACATGCGGAAGCAGATAATCGATCCTGGAAGCATCCACAGAGTCGCGCACCCATTGCGGCGTATGTTCGAGCTCCATAACCCCCAAAGCACAAGGCGCAGCTGGATGGTTGGCGAGGCGCATAGCAACCGGAAGGGCTAAATCTAGGGATAGAACGTCGCCGACCACAAGGTCGGGGGCTTCGCGCTCTAAAATAGCTCGGTATTGGGGACGATCGATATGCACCATACGTCCACCAAAATCGAGCTGCTCCCCGCTTGCCCCTAGAAACTGCTTTCCGGCACGGCCATAAACACGTAGAGGGTGGGAGCCGGGGGCTGTCGATTGCGCGTCCTTCACCACAAAGCCAAGTGGTGCAAACCAATCCACCACCTTTTCTGCGGGTGCATTGGTGGCGAATACCACTTGTACATTTTGCTCCAGCAATTGAGTTAACACCTCGGCCGCACCATCGACCAAATCATGCTCCACCTGTTGTCGAAAGCGTGCGCAAGTATTGTGATAGCACTCGTCTAAAAAGCCCAGCACCGTTGGATATTCCTGCAGCACAGCTTGTTTTAACGCGCTGCTTTCTTCACAAGGCGCTCTTTCGATGTACTGGCCAACCGAGGTGGGGACGGCAAAATAATCCTCATCCACATAGGAGCTAAAACTGCCATCAAGATGCCAGCCATGCCCCTCCGGATTGGCCAAAACCGCTTGCCGAAATGAGGCATAGCTCGCTTCGACTCGCGAGCTCGACCACCCACTTAGGCGCTGCAACTCACGCTGAACAGTGCGATGAACTTCCTGCAGCTCGCGCCAGGGATTGGTCCAAACACCATCGAAATCGCTAAGGAAGGTAATGGGGCTCGCCATGAGCCGTTCAGTTTAATGGCTATTGCGGGCCGGCGGCAGGGCGTTTCATCTCAATGACACCACTCCCCATTAAAGTGTCGAATCCTGGCCCCCCTAGCAAGGTTCCCTGTTCGTCGACCAGAAGATAACTAAAGGTGGCGGTAGACCCGTCATCGCCCTGGAGCACCACATTATCGAGCCGCCCAATGGCGTCGTCGCTAAAGACGAAAGTACCAGCAGCTGCGGAGTAACTGTGCACCAGAGCCTGGGTTACAGGGTGGGTGATTTCGCCGCTAAGCACCACACCAGCACTATCCAAAGTGAGGGTGAAGTTGCGTTTCTTACCCAATTCATTGGCGCCGTACCCATCCCAAACATTTGCAAGCAAGGCTTGGGAAAAATGTCCGGGGCCAGTACTGCGCACCAAACTAAAACTCCCGTCAACCTGTGCGCCGCTGGGGATAACGTGACTGAAAGTACCACTAAGCACGCTCATTGAAGGATCCATTTGTGCATGCAAGACCAGGTTGTTGGTGTAGGTGGTGGACTCTAATAAGCTCACCATGGCGCCATCGGCTGAGAACTCCAAGCTGCGCTGGGAATCCACAGTGGTCCATTGGTTACCCAAGCTATCCGCAGCTTCGTTTACTGCGCCATCGGCAATCCGCAAATAAAAGTTCCTGGTGGGGCGAGCGAGATTCTCAGGCACCAACTGGCCGACCCAATCGCCAGTCAAATCGTCCATCGAATAAACCAAGGTGGAGGCCCCTCCACCGTTGCCGAAATTCCCGTTCAGGCTGAGGACGTCAGGCCCAGGATGGGCACAGCCAATGGAACCGAGCAGAATGGCCACCAAGCCCCAGCGGGGGATGGCAGGGAAGTTGTGGGGAGGTCGCATGATTGAGGAGAAAGGAATCAATTTTCAGCTGTTGTACACCTGAAAGGCCCATATGGAGCAAAGAGGCCAGTTTCCGCCTAAAGGATATTCCAAATTGGGGACAAGCACCGGGTTTTCTTGGTTTTTCCTGGATAGATTTGGCAGAAAGTTGGTTAACCAACTTTAATTTGGCGATAACCTCGTATCTGTCGCAGAGACCTTGTCTCCGGCCTGCTTGCTCCCCTTTTCCCCATCATGCGCATCCACTCTCTAGCCTGTGTTCTTCTGGCCACGGCCCTTGGCCTCACTCCTCTTTTTGCCCAAAGCGAAGCCCCGCAATCCGACCCTGTGGCCGAAGCCTTCCAGCTTTGGCAAAAAAAACACGGGCAGGAGTGGATTTTACGGCGTCACAAGGATCGCGAAGCCGGTCGCCATCTTTGGGGCTATCAGAATGAAGCTCCGTTCACACCACAACTCGACGCCGACTTTGAAGAGCTCGCGCGAATGGCTGTAGACGAAGCTTTCCCCATGTTTCAGATTGCCGACCGCACGATGGTACTGGAGAAAGTGAAATATCTGAATCTTTCCGCAATCGGCACCACAGATAAGGTTGCCGTCGAATTTCGCCAGTGGGTGCAGGGAATTCCGGTCGAGGCTGCCTCCGTAAACGTAATTTTCACCCCGCAGGGCAACCTCCTTTCCCTCGACAGCCGTGCTGTCCCCGGAGTCGAAAACCTTTCCCTTCGCCCGCTGCTGGATCCATTTGTTGCTGTGCATATCGCCATGGACGAATATCAACAGCTAGAAGGTGGCCGCGAACCCAGCTTTGTTGGCCAACCGGAATTGGTCATCATCAAACACCGGCCAGGGAAATACATGGCGCCACGTTTGGCGTGGTCTGTGGAACTACGCAACCAAGAGAACCCAACCCAACCAGCAGGGCGCCAAATTTTCGTTGCTGCCGACAGCAGTTCAGCCGAGGTCCTCCAACAACAAAACCTCATCCACAACCAACAGGCAACGGGCGCCGTTTCTAGCTATGCCACTCCCGGCACCCGCGCGCACAGCTCCGCCAACCCGCCCACCTTGCAAACCATGCCGTTTATGACCCTAACCAGTCCAGCCGGCAACACGACGACGGATGCGGACGGCAATTTCGTGCTCAACACCCCCAACAATCAACCCGTTACCATCACTGCAACCTACAGTGGCCCTTATTGCCGCGTATTCAACCAAGCCGGCCCCGACCACAGCGCTAGCGCAAGCTTTACCCCGGGGGTTCCTGGCACCCTCACTATGAACAGTGGGCAAACAGAGTTCGTAACTTCGGAAGCCAGTTGCTACGACTCCGTTCTTGATTTGCGTGCATGGACGAAAGCAATCGATCCCAATGACACCACCCCCGATTTTCAGGTGCGCACCAATGCCAACCTCAACTCCACCTGCAACGCTTACTTCGATGGGGTGTCCATCAATATGTTCCGCTCAGGCGGTGGTTGTAACAACACTGGATTCAGCACTGTCGTTACCCACGAAGAGGGGCACTGGCTTAATATCCTTTACGGCAGTGGCAATGGAGCCGATGGTTTCGGCGAAGGCAATGCGGATGTTTTTGCCATGTATATCTATGACACCCCGATTATCGGCCAAGATTTTTTCACTAACGGCGGGTTCATTCGCAGCGGCTGGAATAATCGTCAATTCTGTGGCGATAGCAATGGTGGCTGCTACGGAGAGGTCCACGCCGATGGCGAAGTCTTGATGGGCGCATTGTGGAAAGTGCGCAATAATCTGAACATTAGTTTGGGCAATGCGTCCGGTGATTTAACCGCCAACACCCTCTTCCTTGGTTGGATGAACGCCTATAGTGATGGCAACATCCGCAATGTCATCGAAGAGCATTGGCTTGTTCTCGACGACAATGATGGCAACATTTGGAACGGCACCCCCAACTTTGGCGACATTGATGACGGCTTCCGCCAACAAGGCTTTGACGGCATCGATTTGCCCTTGATTCAGATTGTCCATACCCCACTTGGCAACAGCTTGTCGGAAGTTGGCCCCTATGTGGTGCAAGCCGACATCACCAGTCTGGTCGGCAATGTCATAACCAATGCCAATGTGGTGTATGCGGTGGATGGTGGTGCCCCCATCACTTTGCCCATGTCTCATACGGGAAGTAGCTACAGCGCAGGCATTCCGGGTCAAATTTCACCCGCTCGTGTGAGTTACCACATCGAGGCCTTCGACAGCGGTAGCAACCAAGAAAATTCTCCCCGCAGCGGAGACTATCAATTTGTGGTTGGCGTCGAAAATCAAATCTACTTCAACGATTTTGAAGGTACCACCGATGAAGGCTGGGTCCATGTCCAACTTGCTCAACAAGATGATTGGCAACGCGGCACTCCTGCCGGCAAGGTGGAAGATCCCAATGCGGCCTATTCTGGGCAGAAATGTTGGGGCAACGATTTGGGCCCCAGTGGTTGGAACGGCCTGTACCAACCCAATGTCAACAACTACTTAGAGTCGCCAGCAATCGACTGCAGCGGACAAACTGGTGTCACCCTTCGATTTGCGCGTCAACTCAATGTCGAAGAAAGCCGGTATGACCATGCCGAGATTTTCGTCAATGGAATTCAAGTATTTGAAAACCCATTTGCCGGTCATCTTTTGGAAAACAGTTGGAACCTCAAAGAGATCGACATCTCGGCTATCGCCGACAACAACCCCTCGGTCAAGGTGCGTTTTAGCATGCGTTCCGATGCCGGCCTGGAGTTTGGTGGTTGGAACATCGACGATTTCGAATTGTTCACCCTTGCCCCCGTTCCTGGCGGTAATGATGCGCTGCAGTTAAGCGGAGCTCTTTCCGCCCAACCAGGTGCTGTTGTTAGCTACAACTTCAGTGGCATGCAGGCCGGTGCCAATTGGGTGTTCCTCGCTAGCGGTTCCAATGCTGGCAGTATTTTGCGTGGCCACCAATTCGACATCGGCTCTCCCTTTAGCATCATGGCCACCGGCACTGCCGATGCTGTTGGCAATGGAAGCACTAGTTTCTCCATTCCACCCAACTTGCCTACAGGCACGATTGGCTATATGTAAGTTGGCGCCATCAACGGCGCAGGCATTGATGATTCAAACATGATCACCTTCACGGTTCTTTAATCCATGCGCTTTTCCTCCATCCTCGTCGGGTTTTGCCTCCTATCCCCACTATGGGGGCAAAACGGAGCCACTCTACTTTCCCAAACCAACGATTACTCCTTCTCGAATGATATCTGGGGCTACACAGCCCCAGATGGTCGGGAATACGCCATCCTTGGCACCTTAACTGGCACCGCTTTCTACAACGTCAGCAACCCATCGCTCCCGGTTCGTGTCGGCTTTATTCCGGGCCCCGTCTCCCTCTGGCGCGACATGAAAACCTTAGGCCCTTACTGCTACATCGTCACCGAAGGTGGGGGCGGAGTGCAAATTGTCGATCTCAACCAACCCGACTCCCCCACCTTGGTGCAAACTTTCGGTACTAGTCTTTGGAATCACGCCCACAACATCGCAATTGATTTGGGGGCATCCATGGCCTATATCGTCGGCGCCGACCCTTCTCCCGGAATGGCGGTATTGGATTTGGCAAATCCCACGCAGCCCGTGATGGTGGCCTCTTACAATACATTTGAGGTGCATGATGCATTTGTACAACATGGCAAGGCGCATTTGGCCGAGCTGTATGATGGCAACTACCGCATCGTGTCGGTGCAAAGCCTACCCTCCTTCCCTAGCTTAGGCTCCACTCCCACCCCAGGTGGGGTTACTCACAATGTCTGGGTAAACGACGCGGACACCATCGCCGTCACCACCGACGAAAACCGTGGTGGTGGGCTGGCAATCTACGATATTCAAAATCCAGCGGCCATGCAGATGCTTGCCACCTGGTCCAACAACAATGCCACCGTGCATAATGCCATCATCAAAGGCAATCGCATTTACGCTTCCTGGTACAGCTTTGGTTTTGCTTGCCTCGACATCACAAATCCATCTTCCCCTCAACAAATTGCTGCTTTCGACGCTAGCCCCACCACCGGCACCGGCTACAACGGCACTTGGGGAGTCTATCCCTTCGCCCAATCAGGCCTGGTTTATCTTTCCGATCAAGACGGTGGTCTGTTCATTTTGCGCATCGAACCACAAGCCCTAAACCTTAGCGGCGCCACGCAGTTGCAAGCCGGCAGCATGAGTTCGGTGCAACTGGACAATGCCCCAAGTTTGGCCCCTTGGTACCTCCTGTACAGCTTCTCCAACGCCGGCAGCCGCATGTTCGGCACCGATTTCGAAGTCGGCCCAGGCTGGGGCCTCTTCACTACTGGCACCACGGATGCCGCAGGCAGTGCCACTTTTTCCTTCTCCGTACCCACCGGAGCCAGCGGCCGCTCGGTCTATCTGGAAGCTGCAACCGCCCAAGGCGGAGTGCAAAACTCCAACATGCTGCGCCTTAGCGTTCTGTAAAGGCCGCTAGTTCAGAAAACAACGATTCGTAGGCTGCTGCCGCCGCCTCCCAAGAGTGCAAATCAGCCATAACCTTGCGTCCACGCTGGCCTAATTCGCGGCGTTTCTCGGGGTTGGCCAACAAATCAGAAACCGCGTCCGCAAACTCTTGGTCGCTATTCGCCACAGTTAGCAACTCGCGCACTTCGGGTTGCATCGCCTCAATCCCAGTTGCGTTGGTGACCACCGGTTTCTCCACGGCCATGGTTTCCAAAACCTTGTTTTTGATACCTGCACCAAAGCGCATGGGGGCCACCAACATGCAGGAACGTTGAATCCAGGGTTTTAAATCTTCAACCGGGCCAGTGACTTCTACCCCCGGCAACCCGGCCAAAGCCAAGACCTCTGGTACCGGATTGGTGCCGACAATGGTAAAACTCGCATTGGCATACCGTTGCCGCACCTTGGGCAGAATATCGCGAGCAAAATGAATGGCTGCATCCACATTCGGCAAAAAATCCATGTTGCCGAAAAGAATGAGCTTGCCGTCGACTTCCTCTACTCCTTCCATGGGACAAAACATCTCCAAATCCACCCCATTGGGAATTACTTCCACCCGAGCACCGGGATGCATGCGTTGCAAGCGCTCTTGATCCATCGGCGAGACCACAGTGGCGATGGGATAGCGCTTGAGGCAAAAACGCTCAAAGGCTAAAAACCGGCGACGCAGCTGCCGAGTACGCAGAGACTCGTCCAAAGTTAGACCACCGCGATCCAAGCGGCGGTCGTAATAAAGAGTACGGCAATCGCAAACATCCAATAAAGTTGGCAAAACTTTGGAGCCCTCTCGAAACCACAAATCCGCCCACGGATCGAAGACATAGGCCACATCCAAATCATGCTGACGTTTTAGATCAAGCGCGACTTGAGCCAACTTCTTGTCGAAGCCGGGGTATTCTGCACGAAAAGAAGCCACAGGAAACAGGCCCAAATTGGTGGCCATCCGGCCGAATGCATTGCGCTTAGGCACAGCCTCCAGAGTGATGGTGGAAAAAATTTCCTGGTCCTGAAGGGGCTCAAGAAGGGCGCGCTGCTCTTGGTTTTGGATACACGCCAACAGATGCACACTGTGCTGCTGAGCCAACCTGCGGAACAAGTGCAGGATGCGGAGATGGTAGCCCTCGGCATAGGGCCAAGGTAGGCCACGGTAGACCACAAGCAAACGCATGGGCCCATCCTACCTTAGCCCGCTTGGATAAAAAGCCTAGGAAGCCGCGTCGGCCAAGACCTTCTCAACCATGGGCTTGAGTTCGCCCTTGGCATGGAGCTCGCGCACGATATCACCACCGCCAATAAACTCTCCACCCAGGAAGATTTGCGGCGTGGTAGGCCATTGCGTAATTTCCACCAAAGCCGGCTTGATGCCGGGATGTTCAAAAATGTCGACGGCCTCAAAAGGAACATCCAACTCCTTGAACACTTCGACGACCGCCTGGGAAAAACCACAACGTGGGAACATTTTGTTGCCCTTTAAGAAAAGCAACACGGGTTGCTGCTGAATGATTTGCTCGAGTCGCTCTTTGATTTCCATGTTAACTAGTGGTTTTGATTTGCACCGCGTGGATGGAGTTGTCCCCTTCCGCCATGTAGGGTCGCATCAGTTCCAACACCTTGCGGTGTTGCTCTAAGAGGCTCAGTTCGGCAAAGCCGGACCACGACACCTCAAGCCCCCAGTGATCCTGAGTGCCTGTTAAATCCGTCACTTGGCAGGTGGCTCCTTTCAAGTTTTCGGTAATGATGGTTTCAATGGTTTGCGCATCCATGTAACAATGGGTATTGTCGCATAACCAAGCACCATGGCAAAGATAGAAATCTACACAAAGACCACCTGCCCCTACTGCACCATGGCCAAGCGCCTGCTGGAAAATAAGGGACAAAAATGGGAGGAAATCAACCTCGACCAAGCGCCCGAGCGCATGGAGGAAATGCTGGAGCGCAGCGGAGGCCGTCGCTCGGTGCCCGAAATCTTCATTGATGGCCAGCTCGTAGGCGGCTACGACGATTTAGCCGCCCTCGAAGGCGAAGGCAAACTCGACGCCTTGCTCGGCCTTTCCTAGCTCAGAATAAGGCACGTTCTCGTGTTCATTTCCCAATTAGGAAGTGAGCAATATCGCCGTCTTGCATGACATAGTCGCGACCTTCCGTACGCAGTTTTCCTGCCGCGCGGATGGCCGCCTCGGAATGGTAGGTTTGCAAATCCTCCACCGAGTAAATTTCTGCGCGGATAAAAGCCTTTTCGAAATCGGTGTGAATGACACCGGCAGCGCGCGGTGCGGTGTCGCCGCGATGAAAAGTCCAAGCACGCACCTCTTTCTCCCCGGCAGTGAAATACGTTTGCAAACCCAGTAGGTGGTAGACGGTGCGGATGAGCCTAGCCAAGCCCAGCTCCTTCACACCCAACTCCTGCATAAACATTTGCCGATCTTCCTCATCCATGGAGCGGAGCTCCAACTCCAAATCTCCGCAGATGGGAAGCCAATCCGAGCCATGCTCAGCCGCATAAGCTGCAACTTTTTTGCAATATTCGCCTTGGCCCTCCAAATCATCATCAGCAACATTGGCCACATAAAGCACGGGCTTCATGCTCATCAAAAACAATGGCTTCAAAACTTGTTGTTGACGCTCATTCCAAGAATGCACCCGCAAGGGTTTGCCTCCGTCTAAGACAGCGATGGCTTGCTCAAAGGTTTCCTTCTCGAATTGGGAATCCTTATCACCCGCCCGTGCCTTCTTTCCCACCCGTTCCGCATTGCGCTTCAAGGTTTCTAAATCAGCGAGCTCCAATTCCAGCTCCACCACCTCGATATCACCGATGGGATCCACAGGGCCCTCGCGCAACACTTTGTCGCCACCGAAACACCTCACCACTTGCATCACCGCATCGCATTCCTTGATGTTGCCAAGGAACTTGTTGCCCATGCCCTCGCCCTCTGAAGCGCCGGCAACCAGCCCAGCAATATCCACAACCTTCACCACGGCCGGCAACACACGCTTGGTTTCGACAAAACCATGGATGATTTCCAACCGCTCATCGGGCACTTCCACCACCGCCACATTGGGCTCTATGGTGCAAAAGGGGAAATTGCCCACCTCGGCCTTGGCGGAGGAAAGGGCGCTAAAAATGGTGGACTTGCCAACGTTTGGAAGCCCAACGATGCCGCAGGAAACGCTCATGGGACCGCGTATTGTAGCGGCTATTGCAGCATGGAAAGCCCATCCATCACCGCTGGCTGCGGGATATCCATAAGCTGCATCAAAGTCGGCGCGACATCCGCTAACACCCCCATTTCTCGCAACCTGGCACCACGAATACCGTCTCCAATCAACAAAAAAGGAACCGGGTTCACGGTGTGCGCAGTATGGATTCCACCACTCACCGGATCCACCATTTGTTCGGCATTGCCATGATCCGCAGTAATGGCCACAGTACCTCCCTGTGCCAAAGCCATGGTCACAATCTGCTGCAAACACCCATCTACCGCCCGTACTGCGGCTTCGGCAGCTTCGGGGATTCCGGTATGGCCCACCATATCAGAATTGGCAAAGTTGATGACATACAAGTCGTGCTCCCCGGCTTCTAGGCGCTGCAACACTGCGGCGGTCACTTCAAAAGCCGACATCTCCGGCTTTAAGTCGTAGGTCGCCACTTTGGGCGAGGGTACCAAATGTCGTTCCTCGCCAGCATAAACCGCTTCCCTCCCACCATTAAAAAAGAAAGTGACATGCGCATATTTCTCGGTTTCCGCACAGCGAAATTGGCGCAGCCCTCTTGCCGCCACCACTTCTCCAAACAGGGAGTGTAGTTCTTGCGGTGGGAAGGCCACCGGACAGGCGAATTCCTTGGCATATTGGGTCATGGTGGTGTAATGCACTTGCGGCAAACGCGGGCGCGCAAAGCCAGCAAAGCTCGCATCACTCAAGAAGGCCTCAGTGATTTGACGCACACGGTCGGCGCGAAAGTTATAGCTCAATACCGAGTCCCCATCTTCGACCGGCAAGGGCTGACCAATGCGAATCGGGTTTACAAATTCATCGCTTTCCCCACGCTCATAGGCCTTGGCTAAAGCAGCCTGCGCCTCTGTTTCATGGTGCTCCGCCTGCCCTTCCACCAGCAAATTCCAGAACAGTGCGGTGCGTTCCCAATTTTTATCGCGGTCCATAGCAAAGTAACGCCCGCAAAGCGTAGCCAAGCACACGCCCTTCGCATCCAAAATTGGTTGTAGGCGCTGCAAAAAACCAAGGCCGGAAGAGGGGGGTGTATCGCGGCCGTCCAAAATGGCATGCAACACCACTTGCTCTCCGCGCAATCCCATGGACAAAGCCAAATCAAGCAAAGCCTCCAAATGTTGGTCGGAGGCGTGAACGCCGCCATCTCCTAACAAACCAAACAAATGAAGACGTCCATCGCTCTGCAATGCCTTTTCCACCGCCGAGCGCAAGACACCAACACGCGCAAATTCACCACTGCGGATACTCTCATCAATGCGGGTAATGGTTTGGTAAACCACGCGTCCGGCGCCGATGTTGGTATGCCCCACCTCGGAGTTGCCCATCAAGCCCAAGGGCAACCCCACTTCTTTGCCAGAGGCCGACAACAAGGCATGGGGCCACTGCTCCCACCAAGAAAGGAAGTTCTCTGCCGGAGCATGGGTGATGGCGTTACTGTCTAGGGCGGGTGCATGCCCCCAGCCATCGAGAACAATGAGTAGGGTCGGTCGCTTTGGGCTCATGAATGGGTGCCGAGAAGGCGAATTGTTACTAGGATAGGGGCATCATGCGTGCTTTGCTCCCAACCCTGCTGCTTTGCTTTGCTGCCCTGGCTTGCACCACCGTTCCAGGCACCGGGCGCAAACAACTGAATTTCATGAATTCCGGCCAAGAGATGCGGATGGGCGCACAAGCCTATCGCGAGATGCTGGCCGACGAGCGAGTCGTCACCAGTGGCCCTGACGCGGAGATGGTGCGTCGCATTGGCGAACGCATTGCCCAATCCGCCATCCAGCTCCTTCCCGAATCCGACGCCAAGCGCTTTCGTTGGGAGTTCAAACTGATTGATTCGCCAGAAACCGTGAATGCTTGGGCTCTGCCTGGGGGCAAAACCGCGGTGTACACCGGCTTGCTTCCTGTCACCCAAGACGAAGACAGCCTGGCTGTGGTCATGGGGCATGAAGTGGCCCATGCTTTGGCCCACCACGGGGCGGAGCGCATGAGCACCGGCCTAATTGTGGAGTTTGGCATGCTGGGTGCCTCCCTTTCGATGAAAGATATGGAGCCGGAACAGCGCAACAACATCATGCTAGCTTTGGGTGTTGGAGCCAATGTTGGCGTCATGCTGCCTTTTTCCCGCGACCACGAATCCGAAGCCGACGAGATTGGCCTGATGCTCGCCGCCAATGCTGGCTACAACCCGCAAGCAGCCATCGGCCTGTGGCAACGTATGGAGGCTCTGGGGGGGGAAGCTCCTCCCGAGTTTCTGTCCACCCACCCCAGCCCCGGCACCCGTATCCAACGCCTGCAAGCCTTAATGCCTCGGGCGATGGAACTCTACCGCGCCGCCTTGGAGCGCTAGGTGTTGTTGGCGTTGCTGCTGGCAGTGCTGCCGGGTTGGCAACGAGAGGCTACGGCCCCCACTTCGGACCCCATTTTTTCTGCCCACAAGCTGCATGCGGATGTGGATTTCCTGTGCAGTTCAACCTTGGAGGGACGCAAAACCGCCAGTTGGGGGGAGCATGCCGCCGCTCAATGGCTCATCGCCCGCTTTCAGCAATGCGGCCTACAACCCTTACCCCATGGTTGGCTGCAATCTTTTTCTTCCCGTCCTCGCCAACTTTCTTCGGCAAACTGCCAGCTGCAATTCGGCAAACAAAACTTCTCTCTGGGCACCAGCTTTCTTCCCCATCCCAATAGCCCGCCCGGTTTCGCTCAAGGTCCCTTAGTCTTTGCAGGTTTTGGTCTACCCCAGGATCCTACCGACACCCGCATTTTTCAAAACGCGATTGTCTTAATTTTGCGCTATGCACCGGCCTCAGAATCGGGTGTTGAGCTCCCCCAAGAAGCAATCTTGGCCGCCAAAGTGCAACGGCTGCAAGAATTGGGAGCTGCTGCTGTTTGCGTCGTCGAGCCGCCGTTTTTCGCCGCCGACCCTCGCCTTCAACTCGCCAACGGCCGCTTCTTTTGGCCTTCGCTTTCGCCCTTGCCTCAAATCGCCCAAAGTCGGCTGCATACGCCAGAAGTGCAAGCCAAACTCCAGCAGCAAAACTTCAGCTGGCAAGATGCGGAAGATTTTTTGTTTTTCCAAGCTCAAGCGGAAGCACCTCTGGGAGCGTCGATTCCCGTGATTTACGGCAATGCCAGCGTATTGCAAGCTGCCTTCGCCAATAGCCCCTGGTCGTGGCAAGACTGTTGGCGGCAACTCCAATATCCAGCTACCAAGTTATCGCCTTTTTCTTTGCGAACCACGGCCTCCCTGCGCATTCAACTGGAGCCGCAAGCCCAAAGCCAAAGTTGGAATGTGATTGGTTATCTACCCGGAACCGACCCGAGACAGCGACAACGAACCATCGTCATCGGCGCGCATTATGATCACCTGGGTGCCAATGCAGCGGGCCAAGTTTGGCCTGGCGCCAATGACAATGCTTCTGGGGTTGCCGGTCTGCTGGCTCTGGCTCAGTTCTTTGCTCAACCAGAGCATCGTCCCCAACGAAGTTTGTGCTTTGTCGCCTTCGGTGGTGAAGAGCATGGATTGAGTGGCAGTTTGGCATTTTGTCGCCATCCTCCGCTCAACCCCAGCCACATGGATGCCATGTTGAACCTCGAGGGTATCGGCCTAGGTGGGAACCAAGAGCTTTGGGTTTTGGGCAGCTCCAGCCAAGCCGAATTTGCAAAGCTACTCCAAGTCCAAGCCTCTGTCTTGGGTTTGCGTTTGCATCGCGATGAAGAAGCCAACTTCGATGCCAGTGATCACGTTTTGTTTTATCGCCTCGGCATTCCGGTGTTGGCCTTCCACACTCAAGCGGATTCCGCCTACCACAGCCCTCAAGACCTCCCCCAACGCCTCCACTACAGAGGGATGGCTCGCATTCTCACCTTTGTTGCGGGTATCCTCAGCGAGGTTGCCAATCTCCCTGGCCCCCGCACCTTCCAAGATTACCGTTCCCACTTTCAAGCAGCATGGGGCGCACCCTTGCCGCTGCCCTTCCCGTGGGAGCTCCCTTTCCATCAACGCATCGATTACTGATGGGCTCTTCACCTCAAACTCCTCGTTTTGGCATCGACCTCGGCGGTACCAACTTAAAACTCGGCCGCATTGAGCGCGATGTCGTGGTCCAAAAAATTGAAATCCCCACCGAGCATGATGCCCGGTTATGCGTACAGCAAATGGCGGAAAAGCTGAAGGAGCTTGCTGCAGACGGCCGCCTAAGCCAGGTCGGCGTCGGCCTTCCTGGAGTGATTGATGCAGCACGTAGTCAAGTTTTAGACGCCCCCAACCTGCCTTTTCTTGCGGGATTTCCGCTGGCCGACGAGCTTTCTGCACTTTGCGCATGCCCCGTTGTCCTGGAAAACGACGCCAATGTCGCCGCCCTCGGTGAGGCTCACTGTGGAGCAGGGAAAAACCATCCCAACTTTTTGTTCATCACCCTCGGCACTGGGGTCGGTGGCGGCCTCATTCTCAATCACCAGCTTTTCCAAGGCCCGGGGGGCATGGCCGGAGAATTTGGACATCTCACTGTCGGCCATGACCGGCAGTGCGGCTGTGGTGCTCTTGGTTGCTTGGAAGCCATTGCCTCGGCACGGGCGATGGAAACTTTGGCCGCCCAGTGCATGGGGCAAGCCATGCCGTTAGCAGAAATGGTGGAAGCTGCTGGCAACGGCAATCTGGATGCGCTTGCCGTTTTCCAAACTGCAGGCTCTTGCCTTGGAGAAGCCATGGCCCAAGTCGGTTTGTTGTTGGATTTGCGCGTCTTTTTGGTCGGCGGTGGCGGCCACCCAGCTTTGAAGTTTCTGGAAAAACCTGCACGACTAGTGCTGCAGCAACGCTGCTTTGGACGACAGGCAGAAGACTTCCTTATTTTGCCGGCAACCCTAGGTAACGACGCTGGTTTGTTAGGGGCCGCCTATCTAGAAATGGCATGAAGCCATCCCCTGGCAACAAACCCCGCTGGTTGCGTCTGGGCTTCTTGCTCGTCATCCTGTTCGGCGCCATTTATGCACTCCTGCACCTAGCGCAAAAACTCCATGACCTAAAGTTAGAAGCTTCCACCCCCGCCTCAGCTAGCGGGGAGGAAACAGGCGGTTAGGGTTTTCCACCAAGATTTGCTGCTTGAGCGCATCACTGTATTCTTCCAGATTGCAAAAAATTTCTAGGTTGCGGCGCAAGGAATGCACACCCGGGCTGGGCCAATCAGTGCCCCACAACACACGGTCTTGCAAGATTTCTAAACGCGGCAAATGATCTGGCAAATTCTGCGGCGGAATGCCACTGAGCTCAAGCCACACATGGGGATGCCGCCGAGCAACAAAAAAGGCCTCTTCGAACCAGAGTGGCCGTCCTGCATGCGCCATGACAATGGGCAAGTTGGGAAAATCAATGGCGACATCATCCACGTCCATCGGGTTGCCATAGCTGGCGCGCGCACCTGGGAAGACAGAGGTGCCGGTATGAATCATGACCGGCACCTGGCGCTGCTCGCAGGCAGCATAGACCTCGGCCAATGCTGGCATATCCATGCTGCGATAAGCATTGGCACGAAACTCTTGATGCGGCGGATGAATTTTTATGCCGTCGATTTTTAACTCATCCAACAGCCGCACCATTTCGCTTGGCACTTGGGAACAAAACTCAGGATGAATCCCGCCCCAGGCCACAAATACGGAAGGGTTTTGGTTGCGATAGGCAGCAATCCAATCGTTGCAAGAAGCATCAAACCCCATCAACTTTGGTGAGACATAATTGATTAAACCAACGCGGGCAACACCCTGTTCTTGCACATGACGAGCAAACTCGACAGGTGAATCTTGATACCTGAGGATGGAAGATACATCACTCCTTCCCCGCTCAATGGTCCGACGCGGGGCCTCTCGAATTTGCTGCCATGGTTGAATGTGAACATGAAGGTCCACCACGCCAGGAGGAATTTGCATAGCTCTAGTGTACGGGTTTCTGCCGGCACACACCGCAAAGACTGCACAGCAAAGACACAGAAAACGCGGGAATCAATTCGTACAAGATTCCGCCCAAGGGTTGAAAATGCGCCCACAACAACGTGGTGAAAAACCCACTCCAGAGTGCGGCCAAAGCCCATGTGGGGTGGACAAAATGCCCACGCAAACGCACTAAAAGCAAAGGGCCAAAAGCAGATCCTAAACCTGACCAGGCGAAAAGTACGGTATCAAAAATAGAAGGAGGAAGCTGAATCGCCGCGAAAATCGCGGCAACACCAAGGCCAAGGATGGTGAGGCGATTCCACAAAACTTCTCGCCTTGGCCGCTGCCGTGGTAAGTCGTAGGCCACGGTCGATCCGCAAACCAAAAGTTGGCTATCGGCCGTCGACATGATGGCAGACAAAATCGCAGCAAGGAAAATGCCACCCCAAATCGGGGAAAACAACTCCCCAGCAAAACGCATAAGCACCGTTTCTCCATCTTCGAGATGCGCAAATAGCACGCGCCCACACCATCCAGTCAGCAGCATGCCGCCATAAATTACCGTCCCCCAGGCCAAGGAGATCCAAGTTCCAGTGCGCACATCCTGGTCTGAGCGCAGAGCCATAAAACGGTTGACCACATGGGGCTGCCCAGGATACCCAAGGCCAATGCCTAAGGTGCCGACGAGGAAGGCGAGCAAAGTCCAGCCATGTTTGGCGGCCCAGGGATCGGCAAAAGAACCACCCACTTGTTGCATACCCTGCCACAAGCCACTCAGCCCTCCCACGGCGAATAAGGCCGCTACGGGCATCGCCACCGAAGCCACCACCATAACCAAGCCCTGCAACATATCCGTGACCGAAGCCGCCCAAAATCCGCCGCTCATGGTGTAGGCCAAAACCACTGCACCGCCAACCCAAACTGCGGTGTGGAATTCGATGTCGAGGGTTTCCGCAAATGTCTTGCCTGCCGCTTGAAATTGGGAAGCAACATAAACCAAAAGGGAAAGCAAAATAATCCACGAAGCACTGACCACCAAGGCGCGGGCTTGGCGCGGAGGAGAACCAGCAGCCAAGTACTCGGTCAAAGTTACCGCAGCGGTTTGCTTTGCCGCCCGGCGTAAAGGTCGCGCGACCAACAGCCAATTGAAAAGGAATCCACCTAAGCAGGCAGGAAACAACCAAAGCGCACTCAATCCCTGCGTATAGGCTGCGCCACTGACACCGAGTAATGTCCAAGCAGAGCTAGATGAGGCAGCGGAACTAAGGGCGGCTACCCATGGCCCAAGCCCCCGTCCTCCCAGATAAAAATCGCTGTTGTTCTGGGTGCGTCGAGATGCCCAAAGGCCAATTCCCAATAAACAAACTTGATAAACCAACAAAGTCCACAATAAGGATGGATTCACAGCCGTCCCCCATCAATGAAAAAAATCCAGCAAAGCATCGGCCGCCGCGGTCGGAGGCAGAGTTCCCGCCAAAACCGCTGACTCCATCTCGGCTAGTTGCTCTTTGATGGCAGGATGGCAGCGGAAAGTTTCCACCAAACGCTCTTTGATTTGGGCCCACATCCAGCGCAGGTTTTGTTGTTGGCGCAAAGATTGCAACTCTCCGCTCGCCTCCAAAGCAACACGGTGTTCTACCACTAGCTTCCATAGTTCTGGAATTCCCGTGCCATGCAGCCCCGAAACGCATACGACTTGAGGCTTCCACGCCCGGTAACTTGGTTGGAGGTATTGCAAAGCATTGGCATAGTCACGCTGCGCCCGTTTTGCGCGGGGCAAGAAATCACCATCGGCTTTGTTCACGACGAGCATATCCGCAAGTTCGAGAATGCCTCGTTTGATGCCTTGAAGCTCATCACCGGCTCCAGGCAACATCAATACCATAAAAAAATCCACCATATCGGCGACCACCGTTTCCGATTGGCCAACGCCCACCGTTTCTACAAAAATCACATCGAAGCCTGCAGCTTCGCACAGCAACATCGCTTCTCTGGTACGTCGGGCAACCCCGCCCAAGGTCTGACCGCTGGGGCTGGGGCGGATGAATGCCGTGGCCTCTTGAGCCAAGCGATGCATGCGCGATTTGTCTCCCAAAATACTGCCCCCGCTCACCCGGCTTGAAGGATCGACAGCCAGTACCGCTACTTTTTTCTCTTGTTGCGCCAAATGCATCCCCAGCTGGTCAAGAAAGGTGCTTTTGCCTACCCCAGGAACACCGGTAATGCCAATCCGCCAAGCGCCACCAGTCTGTGGTAACAAGGACTGCAGCAGTTCTTGGGCCTGTTGATGGTGTGGTGCAAGCTCCGACTCCACCAGAGTGAGTGCACGGGCCAAGAGCACACGATCTCCCGCACGAATCCCAGCAACCAATTCTGCGGTCGAAGGAAACTCGGTCATGATGCAATCTTCTCCAACAGTTCCAGTGCCGCTTCCGGGATGACCGTTCCCGGGCCGAACACCGCCACCGCGCCCATCTCCAGCAACTTGGGATAATCCTGTGGCGGGATGACGCCACCAACCACAATCAAAATATCTTGCCGGCCTAGACGTTCGAGTTCTTGGCGCAAAGCCGGTACCAAACTAAGGTGACCAGCTGCCAAAGAACTTACGCCTAGGACATGGACATCATTTTCAACCGCCTGCCGCGCAGTTTCTTCCGGCGTCTGAAACAAAGAACCGATGTCGACGTCGAAACCCAGGTCGGCGAAGGCGGTGGCGATGACTTTCTGTCCACGGTCATGCCCGTCTTGCCCCATCTTAGCCACCAAAATACGGGGCCGACGTCCATGCGCTGCCGCAAAGGCCTCCACCTGGGTACGCACGGTAGCAAGGAGTTCGGGATTCTCCACCTCGCCACTGTACACGCCCGATATGGTCTGAATCACCGCCTGATGGCGACCAAATACTTTCTCCAAGGCTTCCGTAATCTCGCCGACCGTGGCTTGAGCGCGCGCAGCCTCAATGGACAGGGCCAAAAGATTGCCTTGGCCCGATTTTGCTGCTGAGGTTAATGCCGCAAGCGCCTGCTTTAGCTTTGCGCTGTCGCGTTGCGCACGCAATTCCTGCAATCGCTGCACTTGCGCAGCGCGCACTTTTTGATTGTCTACTGCCAACACTGGAACCTCCTCTTCCTCCTCCTGTGGCAAGCGATAACGATTCACGCCAACAATGGTTCGTTGTCCAGAATCGATACGAGCCTGTGCCCGCGCCGCCGACTCTTCAATCCTCAACTTTGGAATTCCAGCCTCAATAGCTTTGGTCATTCCGCCCAATTCTTCAATCTCGCGCAAATGCTCGCGAGCGCGCTTAGCTAAGTCGTGGGTTAGGCGTTCCACATACCAACTCCCACCCCATGGATCAGCCGGGCGACAAGTGCCCGACTCCTGCTGCAACTGAATCTGCGTGTTGCGGGCGATGCGGGCAGAAAAATCCGTGGGTAAGGCCAAAGCTTCGTCTAAGGAGTTGGTGTGCAAAGACTGGGTATGCCCCTGCGTAGCAGCCATGGCTTCTATGCTCGTCCGCACCACGTTGTTGTAGACATCTTGCGCCGTTAGCGACCACCCCGAAGTTTGGCAGTGGGTTCGCAACATACTGGATTTTGGATTCTGCGGCTGAAACTCTTGCATCAGCTCGAACCACAACAACCGTGCCGCGCGCAATTTGGCAACCTCCATGAAAAAATCCATGCCAATGCCCCAGAAAAAACTCAGACGTGGGGCAAAATCATCCACTTGCAATCCCGACTTGACCCCGGTACGCACATATTCCAACCCATCGGCAAGGGTGTAGGCCAACTCAATGTCGGCGGTAGCACCGGCCTCTTGCATGTGGTAACCGGAAATGGAGATGCTGTTGAAACGCGGCATATGTTGGGCGGTAAAAGCAAAGATGTCGGCGACGATGCGCATCGACGGAGCCGGCGGATAAATATAAGTATTGCGCACCATAAACTCTTTCAAAATATCATTCTGAATGGTGCCTGTAAGCTGCTTCATGCTCACCCCTTGCTCCTCAGCGGCCACAATGTAGAGCGCAAGGATAGGCAAAACAGCGCCGTTCATGGTCATCGACACGCTCATTTGATCGAGGGGAATTTGATCAAACAAAATCCGCATGTCGAGGATGGAGTCGATAGCGACTCCAGCCATGCCCACATCCCCTTGCACCCGAGGATGGTCAGAGTCGTAGCCGCGGTGAGTGGCTAAATCGAAAGCTATCGACAATCCCTTTTGACCAGCTGCTAGGTTGCGACGGTAAAAAGCATTGGATTCTTCAGCGGTGCTGAAGCCAGCATATTGGCGGATGGTCCAAGGCCTGCGCACATACATGGTGGTGTAAGGCCCACGAAGAAAGGGAGCGAACCCTGGAGCGGAATCCAAATAGGACAAGCCTTGGACATCCGAGGCTTGATAAAGCGGCTTCACATCAAGACCTTCGGGGCGCAAGATGGGAGTTCCAGTAAAGGACGAAGTCTGCCTATCTTTGACTTGCGGCGGTTGCCAGGGAAGCGAAGTGAAATCCGGAATTTTGCTCATGGCTTGACCTCCAAAATATGCTGCACCAAAGTCGGCAAATCCGTTTGCGGATGCAAGCATCGCCAAGGCACCGTGGCTGACAAACCAGTAGGAATCGCTTCCTCATCCAATCCCCACAGCAAGACCATGGGAGCATCTGCTTGTTGGGCCACCACAAGTTCCTGAGCCAGCCCTTGTTGCAATGCCGAGGCACTACCACAGAGACAAAGCACCCCACGCGCGGCAACGGAAATCCGCCGTGTCGGCAAACCTAAATCGTGAAAAAGGCTTTCCGCCTGGCGCAATGGTTTTTCTGCTTCTTTTTGCTCTCCTACCGCCAATAATAAAACCTCGGGCAAGGTGCCTGATTGACGCTGGCGCTCTACCTTTTGCGCCATTTCTTCAAACATAGCGGCATCGCGCTGCAGCAAAAGCGGCTCCACTTGTGGCCCACCACAAAAAGCAGCAAAGGTGTTGCGCTGAGCCTCCGTCAAAGCAAAAACATCACAACCGTCCGCAGCGGCCTGAATCAAATCTTCCAGACCGTGGTCGACACGCATCACACAGGGTTCGGAAGGGCGCCAACGGCTTGCCCAAGCATCTTCGTCATTCCCGAGATAGGGCTCCTGGGTCTGTACTCTTTCTGCTGGCAATGGGTAAGTGGAAACCCCCGTTTGCGCCAAAGCCCGACAAGCCAATAGGCTTCGACGTTTTTGTTGCTGCGCGGCCAAGACCTGATGTAGCCACCCGCCACGCAAAGCTGTCGCCATGCCACCAGCGGCCTCGATTTTTTGGAAAAAGATCCAAGCCTGCGTGCAAAGTTCTGCAGTTAATCTTTCTACGTAATACGAACCTCCCGCAGGATCCAACACCTCACCCAAACGACTTTCTTCCGCCAGAATGATTTGCGTATTGCGCGCAATTCGGCGGCCTAAAGCGGATGGACGCCCAAGCACTTCATCATAAGTGCATGTAGTAATTTGTTGGGCACCGCCCAAAATGGCCGCAAAGGTTTGGGTATTTGCCCGCAGCTGGTTGGTCCATGGATCTTTTTGCGACAAACTCCGCCGTGAACCAATGGCATGAATCCATGGACTTGGAGGCTCCACCTCCACCAATTCGCAAACACGCGACCACAATTGGCGAGCCGCACGCAAACCGGCAAGGGCTGGAAACACATCGCGGTCGAGAACCAAACGCAAAGAAATGCCCTGGGCCATTTGCGCTAGCGGGATGTCCAAGGATTCAGCGAGTTGCAAATAATGCACCAAGGTGGCAGCAAAGATGCCAAGCTCTTGCACCAAAGTAGCGCCTGCACCATGGTAAACCTCGGTAGAGACACAGACTGGCCGCGCTTGGGGCATATGGTTTGCAGTCCATCGCAACAAATCTCCCATCTGATGCTTCATGCACCGCGCCCCCAGCGGCAACAATCCATCACGAGCCAAGGAAGCCAAGGGGTCCAATCCCAGATTCCAATCTAAAGCAGAGATATCCAGCCCTTGCTCTTGGGCTACAACCAACAACATCGCAGCACTGGCCATGGTGTTAGCGCCAGCATCTAATTCCATATGCAGTGCGGACAAATCAACGCCGTCCAAAAAAGAACGCCAATCTTCCAAAGTCCACAACATGCAGCCACCATCGCCCCAAGCTTGGCGCCCGATCTCGGAAGTGGGTGGCTCACCTAAGCGAGCACAGGCATCCAGCTGTAACCAGCAGGCATCCGCACCACCAGCTATCTCCGCACGGATTACTTGATTCAAGGATCGAGGATGCGGCAAATCCAAGCGCGGCGCCAACCACCATGTTCGCGTGACGGCTTTCGGCGCGGCACCGCGCGCAAAAGGAACAGCCAAATCCTGCTGCAGGGAGAGCTCCGCCACATTTTCCGCTGAATAGAGGGGCAAAATAGAAACCCCAGCATAGGCCTCCTCCACCAGGGTGGAAAAACCAGCACCTTTCAACTCTGCTTCAACCTGCTGCTGCCAGCGCTCCATACGGAGATTCTAGCCCGGCGCAGGCGGCATCTCAGGCTCTAAATCAACCCCCAAACCGTCCGCAAGTCGGTTGACATAATTAAAATAAGCCCCCACTTGGCAGGCATCGTGGATTTCTAAATCACTCCAGCCCTGTTCGCGCAGGGCAAGCACATCTTCCTGCACCATAGATTGCGGGGTCCGCGTTAACTTTTCCGCATACTGACATAACCCTTTCTCCGCGTCCGACAAAGGCGCATTTTGCCAACCTCCGGTTAGCAAAGCCTCCGCCAAAACTCTTTCGCCCACCCCATCACGGAGGTCGGCTGCATGCGCCAACGTTCAGTAGTGGCAGTGGTTGGCTTGGCTCACGACCACGGCCAAAGTCTCCCGCATGCGTCGGGGAAGACTGGAATCCGCAGCCATCACACTGCGGTACAAGCTCATATGCGCCCGGGTCATGGGGCCATTGATGCTGGTCAGGCGGACGATATTCCACACCCGCCCCGTCCGCCGCTTGGCATCGACGAATATTTTCTGCAGGATCCCCTGGGCCTCATCATCAGGAATTTGGTCAATCCAAGCCATGGGCGGGAGGATAGCAGTGCTAACAGACAAAGGAAAACGAAAGGAGGCTTTAGTTGCGGGTAGCAGACGACCGATGAGGGAAAGCCCCACTCCCCACAGTGGGAAAAACCCGCCAATTGCCCCGTGATAGCCTTCTTTCTGGATTTCTTACGCCCCCTCCAGGCGACTGGACGAGAGTCCTCGGAGGAGGCTCATCGCTACCGCATGACCTTAAATTTGGCCGCCGGTCTATGCTTGGTCGCCCTCTTTTATATTGCCATTGACCTCCGCCAAGGCGGAAGTGCCTTCTCCATCGGCATGCTGGGCATCATCGGCATGGCAGGCGTGGTGCGGGTCATGGTGCACCGGCAGCGACCCATCGCCATGATTGGCCAGGTCATTACCATCGGATTGTTTTTGGCCTCTACTTTCGTCACCCTCCATACGGGAAGCACGAATACCGCCTCCCTAGCCTGGTTTGCCCTCTTGCCCCTTAGTGCCGCCCTTCTTTCTGGACCGCGGGCAGGAATGATTTGGTCGGCCGTCAGTTTGTTCAGCGTGCTGGTGTTGGGACAGCTTACCCAACTGGGGATTGAAACCCCAGGCAGCCTCCCGGAACGCAGCCGCAACCTTTACATCATGGTCGAGAACCTGGTTCTGCTTGCCGGCGTTGCCTTCCTGATGAGTGGTTTTCTCACCGAACACAACCGCAAAACCGCTGAGTTGGAGGCCGCACAGAAAAAAATCGATGAGGAGCGCCATGGCCGCAAAGAGGCCGACCGTCGAGTGCGAGAAACTTTGCAAGTGCAAAACCAAATCCTGGCCAAAGTCGGCAGTGAAATGCGAGTTCCCTTAACCGGCATTCAGGGCATGACGCGCATGCTGCATGGAACGGAGATGGATCAAGTGCAGAAGGATTACGCCAACGCAATCCAAGCTTCCGGCCAGGCCTTAATGGAGTTATTGGAAGATGTGATGGATTTTTCACGCATTGAAGCCGGGGAACTAGAGCTTCAATACAAGCCCTTTGATATTGAAGTTGCTGTTGCTGGAGTTGCCAAGCATCTGTCCCAAGGAGCTGAATACAGCGGAGTGGAAATCCTCCTCCACTTCGCCCCCAGCACTCCACGCTTCTTTACTGGCGACGCTGGACGCATCCAACAAATCCTGGGTAGCCTGGTTAAAAACACGGTTGGTCTAAGCGATGAGGGCCATGTACTGATTGAAGTAGAAGAAACGGATCGAGACGAAACGAACTCCTTGCTTCGTTTCCATGTTCGCGGCGCCGGCCAAAACCTGTCACTGGAAAAAAGAGCTTCCATCCAATCTTGCGTGCAGCAAGACGACGACGAGGAAGACCAGCAACCGCACTCCAACCACGGATTTGGTCTCGCCCTCAGTCAGAAAATCCTTGCCCTCATGGGCGGCGAACTCGGCTTTGAACATGATGCCGACAACACCGATTTGTGGTTCACCCTAAACTTACCACGCAGCCGGGAGCCCAAGGTACAGAACCTATTTTCCGGTAATCTTGCTGGCCTCAAAGCCCTGGTGGTGGAAGACAATGCCTGCAACCGCGAAATTCTCACGGAGCAGTTAATGGAGTGGGGTGTGCAGCCCATCCTCGCATCTTCCGGCCAAGACGCACTGCGCATGATGCGTGTGGATTTGGATAATCAATGTCCTTATCACCTTGCCATTATCGACCACCAACTTCCAGACATGGATGGCAAACGGCTTGGCATGATGATGATGAGTGACCCCATTCTCGAAGAATGTTGCATGGTGCTCCTCACCTCGGAAGCCGGAGGTGGACGGGGTCGCGAATACCGTCGCGCAGGCTTCAGTGCCTACCTAGCCAAACCGGTCACGCCAAGCATTTTGCGTGATACCTTGGCTATGGCCTGGGGCTTGCACCAAGAGCAAAAAGCCAAAGCCGACTTCGGAGCCTAAACTTAGGCAGGCCTTTCCAGTAATTTGCGCATGGCCCCGACCACAACCTCGGGAGCTTCGACATGCACATGGTGCCCCACACCGGACACATCTTGGCGCTCACAGTGCGGTATTTTCTCCAACCTCTGCTGAAGGGTTGGAATGCGAAACATATAGCCCCCCTCGGGCGCCAATACCAGTGTAGGACAAGTGACCGCCGAGCATATTTCCAACCAATGATTTTCCGGGAGGCGATAGGGATTTGGCCCTCGCAACCGCGGATCAAGCAACACTTCCCACCTTCCATCCTTGGTCTCTTGTAAATAATGCCGCACAATGCGCTCGGCTCCTTTCACACTTAGGCCAGGATTGTTTTGACGCACACGCTCTTCTGCAGCTTGGCGGCTTTCAAAAGTTCGAAAGGGTCGGACCGGTTGGCGAAAATGAGTCACCAATTTTTGCAATTGCTCCAACTGCGTTTTGGCATCTGCCGCATATCCTCCAACACAATCCAAAAGCAATAAACGCTTGACCATAGAGGGAGCAAAGGCGGCCAACATGAGAGCGATAGTTCCACCCATGGAATGAGCTACCACCATCTCCACGGCATCACCGCCTTCCTCTAACTCATCCATTACCGCAACTAAGTCTTTCAAGTGATCCAGCTGGTGATATGCCGCGTCCTTGGAACATCGTCCGCTGGCGCCATGACCACGCCAATCCAAGCAAAGTGGCCGACAGAAATCGCGTGCGCTCAAGGCAACATCCTCAAAACTGCGCCCGCCATCTAAAAAGCCATGTAAAAACAACACCACTGGCCCCTGCCCCCCATAATCCCATAAAGCCAAGGGCAATCGCTGTGCTTGCACCCTGCGCATGCGTGGGCAAACGCCTGAAGAAGGAGCTTCTCTCATTCCACTATTATGCCGTCTCCTAGTGATTCTTCGCACTTTCGCTATTCCATATTGCTGCCGCTAGGATAGGCGCTACCTTAATCTCGAGGCTAACCCCACAGAACAATTCATGAACCCAAAGCATTTCTTGTTTTTTCTTCCCCTTCTCTTCCCCGCATGCGCACTAGGAACTTTACAAGGTCCTGGCGTCGCATTCGAAGGTGGACTGCAACGCACTGCCATCGGTGTCAATCAATACTCTTCCACCACCGAATCCCCCAACACAGGCAACAACGTCGACACCAGCGCCTTGGCCATCGACGTCACCCATGGCTGGTTCTTCAGCCCCAACTTAGAGGTCGGCGGCAAATTCGGTTACAGCAACCGTGATGTCGACAATACGCCAACCACTTCGCAATACACAGTCGATGCTTTCGCCCGTTGGTATTTCGACAACCGCTCCCAATTACGCACTTGGGCCATGTTGTTTGCCGGGCTCGGCAATGTTGATTTTGGTTTTACCGACGACGACTTTGTCGAATATGGCCTGGGCATTGGCGTGAGCAACATGTTTTCGACTACCACGTCTTTCGACGTAGGCGTGGATTACCGCATGCAAAGCTTCGACCAAACCAACACCGACATCGACGGAATCTTCCTGACTGCCTTTTTCTCTATTTACTACGGTCAGTAAATCAACAACCGCAAAGGGCGATTCTCTCCAAGGGAGTCGCCCTTTATGCTTAGCCCATGCACCCTTCCTCCTCCCCCATACGTTTTTTGGCCTGGTGTTTTCTGCTCGCTGGCGCCTGTCAAAAATCCGTTTCCGGCGAAGCGGTGGCGGACGCCCAAACCATTGCCAGCTTGCAGCAGCTCGGCTATGTGGACTATGTGGAAATTGAAGATGAATCTCGCCCCAATGGTGTGGTCATCCACCAAGCAGAGGCCTCTCAGCCTGGAGTTAACTTTTTTAGCATCCATAAGCTTTGTCAAGCCCGTCTGATTGATGAAAATGGCCATCTGCTTCATGAGTGGAGTCGCCTCGGCAAAGTTTGGGGGCATGCAGACTTGCAGCAAGACGGTTCCATTTTGGTACCCACGGTGGAAGACGAAGGGTCTTTCCTGGTAAAAATCGATTGGCGCAACCGCCTGCAGTGGAAGCGAAAGATCAATGCCCACCACGATGTAGAAGTGCTTGCCGACGGCACCATTGCTACCCTAAGTTTCCGCTGGCGCAACCTCCCTCAAATTTCCAAGCAAGCCGATGTCCGCGATGAGCAACTCTTGTTGTTGCAAGAAGACGGCAGCCTCTTGGCAGAATATTCCCTCATCGATTTATTGTCGGCAAATCCACAGTGGCAGTTCCTGCCAGTAGAAGCCACCCCCATCAAAGGCAAGCGCCCTCGCATCGATTTACTGCACGCCAATAGCGTGGTGTGGATGCGTCCAGGTTGGGAGCAACAAAACCCACTCTTTGCAGAAGGCAATGTATTGGTTTCCATGCGCCACCAAAACCGCGTGGTCATTCTGCAGCCCAAAACCAAAAAACTTCTTTGGAGTTGGGGAGAAAAGGAGTTGCGGGGCCAGCATGATGCAACCATCCTCGACAATGGCCATATCCTAATTTTTGATAACGGTCTAGGCCGCAATTGGAGCCGAGTGGTGGAAGTAGACCCAACAATCAAAAAAATTGTTTGGCAATGGCGCGCACCCCGGCCCGAAGCTTTTTTCACCCTCGCCCGCGGGGCTGCCCAACGCCTAGCCAACGGCAACACCCTGCTGGTAGATTCCGATCATGGGCATGCCATCGAAATCACGCACGAAGGAAGTTTGGTTTGGGAGTATTTCCAACCCGGTAGCCAAGGCCGCGTTCCATCCTTGGTACGGATGAAACGCTTTGCTCGCAGCTATTTAGGGAATCTTCTCGCGCCTTAGTCGACGTCAAAGGAAATACCCTGCGCCAAAGGCAGCTCGGTACTCCAGTTGATAGTATTGGTTTGGCGACGCATGTATAGCTTCCACGCATCGGAACCCGATTCGCGGCCGCCACCGGTTTCTTTTTCACCACCGAAGGCACCACCGATTTCTGCGCCCGAAGTGCCAATATTGACATTGGCAATCCCGCAATCGCTGCCGACTGCCGACAAGAACTTCTCAGCGGCACGCATGTTGAGGGTGAAGATGGACGAGGACAGGCCTTGCGGCACATCGTTATGTTTGGCAATGGCGTCGTCTAAATCCTCAACATCAATGATGTATAGCAAAGGACCGAAGGTTTCGTCTTGCACAATTTGCCAATCATTCTGCGCAGTGGCAATGCATGGAGTCATGTAGGAGCCACCTTCACAGCCCTTCGGCTGCACCCGCTCCCCCCCGCAGAGGATTTCGCCACCCAAGGATTTGACCGTTTCGATAGCGGCCAAGGTTTCGTCCACGGCGCCATCGTCAATCATGGGGCCCATGAGGGTGGAGGGATCCAAAGGATGGCCAATGTTGACCTTGGCATAGAGCTCTAGCAAACGCTTCACCACTTGCTCGCGTACTCCTTTTTGCACCAACACACGACGCGTAGAGGTACAACGCTGGCCGGCGGTGCCAACCGCTCCAAACATGATGGCACGACAGGCCATCTCAATATCGGCATCATCCAGCACAATGACAGCATTGTTGCCGCCGAGCTCCAGAATGGTGCGGCCATAGCGGCTAGCGAGTTTTTGCGCCACATGCTTGCCCATGCGGCAAGAGCCGGTAGCCGAAACCAAAGGCACGCGTTTGTCGTCCAACAAAAGTTCCCCAACGTCGGAGCCACGCCCAACCACCAGAGAAACCACTGCGCCAAAGCCCGCAGGCTCCAAGACTTTGGCTGCCACCTTGGTCATGGCAATCGCGGTTAACGGGGTCTTAGAACTTGGCTTCCACAAGCAAGAATCACCACAAATCAAAGCAAGTGCCGAGTTCCAGGCCCACACTGCGGCTGGGAAGTTGAAGGCCGAAATCACACCGACCGTTCCCAAAGGATGATATTGCTCGCGCATGGCATGTTGCGGACGTTCGGAATGCATGGACAAGCCGTAGAGCATGCGAGACTGGCCGACTGCGAAGTCGCAGATGTCAATCGCTTCTTGAACTTCGCCCAATCCTTCTTGCAAAATCTTGCCCATCTCCAAAGACACCAACTTGCCCAAGGGCTCTTTGTACTTGCGCAACTGTTCGCCAATTTGCCGCACATACTCGCCGCGCACAGGGGCAGGCAATTCGCGCCACCGCAAAAAGGCTTCTTGGGCCTGGGCGGCCACAGTTTCATATTCTTCGGCCGTA
>JAJRZS010000012.1 GCA_024275135.1 Planctomycetota bacterium | reverse complement strand
GGAAGCCTTTCAAGCCCAACATTTGGTTGCATAATCCATAGCGATGATTGAGCCGGTCGACCCTTCCCTACTTCCGCCTTCGCGGCTGCATCCACCCTCGCAGCCGGATGCGGATGCGGATGCGGTTGCGGAAGAATCTGTGGAGGTGCCTAGTTTCCAGGTTTGTTTAGACCGCGTGTTTTTTGGTCCACTGGATTTGTTGCTGCAATTGGTGCGCGACAAAGAGTTGGAAATCCATGTAGTTTCTTTGACTGAAGTTTGTGATGCCTATTGCCAGTATGTGCGCTCTTTGCCGGTGGTTGACGTCGACGAGGCCGCAGATTATTTGGTGCTGGCCGCTACTTTGCTCGCCATTAAGAGCCGCTCCTTACTGCCGCAAGAGGAAATCGAAGCCGATGAGGATCCTTTCGATCCCGGTGAGGAGTTGGTGCAACAGTTGTTGGCCTACAAAGAATTGCGGCGGGTGGCCGAAGCCTTGCGCGATCGTTGGGATCAGCGGGGGCGGATGATGGCGGCCGGTGGTCGCTGGTTGGGCCGAGTGGAGGAAGTCGAACCTGAAGAGGAAGAAGAAAACTGGGATTTGGGCGACATTTCCATTTGGGATTTGTTGAAGGTGTTTACCCGGCTTGAAGAAGAAACGGGTTTTCTTCGTCCACACCATGTGCGCCCCGTGGGCAAGCCCTTGCGCGCCTATGTGGAGGAATTGTGGCATCGCATGCAACAAGCGGATTCCACCACTTTGAACACGATTTTGGCGGAAGAAGATGTTCCCAAGGCCGACGCTGCCTACTACCTTGTTGCTCTGTTGGAATTGGCAAAACAACAACAGGTCGACATCCAACAAGAAGTTCCCTTTGCGGATATTTTTGTGCGCCGACGTCAAGACGCTGGCATTCTCCAACTCTAAGACATAGATGAAACTTTTGATCGCCAACAAGAAAATTACGACCCCGAACTCGGGGAACTTCTTGGCGAAGATTCGCTCTAAACCACCATCCCGCATTCGGCCCGGGTCTAGGCCGAACGAAAACGATGTCAAACGCAATCGAAGTCACCGACGAAAGCTTCCAGAAGGAAGTGGTCGAATCCTCTCTCCCTGTTTTGGTTGATTTTTGGGCACCTTGGTGCGGACCATGTAAAGCGATGGGGCCCGCTGTCGACAAACTTGCCGAAGAAATGGCCGGCAAGTTGAAGGTCGTCAAGCATGACACCCAAGACAACCCAAGCACCCCCGCCTCCATGGGCGTGATGGGCATTCCATGCTTTCTCATCTTTAAGGGTGGGGAAGAAGTGGCGCGCTCGGCAGGCATGATGAACTACGAGCAGTTCAAGGCTTTTGTTGAGCCGCACGTTTAATCAAAATTTGCGCATCGCCTTTCTAGGCTCCCCACCCTTTGCCACCGCTTCTTGGAACGCGGTGTTGGGGGCGGGGTTGTCGGTGGTTGGTTTGGTGACGTCACCCCAGCGCAAAGCTGGACGCGGCCGCAAGCTAGCACCCAACCCGATGGCAGAATCGGCGGCGGCGGCAGGGATTCCGCTGTTGCGTCCTTCTTCCGCTGCCGCCCCAAACTTTTTGCAAGATTTTTCTGCTTGGCAAGCCGACCTTGGTGTGGTGGTGAGTTATGGGCAACTTCTGAGTCAGGAGCTTTTAGATTTGCCTCGTCTTGGTTGTGTGAACCTCCACGCCTCTTTGTTGCCGCGATGGCGGGGGGCGAGCCCCATCCAAGCGGCCATTTTGGCTGGGGATCAGCAAACCGGAGTGAGTTTGCAAAAAATGGTGCTGGCCTTAGATGCCGGCAATGTTTTGGCCTCAACTAGCCTGCCTCTGCAAGGCAGCGAAACGGCTCCCGAGCTAACGGCAACTTTGGCGCGAGTAGGTGCCGAGTTTTTGGTTGAGCAATTGCAAAGTTTTGAGCGCACCAAGTCTTTGCCGGTTGGAACACCGCAAGAGGAATCGCAAGTCACGGTATGCCGACGGATTCGCAAGGAAGACGGGGTAGTGGATTGGCGTAAGTCGGCGCTTGTGGTGGAGCGGCAAGTGCGGGCGATGGCAGGGTGGCCTTGTGCGCAAACGACTTTGCCCACGGGCGAAAGGTTGCGCATACACCGAGGTCATGTTCGAGAGTTTGCGGTTCCGGCTGAGCCAGGAATGGTGGTGAGCCTAGAGGAGGGAATCGTTGTCGCTTGTGGTGAAGGATTTTATTGCATAGAAGAAGTGCAGCGTGCTGGTAAGGCCAAAATTTCGGCAGCAGAATTTTTGCGTGGCAAGGCTCTTCGTTGCGGCCAACAATTTGGTGGGGCCGGCTCATGAGCTTTGCTCATCGCGGTTCGGTACGGCGTTTGGTTTGGCAGCTTTTGCAAAGCCAAATGGAATTTCCAAGTCGCAGCTTGGACAGAACCTTTGCCGAAGAAGAGTGGAACTTACGAGATCGTGCGCTGGCGAAAGAGCTGTTGTTAGGAGTGTTAAGGGCAGAGATAACCTTGGATTGCTTGATTTTAGCTTATGTGAAAAAGAGGGTGAAGGATCCATCCATGTTGTCGGCCCTGCGCCTAGGCTTGTATCAGCTATTGTTTTTGCAGCGGATTCCCCACCATGCGGCAATCGACGCCACCCTGGAGGCCATGAAACCAGAGCTGCAAGCCAAGATTGGGTTTTTGAACGCCGTTTTGCGGACCGTAGTCCGGGAAGCAGAAAAAATAGAAACTTCCTGCGAAGTTGGTCGCAATGTTTTGCCGGATCCTGCTTGGAGGTTTGCGCGGAAGGTGTTTGCCGACCCAAGCCAACGTCCCGCCGAATACTTAGCGGAGACAACAGGCTTTCCGAAATTTTTAATTCAGAGATGGTGGCAAACGGAAGGAGAAGAAAGAACACGGCAGCGGGCACAGGTGTTTCGACGAAAGGCGCCACTGTGGATTCGAGTGAATGTTTTGCGCTCTTCGGTTGAGGAGGTTTCTCATCAACTGGAACAGGGGAAGGTGCAAATACTCCAACGCGAGGGCGTTTTGTTGCAAGTGCGTGCACTCGAGGCAAGCGCGGTTCCCCAATGGCCTGGCTACGACGACGGCAGGTGGTCGGTTCAGGATCTTAGCTCCTTTCGCTCCGTGGCCTTGGCTGCACCGACGGCAGGGGACCGCATTTTGGATTTATGTGCAGCGCCTGGTGGCAAGGCTTTTGCCGCCTTTGAGCTGGCTGGCGGCGATGCGGAAATCCTTGCCTGCGACATTGCGCCTAAGCGCTTGGCCAGGCTCGAAGAAGAGGCCAGACGTTTGGGGCATCCCATAGAAACCCTTTGTCTGCAGGCAGATGGAAAAAACTTACCGTGTCGGGAATGGAGTCTCATCATAGCCGATGTTCCTTGTTCCAATACGGGGGTGTTGCATAAACGTCCGGAGGCGCGTGCGCGTTTTGGCAAAAAGACGTTGCATGAATTGGAAACCATGCAAAATCTTATTCAGAAACATTTGATTGTGCCGGCGCTTGGCGAGCAAAGCCGAGTTTTATGGTCTACCTGTTCCCTGGAGCAAGAAGAGAACCAAATGGCCGTAGCGCGTTTGGCCAAGCGCACAGGGAAAAAGATTCGGCGTGAGGAGCTGTGGGAGCCAAGTTTCGATTGTGCCGGCGGATTTGCCGCATTGCTGGGATAAAATGAGTACATCGATGAAAGAAAAAACGAAGACTACAAAGACCAAGAGGAAGCGGAAGCCAGCCAATTCGCAACGGCGCAACCCTTTGGGCGGGATTTTCTTAATGCTGTTCGGAATGGTTTCCGGTGGACTGGGCGTTTATGTTTATCAGACAGGCTGGGAACAATCTTTGGATAATTTCAAACGCTTTGTCGAGGGTGCGCCGACACCAGTTAGACACAACCCTTCCACAGGCGGGCGTGTAGTTGAGGCCACACCTATGGATTTGCGCCCTTTGCACGAACAGGATCCGCGATGGGAAAAGGCGATTGCCCAAGGGGAAGAAGGAGTAGCTTTATTTGAAAAAGCGGTGCAGGAACAATACAACGGCCATGGCGATCCCTTTGTTTTTCGCTCGCGGATGGTCGAGGCTAAAGAAATGATGGAACATGCGCTGTCGGATTTGGAAGCGATGAAAGAAGAGTATGCGAACAATCAAACGGCAACCGTGGAGATTGAAAAAAAGATTCGCCGCTATTCCGGTTCTTTAGAAGAATATGGCCCCAAAGCCCGTTTGCGTTAATCATGATTGCCCTGGGCTACAATTCCAACGGTTTTACTTCTCACCGCTTGGAAGATGCCTTGCCTTGGCTTGCAGAACTTGGTTATCAAGCGGTTGCGATTACCCCAGATGTTGGCCACCTCAATCCAGCCACCACCACTAAGGCTGAGGTTGAAGCCATCGGCAAGCTGTGCCAACAATTGAAGCTACGCGTGGTAGTGGAAACAGGTGCTCGCTTTGCCCTCGATGCGCGACGCAAACATCGTCCGAATCTATTAGAAAGCGACGAAAGCGCAAAATTGCGTTTACGATATTTGCACGAACTTTTGGAGTGGTGTCCCTTGCTTGGTGCCGAGGTTCTCTCTTTTTGGTCGGGAGTTCTGCCGGAAGGGCAAACGGAAGCGGGTGCGCGCAAAGCCCTGGTGTCTGCGGTGCAGGAGCTTTCCGTGCACGCAGAAAGTTTGCAAATACGGTTGGGGTTGGAGCCAGAACCTGGTCACTGGATGGCAACTTTAACCGACTGGGAACAATTGCGTGAGGAGTTGCCGATGGACGTTGGGCTGAGCTTGGACATCGGCCATCTTTATGTCAATGATCATTACACTCCTGCTGCGGCGATGGAAAAATTCGCCGACGACATCGTTGGCATTCAGCTTGACGATATGCGTTGTGGCGAGCATTGCCACCTTGCACCTGGCGAAGGAGATGTGGATTGGCAGAGTTTGGTCCAAACTTGTTGGCAGAGCAAGCTTGCGGTACCAGCTTGTTTCGAATTGGGCCGCGACGCCCATCGTTTTCATGAGTTGGCGCCGCGTTGTTTGAGTATGTGGCGGGCGCTGGAAGCCCAACAAAGGCTATGAGATCTGTGGATTCGGTGGTTTCGCGGGTAGCGCAGCAAGCGTCTACTTGGAAGGCCTTAGATGCCCGTAGCCGCGCCGATATTTTGCAGAGTTGTCGCGACGGCGTGTTTGCGGTTGCTGAGGAATGGGTTAAAGAAAGTTGCGAAGTCAAAGGGATCGCTATGGATAGTTCCATGGCTGGAGAAGAGTGGATTACTGGTCCAGCTATCGTATTGCGCCACCTGCGCCAATATCGAGACACCCTACTGCGTGGGGGTTGCCCGCATACCAAGGAAAAGCATGGTGTCGATGGCTGGAAGATCAAAGCATTTCCTTTGGAACCGTGGGACAGAATCTTGTTTCCAGGACTTCGTGCTGAGATTTACGGAAAAACCAAGGTTCCAGCAACGGCTCTTACTTTAGGCGCTGGGGGTTGCAGTGTGGTTTTAGGTGCGGGCAATGTAACTTCGATTCCGCCACTGGATATTTTGTGGCAGTTGCTCAAGGAAAACCGCGTGGTGATTGCCAAGTTGCACCCGCTACAAAGCTTTATGCGACCACTTCTAGAACGAGCATTTGCGCCACTCCATGCAGCAGGTTTTTTGGGCTTTGTTGATGGAGATTCCGCAGTTGGGGAAGATTTAATTGCCCATCCCAAAGTGGATGCCATACACCTTACTGGGAGCGAGGCGAGCTTTCGGCGGATTGTGAAAATACCGGCCGTGGAGCAGAAAGAAATCAGTGCTGAGTTGGGTGCAGTGTCTCCGGTAATCGTGGTTCCAGGAGTATGGTCAAAAAGCGACATTTGTTTCCAGGCCGAACAGCTTGTTGGCATGATGTTGCTCAACAATGGGTTCAATTGCAACTCCCCTCAACTGTTGGTGACGGCACGGGATTGGCCACAACGCCAAGAATTTTTGCAAGCCATACGGGATTCTATGCAGAGGGCCCCGGCACGCGTGGCTTGGTATCCGGGTGCATCCCAGCGCTGGTCTCGTTTTCTGCGTCATTATCAAGCCAGTGCTCCTCCCCACAGCGCCGAGCAAACCCCGCCGCTGTTGTTGGCCGATATTCCTGCGGAAGAAGCGGAGTTGGCTTTGCGAGAAGAGGCCTTTTGCTCAGTGTTGGTGGAAACAAGTTTGCCAGCCTCCAAGGCGGAGCCGTTTTTGTCTGCCGTGGTTTCTTTTGTCAACCAGCAGGTGTATGGGACCTTGTCATGCACAGTGATCGCTGCCCCCTCCACCCCCAAGCAGGCATTGCAAGACGCGGTGGAACAACTGCAATATGGAACCATTGGCGTCAATATTTGGGCCGGGCTCGGTTTTGCCTTAGCTTCCTTGCCCTGGGGAGCTTATCCCGGTCACACAAAACAAATCCCGGGTTCAGGGATGGGCGTGGTACACAACACCTTGCTTTTGGATTCACCACGCAACACGATTTTGCGTGGTCCCTTCCGTCCGAAAATCAAACCGATGTGGATGCCCCAGCATCGGCGCTTGCATATCCTCGGCCAACGCTTGCTTGCCTTCGAACATGACCCTAGCTGGGGCCGCTTACTGCGGCTGCTTCCGCCTGCGATTTTGGGTTAGAAAAAGGGATTGGGAATCGGTAGGCGCTATACTGGGTTCGGCCCCTCCCCCGGAGTCTTTATCCGCTGCCCATGATTGGCTGGATCCCCACAATACACCTCCCCACCGTTTCCCAACTTTCCGCATCCCAACGCCGCCACCTGTGGTGGGGCCTTTACCGAAGCAGTCTCCATGATTTGCGTGCGGCAACCACCTTGGTTGTGCTTCTCGTGTCGATGGTTGCCGGGATTTGGGCAGTTAGTTGGCTCACAGTGTTCTTGTTTGTCGTATCCTTTTGGCTGCACTGGGCCGTTTGCGGACGCGTTGCTTACCCCAATTTAGAGCAGGCATTGCGCGCCGCCGGCTACCTTGACAAGCCCTCGGATTGCTCGCCAAGCGATTGAATCACCTGCAACGCCAACTCGAAACCATTGCCTCTTTCCCCACTGGCACCACCAGTGCCGGCTACCCGTATTTGAGCAAAGATGCATGGCGCCTGTTGCGTGACGAAGTGCCCATTCTTTTTCGGTATGGCGGCGAAGTTTTAGCCCTAGCCAAAGAGCTTGCTGCTCAAACATCAACCAAGCCACTGCAAGTCGAGGAGGCCATGGCGGTGGTGAAGCAAGTGGTATTCACTGCGGCCATTACCGCACCGCCCGACCTCTGGTTGTTGCGCAATGTGCTGTCCGCCTTTGCCATCCTGGGGCTAGGTCAACGCTTGCTTGCGGGCGAGGCCCTGGTTCCTTCCCGCACCTGCGTTGCAGGCAAACCCTTGGATTCCCAGGTTTTGGCCACGCATCTGGAGTTTCTTCAAGGCCGCGGCTATGTCGAAAAATACGATGACGGCTTCCGCATTGCCGGCCATCCAAAGGTGCAGCAAGTGTTTTCTCAGGCGTCCCCCCGACCTCGCGGCTTACCGGCAAGCACCGTCGCTTGGTGGACCAAGGTTTTTCGCAACCAAAGCCTGGCTCCGGCCGAACAAGCTTTGCTGGAGCAAATGGGTTGTGATATTCCAACACGCAAACATGCTTTGCAAAACCACTGGATTGCCTCCCCCGAGGAAGTGGAGTTGGGATTTCGTTTGCTGCCGGTTGTTTTGGGCTTGCGCGCCGCAGAAAAAACTGAGGAGCTAAAAAAAGGAGTCGCTCTGCAGTCTGGTCAATGGAGCACCCAGTATCCCCAGCTTGAGCAAGCCGCTGGCTCCATCTTGCAAGCGGCAGGTTGGGTGACCAAGGAGGATGGCGGTCTTCGCGTTACTGAATTGGGTGCGCGTGGGTTTGAGCGCGGCCCAGGACCTTTTGGCATCATTGAAACTTACCATGCCTACCTCGACCAGGGAGTCGCCTTGCTGCAGCAAGGAACGGCCGATGTTTGGGTGGAGCGTGGCAACAATGTTGGTGCTAGCCAAGACGCCAATCGCCGAGCCTTTGAGCGGGCGAACGATGCGCTGGACCAGTTTTGCCGCGACACTGGCTTTCAGTATCGCGTTTTTGTGGAGCATGCTGTTGGCCGTGGCGAGGCAACACGCATTCGCTTTCAACGCTCCGGCGACCAAAACATTTGTTATTTTGGTGCGGATTTAGAAGATGCGGCCATTGATGCGGCCCAGCAAGAGCAAGCACGAGGTGTGTTGCCTCCCAATATGCAGTTTGTGCGGCATGCGGATATTGGTTGCCCCGAAATCTTGGCCGACGCTTTGGAACAAGCGGGCGTGTCCAAGGAAGCTTCGGTGATGATGGTGGGCAATGGTTTTCACGAAGTGCGCAAGCAAGACTTTGAGTCGATGACGGCCGTTTTCCGTGGTTATCAAGAGATGGGCATGGTGCTGCTGTTCACAGAAGAAAATGCGCTTTCCATGGAAGACTTGCGCAACACGGCGTGGAATACTTACCACGCCGGATTCAAATTTGTTCATGATTTGTCGGGGCAAGTGTTGCGCCCGGGTGTGGCCCGCTCTCCTTATCGTTCCGGGCATCTCATGCGCGCAGCCTGGGAAGAATGTGCGCAAGCAGCAGGCTACGTACGCGCCGATACCTATTGCTCACGTACGCGTACCATCTATCCGTATCCAACCAAAGACGGCCACAACCCCGCAGTCAGCCGCAATCACTTTTTTGTGCCGCAGCAATTGGCGAAAAAACTTGGTTTAGCCTAGGCGTCTTGCAACACGCCGGCAGCCGCCAACACCTCTTCCTCGGTGAGAAGACGGGTGGAAGACTTTGCCTTGGCCAACACTGCGGAGATGCGCTCTTCGGTGGCGTCGTGTCCGCGCTGTTCTAGGAACCAAATGACATTGGATTTGCCGCTCATGGGGCCCACCGAAATCACTTGTTCCATGCCGAACTCGCCAGCGGGTACGCCCGAGTAAACCAAGTCGGAAAGCCACCGATCGCCGCGCTTCATCGCCTTGATAACTGCAGCAGCATGCACCCCGGTGGCGGTTTCGAAAGCGTCGGCGCCAAACACTGGGTACTCACGGCGGATGGGGCGCCCGGTTGCCTCGGAAGCGAGGCGGACATATTCGCTAAGACGGGTTAAGTCGCGATCGACCCAACCAAGCAACTTGAGGTTGACCAACAACAAATCCATTTCGGTGTTGCCGGCGCGTTCGCCAATGCCTAATGCGGTGGCATGGGCGCGTTCGGCGCCGGCGGCCAAAGCGCTCATGGTATTAATGACGCCGAGACCGCGGTCGCGATGGCCATGCCAATCAAGGCCCACATGAGAGGCGTTTTTTTCACGCAAAAAGTTTTTAAGCCACTCGAAAATATTGCGCACAGCATACGGAATGACGCCGCCGACCGTATCGCAAATACACAAACGATCTGCGCCTTCGTCGATTGCCGCACCATTGAGTGCGGACAAAATCTCGGGTGTGGACCGTACTGTGTCTTCGGTGACAAACATTAAGGGTAAATCGTGCGACTTAGCAAACCGCACAGCATCCCGCACCATTTGCACCATGCGCTCGAGATCCCAGTTTTCTGCGTAGGCTCGAATGGGGGAGCTACCAATAAAAGCACAAACCTCGATGGGAGCGCCCACTTCTTGCACCATGTCGACGATGGGTTCGATGTCGGAGACGACGGTGCGACAAGCCACATTGGGAGTGATGTTGAGTGGCAACATCTCCTTGGCCAAGGCCAAAATATGGGCGCGCGCGTGGCCACCCGCACCAGGCAAGCCAACGTCAGCGGTGTCGATGCCCAACTCTTCCATTAAATGGACGAGCTGAATCTTCTTTCCCAGAGGAGGATCGGTCACGCTTGGACATTGCAAACCGTCACGCAGGGTTTCGTCGTCCAGCATGACTTTGCCAGCGGGCGGTGGCTCGTGGTGCGGACCGACACCGGCCCAGTCGTAGATGAGGTCTTCGCGTTCCAAGGTACTGAGGTTAGCGCTCGTTTTCGTCGCGCAAGAAATCTTCCAATTCTTGCGGATTCCATTTTGGCGACCGTCCTACCTTGGCCAGCACTTGATCCAAGACCCAGTCGGCGAGGCACAACGGCACCGCCAGCATTTTCGCAGATTCTTCGTTGTCGGCTAGGATTATTCCTTCGCGACGAAGGCGGCCCTGGGGGGAAACCAGCTTGCGCTTGTGCAATAAGTCATCGCGATGGCCAGAAACCAAACGCAAGCATTCGCCTGGGGCCATGTAGAACTCCCCATCCAAAATTTCGGCAAAAAGTAGATGCGCCAAAATCAAAATGTGGTCTTGGCCGAGCTTGAAGGTGGAGGCCAATCGCTCCAGGCCAAACTCGCGTGCCCCTGGCGTGAGGGCGAGGCGTTGGCGGAGGCGTACCCACTGCGCATGAGCGGTGTGGCGCAAATGCTGTAGCCGAGGGGAGCAAAGGTTGTGGAGCGGGTCCGACTCGAACAAGGCGTCAGCCCGTTGCCCGCAAATTTGCCGCCAGCGCCCGATTTCCCACAAATACTCCGTCTCATCGGCAAAAGGTTGAGGTTGTTGCGCGGGCGGGGTTGGGGCCGGGGGCGTGGCCGAGGAGGGGGGCCCAAATAACTGCAGAGCGTCGGGGCTGGGGTGAAAGTAGCTGTCTAAAGGATCAAAGCCCTGGCGCGGTACTTCACACAACAGCCAATCTCCCTGGCGCAGAGGCCCGCTAGGACCGAGCAAATGCAGTGCCTGGCTGCGGGGGTAGCCAGCGCGCAAAAGCAGGCTGCAAAGATGGGCGCCGGAGAGGGCATCGTTGCCACCGCTGAGCCGACGGTGAAACAACAGGGCCAAAATCAATAACGCTGGCGGCTCGAGGTTGGCGGCTTTGGGGTTTTGCTTGAGGCCGGGCAGGCTGGGGAAGACCTGTTCTTGCACGGTGGCCACACGCAGCCTTGCTTGACGCAAAGCATCTTCGCTAAGGATGGCGCCACGCGCGCTTTGATCTTGGATTTCGCGAAGTTGGTCGCAAACTTCGAGCAGGCCGTCGAGAGGAGAGGAGTGATGCAAGGGAAAAAAGGAGTACCCCGAGTATGCATGACTCCCGCCATCTTGTCAGCTATGCACTTCGAGCAATTCGGACCAGGCGCGGAAGGATTCGACAGCCTCTTGCCCATAGACAGGGACAATCCATTTCCGCCCTTTGCGGAAGGGGCGGCCGGGGTTGAAGCCGACTTTGCGAATCAGAGCGCAAACCAAGGCAACCTCGTCTTCGTCCTTCAACACCAAGCGTACCTCCCAGCCCTTGTGGTAGCTGCGGCGCCCTTTTTGCTGGCGGGTGGAATCTGGCCGACGGCAATAAGCATTGCGGCGAAAGAATCGCGCAAGGCGGCGTCGGTCCGAAAGTTCTGTGGGGGTGACTTTAGACACAAGCCCATGATAAGCAGAAACTGCCCACCTGCGCTAGTGCTGGGTGGGAGGGGGCGGGCGAAGCTAACATGGGGAACATGCCGCGCGTCCGCCGTCGGGAAGTTCGCCACCAGGTGCTGAAGGCGCTCCGGGAGCATTTGGAGCTGCCACCGGGAACCCCTTTCCACCCAGGTGAAGGGCAACATGCTGCCGATTTGGCCGATGTAATGTGGCTCGACCTCGCTCCCGAGGAGGCGCGGCGTATTTTTACCGAGCTCGATTTGAAGGATGCGGCCGAAGTTTTGGCCGAGGCGGAAGAGCTCTTGCAGAAGCGTCTGCTGGAGGATGCCAAGCCGGAATTTGTAGGCCGCTTGCTGGGCGAATTGTCCTACGACGATGGCACCGACTTATTGGAGCTGTTGCCGGAAGAGTTGCGCTTGGAGGTGATGTGTTTTGTCACCCCGGAAGACGCTGCGGAGTTGCGCCACCTTTCGGAATACGCTCCCGATACCGCCGGTGGCATGATGACCACCGAGTTTCTCACCGCCAAGGCGGATGAAAATATCGGCGACGTGCTGAAACGCATCAAGCGCGACGAAGGCGAGGCGGAAAGTATCCACGTGGTTTTTGTGGTCGACGATGCAGGCAAGTTGGTGGGCGTTTTAAGCACGCGCGAATTGATTGAAGCCAGCATTCATCAAACTGTGGCCGAGGTCATGATTCCGGATGTCATCCACGCCCGCGTCGATGAAGACAAGGAAGATGTGGCGCACCGGATTTTGCACTACAATTTGTCCGCGATTCCAGTGTTGGATCCGCGCGATGTGGTGGTTGGCATTGTCACTTCCGATGACGCCCTGGAGGTCATGGAAGATGAAGGCTCCGAAGACGCCTTGCTGTTGGCCGGCGCGCATGGTGGCTCCGACGCGGGCGAGCCTTTGCGTCATATGGTGGCGCACCGCGCACCCATGTTGGCGGTACCCGTGATTTCCGGCTTGGTGATTGCGAAGGTCATGGCAAGCCTTGCCCATATCGACGCCACTTCCGTCGACAACTCGCCGATTGGTATCGTTGTAACTTATTTACCGATGGCCTTGGCCTTAGCGGGAACCGTCGGCAATCAAACTTCTGCGGTTTTGGTCCGTGGTTTCGCTGTAGGGCAAATCATGCGCGGCCGCCGCCTTTCCGTCTTTTTAGGAGAAGTCAAAATCGGCCTAGCTTTGGGGCTGTTATGTGCTTTGGTAGCTGCTCCGGCAATGAGCATGTTCATTGGCGATATGCAAATTGGCATCACCTTGAGTTTCGCTCTCATGGTGGCCATGACTTGGTCGGCAACCGCCTCTAGTTGTATTGCTATGGGCAGCGAAGCGATTGGCCTCGACCCGGCCTTGGTTTCAGGGCCGGTGATGATGGCTGTGAGCGATATGTCGTCCACCGTGTTGTTTTTAGGCATGGCTTCGTGGATGCTGACGTCGGCTTGAGGTGTTGATTTTGAGCGGCCGGCAAAAACTTTCGCTCCTTTTCGTATTCTCTTTCCTGTTGCTTTGGTTTTTGTGGAAGCATCAACCCTATCGCGTGGTTGGGCATTCCATGGAGCCAAGTTTGTTCGAGGGCGACTGGCTCTGGATTTCTTCTTCTACGCCCCAGCGCGACGACCTCGTTGTTTTCCGCGAACCGGGCTCTGGCATTCTCGCTGTCAAGCGCGTGGCTGGTTTGCCAGGCGATTTGGTGCAACTTGCTCAGGGAGATTTGTTTGTCAATGGCAAGCGCTACTCACGCCTGGTGCAATCGGTTGCGGATTTGGTGCCGATGTTGGATGTGGCTGGACCAACTATAGACAAGTTTTTTCGCCTATCCGCAAATGGGTTTCAGCTTGACGAGCAACAGTGGTGGCATTTGGAAACCTCGGGCCTGGCATTCCTACGTCACCCGCCGATGGCCGACATGTTGCTACGAGGCGAAAGAATAGCAGGCAGTTTGCCAGCCATTGATTTGGGCTGTGCAGTGGATTTTCAACTCCAACAATCCTCGGCAGAATTGGAATTGGTTTTGCGCAAAGGGAGCTCCACCTTTCATGCGCATCTGTTCGATGGCGGTTCTTCTTTGCGTGTGGAGCGCGTGGAAGAACCAGAAAGCACAAGGGTTGTTTTGGTCGAGAAAGAGTTGATGTCCGCACGGCGGCAAGGGCAGCTGTTTTTTACTGTAACCGATGACTTGTTGACGCTGAGCCTGGATGAAGAGCCGCTGTTTGCGCCGATTGCCGTTGAACATCCGTCCCCCCATGCTTTATCGGAAGTTCCCGCTGAGCTGAGCCATTTTGAACAAGTTGGCGTTGGCGGGGTGGGGCCGCTGGCGATTGCGAGGCTGCGTCTGGGTCGCGATATTCTTTATCAAAGTGACGGAACCTATGCGGTGTCGTCGGGGTTGCAGTTAGCTGAGCATCAATACTTTCTTTTAGGTGACCACCCCGAACAGAGCCGCGATTCCCGCCAGTATGGCGCCGTCTCCCAAGACCGACTCTTGGGCACGGTCGGGGGACGCCTTTGGCCCCGCGGTTGGTCCATGCGAGGGTGGCGCGATGAATAAATCCGATGCCGCAGGTGCAGGCCCCTATGCCGAGGATTTGGGTGTGGGTTGGATGCTGCAGGTGCAGGCAGGTCAAATTCAGGCTTTCGTGGCCTTGGTGGATCACTATCAACTTGCCGCCTGCTCGATGTTGCGGCGCCTGCTTGGCCGCCATGGGCCTTGGGAAGACTTGGCTCAGGAGGCCTTTTTGCGGGTTTGGCGCAGCCGCGAGAACTATCGACCTCAGGGCAAGTTCACCACCTACCTCTATCGGATTTGCTACCACTTGGCGCTGAATCAGCTGCGCGGGAACAAGAGAAAACCCTTGTGTTCGCTCCCAAAGGATGCGGAAGGCTGTGAGCTAGAGGTGGAAGCAAAGGTCGACGCCAATCCCAGCACGCTGCCAGCGGAGTTGAAGGAATGGGGGGATTTGATTCAGGCCGCCTTGGCCAAACTTCCGCAGAACCAACGCGCGGCGGTGGTGTTTCAACATTACGACGGCTTGGAGCTGCAAGAAATCGCTGAAATCCTCAGCATCAGCCCCCAAGCTGCCAAGTCTTTGGTGCATCGCGCCAGAGAAAACCTACGCATCCTTTTGTCCCCATTTCGGGAGGCAGAAAATGACTGACTGGCTCGACGACATTCTCGACCAAGACCCCGGCGCCACGCCTGCGGAAAATTTTACCGCCAAGGTGCTGGATGCGGCTTTGGCCGAAGAACATGCCCACTCTCCTTGGCCTCGCCGCTTTGGTTTGGCCACGGCGGCAGCTTTGCTGTTGTCGGTTGGATTTTGGCTTGGCCATGGGGTACAACCTTTGCACCAAGAACCGGTGCTGTCGAGTGGCGCCAATCATGCTGCTCTTGATTTGGAAGAGATTTACCAAAACCGTGATGTGTTGGAAGTTCTCGATGTCTTGTCCGACGAGGAATTGGAGCAGGCGTTTTTAGATGCTGAAAATGGAACTTGGGTGTTGGATTACGCTCTGGAGGTACCCCGATGATCGCACTTCTTTTTATGACTCTTGCCTGGATGCAACAAGGTCCAGCGAACCCTCCTCAAGATTTACCTCCCCAAGGTCCGGCGCCGCATGCGCAACAAGGGCCGGAGCAATGGTGGTCGAACTTGCCGCCGCATGAGCGCGAAGAACTGCGGCGACGCATGGAGCAATTCCGCCAAATGGATCCTCAGCAGCGGCAGCGACTGGAACAACGCCGCAAAGTTTTCGAGGAAGAGAAAAAGCGTTTGCTGAATTCGATGTCGAGTGAAGAGCAGGCGCGTTATCAGGCGATGTCGAGCGAAGAGCAACAGCGTTATTTGAGGCGCAAAGTCATGGATAGTTTGCGCACGCGGGGCGAATCGTTACAGCGTCGTTTTCCGCAAGCGGGCCGCAATCGAGAATCCTTTTTGCAAGCGCGGCAGGAGCAAGTGCGGCAGGGGTTGGAAAAAGCCTATGCTGAAGGTTGGATTGGTAAAAAGACCGCCGATTGGTTGCAGCATGCTCCTTTCGAAGAGGCCATGGGCGTGTTGATGGAAGTGCAGAAATGGCAATTCCTCGACTACGCGGCGCGCCGTGATTTTTGGGGGGAGTCTGGTATCGATCCCGAACAACAACGACGCTTGAAGGGCTTGCCAGCACCAGAGTTTTTCCGTCAGGTACGAGCGATGGGTGGCCGCTCTTTCGGCAACTTCCCCGGGCCGCATGAGGGTCGGCCGCCGCGCGGGGAAGTTGGGCCGCCGAACCAAGGTAGAGCCGGATCACGTCCGTGGCATCCGGGGCCCGGCGCGCGTCGTGGAACCCCACCGCCCCGAGAAGAAGAGCAAAGCCCGCGCTAGGGGGGAAGACAGGTTTGCAGCTTCCTAAAAGGGGGCATGGATTTGACGAAAGACGCTTCGTTGGCGGCTAATTTTTGTCAATACAGGCAAAACAGCTTGTTTTTTGCCTGGACGGCTAGACATTCCTTATCTTCTGCGGAATCCCGAGTGAATTTCTCGGGTGGCTGCCGATGGGAACCTTTGCCCACGGCACACCTTGCCTCTCTAGCCCTCATAGCTCCCAGATGACTAGCCAAGATCCCCTCCCGGCCGCCGCCTCTGCCCCCGACCCCAACGGGGCTTTTCACGCCGACTTACAAGGCGCCTCCAATCAGTTCCGTTTCCGTCCGGAGCGTTTGGAAGTTTCCGCCTTGGAGTTCGACTCCACTTGTAGTTTCCGCGCCAACGGCCGGGCCTATGAAGACTTGCAGGTGGTGGATGTGTCGTCCACAGGTTTGGGGTTGCAGAGCGAGCAACCCCTCGATTTAGAAGAGGGGAGCGAAATTGAAGATGTGCGCTTCCGTCATCGTGGCCGCACTGTGTGGAGCGGGCGAGCGCAAGTGGTCTATCCTCAGGATGGCAAGCAGCTGCGTTTTGGAATTCGCTTTTTAGGCGGCCCTCTTAGCCTGCAAGAGATTCGCTTCCGCGATGATTTTGTTGAACAGAGGCTGGGCCATGCTTTGGAAAAATTGCGTTCCTATGCCGAGGTCTTGCCGGCCGAATGGCGCGCGCGGGTAACCCATTTGCATCAGTTGCTGCGCGAAGCCAAAAACATTTTGGATGCCAAACAAGCCGGCGACGCTTCCGGGCGTTGGCGTGCCACCGATCGCAGCTGGCGTTTGTGTGAAGCGTTTTATGAGATTTGGGGGCCGGAATTCCGTCGAGTGACGGAAGAGCTGGATGAGATGACTGCGTCCTTCAATGATCGCCAGGTGGAACTTGGTTTGATGTACGGGCAAGGTGTCATCATGCAAGAATTCCGCAAGTGCGAAATGTTGTGGCGCGCTTATGACAAACCCCAAGGCTACGCTGGCGACTTCCACATGATGGAGCTTGCACAAACCGATGTGTTGCAAGGGGAAACGCTTTACCAGCGCTTCTTGCATTACATTGCTCAGCACAACTCTTTGGGGCGCACGATTAAGGCCCGTGGCCAAGTAGCTTACGATGCAGCCAAAGAAACGGTTTCTCTCGACCGGCCGGTGAGGATTTTGTCGTTGGCCAGCGGCCCAGCTGTGGAGTTGCGTCGCTTGATTCGAGATTTTGCGCATTTCCCGCACAAAGTGGAGATTCTGCTTGTCGACCAAGACGAAGATTCTTTACGCATGTGCCTGGATGAGCTCAACCGAGTTCGCGGCGAGCGCGGCGATAATCCGCCCATCGAATTTCACTGCTTGCACTTCTCATTAAGGCAGTTGATTGCGCCAAAGAAAGGTGCGGAGCAGGAATTGGTGGATCAGGTCATCCAAGGCGTTGATTTGATTTACTCCATGGGCCTGTTTGATTACTTGCTACAGCCGCTGGCTCAGCGCACCGTTGCCCAGCTTTACAACTTACTCAATCCCGGTGGGCGTTTGTTCATTGGCAACCTGATGCGGGTGCCGGACAGCACTTGGATTATGGAGTACGGCACGGCCTGGCATCTGATTTACCGCACCGAGGATCAGATGATTGATTTGGCGAAAGAAATCGACCCCAAACCGGTGTCGGTGGGGGTCAAAAAAGACGCCACTGGGCATTGTCTGTTCTTCGACGCGCGTCGAGGCGAAAACTAGAGCCCTAAGAAATCAAGGTGGTTGTTGCTTAGGCAGCAGCCACCTTGTTGCTTTTGTCCCCACGCTTCATGCCTTGTTTGAGGGGCAAAGTCATGGTGAAGGCAGCGCCACCTTCTTGTGGGTGGAAGTCAACTTCGATGCGGCCTTCGTGGGCAGTCACCAAGTTGCGGACAATGGCCAGACCGAGGCCCGTGCCGTTCGCCTTGCCAGCGGTGGCAAAGGGTTGGAAGAGTTTCTTGGCGGCTGCGTCGGGAATACCCGGGCCATTATCGGCAATGCGCACAATCAAACTCTCTTCGGTCACTTCCGTACGTATCCAAACTTTCCCATCCGGTTTTTCTTCCATATTGGCGACGGCGTCGCGGGCGTTGTTCACCAAGTTTTCGATTACCCGGGCAATGCGGTCGCGATCCATTTCCACGGATGCGGAAAGATCGCCAATCTTCTCATGCTCAAAAGCAATACCCATGTTGCTTAGAGAAGTTTGCATGTCTTCACACAAGCGGTTGACAAAGGGTTCGATTTCGGTTTTCTGTAAATCCAACTTCACATTGTTCCCGCGCACGAACTCCAGCAATTCTTGAATCATATTGTTGACGCGGCGTACGGTGTCTTCGATTGCAACCAAGTCATCATCGATGGTGTCCAGGTTTCCAGCCATGTCAGAAACCATGCGCACTAGCTCAATGCGGTTAAAGATAGCCGTGAGTGGGCCACGCATGTCATGGGCGATAGTGCCCGTCATTTGGCCGACCGCCACGAGACGGCTATCGCGTTCATCCAAAGTTTTCTCAACCGCCTTGGTGCGCAGCTGAGCAGCAATCCGCGCTTCGATTTCCACCATCTTGAAGGGCTTGTTGATGTAATCCACAGCGCCAAGCTTCAGGCCTTTCACCACGGCATCGGACCCCGTCTTCGCCGTCAGCATAATGATGGGAGTTTTGTCGAAGCTCTTGTCTTTGCGCAGCTCCGCCACCATTTCAAAACCATCCATGATGGGCATTTGTACATCCGACACAATCATGTCGGGGCGTACCTTGCGCGCCATTTCCAAACCAACTTTGCCGTTCTCGGCTGTGGCCACCCGGTAGCGGCGAGCGAGGGAGGTGGAAACAAAGGCGCGCATGTCTGGGTTATCTTCCACCACCAAAAGCAAAGGAGCATCTTTGTCGGCCATAGACATGGTGTCGGCCTGCTCTTTGTTTAGGGAAGGGGTGTTGATGTCGGCAAACTTGGTGGCATCGGAGTTGAGGCGCGAAACGGTTTGCACCTCTTTCTTCTCGGTGTTCGGGTTTTGTGCGGCCGAACCTTCCCAATCACTGGTTTCGAGGGTTGGCAGTTCGATGCGGAAGGTGGTGCCTTGCCCCAACTCGCTGCGTACGGTCATGTTGCCACCATGCAACTCCACCAACTCTTTGGAAAGGGCCAAACCCAATCCAGTACCTTGGATTTTTCCGCCTTTGCCGCCGTCGACCTGGTGGAAGCGGTCGAACACTTTGTCCACATCCTTTTTCGGGATGCCACAACCTGTGTCTTCGACTTCAATCCAAATCTTTTCCTCGTCGGCGCCGGCGCGCACGGTGACCGAACCACCATCCGGGGTGAATTTCATCGCGTTGGACAGAAGGTTGGCTACTGAGGTTTCGATTTGCTCGGGGTCGTGGGGAATTTCAGGAAGGGTATCAAAGCCTTCGCCCTTCAAGGTGATGCCACGTTGGGCGGCATAGGGAGTGGCACCTGTTACTAGCAAATCCAACACCTCGCCGACTTGGCCCAACTCTCGGTTGCAATCTTGACGCCCGGCTTCGATTTTGGAGAAGTTCAAAATCATATTTACCTGTCGCAGCAAGCGATGGGCGTTGGCGTTCATTGCTTTCAAAAGCGGTGTGGGATCGCCGGCTTCTCCCCGCAAGATGGACTCCAATGGCCCCAAAATCAACATCAAAGGTGTGCGCAATTCGTGACTGACATTGGCAAAGAATCCCGTTTTTGCTTTGTCGAGTTCTTTTAGGCTTTCATTCGCGACCTCCAACTGCATGCGCATCGACAGGCCTTCTCGTCTTGATTTTTCGATAGCGTGCGAAGCCCAACAAGTAAGGACGAAGGTGCCGCTGAGGAAAAACACAGGGAGTAAGGCGGTGCTGAAGGTTGCGGCTCCAACTCCAAGGTTGGCAATGATGTAAGTGGCGAGAACAGCAATGCTGAAGCCTGCGGTAATGGACATGCCCCACGGAAAGAACAAGCCCACCAAAAAGGAGGCCAACATGATGCCCATAAAATAGTCGCTTTCAAAACCACCTAAGAGGCGGGTCATGTAAACTATGCTGGCGGCGCCGATATACATGATGACTACCGAGATGGGCCGAATATGCTTCTTACCCCAAGCTGTGTAGGTAAGCGGAATCGTGCTTAGGGGCAGGATGGAGGAGGCTAAGCGGATGCGGAGGAATGTCCAAAACATCCCGCTCGGTACCATGATGTAGTCCAGTACGGCAAAGGCAATATAGAGAAAAACCCCCACCCCGAGACCCAGGCGCAGGCGCTTGGTCAGCATGTCTCGTCCCTCTTGCTGGAAGAGTTCCTCAAAGTTTTGGGGAGGATCTTCCGCGAGGGGAGGGGTTTCCTTTGTTTCGGGGTCCGTGGTTTCCATGGATGGACGAACGGCCTGACAGCAGAGGCTGCAGGCTCGTCCCCCCCTTTTCGGCCACTTTGGCGCAATAGCTTGAGAAATGGGCTTTAGTGTGGGCGGGGATAGGCCGATAGCAATAGAGCTATGGCTCGCATACTCATCGCAGACGACGACTCGGAAATCCGGGTGACCCTCCAAAAACTCCTGCAAATGGTAGGACATGAGGTGGCTCTGGCCAAAGACGGTCTTGAGGCTTCTAAAATCCTCGATGCCGAGACCTTTGACCTTATGGTTACCGATATCGTGATGCCGAACCAAGAGGGATTGGAATGCATCTTGCAGGCCAAACAAAAACACCCCGACTTGCATCTGATTGCGATGTCGGGTGGTGGCAAGGATCGCACGGAAAATTATCTGCGCATGGCCTCGACCTTTGGTGCCGAAGCCATCTTTATGAAGCCGTTTTCGCCGCGAGAAATGCTCGATAAGGTGAACGAGCTAGTCGGCTGAACAAGCGCAAAGATTGCAACTCTGTGTAGTCCGGGAGCTGGGGCTGCCTGGGGGCCTTCGTGGGTGTATAAAAGCCGTCAAGAGCTTGGTAAAGAAGGAGATTTGAGATGAATGCAGACAGCAGCAAATTTTTGCTTGTCACCTTGTGCATGGCTGGTGTAGTCGTGTGGAGTTGATTTGTAGGTCCTTATTATGAATCGCTCCATGGGGAAAATCCGTTTTTGTTTTATGCCTTGATGGCACCGCTACCTTTATTTTTGATTCTTGGTCCCAGAAAATACATCCAGATGCTATTGAGAACAGTGAAGGATCTAGTTCCGTTGCGCCAACGAAAACGCCTTATTGTTTTGGCTGCCGCGGCCGCCCTGTTTTTCGTTCAGCTGCCGAAAACAATGGATTATTCTCTTTCACCACTTCTTGTTTTGGGTGGTGTTCTTTTAGGAACTTTTGCTCTGTATCTTTTTGCCCAATGTTTGCTTTTTCCACAAGCCACGACTTCCCCTCGCCGGAAATCAACAGAGCTTCTTCTTAATTTGGAGTAGCCCGATACCCTGGTGCGTTGGCTGGTTCACCTGCGTGGTTTTGGCCTGCATCACGGTTACATTTTTGTTGTTGCGGGCAAAGAAAATCCAAATTATCGAGGATGTTATGGACGCAGCCGAGGAGGAAGAGGCATGCTGAAAGCAATTCCCCCAAACGTAGAGAAAAAATTATGGCTCTTTACTCTCATTGGCGAAGTCTCTCTAGTTTTTGGTCTGAGTTTCCTTCTTCGGACCTTGTTTGGAGCAGAAGATATGGCTTCCACCACAAGCTTGATTCCGGCAGGAATCTATTTTGTCTATGCGGTGGTGAAAATCGTTTGGGGTATTCGCACGGGCCGCGTACGCATGACGGATCTCAAATAGCCTAAACTTTGCTGGCATGCAAACTACTCCACCCATCCGTGGGAATTTCTTCCTGGCATGATTCAGAAGTAGAATTTCTTGTGGACAAGCAGACCCTCCAACCCAAAAAGATTTTGGTTTCCTCTGCTTGGGGGACTTTGCTCCATGGACTGCTTAACTAAATACCATTTGGAGGTAGGACAAATTGATAAACCGCGACGACATGAGCCACGCTGCCTGCAAGGACGAAGAGATGCCAGACGGCGTGAAAGAAGCGCACTTTTTCATCAAAAATGAAGAAGGCAACACCTAAGGTGTAAAACAAACCACCAATCAGCACCCAGTCAAAACCGCCAGTGGCTAGGTTTTCCATCATCGGTTTCCACCCAACCACAGCCATCCACCCCATTCCCAGATACAGCAGGTTGGACAGCATGGGAAAGCGGCCAATGAAAAACACTTTGAACAAGATGCCGAGGAAGGCCAAGCTCCAGGCAGCAATTAAAAATCCCCAACCCCAAGGACCGCGCAAAGTGACCAGGGCGAAGGGAGTGTAGCTACCTGCAATGAGTAAAAAGATGCAAGCATGATCCAAGATGCGCATCCAGTGCTTTCGGCGTGGGCGCCGCTCAAGGTGATAAAGCGTGGAAGCACCGTAGAGCAAAACCAGGGACAGAGCAAAAACACCAAAGCCAAGCACAGCCAACCCGTCGCCGCGGGCTGTGGCCGTGAGCACCAAAAAGGGAGCAGCAATCAGACTAAAGACCAGCCCCACCCCATGCGTAATCGCATTGGCAACTTCTTCTAGGTCGAGAGAAGTTTCGGTTGCTTGAAAAGGAGAGGCCACATAGAAAAATAGCCGCAGAACGACGTTCCGTTACGAAAAACTTGCGCCAACCAAGGATAAAACCTCCTGCTCGGCACTTTTAGCGCGTTTTTCCAGGTTTTTGCCCTCGGCCAAAAACTCCTGACGTTTGGCCTCGTCGGCTAAATCGGCACTGTTGATGCAGACATTGAGATAAGCACCACGTACGGCAGCGCGGGCACAAAGCGCAGCGACACCCGCGTCGGAAATGGACGCGGGTATGCCTTCCTTGGCCATGGCCAGGGAGACTTCCATGGAAGCCAAGGCCACTTCCATGATGCGGAAGGGAACGGCAATGGCTTGTAAGACCGCTTCCTGGATGGCTTGCTCCTTCGCCTTTTTCTCTTCTTCGGTCGCCGCTGGCAAGCGCCAACTGGCCATAATTGCGTTGAAGGCTTCGGTATCTTGATCGATGAGGTGGAGCAGTTCCGCTTGATGCTGTTTCCCTTTCTCCGCCCAGTTGGAAAACTCCTCCCACCGCGCGTCCCAACCCCGTTTGTGTGCACTGAGATTCGCCACCATGGAGCCAAGCGCAGCGCCGAGGGCACCCAAAGTTGCGGCGACGGAACCACCCCCAGGAGCCGGGCTTTCGGCAGCCGTTTCTTCCACAAAACCACGCAAACTCAAATCCACCAAATGGCGCTGCGGGTTCTTGGCTGCCAACACATACTCGATGATTTTTTCTTCGGGCTTAAAAGGATAAAGCTCATCCAACCCCATCGATTTCACCGCGATTTTAATAAGTTCAGCATCGCTGACCCCAGTAGAGCGTTGTTGCTTGTGAAGGTACCACCGCCCAGCATCGAGCATGGCTTGCAAAGGTATGAGGCCAACAAGTTCCGACCCGGTAACACGAATGCCGCGGGCTTGGGCTTTGGCGCAAACTTCATCAAAAGCAACATGCACCGGGGTGACGGAAATGTTGGTGAGGTTCATGGATACTTGGCAAATTCCAAATTCCTCGATGAACCAGCCAATGCCCTTCACGCACCGCAAGCTGCCCGCTTGCCAAACGGGATTGCCATCTTCGTCGCGCACAATTTCCCCGGTGAGTGGATCTGGCTTCCGCAAAATTCGACCCTTTTCGCGCACGTCGAAGGCAATCGCATTGGCGCGGCGGGAACTGGTGGTGTTGAGGTTGACGTTGTAGGCAACAAGAAAATCCCGCGCACTAACGGCCGTGGCCCCGGTGCGAGCTTGAAAAGTGCTGGGCCCAAAATCGGGCGCCCAGGCTGGGTTGGCGAGGCGGTCTTTCAGCCCTTCATATTCTCCGTCGCGGACCGCAGCAAGGTTGCGTCGCCCTTCTTGGAAGGCCGCATTTTCATAACAATAAACGGTAAGCCCAGCCTCTTCTCCCAAGCGCTTGGCAAGTTGGCGCGCATACTCCACAGTTTGCTCCATGGAAATGTTGGCGATGGGCACCAAGGGACATACATCCATAGCGCCAAAGCGCGGATGCTCCCCTTGGTGATTGCGCATGTCAATCAGCTTGGCCGAAACTTGGGCAGCGAGAACGGCTGCGTCCAAGACGGAGTCGGGAGCACCGACAAAGGTAACCACCGTGCGGTTGGTTGCGGCTCCGGGATCCACGTCCAACAAGGTGACGCCGGACACCAACTCGATGGCATCCGTGATTTGACGGATGACATCCATGTTCCGACCCTCACTGAAGTTGGGAACACATTCAAGGAGAGGTTGCATGTTAGTTTTGGAGTTGCTGGCGAATGCGCTCATCGAGGGAGGCTTGGTCTTTGGCGAAAGCATAAAGCCCGGCCAAAGTAAACAAACCATCTAAACCGGCATAGCCCCGTGCAATGTCGGCAAGCCAAGTATCGCGTTTAGGTGCTTTGCCCTCTGCGATGAGGCGTTGGGTTTGCTCTTCACTCAAGCGTGGGAAAACACTGCCACAACCAGCTTGGTGCAGCGTGTTTTCAATCACCTCAGGACTTAAATCGGAAACAGGCAAAGCTCCCAGCTGATCGCAAACCTGTTGAAACTCCGGGGCAATGCGCCATAAATCTTCCATGCCCTCCAAGCGGGTGGCAACTTCTTCGCCCCAAACAGGACAGTAGTCTTCGCTGGTGCGGTCGCTCACGGAGTCTGGAGCTGCATCCAAATACGCTTGCGCTACCGCAACTGGCATGGTGTACACGTCGAGCCCGGCTAGGGTTTCCACCTGTTCGCCACCGCGCATGCTGGCAGCAATTTGGCGGGTGGGCACGCCCAGGCGATCGCGAAGTTCCCGTACCGCAGCTTGCGAGGCGAGGGTGGTGCGTTCGCCAACCCAGCGGCCATCGCAAAGCCCTTCGTCTGCGGCATAGGCGTTCAAGCGGCCGAGGAAAACATTGACCCAGTGCGGGCGCGCCACAGCAGTAATGAGGTAATTTTCCCGGGCGCTAAAACCAAGGGTGAAGTTCACGGGAATGCCGTCTTCTTCAAGCAGGCGGGCGGCGACCAGGCCAGAAGGGGTAAGCGGGATTTTGACGATGAACTGCTCGCACAAGGCAGCATAGCGCTTGCCATATTCCACCGAGCGGGAAACATCGTGAGCAAGGTCGGTGTGGAGTTCGACCGACACGCGGGCGCCGAAGCGTTGCACCAAACGCAGGCCATGGCGGGCGTTAAGAGCAAAAGCAATTTCCAGGATTAAATCCTGCTCCGATAAACCCGGACGGTCGGCTTTAGCGGCAGCGGCGGCGACAGGAATCCATTGGTCGTAGAGGCCTTTTTGGATTTCCTTATTCAACAAAGAGTTGTTGGTGGTGAGAGCCTGGAAGTTGGGATTCCAAAGGCCGGCGGCTTGATCCATGTCGCCAGTGTCTAGCCACAAGTCAGTGCCGGTGGCGGAGAGTTGCTGCCACAGGGGATTGGGCTCTCCTTGAAGAGGGGGTTCTTCAACACCATCGAGGATGACACGGGCAAATTCGGAAGAGGCAAGGGGAGGGGCTTCGCTCATAGGCGCCCTAGGATACGATTCGCCTGCCTCTACGGCTTCCCTCCCATGCAGATTCCTGCTCTTCCTTACGGTCTAGCTCAAGCGCTTCCGCCTCTGCGCTGGGTGGATTTGCGGAGTCCGGCCGAATTTGCTCGCGATCACATTCCCGGCGCCGTCTCCGTTCCTCTTTTTGATGACACCCAACGCGCCATGATTGGCACGCTCTATCACCAAAACTCTCCTGCTCAAGCCTATGCTCAAGGATTAAGCATGGCCGAGAAACGGATGGCGCAGATTTTGCAACGGATTTTGGGGCGCGAGGTGGAATCCGGTCTTTGGCAACGGTGTTTCGCCGAGGTCTGCCAACAATTGACCCTTGGTAGCCGAGCTGTGGAGCTTCAAACATTCCAGCCAGGGTCCGCGCCCGTTCCGTCGGTGGCTTTGTACTGCTGGCGTGGGGGCATGCGCTCGCGGTCGGTGGCGGCGTTGTTCCAGGCTTTGGGCGAACCGGTTTTGTTGCTGGAAGGCGGCTATAAAAACTACCGACAATGGGTGCGCGAGACCTTAGAGAAGCAGACTTGGCCGCGGCTCCTCGTGCTGCGTGGCCCCACTGGGGTAGGCAAAACCAAGATTTTGGGCCAGCTAGAACAAAAGCAACCTGGCTCGGTGTTGTGCTTGGAAAGTTTGGCCCAACATCGTTCTTCCGTTTTGGGCGCCGTCGGCAAAGAGCCAGTGAGCCAACCCGCTTTCGAGTCCCGACTTTTGGCCCGACTGCGCGAAATGGGGCCGGGCCCGTGGTTTGTGGAAGGGGAAAGCCGCAAGGTGGGCGACATCATTCTGCCCGCCACCCTGTTTCAGGCCATGGAGGAGGGGGAGCAGTGGTGTCTTCAGGCTTCAACTGCGAGGCGGGTGCAGAATTTGCTGGAGGATTATCTGCAATCTCCGGGCGCGATTGACGCCATTGGCCAGCGCTTACCCTTTTTAGAAGGCCGGATTGGCCCGCGCTGGGTTGGTCAATTGCAGGCGTGGCTGGAAGAGGGGCGGGCGGCCGAGGTCGCGGAGGTGTTGCTCGAGCGTTACTACGACCCCCTCTACGCGCATAGTGACCGCCGGCGCAATTTCGCTGCCAACTTTGACGTGGAACAGCCCGAGCTTTTGTCGCAAATGTTGGAACGCCGGGCCTCCTTGGCCGACTAGGAGCCAGCACGCGGCTACAATGGATTGGCAGCAATTGACTGCGAACACCTTGTCGCGACGGTCCTCCAGCTCCATCCATGTGCGGATTTCTCGGATTAGCAAGCCCCCTCGGGCTTGACGTTTCTTCGGAACTTTACGAGGGCTTAATTGCCCTCCAACACCGTGGCCAAGACGCGGCTGGCATCCTCTCTTTCGATGGGATGTTCCACCTGCGTAAGCAAAATGGCATGGTGCGCGACATTTTCCGCTCACGAGATATGTTGCGGCTGCGCGGCAACTTGGCCATTGGTCATGTTCGTTATCCCACCGTCGGCCTCGGTGCGGAAGAAGACGCACAACCTTTCTATATGAACTTCCCCTTTGGCATTGGCATGGCGCACAATGGCAACCTAACCAACTGGGTTGATTTGAAAGCCAACCAATTTCCTCAGGACAACATCCCCTTGGAAAGCTCCTGTGATGTCGAGGCCATTCTTTATGCCTTTGCGCAGGGATTGCAGCGCACTTTGGCGAGTGAACCGATTGAGCAACGCATCCACCAAGCTGTGGCCGCAGCCTTCGATCGTGCAAAAGGGGCTTACTCGGTTTGCGGCATCCTTTCCGAGGGCGTGATGTTTGGTTTCCGCGATCCAACGGGCATCAAGCCCTGTATTTTGGGTCGTCGTCAGGAGAAGGAGGGGATCTCTTGGGCCATTGCTTCCGAATCCGTGGCTTTTGATGTGCTTGGCTTTGATCGGGTACGGGATTTGAAAAACGGTGAGGCTGTGGTCCTTGTTCCCGGACAAGAGCCCATTTTTATTCAAGTTGTGGAGCACGCGCATACGCCGTGTATTTTTGAGCTGGTGTATTTTTCGCGTCCGGATTCTTTCTTAGATGAGGTTAGTGTGTATAAAACGCGTCGCCGTTTTGGCGAAGCCCTGGCCAAGCAGTGGCAAGAATCAGGTGCACCCATTCCAGACGTGGTGATTCCAATCCCTGATTCGGCGCGGGATGCCGCGCTCAATATGGCAGAGGTGATGGGGGTTCCTTATCGCGAGGGCTTTACCAAAAACCGCTATATCGGCCGCACCTTCATCATGCCCAATCAGGAGGCCCGACAGCGCTCCATCCGCCGCAAGCTCAATCCCATACCACTGGAATTTGAAGGAAAAAATGTGCTTTTGGTGGATGATTCCATCGTTCGTGGCAATACTTCGCGCAAAATCATCGAAATTGCGCGCCGCGCCGGAGCTTCCAAAGTGTATTTCGCAAGCACCTCTCCGCCTTTAACTTCGCCTTGCCCTTACGGAATCGACATGGCTACGGAAAAAGATTTCGTGGCCCGTGGCAAAACCGTAGAACAGGTGCGTTTGGAAATCGGCGCCGATTATTTGGCCTATTTGGAAATCGATCGGCTCATTGCCTGCGGCAAAGCGGGCAATCCCGAGATTCAAAATTTCTGTACCGGGTGTTTCACTGGGAAATACCCTACAGCGGATGCTGCGGAGCATTTGGAAGCCCTGTCCGCAGAAAGGGCCTCCGCGCGGAATTAATCCTTTAGTTTTTTCCACTGTTCGACGATGGGGGTGCTGCCAGTCATTCGGCCGGCCCCCCAACGTGGCCTTCGGGTCTCCTCTGTTGCGGGATTCATCAACAGACTAACCTGAACAATGCAACTCATTGCTAACAACAAGAAATCCGGCTTTTCGCTGGTGGAATTGACCATCGTGGTCGTCATTCTCGGTGTGCTCGCCACTTTTGCGGTGCCGCGCTTTATGTCTTCGGTTGAGAAGACCAAGGCTTCCGAGGCCTTCTCTTACCTCTCGCAGATTGAGAGCGCCCAAGCTCGCTACAATGCAGAAAATGGTCGCTACACAAATCGTCTGAACGATTTGGATATCAGCTTGGATCGTCCTGAATTCTTCACGATTTCCGGGCCTTACAGCTCCAACTGGGAAACCAAGTGGGAGATGAAGCTGACCCGCAATGGCGCTTCCTCTGGTTACGGCCGCTACACCGTGGTCTTTGACCAAGACGGCTACAACAAGCGTAAGAGCTCGATTCCGAGCGACTTGGCCCCGGCGCTTTAATCCGCGCAGCAATCCTTCTTGGAAGTCGCGTCTTCAACTGAAGGCGCGGCTTTCTTTTTTAATAAAATAGAATAGGAATTTTGGGAAAACCCTAAAGACCCCCGTAGGCGTTTGCCGAAGGATTCAAGCCGGACAGGTTCCGACTTAGGAAAACCCATCAGGAACAGAGTTTGTCGCGGCCGTCCCAAAACCCAAAATCATGAAACTGATCGCCAACAAGAAATCCGGCTTTTCGCTGGTGGAACTGACCATTGTGGTCGTCATTCTCGGTGTGCTTGCCACTTTTGCGGTGCCGCGCTTTATGTCTTCGGTCGAGAAGACCAAGGCTTCCGAGGCTTTTTCCTACCTCTCCCAAATTGAGAGCGCCCAGGCCCGTTTCAATGCGGAGCATGGCCGTTACGCCTGGAGCCTGAACGATCTGGACATCAACATCGATCGTCCTGAGTTCTTCTATGTTTCCGGTCCTTACAGCTCCAACTGGGAAACCAAGTGGGAAATGAAGTTGACCCGCAACGGTGCTTCCTCCGGCTACGGCCGCTACACCGTGGTCTTCGATCAAGATGGCTACAACAAGCGTAAGAGCTCGATTCCGAGCGACTTGGCCCCGGTCCTGTAATCCGAGTAACCCAAAAACAACCGCAATCCGAATGGGTTGCGGTTGTTTCTTACTTTAGGGAATCAATCCAATAGCCGAAGAATCAAGGCAAAACTCCTTCCATGCCTTCCGAATCCCAACCAACCAACAAAAAAATTACCGGCATTCTGCTATGTCGGGATCGGGTGGCAATTTATCTGGGAGGGCGGGGTTCGGATGCCGTTAAGGCGCTCCACGGAGCTGGTTCTGTTTTTGAAAAAGGGGAGCTTAAGGCCCTTTTGGAGGACGCCCTTTGTGAAGGCCTCATCGGCCAAAAAGTCGCCATCGGTGTCGATCCTCTACTGGAGTTCTTCTCCACCCAGCGCCGTGTTTCATTCCAAGAAGGGGGCAAGGCAGAAAGCCTGTTGGAGGAGTTGCGAGGAAAATATGAGGGTCGCCTCGTGGTGGAGCCGATGCGCACGGCGCTCTCTCCGAAAACTCATCAAACTGCGATTGCCGTTCCGGCGCAGGAGCTCCAAGAGAGCGCCGAGGCCTTCGCTGCCATGGGTGGGGGTAAGGTTAAGTTTGTAAGCACAACCCATGCGTTTTATGCCATGGCAGCCGATGAATCGCGAACTCCCAAAGGGTGGGGCTCGGAAATACGAGTATTTTTTGGTAGCCACGAGGGATTGGTTCTGTTCGCGGTGGACGGAACCTTAATTGCCAGACAGATTTTTGAATACTCTGGGCAGGCAAAAGGGGCAGTGTTGTCTGCGGTTAGCGGGATGATAGCCGCCGTGAAGGAGGGGCTTGCTCTGCCAGAACCATCGGGAATTCTCTTCCACGTTGGGCAAGACGACACCACTTTCGCTGAATTGTGCGAAGAAGCCACCGGAGTTCCCGCGCGCAGTTGCAGCCATTTGATTTATGATCAGGCAACCTTGGCGGCAGCTTTGGCATTTGACGGTTTTCGAAAAAAGCGTCAAGAGTTAGACTTCCTCCATCAAGCAGAGCAAAGTATTTCTGCGGAGCGCAACAATATTGTACCGATAAAATCCGTTGCGACCTTAGCAGCAAGCATTTTAGGAATGGGTGCTTACCTATGGAGTGCTGGAAGCGCAGTGCAAAGCCAAATCGACCAAGCAACGGCGCGCGCGAGCGAAGCTCTGGATTTATACGACCAGGATCCTTTTCAGCTGGAAGAGGCTGAAGACCAGCTCACGAAAACCGTGAGTGTTGGCGAGGCCTTTTTGATGGACCGCGTGTATTGGTCAGACTATCTCCGGGAAATTCCAAAGTTACTCCCTGACAACATGACTTTGGTGCGCATTGCTGGCGCAGATACCTTTTTGGTGCCCGATGAGGATGCTGATGATGAAGAAGGGAATGGAGGGGGAAGTCCGAGCGGCCGTGGCGAGTCGGATCGGTTTTTAGAAATCGGGATGAATCTTCCTCTAGAGTCTGAAAAAAGTTCCACCCCGGAAATTGTGAGTTTTACAGACGCTTTGAAGACTTCCAAGGTCTTTCAAAAGTCTTTTCGAACCATTCCAGCAGCAACTGTTAGCCGTTTGGAGGACAACGGTCGATGGCATGCTGAAATAACCATGCGCTGTATGCCGTAGTCATGGGAGTGCAACAAGATTTACATGACCTTGGGGAGAAGATTTCCAAGCTGAAAGAAAACCCAGAGCAGTTCCGTATTGCTTTGGCGGTGGCGATGCTGGCGTTTGGTTGGGTGGCCATAAAGATGCCATTGACGGCGCGCATTGTGGCCAAGAAGCAAGAATTGGTGGAGGCGGAAGCCCTTGCCGCTCGCGCCGAGCGCGTTATGAAATTGCGGGCTTCCGCAGAACTTTTTGATAGCCGCCTTGATTGTCCGGCGGATCCTTCCGATTGGCAGGAATATGTTTACGAGATTGTTGCTGAAACTGGGGTCGCCATGCCCAAACAAGAGGCGTCGGATGGAAACCTGATTTATGATTTGGAAAAGGTAATTTTGCCCATCCAGATTACGGGCACCTATAGCCAAATCTGGAATTTTGTGGATACCATTGAGCGTAGCTCGCGCTTGATGCGATTGGAATCCTTAAACCTTTCCATTAGCGAAGGCATCTTATCCTTACAGTGCGACTTGGTTGGTTTAGCACGGCCAGGCTTGGGCGGGGTCGGTGATGCAGTCATGCCTTCAGCAAACTCCGAGTCAAGCTCGTCGCCCCCTCCGCCGGAACAAACCCAAGACCAGGAGGAAGACATTGCTTGAGAAAATTAGACGCAATGCCTTTTTCATCGCCGCCGCATTCTTTTTGTGGCAGGGTTGGTCTAGTGCGAATGCATCTCCTCCGGAAACGGAAGAGGAGGAGGCACCGGCAATCAAGGTGCCCGTCATTCGCGAGGATTTCTTGCGCAGCCTCGACGAAGAAAGGGGTGACGCACCCAGCGATCCCTTCGCTCTTCTGCAGAAGGTGTTGGCCTCCCAATTGGAGCAGGAAGCCGATGGTTTGGGCATTTCATCCACCACCAACACCCCAACGGTTGAGAAAAGCAAACTCAGCCTGCGTTTGGAGTCGACATTCCGCGCCAATCAACGCTGGATTGCGCGCATCAATGGCCACAGTCTGCGTGTCGGGGAGGAGCTCCCCAACTTTGACGAAAAACAACCTCCAGTGGTTGTATTCGTCCAGGGCACCCAAGCCATCCTGGAGTATGACGGGCAGCAAATCCTCCTAGATCTTGCCGGAGAGGCTTCGGTTTCTGTGGACAAATAGCCGATAAATAGGGGCCCACGCTCCCATCATCATGGCCACCACCGATACTACAAAAACTCCGCTCATCGTGCGTATCCTCTTGGAGAAAGGGGATTTAACGCCGGAGCAGGTGGACAATTTTCCACTGCCGGTGGCGTCTTGGCCGAAGAACGCCGTGGCCTATGTGGTGGAGCAGGGAATTGCCGAGGATCGGTTGGTGGCGCAGCGTTTGGCGGAATACTTGGGCTGCACTTGGTTGGACCTGGATCCGGATGTGCCGACGCGGATATTGCAGGGCCCGCCTGGAGGTGGGGAGGCTCGCATCATGGGGGAAATTGCCGACCTTTTGGCAAGCACGACGGAGGCGGTGGCGCGCATTCCCGAGAGTGTTTTTCGTGGCCACCTAGCTGTTCCAGTACGAGTGCAAGATGGGCATTTGCATGTGCTGTGCATGGACCCCATGGACTTTAGTGCCATCGAAGAGATTCGCATGCTTTCTGGGATGTCGGTGATCTCTCACGTTGGTACCCAAGCCCTGTTCAAAAAGCTCAACAAAGCAGCCTTTTCCGAGCGCGACAAACTGAGTGAAGTAATCGGTGGTGCGGATAAATCCAAGGGGGAGGGTCCGCAAAAAGACCAGGTGGATGTGGATGTGCAGCGCTCCCTCCCCGGTGGCCGGGATAGCCAAATCCTTCGCATGGTGAATACGATTCTCCTGCAAGCCATTGAGGAAGGCGCGAGTGATATTCATCTCGAACCCTACGAAACCATGGTGCGCGTGCGCTATCGCATTGACGGACAGCTGCGGGAAGTGACGCCACCTCCTTTTCGTATGTTCTCACAGGTAGTTTCTCGCCTAAAAATTTTGGCGAAGATGGATATCGCAGAAAAGCGCAAGCCACAAGATGGCGCGATTGCGATGAAGAATGGCGAGCATCGCGTCGACCTTCGTGTTTCCACGGTCCCTTGTGTTTACGGAGAAAAAGTGGTGATGCGTGTTTTGGAAAAGAACGCCATCCCCGACAAAATGGAAACCATTGGCTTTAGTGAACAGCAAGCCGCAGAGTTTTTGGAGGCAGCAGAGTCGCACCACGGCCTGATGTTTGTAACTGGTCCTACGGGCTCTGGTAAATCCACGACTTTGTATTGCGCGCTGAACTTGGTCAATACGCCGACAAAAAACATTGCCACAGTCGAGGATCCTGTGGAATACAAAATGACGGGAATGAACCAAGTGCAGGTAAATCCCGCAGCAGGTTTGGATTTTGCCAGTGCTCTGCGAGCCTTCTTACGTCAGGATCCTGACGTCATCATGGTAGGTGAGGTCCGCGATACGGAAACCGCCGGTATCTGTATGCGCGCTGCGTTGACTGGTCACTTAGTGCTTTCCACCTTGCATACGAATAGCGCACTTCAGGTGGTGACTCGTCTTACCGACATGGGCATTGAGCCCTTCCTGCTTGGCCCAGCATTGCGGCTTTTAGAGGCGCAACGGCTTGTTCGCCGCCTTTGCTCGGAATGCAAGCAGCCAGTAGAGCTGCCAGCAGAATCCGCGCAACGCCATGGCTTGGAGCCGGGAATCACCATCTATCGCCCTGGCGATAACCTTCAATGCATGACTTGCAAGGGGGCCGGTTACAAAGGCCGGCTTGGCATTTACGAAGTAGTTTCTATGGACGAACAGTTAGTGGAAATGATTGGTTCAGGGGCGACCCAAGCAGATATGGAAAAATATGTACTTTCGCGTGGAACCAATCTGTTGCCGCAGAGTGGACGAATCCGAGTGCTCGAGGGCCTAACCAGCCTTGAGGAAGTAAGTGATTACATTAGGGTGGATTAGTCATGACTTCCGTAGTATTTGAAGGCCCTGGTGCGATGTTCAAACCTCGTGTTTCCCACAAGATGCACGAGAAATGCCAGCTTGCGGATATTCTTGCTTTTTTTCGCCAGCTGAACACCTTGTTCAACGCAGGCACACCCATTTATGAGTCCATTCTGATTGCGGCTGAGCAGACGGAATCGAAGAAGCTACAACAAACTATCAGAGAAGTTGCGCGCACGGTGGCCTCAGGATCCCCGCTTAGCGATGCATTCGCTGAACATCCAAAAGTTTTTCAGGAAGAGTGGTGCCAGATTATTCGTGGTGGAGAAATCTCGGGCTCTCTGGGCGAGACTTTGGTTAATTTGGCAACACAAATCGATGAAGCGCAAAAGTTTCGAGCTAAAGTAAAAAGTTCGCTAGCTTACCCCATGACTATTTTGGTCGTTTCCATCATCGCGGTCACTGTGATGTTGGTTGTGGTTGTGCCTACATTTGAAAAAATGTTTGCCGACTTTGGCAAGGAGTTGCCAGCACCGACGCAGGCGTTGATAGCTTTGTCGAATGATTTGCAAGAAAATGGAATGCGCTATCTCATGTACATTGCAGGTAGCATCTTTGCTTTCCGAAAAATTATTGCTACCGAGGCCGGAGGTTTGGTTTGGACCCGTTTCCTTATGTCTGTGCCTATCTTTGGCGACATGATTGTGCAAGCAAGCATGCAACGATTTGCACAAAATGTATCCATTTTGCTTTCCGCTGGGGTGCCGGTTCTTGAAACCATAGATGCCATGAAAGGCATCTACAGCTACAACCCCGTTTATCAAACAGCGATGAAGAAAGTCGCTCAGCATGTGGGCCGTGGCGGCAATTTGTCCGACGCTTTGGCCAGCACCGGTTTGTTTACGGCATTCCTGGAGAACATGGCTCGTATCGGCGAACAGTCTGGAACTTTGCCAGAAGTTCTAGGCGAGTTAGCCAGTTTTTACCGCACCAAAGTGGAGGTGTTTGCAGGGCGAATCGCTTCCCAGATGGAAACCATTTTGATTGCACTCATGAGCATGGTGGTTGGCGCTCTGCTTATCTCCCTTTACCTGCCACTGTTTGAGATGTCGGCATGAAAACCTTGCACATACTTTTGGTTATTCTTCTTGCCGCGCCATTGGCTTCGGCACAATCGGATCTTGCGGAGTTGCTTAACGCCCCGCTGGATTTGAATACCAATCAAAACCCAGAAGGTGATCAGCAGCCGTCAAGCGGAAAGGGTTTTGAAATGGATCAAGACGGCAAGCTTGAATATCACGGCACAAATCTGGATGTGCGGGAGGTGTTTGGAACCTTGCGTCTGCTGACCAAGAAAAACATTGTGGTTGCCCAAGATGTAACCGCTAAATTCAGTGGCGACTTATATGATTTGAGCTTTGACGAGGCGGTGGAGATGATTTGCTTGGCTACGGGACTCACGGCTTCGGAGCGAGGTTCTTATCTTTACATTGAAAAAACGAAGTTAGAAACTCAAGTGTTTGTGTTGCGTCATGCCCGTGCGCAAGATTTGAAAGAGCTTATCACCAGCATGCTCGGTGAAAATGAAAAGGTGACGGCGAGCAAGGCTTCGGAAGTTGGGATTGCAGGCGACGAGGCCAATGCCGGTGGGGACGCCTATGCCAGCAGTGATGTCATTTTTGTTCGTGCGACGGCAGACAATATGCGCGCGATCGAAGAACTTATTCGCCAGGTGGATGCTGCGCCTCAGCAAGTGTTGATTGAGGCCACGATTCTGACCGCAGACATGGTTTATAGTCGTCAGCTTGGCACCGATATTTCCGTCCTGCAAAGCTTGGCATTCCAGGATTTGAATGCTTCATCCAATGGCTTTAGTCTGACCACCAACCCCATTAGCGCTGATCAGATGGCCAATTCCGTGCACCAGCTGCAGACGGATTTCACTGGTGATGTTCCTGACGGCGGCTTGAACTTTGGATTCTTCCGCGGCGATATTGCTGCCTTTGTGCGCGCCCTGCAAACAGTAACCGACGCCACAGTGCTGGCTCAGCCCAAAGTGATGGCTTTGAACAAACAGCGGGGAGAGGTTTTGCTGGGTCGGCGAGATGGATACCTAACAACAACGGTAACCGAAACCGGCACCACTCAGCAGGTTGAGTTTTTGGAAACAGGTACGCGCTTGTTATTCCGCCCTTTCATTGGAGACAATGAGTTAATCCGCATGGAAATTCACCCTGAGGATTCCGAAGGAGGTTTAAATTCGCTTGGCCTTCCCTTCGAGATTACGGCAGAAGTCACAACCAACATTTTGGTGAGGTCTGGACAAACTGCATTAATTGGCGGACTGTTTCGGGAGAAGGAAGAGTCGGTGGAAAGAGGAGTTCCAGGACTTAGCAAGATACCTGGCCTCGGCAAACTGTTTGGTAGCAATGACGATCGTGTAAGTCGGGAGGAGATTATTGTCCTACTGACGCCTACCATTATCGACGCGGATAGTTACGGCGAAGAGTTTGCATCGGACAATCCACTCGCACTGGAAGACCTTGGTGAGGGCTCGCCGGCTCTCCTCGGTGATATGTATTTGCAGACCGCCCAGTCTCTGCTTGCAGACGGTCAATATGGCAGCGCCATGGTTTTTCTGGAAGATTCTGGTAAGACGCAGTCGGATTCCCCGCTGGTGAGGAAGCTGCAGCAGCGGGTACATCATGGTTTGGTACCAAACTTTGCGGCGGCAAGCGTCGATCAGCGGATTCTCGAACAAATGATGAGGGAGGTTGCCAATGAGTAGGCGCAAACAATCCATTCGTCCTTGCTCGCTGTTGCTACTGGCCTTTGCATTTGCCGCGTGCTCCAGTGCTCCAGAGGTTCACCATGCTGGTCCATCTACGGGCGCCTATGCTCGAAAAATGGATCAAGTGCATATGGCGCAAGCCCGCCGATTCCTCTCCCAAGGGGAGAATGCAAGAGCGCGAGTGGAACTTGCCCAGTTGTCTGCCAATGCGCAAAGCGCACCCATGCATTTGCTCTTAGCAGAGGCGTTTTTCCGCGAGGGGAATGCCTATGCCGCTAATGAAGAAATAGCTCTAGCTGCAGAGTTGGCGCCGGAGAATTCAGAAGTGGATCAGTTGCAGGGAATGATTGCGGAAAGCAGTGGCGATTGGAAATCTGCGGCTCAGGCTTACCTTCGTGCAGCGGCAAAAGACCGCGATCACGTTGATTCTTTGCTCGCCTATGTGCGCGTTCTACACGCCATGGGTGATGCGGCCCGTGCGGCATCTTTTTTGGAAACCGAATTGGCCGGCCGTCCAGTCAACTTTGAATTATCTATGGCGGCGGGTGAAACGTACTTGAGCCTGGGCAGTTATCAGCAGGCAGTCGCCCACTTTTCTCGTGCCTTGGAGCTGCAACCCGAGAGCGAGAAGGCAAAAGAACAACTTGCTCTTGGCCTTTCACTGTCGGGAGCTCACCAGGAAGCTGTTGATTTAACTTCTTTTGCAGACGGAAATAATTGGTCTCCTGCGACCCAACTTGCCATTGGTCGTTCAGCCCTCTTAGTTGGACAAGGCCATCGAGCGTCTACCTTGTTGCAAAAGTATCTTGGTCAATTCGAAACCGAAACCTCAGCATGGCTGGATTTGGCCCGGGCCTATTTTTTAGAACAAAAAGATTCGCCAGCTTTATCAGCACTTGGCCGGTGCCTGAAACTACAAAAGCAAAATGCTGCGGCCTACACGCTGCTTGGCCATATTCGTTTGCGCGCGAAGCAATATGAACTTGCCTTTGCTGCTTATGAGCGTGCAATCCAAGCTGGCGGGGACGCTCTCGTTTTAACGGAGCTCATGGATCGCGCAACCGAAGCCCGTGAACGCGAGGAGGAGAAAAAACTGTGAGGTTGCCTCGCCGGGGGGCACACTCCGGCCGCTTTGCCGGATCTCAACAGGGTTTTTCTCTGATTGAGTTGATTTTGGTGATTACGATGACGGGTATTTTGATGACCTTTGCAATTCCTAAAACCACCGTGACCGTAGAAAACACCCATGTCAATCAAGGTGTGGCTGGCATGCGCAGTTTATGGTTAGCCCAACGCCGTTTTCACATGCAATATGGATATTTTGCGCCGACCCTAAAAACATTGGTAGAGAAGGGGTTTGCTCAGCAGAACCTACTTGAGCAAAGGGATCCCTTTCGCTTTGAGGTGCAGGCCTCTGGCAAGAGTAAGTTGAAGATAATTGCCACGCGAAATCCCAGTGGCTCCTGGCGTGGCCGCCTTACCTTAAACGAGATGGGCGAGCTTGGAGGTGGCGTCAAAGATGGAGGCGGACATGAAGTGCGACCGTAATGGGTTCACTATGGTAGAGCTGTTGTGTGCCATTGTGGTACTAAACCTCCTTGTTGCTGGACTAGCAGAGCTATTTCGTGGCCAGAACCAGATGGTGAACAGCTTAGAGGAGTGGTGTGAAGGCCACCCTGTGTTTTATGTAGTGCCGCAAAAGGATCCGATGTCGCGGTATCTGGGTGTGCCAGCCACCTTAACCCGCAATAAAAAACCATCGGCAAGAAGGAGTTTGGATGAAACACCCTACACAGTTGAGCTTGTAGAAATTCGCCGGGATATTGCAAAAAATGAAGCCATTGCCACCTTTGTGCAGAAAAAATCGAAAGATAAAGACAAGGCAAAGGACAAAAAGGAAAAAGGAAAGGAGGGCAAGCATGAAAAAGATTAAGTGCTTGCGCTCTGGCCACACTTTGGTGGAAATGACTGTGGTGGTTACCATCCTGTCAGTGGTCATGTCTTTGGTGGCGCGTGCCCAGAAGCCATTTTCGGAGATGGTGATGGAATTGCAGGATCGCTCTACGACTTCAAGCGAGCTTTCTATGGCTGTGGATTACCTGGCCATGGATTTAGGCGCGGCCGAATCAGTAGAAGGAATCAAATCATCGGAACTGGAAATCCAGCGCGAAAAGTTCTTCAAAAGCAAAAAATCTAAGCAGAATACGATTCACTATTGGTTAGAGGATGGCAATCTCATCCGCGAAGACAAGAAAACCAAAGAAAAATTTGTTGTTGCCACGGGGCTGACAGGATTAGAAATACAGAGGAAAAAAGGCGAAGTGAGAATCGTCCTAGCCGACGGCATTGCCGAGGATGATCAGCATTCAGTAACTTTGGTGTGGAGGAAGAAATGAAATTATTCTTCCCTCACAACCCCACTTGCCACGAGATGTCAGAGGAGAAAGGATCCGCATTGCTTTTGGTGATGATGATGAGCGTCTTCACCATGGGGATTTGGGCGGTATCTTTTCGCGCAACCAGAGATGCCATTGATACAGAAACCTTTCATTCTCAGCACACGCGTTTTGAACAACGTATTGTAAAGGGCTTGGCGTGGGCAGGGAATTTGTTGCTGGAAGAAGAGCCAGAGCAATCGCATTATCAGTTTTTGTTTGTCGGCAGTGATGAAAGAGGAAAATTCTATACCACGGTGGAGTTTAGGCGGAGAGCCTCCCATCGCTTTGAAGTGAAGGCACACCCCGCAAGCACCAGTGAGATTCGGCGTCTGCCGAGGAATCCTTCGCATTTCTAACACGTAGATCCCACAATAGAGTGTTACTATGCAGCCACACGAATGGCTGTTACAACGCTTTGTTAAAACCGACCAGACACTCTGCTTTCGCAGCCCTACCGAAAGAGCCAGCTCCTGCGTCTTATGCTGGGCCGGTTCCCCAATTTGCTGAAGTTTCTGGGAATTACCGGGTTCGCTTTGCACAGACAGAACAAGACCTAGATGCAATTTGTCGCTTGCGTTATAGGGTGTTTAACCTGGAGCTTTGTGAGGGGTTAGCCAGCTCCTTTGTGCTTGGATTGGATCGCGATCGCTTCGATGCCCAATGCCAGCATCTTCTTGTGGAACATTGTCCTCAGGGCTTCGATGTCGATAAAGAAAAGAAGGCAGCCGTTGTCGGCACTTATCGGCTGCAGACGGCGGAGGCTGCATATGCTGGCGGAGGTTTTTATAGTGCAGAAGAGTTCGATTTGTCGGGGCTTCCCTCGTTTATGTTGGATAATGCGATTGAGCTTGGCCGCGCTTGTGTCAGCCCAAGTCATCGCAACCGACGCATTTTGTTTTTACTGTGGAAGGGGTTAGCGGCCTATGTGCTTTGGCATCGCAAGCGCTTCTTTTTTGGCTGCAATTCCTTGGCAACCGAATCTAGGCTCGAAGGTTGGCGGATGATGCGCTATCTCATGGAGCATGACCATGTGCACCCCGAGTTTTTGGTAGACCCACAGCCGGGTTATGAATGTGGGGAGGCTGGAATCCTCACCGCTGATGATGCGCTTCCTCTAGAGATTCCCCCGCTCTTTGGAATTTACTTACGCTATGGCGCTAAGGTATGCGGACCCCCAGCCCATGACGCCCACTTCCACACCGTGGATTTTCTCACCGTAGTGGATTTGAACGAGATGGACGAACGCACCTTCCAGAACTTCGCCGCAAAAAAATGACCACTCTCTGGGGGCGCATCCGCGCTCTACTTCGGCTCGCTTTGCTCATCGTCATCCTGCTAACCCTAGTTGTTAGTTGGGTTTTACCGTTGTTGTTGGCTTTGGTTTCGAAGGCTGCCGCATCTCACCTGCGGGTGCGCCTAATGGCGATTTGGGCACAGGTTTCCCTATGGGTGATGGGGGTAAAAGTGCAGCTGGACGGGATGCCGCCAAAGCCACCATTTTTCTTGGTATCCAATCATCTCAGCTATTTAGATATTTTGGTCTTGTGGAGTCGAATCGATACTTACTTTTTAGCGAAATCCGAGCTTGGGAGTTGGCCGGTCTTAGGACCATTGATTCGTGCTGCTGGCACCCTTTTTATCAACCGTCGTCGGCGAGGCGATGTAAAACCAGCTATCGAGCGAGTCAAAAGCCGCTTGCGATTGGGCAATGGGGTGACCTTTTTTCCAGAGGGCACTAGTTCATCTGGGGGGCGCCTTCTCGACTTCAAGACCAGTCTTTTCGAAGTTGCCTTGGAAACGGATTTACCGGTTCATGTAGCTTGTCTTTTCTATTGGCTCGATAGCAAACAACATGTCGTTGAAAAGGAGGTCTGCTGGTGGGGCGACATGAGTTTCGGCCCACATTTCTTGCATATGCTCACCTTGCCCCAAATCCAAGTTCGTATTCGGCTTGCTGACTCACCTGTCAGGGGCCCCAACCGGAAGGAGTTGGCGGCGTTGGCTCGGGAGCGCATGCAGGAGTTGTTTGAACCCATGCATGATTGGAGTTTGGTGCAGCCAGATGAAGATGCCGGCATTCCTTTGTAGCCAAGGTTGATATGAAGAAGTGTCGCTGGTTTTGGTTTGCTTGGTTGCTGTTGGCACTTGCTTCCAATATTTGGCGCTTTTGTGGTATGCAACCTCCGGCCCTCGCTTATGGGGAGCAAGCGGTCAAACTCAAAGTGGTTTATGCCGATCATCAGGGGCCCGAGCAGACTCGTTTGGTGTTTAGGGAGCACACGCCGGAAATGCAGCCTACGGTGGAGGATCTATTGAACGAGGTGGCACCGCCGGCCATCGTGCTTCTGCATGGAAGCCCCGGTAGCCTGCAAGATTTTGATTCTTTCGCCGAAAAGCTACCAGACGACTTCCGTGTTTTAATCCCCGACCTTCCTGGGTTTGGCGGTTCTTGGGCGCATCTTCCTGATTACAGCCCACGCGCCCATGCAGAATATCTTGCTCAATTCTTGGAAAAGCGTGCCTTGCCCCATGCTCACCTACTTGCCTTCAGTATGGGGTCGGCGGTGGCCTTGGAATTTGCTCATCGCTTTCCAGAGAAAGTAGATTCGCTTACTTTTGTTGGTGGAGTTGGGGTGCAAGAACTTGAATTATTTGGCTCCTATGCTTTGAACCATGCTGTGCATGGAGTGCAGCTTTTTGCCATTGCTTCTGCAGAATGGTTGCTGCCTCACTTCGGACTCCTAGATTACTGGCCGTTGAATTATGCCTATGCACGTAATTTTTTTGATTCTGATCAACGCCCCTACAGGCAATGGTTGTTGGAATATCAAAAGCCGATGCTTCTCTTGCATGGGGTGAAGGATTTCCTCGTTCCTGTTGAAGCAGCTTACGAACATCACCGGCTAGTACCGCAAAGTGAACTACGGGAGTTATCAGGAAGCCACTTTCTGTTGTGGACACAAGGCGAAGCTATCGCTCAAGAAGTAGAACAATTTGTCCGTCGCGTCGAAGAAGGCAAAGCGACAGTCCGCACCACAGCGTCCAGGGCACGTATCCAAGTATCCCAGCAACCTTTTGATTCAAGCATTGTGCCTTCTTTTTCTGGCCCCGCACTGTGGTTGGCCATGTTGCTCTTGGCTTTGGCAACCTTGGTTTCAGAAGACTTAACGTGCATTGCCACTGGCTTGCTTGTTGCGCAGGGAAGGATTTCTCTCGTTGCGGGAAGTTCAGCTTGCTTCTTTGGCATTTTATTGGGCGATATGCTTCTTTTTCTTGCTGGTCGCAGCTTCGGACGCAAGGCAATCCAAGTCATTCCTTTACGCTGGATGCTCACACCAGCTGCGGTTGATCGTGCTTCGGCTTGGTTTCGCAAGCAGGGGGCCTGGGTAATTTTTATATCTCGCTTCCTACCCGGCCTGCGACTTCCCACTTACTTTGCTGTGGGGATTCTCAAAACAAAAACTCTTTGGTTCTTTTTCTATTTTTCTCTCGCCGGAATTTTTTGGACACCCACCTTAGTGTGGTTGTCGAGCCGCCTGGGCCTGGGGGCGGAAGCCTTGCTTGCTCATTTTCAAAACTACGGTATTTGGATTCTCTTAGGTGTTCTTGTCGTCGCCTATTTTTTGGTGAAAATCTTGTTTCCTCTTTGCACTTTCCGCGGACGACGCAATCTTGCCGGCAAATGGCGCCGCCTTCGCCATTGGGAGTATTGTTCTCGATTTCGCCTCTATCTTCCCGTACTGCCAACCATCTTGCACTGTGCTTGGCGGACGGGAGGGCTTCGCTTAGTGACGGCCGCCAACCCAGGAATGGAAGGCGGAGGGGTGGTTGGAGAATCCAAAAACCACACGCTGCAAGCTATTTCTGCTTTCGCCCCCAAAAGTCTTTTCTGTCCCCGAGGTCAAGAGGACGCGAAAACTCTAGAGGAAATTCGTTGCTGGATGGAAGCAGAGGATGTGGACTTCCCAATTGTGGCAAAACCCAATGCCGGTGAGCGCGGTTTTGGCGTATGCAAAGTGAAGAATCAAGCACAGCTTTCCCAGTGGTTGCAAGATTTTCCCATGCCAGCACTAATCCAAGAGTGGGTCAGTGGGGTCGAGTTTGGGATTTCGGTATGCAAGCTCCCTGGGCAATCTTCTCACCAAATTGTTTCCATTACCCGTAAAAAAATCCCCACAGTTACCGGGGACGGGAAACAAACTTTGGAGCAACTCATACTCAAGCATCCTCGTCATATCGCCCATGCCGACTTCTTCCTGGGCGTTCAATCCGCGCGCCTTTTTGATGTGCCGTCAGCCGAAGAAACCATTGTCCTCTCCGAGTTCGGAACCCATTCCAAGGGAGCGGAGTTTGTGGACGCAGAATCTTTGCTGACCCCATCTCTGCAGAAAGCTATCGCAGAACTGTCTGCTGCTATCCCTGGCTTTTTTATCGGCCGCTTTGATTTGAAGGTTCCTTCGACAGAGGATTTAAAGTTGGGCAAAAACATTCGTATTATCGAAGTCAATGGACTTACTGGAGAACCGGCTCATATTTATGACTCAAGATATTCCATTAAGGAAGCCCGACGGGTGCTGAGAGCGCATTGGCAGAATGCGTTTGCTATCGCGCAAGATAATCTAAGGCATGGGGCCAAACCCACATCGTGGTCTCAGCTTTGGAAATTGTGGAGAAACAGTCGTTAGCTGTTAGCGCGCCGATGGAATTGGTATGCTTCTTCCATGAGAATAAAAGTTTGGTACAACCCGAAATGCTCCAAGTGTCGTCAACTGAAAGCGCTGCTTGCCGAGCGTGGAGTGGAGGTGGAATATCGACACTATTTGGAGCAGCCTCCAACCATGGACGAGTTGCAAAAGTTGCAAACAAAATTGGTAGATCCAGAGGTGGAGAAAATGATCCGCAGCAAAGAGGATGTTTTTTCAGAGCAAAACCTTGCCCAAGCTGATGCTGCTGCGCGGCTGCATGCCATCTGTGAAAACCCATGCCTAATCAATCGTCCCATCGTGGAAACAGAAGTCGCGGCCATTGTTGCACGACCCCCGGAGAAAGCCTTGGAGCTTCTATGAAGCCTTTCCGTTTTCTTACAATTCCCACCAGTCATTATTGCGAAAAGGCGCGCTGGGCGCTGGACTTGAAGTCGGTTGCCTATGCAGAGGAAATGTATATGCCGGTTTTTCATATTGCGGCGGTAAAAAAAGCCGGCGGGGGAGAAACGGTTCCAGTCTTCGTTGTCGAAAACCAAGTGTTCGCCGACTCAACGGACATTTTGGCCTATTTGGAAGAGGCTTATCCCCAGCCCAAGTTGTTTCCACCGGATCCCTTGCTGCGCCAGGAAGTCGAGCGGCTAGAAGAGTTGTTTGATGAGAAGCTGGGCAAGAATGCGCGCCGCCTGGTTTATTCTGTGCTGTTAAAGCGCAAAGATTTGTTTTTTGGCATGTTCCCCAAGCAATGTCCCCGCCACCAGGTGTGGATGTTGCGCTTTCTCTTCCCCCTCTTCCGCGTTCTGGTACGCCGTGCATACAAAGTGAATGCAGAAGGAATTTCGCGTTCACTTGGGAGAGTGCAGGAAGTGTTCGCCGAGGTGGAGTCGTTGCTGGAGGATGGGCGGCCCTTCTTAATAGGTAACCAATTCACTGCTGCCGACCTCACCTTTGCTTGCATGGCGGTGCCAATTGCCCTGCCGGAAAACTATTTTATTCCCCTGCCTCGCTTCGAGGATTTTGATACGGAGCAAAAAGATTTATTAGCACCTCTTTACCATTCCAAGGCGGCAAAGTTTGCGCGCAAAATGTTTGCGGACCATCGCCATCAAGGAGAGCATCAAATCGAAATTTGACCGGGGCCTTTGAGGTCGAATTGCCGTCGCCGAACTAGGAAGGTATCGCCCTCGATGCGTCGCTTGCGAAAACCAAGCAAGTGGAATATCTCGACAGTTTCCCAGCGCGCGACCTTGCGGTTCACGCGAATGGCTCCGGATTCGCCAGGGATACGTTGCACCCCCGGTAGCCAATGCACTATGCGGTCAAGATGCAAATAGCGCATCCAGCGAGAGATGCGTAACCAAAAAGGATGAATATCAAGGGCGAGAAAAAAGCCGTCGTCACCCATACCTTGATAGAGCGGTAGCAAGATTCTTGCTCGATAAAAGGTGGCAATCTCTCCTTGCTTGCGGTCTTCGGCAACCACTTCTCCTTTTTCCACTGGGCGAAAGTTTCGATATCCGGGACGCATGCGAAAACCATCTTGTGGTGTGATGGCGTGGCGATAACGTACCCCCAGCCACCGTGGCATGGAGCCGCGGCTGATGCGCAGATCTTCTGCGGCCTGTTGTGCTTCAGGGATGGAGTTAGGTAAACAACCAGCTCCAACGAGTGCCCGCCAAATAGCTGCTTGGTGATAGCGCACCGAGTCTTGAGCATGATGTTCACCACCCTCAAAACCCATGGTGATGACTCCCAGGTTGTTGAGAAACTCCAACAACGCACCTTCAAGCTGTTCTTCCAAGCCAAGAATGACGGGGACTGGGAATCTGCGTGCAAAACGACGATTGCGGATGGTGTCGCCAATGCAGGCGAAAGGTTGTCCCTCGGCGGAGGAAGTATGCAAGTCCAGAAAGAAAACCTCACCACGATGACCACGGATGAGCTGGCGCAAAGTTTCTAAGAGTTCCCGCTGCTCCAAAGTTTCCGCGCAACCATCCTCCAACTGATCGAGTTGGGAGATTCTTTCGGCAAGCCACAGGCGGTTGAGATCACGGTCGAGAAAACGGGTTTGCGCTTCCAATGCGCGGAGGTTGCCGGCCAGGCCAACCAGGGTGCCGCGCATGGGCAATTGCTGGGCTTGCAGGCGACTCAAAACCTTTTGCAAGGCAAGAATGCCGGCTGGTTCATTGCCATGAATTCCTCCCAAGCAAATCAACAACGGCCCGGCCTCCTGGCCTTCATAGCGGCCAAGGGTTCTGGGGTAGCGGTGAATCGCTACAGCGTTGGAGCTTGATGTTTCCACTATCCTAAAAGAGGACGGGAGAATGCCTTCTTCTCCATCGCCCAATGGAACCTATTCCTTAAGCTTACTCTCCAAAAGGCGGGCGGCGATGCCCATGAGGATGTCTTCGGTGAGCATGCCAACCAAGCGGTTGTCTGCGTCGACAACGGGGAGACAGGATATCTTCTCGCGCCGCATCATGGCGATGGCATCCAGCGTGCGGGTGTCCGGGGTGACGCGGATGGGGTTTTTATCCATCACCTCACTGACCGGCACTTGGGTGTCGCCAGCAGCCCGACCAAAGGCAAAGCGCATCAAAACGCGGTGCGTTAACAAGCCTACAAGGTTGTGGTTGTCGTCCTCCACCGGAATATGACGCAGATGCCACCAATCCATCATGTTGGCCGCCAGGTCGACCAGCTCGGTTTCGCGAACGGTGAACAAATCGGTATTCATCAGCGAGGAAACCCGCTCATATTGGTCGCGCCAGGAGACCGACATTTCGCAAACCTCCGCCAAAGGCCACTCGTGGAGGGGGGCTTCCGTCTCTTGGTTCTTGATGGAGCAATGCACCAGGGCGGTGAGGGTTTCTTGCACGGTGGCCGTTTTCCGCATTTTTGCCGCCGACATCAGCATCCACCGCGCACCGGTTCGCTCGCGGGCGACGCGTTCCCGAATCACTTCGACATAGCGATCAATATCGGCTTCGTGGATGTTGGCGCTTTGCAGTCCGCGGCGGGCAATGGGAATGAGAAGCGCAAGGATGAGGTCGTGGGTAGGGTAGGTGCGCCCATCGACCCAGGTCATCTGTGCATCAAGTCCAAGACGTGCGGCCGCGAGGAGATTGTTTTTACAATCATCAAAATCCATTTGTTCGCGCGGATCGCCGACTTCCTTGGCAATGCCACGCATCAAGCCAATCCAAAATGCGGCATTGGCGACTTCGTCCAAGATAGAAGGCCCGGCAGGTAGCAAGCGGTTTTCAATGCGCAGGTGCGGCTTGCCGTCGGAAATTCCATAGCAAGCTCGGTTCCAGCGATAGACCGTGCCGGTGTGCAAGCGCAAGGCATCCAGGCGCGGCGGGCGGCCCTCTTCCAGTGCAGCAAATGGATCTTCATAAGATTCGCTGCCTATAAGGGTGCGGAAGCGGGCGATGTCTTCGCGATAAAGCTCCATGACCGATTCTCGAACCCAGGAAGTGCCAAAGCTTACCCGCGGTTGCATTTCGCGGTGGTGAACCTCGGAGCGGCGCGTGTCGACGGATTGTTGAAACAGTGCTAGGCGGGTTTCGCGCCACAAACGCTTGGCGAAAAGAAGGGGGGAGTTGACCGCACAAGACATGACTGGTGCGGCGACCAGCTGAGAGACGTTGTAATGCTTGGCAAATTCGTTGGCGGGAACTTGCAGATGCACCTGATAGGAAGTGTTGCAAGCTTCCAACATGATGGTGCTATGGGTGAGGCGGAGATCGTCGATGCCTTTGATGCGCAAACGAAAAGGGCCGCCACGCAACTGAGCCAAGGCGTCGTTTAGAGCAAAGTAACGCGGGTTTGGCGTCATCTTGTCTAGGGTCATGTCTTCCATTTCCAAAGTTGGAAGAATGCCTGTTAGGACGACGTCGCCACCGGCTTCGCGTGCGGCAGCCCGCGCCTTTTTTACTAAATCGATATTTTGTTTTTCAAGGCGAGACAAGCAATCCCCACTGAAGTCGAGAGGATCTAAATTGCATTCGAGGTTGAACTGTGCCAGCTCAGGCGTGAAATGCTCGTCTTGAAGAGCCTCGAGTAAGCGACCTGCCAGATTTGCTGGGCGCATTCCACGGTCGACCAGAAACATTTCCTGCTCGGCGCCGATGCGTTGGCGATCGTTTTCCAACATGCCGCCATCGACCATGCGCTGAAGGGCCTGCATATCTCGCAACAGGGCGCTGGTGAAAGAACGCAGTTGTTCTTCGTCGCGGTAGGAGGTGACATTGAAATCTCCCATTGCTGTCTATGGTAACGTCAAGCTGCGAGCCATGGGCTGAGGAAAAGCAAGGTAGAACAGGAACTGGGATTCCGTATACTGTAATCGTGGCTAAAAAAATCCCAGACAGTCCATCCCGCACGGCTTATCTTACTTTGATGGTGGCCGCGGATCGTTTGCATTCCGATTTTGCCAAGTTGTTTAAGGAGCATGGCCTAACGGCAACGGTTTTTAATGCCATGCGAATTCTCATTCAGGGCCCCAAAGAAGGGATGCGCATCGGAGATGTAGGCCAGGGTTTAATCCAGAAGGTGCCCGATATCACGCGTTTGCTCGACCGCATGCAGCGGGATGGCTATGTAGCGCGCCATCGCAGCAAGGAGGATCGGCGTGCAGTGTTGGTTCGTTTAACGGCCTTGGGCAAGCGGAAATGCGAGAGCATGTACACGGCAGTTTCCAAAATGCACAGGACTCAGCTCGACCATATGTCGGATCGAGAGTTGAAGACGCTTGCGCGCTTATGTGAAAAAGCGATGCAAAAGCACAAATAAAGGGTGTCCTCGTCTATTGAGTGGCGTCTTCTTGGTGTCCCTCCAGGAAAATTTGGAAAAACAACGGCCCGTCTGGGAAAAGAGCCGTTATGTTCGAAAATAGGCGAAGCAAGCTTATCGCCAACCTGTGTCCTTGAAGCAGTTTTAGAACATGCCCCCCAGCTCCGCTTCCTCGAATTTTTTAAGCCAAAGGCTTGAGCAGGAATGGCAGGCGACCTTTGATGCCTACCAAGATTTCCTGCAAGTCCCCCCCAAGCAGCGTTTCCGCCATTTGGGCCAGCTTTTCAAGTTGTTGTGCCCCTGGATGGAGCGTGCCGTTCGCAGCGTTACTTTGCGACACTTTATCTTGGTGCCAACAGAGATGGCGATTGCCCGGCTTTTTGCCCGCGTTTGTCGGCGCGAGAATTTGCCCCGTTCGCAGGCGATTTTTCAAATTTGGGCAGAATCCAGCATTTTGCGTGATGTTGCCAATCCCCAGGGTGCTTTAGGGGCCTGTAGCGGTGCGGCTGGGGAGCCCAGCGCGCGTTTGCAACAACGTTTCAATCGTCTTCCCTACGCCGATCGGGCCTTGCTCTACCTATATATGGTGGAGCGTTGTAGTGTCGGCGAGGTGTCGAACTACACGGGAATACCCCATGCATACGCCTGTGAAAACCTTGGTCGGATTTGGACCCAGGTTCGGGAAGGATTGGCGGAGAGAGATTTGCCGTCGGGTTGGCGCACCCCGGAAGCCTCTTTTGAGGCAGAAAAGTAGGCTAAAATTTTGTCTGCGAACGCCGTTCTTCGATAAAAATAAGGAGAACCATAATAGGCAGAAAAGGCATGTTTTTACATGAGAGAAATACAGAAACAAGCCAAGCGCCTTGTTTTTGGCAAATGTTCCCCAGGTTTTCCACGGGTCATCCACCATTGGGCCTTGGAAGCGAGAACTATGATTCCCTCAAATCCCTGCGGTTGGTGCGGAAAAACCCGCAAATACTGGAAACTTCAGTGGTTACCGCCACACCAAGGTAATATAGCCCTTGTAAAGCCCATGACCTTCGCCCCCCTCAAAGTCGATCGCATTGAAAGCTTTGCTGCACGTCTGCAAGCTTTTGCGGGGGAGGTTCACAATGAGCGGCTTCAGGATTTCAGTCAGCGTCTTGCCAATCTCACCACTCGGGAGCGCGATCGTCTTTCAACGGAGCTTATGGGGGTTTACGCCGAAACCCACTCTAACGAAGCCTTTGCATTGCTTTATGAGCTGAACCAAGAGGGTGTATTGCGCTTGATTTACCATCATCTGCGTCGCAGCTTCTTCACGGTGGATGCCCAGGATATTTTGCAGGAGGTGTTTTTTAACATCTATCGCTATCCCAAAAATTTCGATTCCACCAAGCCAGCAGCCTTCCGCAACTGGACGCACTCGATTGTTCGCAACACCACCCTCAAGCATAGTCGAAAAGCGCAACGCAACCACGTCTTGTCGCTTACCGGGCCGGAGCGGGATGGTGATTCCGAGCTGCCTAACCTAGAGCCAGAGGATGTGCGCGGGCGCACTCCTTTGCAGGAAACCCAGCGCCGGGAAACCAATGAAGAACTCATTGGGGCATGGATGTTGTACCTGCATTTCTATCAAGAGGCTTATCGTTGTCTCACCCCACGTGAAAAGCGGGCCTTGTATTTGGTGGAAGTGGATGAACTTCCATACAAAGAAGCCGCTGCCAAGCTCGATGTTCGCGTCGAAAATTTGAAAATGAGAATCTTCCGCGCGCGGCGTAAGATTTTCACCATCATGAAAAGAAAGTTCGCTGGCGGCGAAATGGCCGATAGCACCTCCGCCGCGGCAGAACGGGTGGCGGAAAAACCAAGCATTCGGCAGGGTAGCTTTACGCGTCTCAAGCCCAAAGCCCAGCCGTTGGCAGAGATGGAGGAAGGAGCATGAGTTTCCATCATCCCAACTCCGATCACAGCGCTTATGCGGGCTTCCATGATGCCATTCGCAATGTGCAAGATTCGCCGCGCTTGATTTGCGGCGCTTTCCAACGTGAACTCAGCGCTCTTCTCGATGGAGAAGTACAAGAGCGTCATGCCCGTCGTACCTTGGCTCATCTGGAGGCCTGTGCTGATTGTGCAGAATTCTTCCACGCCATTCGTTTGCAAGCCCTAGCTCACCGCGACATGACGGTGCCGGGGTCTCTGGCTCGTCGTTTGCGTCGCCTGCCAGGTAAGGATCTCTTTAAGGGGCTTACCGATTCCGAAATCATTCGTCGTTTGGCCGGCACCTTGTATCAGCTTGGCAAGGCCTATGCTTTGGCGGGTACCGATGGCGAATATTTGATGCGCGTGGCAGAGGAGCCCGTCGAGATCGACTCCTTCGAGCAAGGAGAGGCCGCTGAAGTTGCGCATATGGCAGAAGCCAGCGGCGCATGTTCCACGCGTTTTACCCACTTGGTTGGCGAAAAAGAAAACCATCTTGAAAAAGCGCGTGGGTTCTTGATGGAAGCTTTGCGCCTGAAGCCTCGTTTTGCTGAAGCACGCATTTACTTAGGCTTTGTCCATCAGGCTGAGCAAGAGCCAGAACTCGCTCAAGCCGATTTCCTTGAGGTGTTCTTGAACACAGACCGCCTCCTAAATCGTGCTCACGCTGCTATCCAGCTTGGCATGATTTACGATCGTCAGAAGAACCATGTGCGCGCTATGCGCTACTACCGGTGGGTTGTTGCAAGCGGCCTGCTGGAGCATCAGCCCGAGTTCGCTTTCGTGCTGTACAACATTGCGGTGGAGCATCTCTCCCTGCAACAACCAGAAAAGGCGCTGCCTTTGTTGGGCCTGATTCGAAACGAGTACAGCGACCTGTGGCCGCTGGTCGTGGACTGGCTACAAGGATCCCCAGAGTTACTGGATACTTTGCGCGCGAATCAGGACTGTCGCAATCATCTAGAGCAAATGGAGCCGGCGTTTTTTGCCGCATAAACCGATGAAATCTAGGACTACCATGAACCAAAGAATCAAGCCCATCCTTCTGGCTGCGGTTCTGGGGGGATTGTTTATTTTGGCCACCACTAGCTACCTAGGCGCCCAAAATCCTGGGGAATCCAGTTCCAATAGTGGAGATCACGGAGACAATCCCGTCGTTGGCAGCTTGCCTGTGGAGGTAAACCCCGACATGAATCTCATGTTTGTTAGTGATGGCCGGTGTGGCTTGCCCAACCCAACCCCAACCCTTGGCTTGTTGGGTTCCACGGATCTGGAAGAGGATATTTTGGATGCGGGTGGAGTGCCTCGCGGGTGCATCAACCAAGGTTCGGATTTCGATATTTTCGGCCTTGTCCATCCCGGTTTTGTTGCTTTTGCTCGTGAAGATGGCCGCAATGGAGAGTTGATCCTTAAACAGTGGTTGAGCGACGACTATCTGAGCGGAACCATTTCTATGGTTTCCAATGTTGGCTCTTCTTCCTGCAACATCGATTTCAACCTAACCAATCTTCCGCTGAAAAGTCTTTGTGCTTCTGCTGCGCCGGTAGTCGATGCATGGATTACGGTTTCTGGTGGCATGGATTCTCATGTTCGTGAAATCCTTGTCCACATTGTTGTGGTTGGAGAAGTGGTTACGGTTTCGTATATTCCATAAATCATGGAGCTGAACATTGTGGTTCCCCAAGGGGACCTCGGGGGGATTGCCCCCGAGGTCCTTCTGCATTCTCTGGGGAAAGTATCGCTACGAGAGCGGTGTCGTCCGTTAGTAGTTGGACACCAACGCGTGTTGGAGGATTTGGCCAAAACCATGGGCTTGCCGATGGAGTTTTGTGCGGTGTCCTCGGCTAAAGAAGGGTTTCAAACGCCGTTATTGGGTCCGATTCCCGTTTTGGAGTTGGAAGTTCCGGTTCCCAATGATCCCCCAGGTCGACCAGCCGCCGGTTTTGGTATGGCAAGTGTGGAGGCGGTGCTGCGTGCAGCCAGTTTGTGCCTTGACGGCTCGGCCGACGCCATGGTTACCCCGCCCGTGCATAAAGAAAGTATGCACCTGGCAGGCTATCCTTTTGAGGGCCAAACCCAAATGCTGGGAGAAGCTTGTCGCTCCCGTCGCTATGGCATGCTTGCTTGTGTCGACCAGCTAAAGGTGCTTGTTGCCACCCGACATATGGCATTGAAAGAGGCTTTACAACGGCTCGAAGTTCGCTTTGTTGCCAAGCAAATTCGTTTGGCCCATGAGGCGGCGCGGCACAGCCTTGGGTTAGAAAACCCACGCATCGCTCTGGCTGGGCTCAACCCTCATGCTGGAGAGGGTGGCGCTTTCGGCAAAGAAGAATCAATAATCTTGCAGCCTGCAATTGATTTGGCGGCTGAGGAATGGGGGTTTCAAACTGCTGGCCCTGCTGTGCCCGACGTGGTGTTTTCGGAAGGGGTGCAGGGCAAATGGGATATTGTTATTGCGCTGTATCACGATCAGGCTTTTCTGCCCCTGAAGATGCTACCTAGGGAAAAGGCCTACACCATTTTTGTTGGCGGCAACATTCTTCGTACCAGCCCCATGCATGGAGCTGCATACGACATCGCGCGTACGGGCAAAGCCGATGCAGCTCCGTTTGTTTTTGCTTTTGAGCAAGCAATCCAACTTGCGCAAAAGCAAAAATCACTTACATCCGCGTAAGGTAGCGATCCACTTCCCAAGGATGCACCATGGCAATGTATTCTTGCCATTCCGTTCGCTTGCCGAGCACAAACTGAGCGAAAGCATGTTCGCCCAAAGCCTGCTTCAGCACCGCATCTTTTTCCAATTGGTTGACGGCTTCGCCTAAGTTAGCGGGCAGTTGTTTAATCTTGAGGCGTGAACGCTCTCGTTGGCTCATGCGGTAGACATTGCCAGTGACCGGCGGCGGCGGCTCCGTTTTGTTTTTCACTCCGTCGAGGCCAGCGGCCAACATCACGGCGAAGGCCAGATAAGGGTTGCAGCTTGGATCAGGCATCCGCAATTCGCAGCGAGTGCCGATGCCACGACGAGCGGGCACGCGGATTAGTGGAGAGCGGTTGCGCATAGACCAAGCCAAGTGGGTGGGAGCTTCATAGCCCGGGACAAGGCGCTTGTAGGAGTTGACAGTAGGATTCGTTACTGCGCATAAGGCGCGGCCATGTTCTAACAAGCCGCCGACATACCAACGCATCAAGTCGGAAATGCCGTCGTCGTCCGCGCCTTCTTCGAAAAATACATTTTTGCCATTGGAGAACAGGGACATGTGCACATGCATGCCCGAGCCGTTTTCGCCGAAAATAGGCTTCGGCATGAAAGTGGCGTGAAGCCCCATGTCGCGTGCAATCTTTCTCACCACGAAGCGGAAGACAGTAAGGCGATCGGCCGTTTCTAGGGCATTGCCGTACTTGAAGTCGATTTCGTGTTGGCCAGCAGCGACCTCGTGGTGGGCGGCTTCAATTTCAAACCCCAGTTGTTCGAGAGCAATGACGATTTCGCGCCGACATTGCTCACCAAGGTCGGTTGGGGCAAGATCAAAATAACCTGCCGAGTCGTGGGTGTTGGTGGTGGCACTTCCATCGGCAGTGCGCTGGAACAAAAAGAACTCGGCTTCAGGGCCGGCGTTTAGCTCGTACCCTAGCTCGGCAGCTTCAGCGCAAACGCGTTTCAGAATTCCGCGCGGGCAACCTCAAATGGAACACCTTCAGGGAGATAAATGTCGCAAATGATATGTGCGACCAGACCATGATTGCTGTGAGCTTGACCTTCGCTTGGCCATGGGTCCACGCAGTAGGTGGAGTAATCGGGCCGCAGCAACATGTCGGACTCTTCAATGCGAGTGAAGCCTTCGATGGAGGAGCCATCAAACATGATTTCTCCGTCTAAGGCTTTTTCGAATTGGCTCGCAGGAACCTCGACGTTTTTGTTGGAGCCGGCGATATCCGTGAACTGCAAGCGCAAGAAGCGAACATTGTGCTCCTTCATATGCGCGAGAATGCCATCCCGCGTCATGTTGTTGGTGATGGCGTTGCAGGCCGTGGTGGTTGGCGAAGCGGTCATGGTTTGGGGTGTCATGGCAGGGTTTGCGTGGGAGGCTCAGGAGCCGAGGCCATGTAGGATAGAGGAAAAAAACTATGCGGCAAGGAAATTGCAGAATTTGCAGGAAAAACCTATCAAAGAATCTTGAAAATCGGGAAATCGTGTTTTTTGAAAGCATTTTTCCGCTTAAAATGCAAAAGTAACGCTTTGTGCGCATATACCATACTTTTTGGTAGAAAAATCTGAAAAAGAGGCGCCCAAAGAGGGCTGCGGGGGTTAGGATTCTTGTATAAACCCACCCCAAAAGCCATGGAACGATTCGGAGTAGTAGGCATTACCCATCACCGCGCATCCGCCGAGGAAATTGGTTGGTTCGCAACCACGCCTGAGATTTTGGAGGACTATCGCCAGGCCTTAGGGGTTGATGAATTATTGCATCTTCGCACCTGCAACCGGGTGGAAACTTATTGGGTTAGCCACGAAAAGGTCTCTCCCGACAAAATTTTGCGCGCTTTTGGTGAGTGGTTTGCCACCCACGCAGATTCGGATTCCGAGCCAAAATGCTTGTTGGCCCTGGCCGACTCTGCGGGTTTTGCCCTGAGTGGCAATGCTTGCCATCGCCATTTGAACTCCATGCTTTGCGGCCTCGATTCCAAGGTTTTGGGCGATGAGCAAATCGTGGGTCAATTCCGCGATGCTTTGCAGGAGGCGCGCGATGAAGGAACTTGCGGACAATGGCTTGGCATGTTGGCCGATGAAGCGCTGAAGCTTTCGCGTCGAATTCGCAAACAGGTGGATTATTCTCGTCTCCCCACCTCCGTCTCTGAGGTGGCGTCCGAAGTGTTGCGCAAGCGCATTCAAGGGAGGGGCGCGCGCATTGCTCTAGTCGGATGTGGGGAGATGATTCGGGGCATGGCTAAGCGCCTTGCGAGTTGGAATAAAATTCAGCTTCATTTCATCAACCGCACCGAGGCCAAAGCCCAACAGTTGGCTCAAAGCTTTGGCGGAACCTGGCAATCCTTGGAAAGCTTCCAAAAGAATCCTCAGGATTTTGACCATCTGGTTACTGCAACGGCGGCTTTGCGCCCCATTATCAGCGTTACCATGTTGGAAAGCCTGCCAGCTCAGAGTGAACAGCGCATGGTTTTAGACTTGGGCGTTCCCGCCGACACCGAACGCGCCATTGAAAAGATGGCCGGTTTTGAACGTCTGGATGTGTTGGAAGTGGGAGCTCGTGCCGAGGCAAACCAAGAGATGGGTCGGGTTTTGCGCCGCAAAGTGCGGCCGATTTTGCGCGAAGGCAGCTTGCATTTCCGCGAAAAAATCTTCCGTCGGCACCTGAGCCCGGTTGCCAGTCAGCTGCGCGAGTCGATTCAGCAGCGGGCATTGCAAGAGGCACGCAAATGGGCGCGCACGCGGCTCACTCATCTCGCCCCAGAAGATGTGGCCTTGTTCGAACAGTTTGCTTTGCGCCTCGCCGATCAAACCGTGCAAGTTCCTCTGGTTGCCTTGCGCAACACCTTGCGGGAGCTGCCAATGGGGGAGCTACTTTTGCAGCGCTTGCGGCAAGCCGGACGCCAAGCAATGACGAAAGCACCTAAAGCAGGCATGCTCGCTTCCGAAGTGACGAAAATTCCGGAGTCTTAATCATGAAAACCTTGCGTTTGGCAACCCGGGGAAGTGATCTGGCGACCACCCAATCCGGGTGGGTTGCAAGTTGCGTAGAAAACGCCACCGGAGTTGCTTCCGAGCTGGAGATTGTGCGCACGATTGGTGATCAACGCACCGACGTGGCTTTGGCCGAGGTTGGCAGCGTTGGATTGTTCACCAAAGAAGTGCAAGACGCAGTGTTTGAGGGGCGAGCAGATTATGCGGTACATTCCCTGAAAGATTTGCCAGCGGAACAAACTCCAGGCCTGGTGTTGGCCGCCATTCCGCAGCGCGAAGAAAGCCGCGATTGGTTGCTGATTCGCCCAGAGGCTTTCCAAGAAGGAGACGGTTTTTTACCACTGAAGCCGGGCACTCGTGTTGGCACCTCCGCTGCACGCCGCCTCGCCTTTGTCCAGCATTTTGCCCCCGAAGTGGAGTCGTGTTTGCTGCGGGGCAATGTTCCCACCCGTGTGGCCAAACTAGCTGCCGGCGAGTACGACGCCATTCTTCTGGCCGGCGCTGGGCTACGACGTTTGGGCTTGGATTTGTCTGCCTTTGTGGTGGTTCCATTGGATCCATGGATTTGGCCGGGGGCCCCGGGGCAGGGTGCTCTGGCTTTGGAATGTCGACAGGACGATAAGGAAACGCGGGAAATCCTGGCTTCCATTCATGATTCCGCAAGTGAATCTGCAGTCCGCGTTGAGCGCACACTTTTAGTGGCTTTAGGTGGAGGCTGTGGTTTGCCGCTTGGCGCAACCGCATCTTGCGAGGCTGGGGAGCTTCGGCTATTTGCGGCCTTGGGGCCGTATGAGGATTTGCTAGAACTTCCGGCGGGCACACTTTTGCGCGCGGATGTTCGTGGGCAGGAGTTGTCCGAGGTTGTTGCCTCGGCGCTTTCCGCATTGCTCAGCCGCGAGGAGGTCTAATGGCAAAACGACCAACCGTCTGGATAGGCCGACAAGAAAAGGAATGCGGGCGTTGGATTGCGTCTGCCAATGAGGCTGGTTGGGATGCCAAACCGCTTCCCCTCTTGCGGATTGAAGGAATTTCACTCTCTGACCAAGAAAAGGAGTTGTTGCATAACTTGGGTCCAGAGGATTGTCTTTTTCTTACTAGCCCAACCGGCATTCGATTTTTGTTCAAAATGTTTCAGCAGGTTGGTTCGCTCCCAGACTGCCAATATGCTGTAATCGGCCCCGGATCCGCTGAGAGATTAGCCAATGGCAGCGGTACAGTCGCCGGAAAAGAGGCGCGCTATGTGGCTCCCGCCCGCCGCGGCAGTTCCTTGGCCCAAACCTTTTTGCAAAACCCCGTTGCTGGTCGTTTGGTTTTTTATGGGGCGCAACACCCGCGTCCGGAGTTGCGGCTTGGGCTGGAAGCCGCCGATTATTCTTTGCTGCAGATTCCTGCCTACCGCAGCGATATTCTTCCTGGTCCGGAACCGACACCCGGGCAGCCCGTTCTCGTTTTTTCTCCCAATGGTGCAGAAAGCTTGGCTTCACGCGTGGAGCGTCGCAGTGTTCACCCGGTAATTGCTCTTGGCCCCGTCACCGAGCTTGCCGCTCGTGCGCTGTATTTTCCCGTATTGGGTCGGCTGCAGCATCCAACAGCATCCTCGCTAACGGAGTTCCTCAGTCATGTCTGAACACGCGCTTGATCTTCCTTTCCGCCCGCGCCGCCTGCGGCAAAATGCCAACCTGCGCGAGATGATGGCAGAATCCGACTTGCGGTTGCGCCAGTTGGTGCAGGGACATTTTTTGGTACCAGGCTCAGATCGCGAAGAACCCATTGCCACCATGCCAGGGATTTCTCGCCTTAGTGCCGACCGTTTGGTGGTGCAGGCCGAGCGCGATTTAGAAAGTGGCGTACGCGCAGTGATGCTGTTCGGTGTGCCCCAAGATAAGGACGAACAGGCAAGTGGGGCTTTTGATCCGGATGGCGAAGTGCCACAAGCCGTTCGCTTATTGAAGACCGCGTTTGGGGATGATTTGTGTGTGCTGACCGATGTTTGTTTGTGTCCCTACACCAGTCATGGCCATTGCGGATTTGTGGAAGGTACAACCATCGTCAACGACGCCAGTGTGCATGCGCTGGCGCAAATGGCTTTGGTCCTGGCCGAAGCTGGTGCCGATTTCGTATGCCCGTCCGACATGATGGATGGGCGCATTGGCGTTATCCGTTCTGCTTTGGATTCCCATGGATGGACAAACACTGGCTTGCTAGCTTACTCCGCCAAATATGCCAGCGCCTATTATGGCCCCTTCCGAGATGCCGCCGCCTCGTCGCCCGGTTTTGGCGACCGTCGCAGCTATCAGATGGACTTTCGCAATGCGCGTGAGGCCCTACGCGAGGTCCAGCTCGACCTCAACGAAGGCGCGGACATTGTGATGGTGAAGCCAGCCCTGGCCTATTTGGATATTTTGCGTGCGGTGGCGGAGGTGTCGACGGTTCCGGTTGCGGCATATAACGTAAGTGGAGAATATGCCATGTTGAAGCTGGCGGCGCGCGAAGGTTTTGGCCATGAGCAAGATTTGATTCTCGAAACTTTGGGTGCGATGCGTAGAGCAGGTGCCGATTTGATTGTTACTTACCACGCTAGCCAGGTGGCTGCAAACTCTTGGTTGTCATGAATACCGAATCCATCACTCAATCCGAAACTCTGTTTGCGCGGGCGCAACAAGTTATGCCAGGAGGCGTGAGCTCTCCTGTGCGTGCTTATCGCTCGGTAGGAGGGCAACCACTTTTCTTCCGTTCCGCATCTGGTTGCAAAGTGCTCACCGAAGATGGCGACGAGTATTTGGATTTTATTGGCTCCTGGGGGCCATTAATTTTGGGTCATGCGCCGCAGAAAGTAGTCGGCGCCATCCAGGAAGCGGCAGCCAAGGGCACCAGCTTTGGAGCTCCTTGTCGCGCCGAAATGGAATTAGCGGAGAGGATTTGCTCCCTTTCACCGGTGGTGGAGAAAGTGCGCTTTGTCAATTCTGGTACCGAGGCCACGATGTCGGCCTTGCGTTTGGCTCGTGCCGTTACCGGCCGCGATTTGGTTCTAAAGTTTGATGGTTGTTATCACGGTCATGCGGATTCCTTCTTGGTGAAGGCAGGTTCTGGCTTGGCTACATTTGGCGAAAGCTCTTCTCTTGGCGTACCCACGGCATCCGCGTCGCTAACCCATGTTTTACCTCTGGACGACGAAGCGGCATTAATAACCTGGTTTGAACAATTTGGTGAACAAGCGGCTGCGGTTTTTGTGGAGGGCATCCCGGCAAATTGCGGCCTTCTTCCCCAGCGCGAGGCTTGGTGGAATTATCTTCGCGAGATTACCCGCCAAAATGGAACGCTGTTGATTGTCGACGAAGTCATTACCGGATTTCGCTTGGCGGCGGGAGGGTTTTGCTCTCTGTCTGGAGTTCAGGCCGATTTGGTTACTTATGGAAAAGTCATCGGTGGCGGATTGCCAGTGGGAGCCTATGGTGGGCCCGCTCAATGGATGGATATGGTTAGCCCAGAAGGCGGGGTTTATCAAGCAGGCACCTTAAGTGGCAACCCCCTCGGCATGGCTGCAGGATTAGCTGCTCTGGATGCTCTCATCGAAGCAGATGGATGGAGGCGGCTCGAAGAACTTGGGCAATATTGGGAGTCCCTTTTGCAACCTTTGCTCCTGCGGGAAGAGCAAGCTGGAGCGCCTCTATGTCTGGTGCGGCGAGGATCTTTGTTCTGGCTTTGCTTCGATGCTGCCGAGGCGCCGCGCCGGTTTGAGAATATTCCTCAATCGGGTGCGGAGCGATACAAGCGGTTCTTCCATGCTTTGCTGAAGCGAAAGGTGATGATTGCGCCCTCAGCTTTTGAAATCGGTTTCCTAAATTTGGCGATGACGGAAGATGATTTGAAACAAGCTGCCGATGCTTTTGCCCAAGCTTTGGAGGAGAGCCGATGAGCGACAAATTATTACTGCGTGCTTTACGTGGCGAAAAGGTGGAGCGCACGCCAATTTGGTTGATGCGCCAAGCTGGTCGCGTGCTTCCCGAATACCGTGAACTAAAGTCCGAACACGGATTTTTGAAAATGGCAACCACTCCCGAGCTGGCCGCGCAAGTTACCCTGCAGCCGGTGGAGCGCTGTGGTTGGGATGGCGCCATTTTGTTTGCCGATATTCTCACTCCGCTCATGCCCTTGGATTTTGGCATCGATTTTCGACCTGGGCCGGTTTTTGAAAAACCACTCCAGGGCACCGAAGATTTGCATCGCGTGGCTCCTGTTGAGGGCGACGGCTTGGCCCATGTTGCGGAGGCTATTCGTTTGGTTTGTGCGCGTATGCCCTCCACTTGCACCATGCTCGGCTTCGCTGGAGCTCCGTTTACCATGGCATCTTATTTATTAGATGGCGGGGGAAGTCGTGAGCATGCTAAGCTACGGGCGGCGATGTATCGGTCGGACAATTTTTTTACCGATTTACTTCAACGCTTGGCCGACCTCACGGTGGGTTACTTAAATCTTCAGATTGAGGCCGGTGTTGAAGCGGTGCAACTTTTCGACACCTGGGCCGGATTGCTT
>JAJRZS010000011.1 GCA_024275135.1 Planctomycetota bacterium | reverse complement strand
TGACGTAACATGGTTTCTGCATTGTGTAAGCCGTTGGCGCTCGCCAAATCCATGCCAGCAAGGTTGGCGAGGGCAAGGGCGACGTCTTTCCGGTTCTTGGCTTTGTTGAGCAATCGGGTATAAGCCAAGCGGGCTTCCTCTGTGTTGCCGGAGCGCAAGCTCGAAATCCCTGCCAAGCCTTCAATCTGCGCATGCAACCCACCCCAATCACGAGAAAGGGCCAGGATTTCACGGGTGGTGGGGGCAACAATCACGGATTTTTCGAAGGGATGATAATGGTGCTGCAAGACATCCAACATCTCCCTAAGTTTTTCATCGGCAGGAATATCGCCCAGTCGCTTAATAATTGGTTTTAATTCTCGAAGCAGAAGTTCAGGACGTTTGGGAAGCACCCAAGAAGGGAGAAACAGCTCGTAGTTTTGCGCGTCGGTGCGTTGGTTTTCTTGCACCGCAGCTGCGCGGAACAACCACCGCCCAAGCGGAGCGAGCTCATGCTGCTTGTGTTCGCGCGCAAGCACGATATGAGGGCAACCAATGGCCTCTTCTTCCTCGTCGGGGAGAAAGTGTTGCCATTCTTGCGGCAAGGCTGCAGCGGGAATACCAGAGGAGACGCCATCCCAAAGCTCAACCCACTCCGCGTCGGGATGGAGTGTGGGGGCGGTAACTAGTGGGGTGAGGTTTGTGGGAGGTAGAGTTTGCAGTAAGCGCCGACGTTGGGCGATGGGGAGTTGATTGAAACGTTGGCGAAATTCGTGCCAAGGATCGTTTTCAAGGTTGAGTGGACTCTCCTCTTTTGCAGACTCACTTTTGAGGATGCGCAAACTTAAAGACTCCAACCAAATCAAAAAAAGTTGGGGTGTTTCCGGAAGGCTTGAAAGTTGGGATAAAGCGCGCTGAAAAGAGGGCAGAGATTGAGTGAAATCGCAAAGAAGAAGGTGCCTATTGCTAACATTGGCGAGGGCGCATGAAATCCATGTTTGGCCGGAGGCAAAAAACTCTACCAGGGCGATCGGGCCAGCATCCATTCCCACATGATGCCAATGAAGAAAAGAACTTTTTAACCTTCGCCAGGCATGTTCACCTGGTTGCGTTGGAGCAAAACCAGAGGGGGAGAACGTCATCGAGAGCCTTAATCCAGGGGCTGAGGGTGCAGATTGAAACTAGGGCGGATTTTTCTTTTTGTCAAGGTGTGAATTTTGAAAAACTCAAAGGGTGAAGAGCTTTCTCCAAAAAAATGAGCAAAAAAGTAGGTTTTTTGAACTGTTTTTGGCAACAACGCTTTTCTTTTTGGATTAGTTGAGAAATCTTTTGCGCAAATGCCATTCGAGAACTTCCGGGTTCGGGCGAAAACTTGCCTGTTGCGGAATAACAGCAAGTTTTCTCCCATCAACGGGATAATATCGGTGGCCGTTGTCCCAATCTGAGCGCAGTTTGGTACTCACACGCACTTCATAATCTGGCGTTACCGTCACATAGCCCGCATCGAACAATGTATGAAATTCTTTTGTAAGCAACAATCCGTTTTGAATGTGGTTTGAATGAGGGCCGAGGTAGGGCTGGATATGGGCGGCATCCAAAACGATTTCCGTGTGTTCGCCAGTAATGGCACACTGGCCACCATAGGCACGAAGCAATTGAGTTCGAAAAGCTCCCTGTCCTTGTCTTTGCACCCGAGTGGCTTGTGCAATTTGTCGCTCGTCGACGTCTACCAAATGAAATGGCTGGAGCAATTCTGCGGGAGCCGAGATTTGGTCATAAGCGATTTCATTGATAAGGCGAGAAGCTCGATTGGGATCGCGTTCGGTTTTTCCTCGCTGGGGGCCGGCTCCTTTCCAACCTTCTCTGTCTTGCCAGGGAATCCAACGCTCCTCCGGCCAAAAAACCACATTGCGCAATACTGTGCAACCTATGCTGTCGTGAGCAGACTTCCCCGTCAATCTCTGCAATTCCAGGGGGGTAGAAGCCCCGTTCTTGATAGAAAAGCAGCTCCATGCAAGGTCCAAGCGCATGGCGTGAAAGACCGAAAAAAAGCCATACCCAGCAATACGTTTGTGAGGTGCTTTAAGGCGAAGAAAAATGGGAGTTCCAGGTGAGAACTTCTTCAGGGTAGATCCGCCAGGGTTCCAGAAGTTAGCTTCGTCTAGGGTTGGCAAACCTTGGCAGGTGCGATGGTTGGTTGCCAAGGCGAGCTCGCGCAACATCATGAACCAGTTTGGATTGGTGACGGCGATATAGGGTTCCATCTCTTGGCTTAGCATAACGATTCAGGGGTTACAGAGAACATCGCGCAAAGAGGGAGACCTTGTTGCCGATTGTCTATGCCACCCATGCTTTTTGTTATGGTAAGCGCCTCCTTAATAACCCCCAGCTATGCTTGCGCCTGGTCGAAAGGCATCTGCAAGCTAGGAGTCACTTTTTTCTCGGCCCTCCTTCTGCGAGCTTTGGAGAGGTTCAGAATTAGACGGGGTTCAACTTCCCATCTTAATTCAGAGTTCAAACAATGACACGAACCTCGTTGCCCCGCGTCGGCATGTTCGCCACCGTTCGCAACCGGCGGGGCGTGATTTCGGCTGTCGAGCCCTTTGATGGTGAGGATGGCCGACTGCACCTGGTCCATCTGGACTACAAGGACGATCAGCGGCCTCACCAGGAGCGCTTGCTTTGGGAGAAAGAGCCCCGGGGCAGGCTTCTGGAGCCGACCGCCCTTCCCGACATCGCCGCTTCCGATGCCATGCCGCCCGCGGACTACGATGCCCTGCTGCGCGCCGCCCGCTGGACCTCGGCCTCGCCCTATCTCGATCCCGACGGCGACGGCCCGGTTCGGCGCATGCCGGTCTCCAGCCCCTTCCACGGCGCGGTCCAGGTCGAGGACTACCAGCTCATCCCGCTGCTCAAGGCCCTGCGCATGCCCAGGGTCAACCTGCTCATCGCCGACGATGTGGGGCTGGGCAAAACCATCGAAGCGGGGCTGATCCTGAGCGAGCTGCTTTTGCGGCGCCGCATCCAACGCGTCCTCATCCTCACGCCGGCCGCCCTGCGGTTGCAGTGGCGCGACGAGATGTGGGAAAAGTTCTCCCTGCCCTTCGAT
>JAJRZS010000010.1 GCA_024275135.1 Planctomycetota bacterium | reverse complement strand
GCCAATACGAAGAACTCACCACCTTCCGCGGTTTTGGCGGCGGCGGCAGCGGCGGGAGCGCAACTTCCCGCCCCGAATTTGGCGCCACCGGCGGTCGCTTTGGCGGCCGTCCCCGCAGTGGGGATCGTTGAAGGCGGAGATCGCTATGATGGATGGGGTTGTTGACCAAATTCGAGATACGCTGCGCTGTCATGGTGTTGATTACCAAGGCATCCTTGACGAATTCGGTCAAGTTCGTGCTTATGAAGAGCTTCGGCAAGGGAGGCCGTTCTCGCGCAAGGATCACGTGCGAGGCTTGGTGCTATCTCAGCTAAGCAACCAAAGGCCGTGGGGGCCTATTGCGGCTAATCTCAACCAGCTTGAGCAGATATTCAGCAACTTCGACTCCAAGATTCTCAAAGAGGCAGAGCCTGGTGAGTTGACATCCAAAGTGCTTGCGATTCGATGCGGAAATCGGTTTTACGCTTGCCACGGAGTACCTCCGTAATGTTGGTATCAATGCAGTAAAACCGGATTTGCATATTTGCCGGTTGATTGGGCCCGAGCGGTTCGGCTTTATGGATAAAGTGCCCACCCCGGAAGAAGCCTATTTGTGCTTCATGAAGTTGGAGGAGCAGTCTGCGGAGAACGCGGTCTATCTCGACAACTTGTTGTGGATTTTTGCATCCAAGGACTATGCCAATCTTTGCTCCGCAAATCCAAGGTGCAATCAATGCCATGTTTCCCTATGCGCCCGGCATCCTTCTCGCAAGCTATCGTAGAGAGGGATGGTATAGTGGTTGCGAAAAATGAGTAAATCCAAATCTGACATTTCCAACAGCGCCATCCGCATTTTTTTTGCAACAAGTTGGGAAGTTTTACGACAAGGCAAGAGGGCTTGAGCCGTTTGTGCCAAAAGCCTCGCAGAAGGACGAGCTTCTCGCCTATTTCGACTTTGCATGTTGCTGCTGCGGGGATTCGGTTGATCGGAAATCACTTTCTCAAGACCACCTTATCCCTTTGAATAAGGAGGCTCTAGGGTTCCATGCCTGGGGAAATGTAGTTCCTTGTTGCTCCTCCTGTAATAGTAAAAAACATCGGCGGCCGTGGCGTGAATTCATGAAATCGGTTGCGGGTTCTGCTGAGAAGTCCAGAGGTTCGCCGTATTGAAGAATTTGTCGATGCGAAAAATTATGACCCATCTTTGGATTTGAGTGAATATGTGGGCAATTTGTACGAGGATGTCGGCCAAGTAGCCATGACTCTCATCAACCTCCGCTACAAGCAGGCAGAATCAGCGATTGTGAAATTAGTTTCTGACAAAAAAACAAAATCGAGATTGCAGCGCTAGGCAAGGTGAAGGTCAATCTCCGCCCCCCTGGCGGCGATGGTTTGGGTGGTTGACATTCTTTGATTTGAGTTTAGGATGAACCATGTTGTCGCCAAAGATTGCGGTGACACACAAAGAAAAAATGAAACAAATTACCCCCAGTCTGATGCTTTTCCTATTGACAGTATTGGCAACAGCGGAACCTTTTTCGCCGCAACAAGCGAGCACTTCGTAAGACCAAACTCTTGTTTTGCGTCAATCCAAAAACATTCATTGGACCAGTTTCTTTTTTCCTTGGGGTGCGCTGTTAAATCGGTAGTTAGCTGGATGATGCCATGGTGCTAGAGGACGAACTTCACGAAGAGATGCTTGCCCTGTACCGCCGTGCGGGCGAGGAAGCTGGTTACTGGGGCCGGCGGTATCTCCAGGCAGTTCGACGCAAGGGGGGGCTGGTGACCGCCAAGGAAATGCTTCGCCCTCG
>JAJRZS010000009.1 GCA_024275135.1 Planctomycetota bacterium | reverse complement strand
GGATTTTACTCAGGGCGCGGAAGTTGGAATGAATTAAGCCTAAGTCAACAGCAACGTCCGCATGCAGCGGAAGACTTTCAATAGAGCTAAGAATATGCTCCGCTTTCTTAAAATCTCCTCTAAGGCGAAGAGCTTGGGCTTGGAAATACTGAAGTTGCGTGCTTAATGCATCTGCACTTTCTTGATCTTCGTGTGAAAGATGGTTAAGGGAGTTCTGAATTAGTTTGAGGTGGGGCTCCGCTCTTTCCGGTTCTTCTTCGCGGAGTAGCTCTATTGTGAAGCCAAGGATTTTAAGAATGAAGGAAAACGGGAGTTGGGCAAGAGCTTTGGGGTTTACTAATGTGGGGATTTCTGCTTCTCTTCCCGTTCTCCAGAGAGCCTCGATTAAATGTGGTAAAGCATAGGAGACCGCGGGGTGGTGGCCAGCCAACAAAGGTTGAAAAGCCTTTTCAAATTTATCTAGAAGTTCCAGGATCGTGTTTGTTTCGACGCGCCGAGTATAAGCAGACACACAACCAGCGAGGAACCATCCACGTCGATTATCGTTGCTCTCAGGGAAGTTCAGAGAAATTTCTTTGGATTGCATTCCGTTTAGAAAACCCAAGTGAAAATAACTTTTGTGACGGTCTACATTCAGGGAAAGCACCTCGTCTACCAGGTCTCCAATCTGGTCTTCATCCAGCGAACCTTCTATCCCAGAAACGGAAGCAACAATTGCCTGGATTAGTCTTCGGTCTAGAATAGTGAATTCTCCTGGCTGGGTTTCGGGAAGCAATTCCGTACTTGAGGAAGTATCACCAATGGAATTGTCTGGAGTGTCCGCAACTTCCGTGCAAGGGCCCAACTGTTCCTCAATTTGCTTCCATGCCGCTAGCAAGCGGGAATAAAGATTAGGGTGGGCAAGGTATAAAGTGTGGATGAGCGCCTTCGTTTTTTGCCGACCGAAGTCCCCTTGAATAGAAAGTAGAATTTTTATCATTTTCCCCTCTTTGGGTAGGGGGAAATTATTTTTCCTAAGTTTCCCTTGGGAATGGGGGATTTGTAGATTGTCTAACAACCGGCACAATATTTTCTTCTCTTGCCCAAGGAAGAACCCCCGCATCATTTCTTCTATTAAGGAAGATGGTACTGATTTAAGATGCGCAAACCGAGCTGACAACTTCGAGGCGGGCATCTTTTGCAGCGTTTTTTTTCTGAACCCGCCATATCGCGATATGAGATGGATTACCCGATCCTTTGTTTTTTCAAAGTTAGAATTCCAAATTGCTGCGGCAATTTTTTTACGGAAGTTAAAATCAAAAGACAGCCAAAGTGTTTGCCAATTGTTCATGATTTGTGGGGTAGGGTGGGGGTTTTTGAGAGAAGTGAAGTCTAATTCAAGCAGCGGGCCATAGCCAGCCCATGGTCCCCGCTGTGGTCAGGCCGTAAATCACACCGTCGACCAAGAATTTGACGGTGTTTTTCCAGGGGATTCCCATCCAAATGGATTGTGGGATGTAGCCGAGTGCATAAATGAAGATGGCCACCGTACCACTGAGGCGAAACACCTGGGGGTACTCAGCACCTGGTCCCATCGAAAACTGGACCACATAAGCCGCACAAAAGCTGGCAAGGATGGTGAAGAGAAACCACTGCAGCAAAGATTTACCCATTGCAGGAGCCCCTGGTTTTATGATGGTAAGAAAGCCAACAGGTCCTGTTTTATATTTTTGAATCATGGTTTCACTAGCCATGTCTTTCATCGAAGAACAGGCGGGGAACATGTACAAACCTGGTTTGGGATTGGATTGGCGCAGCCCATCGCAAAAGGCATCTTCGGCGGAGAGGTGCTTGGCATCCCCGCGGTGGTAGGGGATTAACATGTGCAGCATCGAGCTGACGACAAACACAAAGAGGGCAGAGACCAGAATGGGAAGGAGCAGAGTTTCCATGGTGATTTGGCTGAGCCGAGAGGCTCCTGGGCACTATACTGCCTAAGAGCCTGTGCGCAAACCCCAACCCCTTGGCCCTGGTTAGGCCACGTGATTTGCAATCGGCTTGGCCGCGTGGCACTCGTCCTGCGGGGTCTCAGTGAAACGCTGAGATAGCCAGTCGTGAATCCAAGCTGCGGTCAGAGCATGGTCGGGTTCCATCATCAAGTCATGCCCAGCCATTTCCGCCACCATGTAATGGGCGCCGTATTCACGAGCAGATTCGCGCGAACTTTCTTCCGGAATCAGCAAGTCCTTGCCCGCGGATATCCACAGGAGAGGGGTTTTGTGATCGGTTTTCGGTTTCCAGAAAAGGGGGTTGTGCTGGAGTGGCAATAACATGGATTCTCCACAAAGCCCTTTGTGCAAATCTTCGGCCGAGCAGACGGCGGTGTCGGAAAGGAAAATGCGGGCGGCATTGTTGGCGTTGCGTATGCAGGGAGTTGCGGTCAAAGTAAGAACCGTGGCAATCGCGCCGGGCAAATCCAAGCCAAAGTAGCGGCCGACCAAACCAATCATGCTGCGTGAAAGCCACGGCGACAACATGACGGAAGCGGGAAGGTCGCCCACATCTTTGAGGTAGCGTTGACACAAAGCCGTACCCAAACTGTGTCCGACAACAATCGGCTTGGCGTGCAATCTGTCGACTTCCTGTTTGAGAAAGTCGGTGTAATAACCCAAAGTACACCATCGAATGGGGCGTTGGATTGGAGAGGCACCATGCCCCGGCAAACTGAAGGCCACGCTTTCCCAACCCCAAAGGGCAAACAATTCTTGCCAAGTTTGCCAACACCAAGCTCCATGCCACATGCCGTGAACAAATAAGAGTGGCGTGGAATAGCGGTGTCGAGTTGGTTTATAAACAATACGTTCGATACTATCGACCACCGAATGCTCCCGGACAAATGGGAGCACGTGAGCGTGTTCGGTAGCTGCGGAAAGCGCGGACATGACCTGCGCTTTATCGGCAGACAGGCCGTCCTAACTCAAGACCTTGACGGGGATTGCGCCAAAAAACTTGTGGCCACGCGGATGCCGTCCATGGCCGCCGAAACAATGCCGCCGGCATATCCAGCCCCCTCTCCACAAGGGAAAAGCCCGGTTAAGGATGGGTTTTGCAGGTTTTCTGGGTCGCGGACGATGCGCACTGGGGATGAAGTGCGCGTTTCTACTCCAATCAGCTGGCCCATCGAACTGGCAAAGCCGGGGAGTTGCTCTTCGAAATGTTGGATGGCCTCGCGCAGACGATTGGTGAGGCCTTTGGGCAGGAAGGAAGCAAGGTCGCAGGCCGTTAGCCCGGGCAAGTAACTGGTGGGAAGTGGTTCACCAACTTCGCCATGGCCAGCGACAAACAAATCACAACGCTGGGCAGGCGCTTTGCCTTGGCCGCCGCCGGCATGCGCGGCCACCGTTTCTAAAGCAAGTTGCAGGCGGATGCCAAAGAACGGATCAATGGCGGGATGGACGGGGAGTCGGCCTTCGGCGACGGCAATGCTGGGGCCACCGCGCGGATCTTCGATGACTTCATGCAGCAAAGGGTGTTCAGAAAGTTTTGCCGCCTCTTGCAACAAGGCGGGCCACCCCCAACGCCAGCCGCGCTTGCCGCACCAATCTTTCGGCTCGATAGCGACCACCACCCCGCTGTTGGCGAATGGGGAATCACGCTTGGAAAGCGACATGCCGTTCACCACCAAAGTGCCAGGAGTGGATTGACTGGGAACAATCCAACCGCCCGGGCACATACAAAAACTAAACACTCCGCGCTCATGGACCTGCGTGCTCAGTTCGTAAAAGGAGGGTGGTAAACCAGCGTCATCGCGTAACCCTCGGTACTGAATTTCATCCAACCATTGCTGCGGGTGTTCCACCCTGAGCCCCATGGCAAAGCCCTTGGCTTCTAAGGATGCGCCTGCGCGCTGGGCCATCTTCAGTGCATCGAGGGCGCTGTGTCCGGTGGCGAGAATGACGGCATCGGCGGAGATGGTGCGACCGTTTGCAAGACGCACACCACAAACTTTTTTTGCTTCGCCAGAGGTGGCGGTGAGCAGCTCTTCTACCCGCGCGTCAAAGCAAACTTCATGCCCGGCCGCGCGGAGGCTCTCCGTCATCGCGGCCACTACCTTCGGCAATAAGTTGCTACCAATGTGGGGTCGCCACGCACAAAGAATGCGAGGCGGTGCACCATGGGCGACCAAGGTTTGCAAAACCTTGCGCACATTGCCGCGCTTGTTGCTGCGCGTATAAAGCTTGCCATCAGAAAAAGTGCCGGCACCGCCTTCACCAAAGGCGTAATTGCTTTCGGCGTTGGTGTCGCCACCGCGGTTCAAAATGGCGATGTCTTTGCGGCGCGCTTGAATTTCTTTGCCCCGCTCACAAACCGTCACCCGCACCCCCTGTTGCGCCAATTCCAAGCCGGCAAACAAGCCCGCGGGCCCGCTGCCGACGATGACCACATGCGCGGCGTCGGCCGAGGCGGGGGCCATACTTGGGGGTTCTTGCGCGGGAGGTGGAGGAAGTTCCTCATCTTGCAGAAAAACATCGGCACTCACCCGCCATTCCATATGGCGTGCGCGTGCATCCAAACTAATGCGCTGCAAACGCACGGCTTGGATTTGCTCTGCGTCAACCTTCAGTTCTTCGGCGGCCAGCTGATGCCAAACTTCGGCAGGTTGGTCTTCTGGGTTGGCGTCGGGAGGCAGCCAAAAAACGAGGGAGGTAGGCACTAGACTCCAGTGGGGTAAGGTACAGCAGCGCTACTCATACAGGCGATGGCCGTGAGATGCACGACATCAGACACACCGCAGGAATGAGGCTGAAGAAGGTGGGCGGGACGGTCGAGGCCAAGCATGACCGGGCCGACAACCGGCGCATCGGTTAGGGTGCGCACCAAGTTGAAGCCGATGTTGGCGGAGTTGAGGTCGGGGAAGATTAAAACGTTGGCGCGCTTGCCTTCCAAACGACAACTCTCGTAACGCGTTTGGATGGTGGGATCGAGGGCGGCGTCAACACGCATCTCGCCATCAATGATGAGATCGGGGGCTTCTTCGCGGGCGATTTGCACGGCACGACGAATCATGTCGGTTTGCGGATGCGGGGTGCCGCCGAAACTGGAGAAGCTGAGCATGGCGACCACAGGTTCGATGCCAAAGGCTTGGACTTCTTCGGCGGCCAGGAGGGCGATTTCCGCTAAATCATCTTCCGATGGGGTGATGTTGACCGAAGTGTCACTAAGAAAGATAGGACCTTTGTTGCTGAAGACGATGGTCATGCCGCAGGCCAGGGTGACGCCGTCGCGCAAGGGCACGACCTTCAACATGGGTGGCATGGATTTGCGCACATTGCGGGTGACCCCACCCACCAAGGCGTCGGCATCGCCATTGCGCAACATCATGGGGCCAAACCACATGGGGTCGAGCAAACGCTGGCGCGCACGTTCTAAATTGCCACGCCGGTGCCGTCGGATCTTTAGCAACTCTTCGGCGTAAGCTTCCCGCTGCGGCGCTTGACGTGGGTCGACGATTTCTACCCCTTCAAGGGAGATACCCAAGGACTTGGCTTTTTCGCGGATGTGGAGCTCGCGGCCAAGAAGGATGGGGGTGGCGATGCGCTCTTCAATTACCGCTTCGGCAGCAATCAAAATGCGTTCTTCTTCGCCCTCGGGATAAACCACACGACAGCGGCTGCGGCGGGCGCGCGCGACCACACGTTGCATTAAATCGCGTTCGTCGCCCAAGCGTTCGCCGAGCTGGCGGGTGTAAGTGTCTAAATCGAGGTTGCCGCGGGCCACTCCAGTTTCCACAGCGGCGCGGGCAACAGCTACGGCGACGCGGCGGAGGACGCGATGGTCGAGCGGTTTGGGAATGAGATAATCGCGTCCGAAACTTAATTCTTCTAAACCGTAAGCGGCAGCAACCTCGCGGGGTACTGGCTCTTTGGTTAGCTCGGCTAAGGCGTAGCAAGCGGCGTGCAGCATCTCGGTGTTGATGGTGCTGGCGCGCGCATCCAAAGCGCCGCGAAAAATATAAGGAAAGCCGAGGACGTTGTTGACTTGGTTGGGAAAATCGGAGCGCCCAGTAGCCATGATGACATCCGAGCGTGTGCGCATGGCCAGTGGATAGGAAATCTCCGGATCGGGATTGGCCATCGCCAAGACGATGGGATTGGGGGCCATGTCGAGCAGCATGTCGGGGGTGAACACATCACCGACCGAGACTCCGAGGAAGACGTCGGCGCCGCGAATGGCTTCTTCTAAAGTTCGCAGCTTGGTGTCGCGGGCAAAGCGGCGCTTGAATTCATTCATGCCGGCGGAGCGCTCGGTGTGAATGACGCCTTTGGAATCGCACATCAACAGTTTTTCGCGGTCGACGCCAAGACTGACCGCAAACTCGGCACATGCGGTGGCGGCGGCGCCCGCACCACTGACCACCATGCGCAAATCCTGCAGGCGTTTGCCAGCAAGTTCGGCAGCGTTGATGAGGGCGGCGCCACAGATTAATGCGGTGCCATGTTGGTCGTCGTGGAAGACGGGGATGTCGAGTTCTTCGCGAAGGCGTTTTTCGATTTCAAAACAGCGCGGGGCGGAGATGTCTTCCAGGTTGATGCCAGCAACGGTGGGCGCAATAGCTTTAACCGCGGCCACGATTTCGTCGACGTCTTGAGTGCCGAGCTCGATATCAAAGACGTCGATGTCGGCAAAGCGCTTGAACAAGACGGCCTTGCCTTCCATCACTGGCTTGCCAGCATCGGGCCCGATATTGCCCAATCCGAGGACTGCAGAACCGTCGGTGATTACGGCGACGAGGTTGCCTTTGGCCGTGTAGTCGTAGACTTTGTCTGGACTCTCAGCAATCTCCCGGCATGGTTCCGCCACCCCAGGGGTGTAAGCCAAAGAAAGATCGATTTGAGTGAGGCAGGGCTTGCTGGGGACGACCTCGATTTTTCCAGGACGGCCTTCGACGTGGTAGCGCAGCGCTTCGTTGCGGGTGATCAGCGGTTCCATGGCGCTCCATTGTGCCATGTTTATGCTGGTCGTTGCTTGATTAAGGGAGAATCAGCAAAGAATCTGCATTCGACACCAAACGCGGGGTGCCGTTGAGTTGGCTGACGGCGGCAAAGTACAAGGTTGTGTTGATAAGGCTGGAGGCGGTGCCGGGCTGCAGGTTGAGGTTGGCGACGGCATTGCCAAATACATCGAGGGTGCCGATGCTGGCTGTGAATTGGGGAGGGCCGCCGGCGGCCATGGTTTGGAAAATGGGGTCGACGGTGAGGGGGATGGAGGCTCCGCGCAAGGATGTGGGCCCCATGCCGGTGCGGGAGGCGAGAAGGATGTAATTGACGCCAGCTTCGGAGGGTGGGAAGTTGATAAAGAAGTCGGTGGAGCTGCCGATGGCGACGGAGACGGAGTTGGCGGAGAGGACGAGGGCGGGGACGACGCGTTCGACGTCGACAGTGCCAGCAAGTTGGGCGACAGAATCGGCAAGGGGTGCGGCGTAGGCGATGTCAGGGTAGCCATCCAGATTCATGTCGACGCCGCCAGTGACGGTGTCGCCGAGGTTGTCTTGGGGTGAGGCCCCGGCAGCGCGGATGAGCAAAGCTCCGTTGCGCCCACTGAATGTGAAGGCGGAACCAGCATCGAAAAGGCCGCCGGCATCAAAGAGACGTGCGCCGACGATGAAATCACCGAAACCGTCGCCGTCGATGTCGCCGGTGAGGGCGACGGAGCTGCCAAGGTCGTCGGCAAGGGCGACGCCGAAGACCTCGAATAGGATGTTGCCGTTAGCGCCGGAAAAAACGGTGGCGGCGCCGGCACTAGGTACTCCGCCTGGGTCGTGGTTGGGTGCGCCGACGATGAAATCGGGGATGTTGTCTTGGTTGACGAAGAAGCCGCCGTCGAGGGCTTGGCCAAAATGATCTTGGGTGGCGACGCCTTCGAGCAAGAAAAGGGGAAGGCCGGAGGCGCCGGAATAGACTTGGGCGATGCCGTTATCGGTGAGGAGTTGGGTATCGGCGTTCGGGCTGCCGACGAACAAATCTTCAATGCCATCTAGGTCGTAGTCGCCGGCCGAACTGAGGGCGGTGCCCATGGCGTCGCCGGGGTTGCCGTCGAGTTGGAATAAGATGGTGCCGCTTAGGCCGGAATAGACATAGACGCGACCGGCGTTGGAGTTGCGGCCGGGTTCGGAGGCGGCGAAATCGGGTAATCCATCGCCATCGAGGTCGGAGAGGGCGACGACTTGGGCGCCAAAGCGTCCGCTGGCAACGGTGCCGTCGATGTGGAGCAGCAGAGTTCCATTGTTGCCGGAGAAGAGATCGATTTCGCCGGCGTCAGTGAGACCGAATGGATCGGCGCCGGGAGTGCCAACCAAAATATCGTCAATGCCATCGCCGTTGATGTCGTTGATGGCGGTGACGGAGGTGCCGAAGTTTTCGAAACTTGCGTTGCCGTCCAATTGCAGGAGCAAAGTGCCGAGGGCGCCGGAGTAGACCTGCACCATGCCGTTGCGGGTGAAGCCGAGGGTGTCGGCGAATTCGGCACCAAGGATGATGTCGGGGTTGCCGTCGGCATCGAAATCGCCGCCGAGGCCGATGGATTCACCAAGACGCACGCTTTGCCTGCTACCATCGAAATGAAGCAGCACCTCGGGCTGTCCACCTTCCTGTGCTGCCAGGGAGATGCAAGGGAGAACAAAGAATGCGAGGAGTTGTGGGAGGTGCATGGATAGGGGGTACGTGCCAGGGAGCACGCTTTCCACCTTAGCGCATCGCCTAGATTTTGGGGCTTTGGTTGCGGCTTTCCACGGCGGCTAAAGCGGCGACCACGCGTTCATGTACGGCTCCCCCTGCAGTGGCCAAAATCCCTCGATTTTCTAGTAATTTTGGACCAAGGGTGAAGTCAAGGGCTTTTCCGTCGACATCGGTGACGCGTCCTCCAGCTTCTTCGCAGACGATGACACCGGCAACGTGATCCCAGATATTTTCTCGGTAGTCGGGTTTGGAGCGTGGGCGCAGATAGATTTCAGCACCGCCGTTGGCGACTACGCCGTATTTCACTTGGGAGTCATAACGGACAAAACCGCCCCCGACCCCGGCTTCTTCCATCATGGCGACGACGAGAGCGGGATCGCCGTGGGCGGATTCCACGCTACCGAGCACGCGCCAGGATGCTGGGTCTTCGTTGGTGCTGACGTGAATGGTGGAGGGGCTCCCGCCATCAATGGGTACGCTTTGGGTTCCTTGGTTTTTGCCAGCGACGAACATGACGCCTTTTGGGCCGTCGGGTTGTTCAAGAGATACGGGAAGGTTGGGGCAGACTAAGACTCCGGCGTAGGGGATGCCGCGGTGAAGCAAGCCGATGGCGATGGCGTATTGTTGACGGCGCAAAAAGCCTTTGGTGCCATCGATGGGGTCGATGGACCAAGTGAATTTGGCATTTTTTTCTCCTTGGTGGTCAATCCAGGCGCAGACTTGGTCAAAGGTGACCGCTTGGCCGACTTGCTTGCTTACCAATCGCACGATTTTCTCGGCGCCGTCTTCGCCAGCACTTGCGCGTAAATGTTCACTGCCTTCTTCGGCGATGATGCCGTGGTGGGGGAATGCAGCTGCAATTGCGCGAAGGATGAGAGCTTGAGAGCCGTAGTCGGCGATGGTGACGGGCGACTTATCGCTTTTGTCCATCGACTCGGGGGTTTCTGCGTGTACGGCACGGCATAGTTGAGCGGCTTGACGGCCGGCTTGTTGGGCGATTTCTAAAATGCGATTGAGTTCAGTCATGGAGCGAATTGTAGGAACCTGGCCCACTTGGGTGGGCAAGAATCCTAGAAAGCGGGTAACGAAACAACACCTTCTCCGTCTTCTCCATGTCGCTGCCTAGCGACTTGAGAAAGACCATGAAGTTTCGCCCCCCGTTTTGCCCCAATCCCG
>JAJRZS010000008.1 GCA_024275135.1 Planctomycetota bacterium | reverse complement strand
TGATGGCTTGGGTGCCGGAATAGTCGAACTCGCAGGCTTGACCGATGACAATCGGGCCTGAACCGAGGATGAGGATGGAATGAAGGTCGGTCCGGCGGGGCATGAGGCGCTCAGAGTTGCGCCATTCTAACCACCTCCGGAGGAGGAAGCCTCCCTTTCCGCGGCCAGAATCTGGTCCATGGTTTGCCGGAGCTTGGCAACATCCCAGGGCACGATGAAATGTTGCACCGTGGATTGTTCCTGCACTTGGATGAGCGGGAAGTCCGCCGGCGGTCCCACGGGCGTACCTTCGTCCCAACCCTCCTCGGTGAGGTGAAAAAGATAGAAAGCCACCCGGTAATCCCCGGCAAAGGCAACCGTTCCCTGGTAAAGAGGGGGATTGGCGGTGGTGAACGGATCCCAATAATTGTCCGTGCGCTGATCCAGAAAAAGGCCGCCTTGCAAGGACCAACCTTCCTCCAGCTGCGGGGTTTCCCGGAGCTGCACTTCCACCTCTAAGCCGTGGCCGAGGGTGATGGTGGTGTCAGCGCGGACATCTCCTAAGAATCGGTAAGGGCGGTCATCAGCACCCACCAACAAATCCACCACTTGGGGTCCGCGGATTAAAACAATGGGTTGCTGGTCGACGTAATTCCCAGTTTCCATGGGGGCAATCCACACCCAAGGTCGAGGGATGGGTTGTTGGTCTTCATCCACTACGCGTAGATGAACCAAATTCAATTGGCCTCGCAGGTCGATAGTATCCAGTTGCATTTGCAAACCACTGGGACCGAATCCCCACGCGCTGCTTTCTTCGGCACCGATTGGATCCGCTTGGATAAGAAAGGATTCGCTAGTGTAAAGGGTTTCCGGCAGCAGATTGGTGCTGACTACAAGGACGGCGGTGCCTGGCTGCTGATCGACAAAAGCAAAGTGCCCAGTTTCTTCCACGAAACTTGGAGAAAAATCCCACGCATCTTCGGCATTTGCGCCGGGGCGGTAAAGTTTGAGCTGGAGTAATTCTCGCGGGATATTGGCGTCGATTTCGAGGATGCCGGTCACCATGATGGGCATGGTGATGACGATCTCAATGTCCGTTTCTCCAATTCTCACATCTCGAGTGATGGCATCTAAGCGAACCTCGAAAACTTCAAGTTGATACTTCTTTGCGGGGTCGGCGCGACCGCGGATTTCAAAGAAGCCATTGGCATCGGTTTTGCAGCTCCAGCTTTCTCCACTCCAATCGAACTCTCGCAAATTTTGCAGCTTTGGGCTAAATGCAACCTCAATGTTGCTCAAAGGTTGCCCACCCGCGGTGAGCAGTTTGCCGGCAGCCAACAAAGGGAGTTCTTGCAACACCAAATTCCCCAAGTCATAGGTTTTGGGGCCGAAATAAGGGATTTTCGCACTCCGCACTTCCCGCTCTGGATGCTTGGCGTTAGCGGCGCGGGTGATGGTGAGTTGCAGTGAATCGTCGGCATGGAAATCCTCCGACAGCACCAAAAAAAACCGACCTTGGCTGTCCGTACGCAGGGAATCTCCGATATGCAATTCCCTTCTACCGTTGCCATAATCCACCCGACAAGCAAAACGCAAGTTGCGCCCGATGACACCCTTTTCATTGAGGATGCGGCCAGTTATTACCGCGTGCCCGCCGTATGGACAAATTTTTAGGACAGTTTTTTCACTGCCATCCGCCGAAGTTTTGCTGTCGACGGTGTTGGCGTACCATCCATCCACAGACTGCACCTCGACTTTGATTTTGCGATCCAAGCCAACATTTTCAAACACCGCCAACCCTTGCTTGGAATTTTGCGAGCGGAGCGACCAAAAGGCTGCGGATGCCTGCGGAGGATCTTGGACTGCGGGATGGTAGATATGAAGATTGACGCGATAGGGTTTGCTAAGCAAATGGCCTTCTTCGTCCACGACCTCCACTTCCACCAATCCTTGCGTCCAATTATTCGGACTGTTCGCTGCCCTTTCTTGGCTTGAGGCGGCGTTCCGTTGCAGCTTGCTTTCGGTTTGGGGGGTGGCTGCCGCAAGCGGAGGGGCAGCGGCAAGCGGGGTGGATGAGTTAGAGGCTGATTCTGGTGGTGACGGGGGAGATGCGGGCGTAGAAAAAAACCACCAAGCAAAACATCCGAGCGTGACAACTAGGGCGAGGGGGAGCCAAGTGCGCGCCATAAACTAGCCTAACAAACGATGAATGGTGTTGGTGGCTTTGGTAGCAGACACCCCTTGCACCAAAATGCACAACCCTGGTTTGATGGGAAGAATGAGTTCCAGGCTGCCGTGACCCTTCTTTTTGTCTCTCAGTAGCTGACGGCGAAGGCTTGCTGGGCTAGGCAAGGAGCCTGGGAAGCGAAGGGGAAGACCATGCGCCTTCAGTTTTTCATCGAGCTGGAGGGCATAATCGGTAGCGCATAAATCCTGCTCCAAACTCATGGCGATAGCACAGCGCAAGCCCAAAGCCACGGCTTCCCCATGCGACAACTTTTTCGGCCCAGCTAAAGTTTCCAAAGCATGGCCAAAGGTATGGCCCAAATTCAATTGTTTGCGTTCACCACAATCAGAGGCATCGCGGCGGACGATTTTTTGTTTGAAACTTGCGCATTGCCGTATCCAATCTTCCACCATCTGGCCCGTTCTGCGGCTTGGTGCCACCGCACGGTTGGGAATACTTTGCCATAGTTTGGGCCCGGCCAACATGCCTGTTTTCAACACCTCACCCATGCCACAATTCCAGGTGCGATTGCTAAGACTGCGTAGCAGACGCACGTCGTTCAGCACAAAACGAGGCTGGTGGAAAGCGCCGAATAAGTTTTGCCCGGCAGGGAGATTGACTGCGGTTTTCCCACCAACGCCGGCGTCGACCATGGCCAATAAAGTGGTGGGAACCACACCCCAGGCAATGCCACGAAAGAGGTTGGCGGCGACAAACCCGGTGAGGTCCGAAGTGACCCCGCCACCTACTGCTAATAAAAAACTATGACGATCGGCGCCAAGCTGGATGCAGCGCTCGGCCAGGCTTTGTGCAGAAGTTAGGGTTTTGTTGGCTTCACCCGCGGGGGCGCGCAAAATGCGAAAGTGGATTTTGCATTGCTCCAAGGCCTTGTTCACAGCAGGCATGCATACTTGCTTGGCGCGAGTATCCAAAACCACAAGGATTTGGCTTGGTTGCGGTCGCAGCTTAGCTACGGCAACTACGAGCATTTTTTGCAGCTGTCCGCGCTGGGTGAGCAAACGCGTGGTGCTCATGTTTGCGAGGCGCGGCGTTTGCGCCGGCGTTCGATGAGCTGCTCCAAGTTGCGCTGGCTTTGCCGCCGGTCTTGACGCACCAACCAAAACAACAAAAGGCCGATGGCGCAGGCGATGCCCAAAAACATCAAGACAATTTCGCCGGCAATGGGGGGAGTGGTGAGTTCTTGGGGTTTAGCGTCGACCACCACAAAGACCGGGGCGCGGCGCAAATTTCCTGCGGTATCCTTGTAGGCCCATAGCATCAAAAACCAACCATGGAAAATGATGGGGCCTTGGGAGATGTCGAAGCGAAATTGGCCCGGCGCTTTGAGGTGCAAGAGAAAATCTCCCAGGAAATCATTGCGCACCCAGGCGGAGGACATTTCACGCACCCTTAATGGGTTTTCTGCGATTTGCACCGTACGTGCTTCGCGCACCATGCCGCCTAGCTCGAACATTTTGCCACGGTAGATGGCCGGGTTTTGCACCAAATCTTGGATGGTTTCGTCGTCGAGAAGAATGGCGTTTTGAATACTTTGGGCGAGCAAATCGGGGTGGGTGCGTACTTGCAAAGCAGCATTGGCCACATGCCAAAGCGCAGGATCCTCGTCGAGTAAGCGCGGATCGTTGTCTGTGCCCAAGGGCTGATCCTGCACCTCGGCAAGCACTTCCAGCGAAGGCGCATCGATAGGTTCGGCAGCTCGGAACGAAGGCTCCAAAGTGCGGCCGACAAACAAGGGCGCGGTGAGCATTTCTTCCCCTTGCTTTTGTCGATAATACTTAAAGAAATAACCATCAGCGAGGACGAAGTTGTCGTTGCCGAAGAGGGTTTCCGGCACCTTAAGTGAAGTGAAATAAAACAAATTGCCATCGTCGGTGCGAATCAAACACCAATATTCTGCATCACCACCAGCAACTCGGGTGATGGTGCGTGCATCAAGAATCTCTCCACGAAGGCGAAACGGTTTGCCACGCAATTCAGAAGACTTGCTCGGGCCTTCGGCAAAAGGAAACTTGGGTTCTCCTAAAACATAGAGCCAAGAGCCAACCAAACTTTTGGCGGCGGTACTTAGATGGGCAAAGGCTTTGGTTTCGAGGATGACTTGCTCGTTTTCGCTGGCGTCGCGTACTTCTGCCAATAATTCTTGATCGAGTTTGGGTAGCAAGCCGGTGTAATCAGTTTGTACCTTTTCTTGCTCCAGTTTCTCGCCTCGCGCTTTGCTGGTTTTTTGGAGCTGGGCCAAAACTACAAAACAAAGGGCTAGGCCCAAAACGGCCATCACAATACGGCGTTTGTCTTTTTTCGCGGCTTCGGCGGCCTGGAGTTGCCGGAGTTGTTTTCGATCCATGGTGCTTACTTACGATAGTGCCGAGTGGCCTCGACGAAACCAGAAAAAATGGCTTTCGAAGGCACCGAGTGGGGAGCGCGCTCAGGATGCCATTGCACGCCAAGAGCAAAGGGGTGAGAAGGCAACTCCACGCCCTCTAGGGTGCCGTCGTCGGCCCAAGCGCAGGCGCGGAGCTTGGGGCCGGGGCCGAGGAGCGCTTGGTGGTGATAGGAAGGCACGGAAAAAGGAGTTTCGCCGACGAGGTTTGCCAAAAGCGAGGGGGCGCAGGGAACAACGGGGTGTTGCACCCCTTGGGTATGTTCCCCAGCTTGGTCCAAATGTTGACGGAAGGGGGCATCATGAGCAACGCCAAAAACTTGCATGCCAAAGCAGACCCCCAAGAGTGGCATATGACGGGCGCAGGCTTGTCTTACCAGCTCCAAGTTCATGCTCTGCTGTTCAGGAGGTACTGGTTTGCAATGGGTGTCGGGGGCCGGGCCGCCCAGGGGACGCAAATCCAAGTCGTCGCCACCGGTAAGAAGGATGCCGTCGACGCGGTCGAGCAAAGCGCCGACTTCTTGGATTGGTGCATCGGTGGGCAGGAGGATCGGGATGGCGCCGGCAGCCCGCAGGCAAGGAAGATAATCGTCGAATAATTGAAAACGCCGCCGGCCGTCGTACCAGGGGGCGTCGAGCAATTCCACAGTCAGCCCAATCACTGGGTGCGTTGGCTCCGTCATGACGCCTATACTAGCCCACCCGCATGGCTTACCTACACCTTCTCCTCGGCCTGAGTGGGCTTTTGTTCGGCTCCGACCTAGCGGTGCGAGGAGCAATTTCAGCAGCCACCCGTTGGGGTTGGCCCAGTTGGGTGACCGGGATTTTGCTGCTTGCCCTCGGCACCTCGTTGCCCGAGTTGTTTGTGTGTATCACCAGCGCTCCGGCCTATCCCGGGCTGGCAGCAGGCAATATTTTTGGTTCCAACGCCTTCAATGTGGGGGTGGTGCTTGGGGTAGCCCTGCTATGGAAGGGGCGTTCCCATTTGGACGTGCATGCCATTCGTCCGTTGACCTTGCTGCCCCTGTTGCTGGGCAGTTTGTTGGTGTTTTTCGTTCCCAACCTCCTGCTTCAGCATTATCCATTCAGCGTGTTTTTGATTGCGGCTTATGCCTGGATGGTTTTTTTAAGTATAGGCGGTCGCGAAAAACCAACAGAAGCGGTTGAAATTCCTGCACAGCATTGGTCCCTGCCGCTTGCTTTGCTCGCGGTGATGGGGGGGTTTGCTTTGTTGGCCATAGCTTCCGAATGGTTCCTGAATGGTGCCTTGGAACTTGCCGATCAATTGGGTTGGAAAGAAGGCTTTGCCGGATTCCTTATCACCGCTGTTGGCACCTCGGCTCCCGAATTGTTCACGTCTTTGCGCGCCTTGAAACTTGGCCATGCCGGCGCAGTGTTTGGCAATGTGGTGGGTTCTAATGCCTTCAATCTCCTGCTCGCTGGCGGCGCCGTCGGTTTGTTAGCCGGAGTGCCCATCACCGAAGAAAGTTTGCAGGCACAGTTGGTGGTGAACTTGTTGGCGACCTTGGTGCTTCTAGTGCCCGCTCTGCTTTGGCAGAAACGTCCTCCGTTATCCTCCCGACACACGCATTTGCTGGGTTGGGTGCTGATTGTGGGCTATGGTTGCGCCGCCTGGTGGATTTTTTAGCCTCCAGCTTGTCACGCTAGAATGCATCCCATGGCCGACGCCCTGCCTCCCCCTGGAACCCCTCTTTGCGCCGAGGAAATCGCGGTTTTGGTGGGAGGCAAGCTCGAGGGGCAAGCTGTTGGTACCTTCCATCGGGTGCAAGATTTGGCTCATGCTGGTGAGCAGGATGTGGTGTTTTTTCGCTCTGCTGCGGATGAAACCGGCCGTCTGCCTGGGCAAGCCGAACTTCAAGCTTTGCGCCAATGCAAAGCAGGGTTGATGTTGGTGGATGCGGATACCGAAGTGGCTTCGCGCCCCTGTATTCGGGTGGCCAACCCCGCATTGGCTGCAGCTTTCTTAGCTCAGCACTTCACAGGCCAGCAAGAGGCTTCGCCAATCGGTGTCCACCCAACGGCAGTGGTGGAAGAGGGGGCCGAGGTGCATCCCAGCGCCAGCATCGGGCCGCATTGTGTGTTGCGCTCGGGTGCGAAAATAGCAGATCATGCGCGTTTGCTGGCCCAGGTTTATGTGGGCGAGGATTGCGTCGTCGGCGAGGCCAGTGTTTTACATCCTGGCGTCTACCTGGGGCCGCGTGTGCATTTGGGGGCGGGCTGCGTCATCCAGGCCAATGCTTCTTTGGGCGCAGAGGGCTTTGGCTTTGTTTGGAGTGGCGAAGAGCATGTGCCGATGCCACAGGTTGGCGGGGTGCGTTTGGGCAATCGCGTGCATGTGGGCGCGAATAGTTGCGTTGATGCCGGCACTTTTCAGCCCACCCTCATAGGCGACAACTGCCTACTCGACAACCATGTGCAAGTCGGCCACAACTGCAAGCTTGGGCGTTTTGTCATTCTTTGCGGCAAAGTGGGCATTAGCGGCAGTGTGGAAATTGGCGACGGTGCCATTTTCGCTGGTTCCGCCGGTGCTGCAGGCCATATTCAAGTTGGTGCTGGTGCGCGCGTGGGGGCCAAAGCCGCGGTTACCTCCAATGTCGATGCCGGTGCCACCGTGGCTGGTAATCCTGCTGTGGACTACCGACTGCACCAGCGCATGCAAGTGATGCTGCGACGGATGGCGCGCGGCAAAGCCAACTAGGCGGCGAGTTGAAAATGCAGTTGCAACAAGTTTTGGCGGTGCAAGCTGGCATCGAGAATTTGCAAGGCCTGTTGGAATGGACACCAGTTCCAATCCATGATGGGGCCATGCAGTTCCGGTTGCACACTGGGCGAAGGCACCTGGAAGCCCACCGGCCACTGCACCAACTTCAAGTCTCCCAAGTCTTGAACCAAACCGGTGGCGGGAGCAATGAGATCAAAAGCGTGGCTCAGCCCTACCTCGGTGCGCACTTGACGCAAGGACGCTTGCCGCAAATCCTCGTTCCAATCCACAGCGCCAACCACGGGACGCCAAACATGTTCTTGCAAAGGCGCGGCTTGCAACAGCAGATATTCGGGTTCTGCTGCACGCAAACGATAGAGGAACACATGCACCTCGTGGCGCAGGCCTTCCTCCCCGAATTGGGATGGAGAAAATCGACGGTACATTCGCATCAACTTAAGCCTACCCCATGAATCGGCTCCAAACCTTGTGGACTGAACTGAAACAGCGCACCGACTACGAAAGTTGTGTGCGACCGCGGGCGGCGCGATTTCGGCTGGACACCATGGAAGCCTTGGTGCACCGCCTGGAGGATGTGCATTTGAGCCTGCCCGTGCTGCATGTGGCGGGCTCCAAAGGCAAGGGGACGGTTTGTCATTATTTGGCTAAGGGATTGCAGGCAGCGGGTTTACGTACGGGGCTCTACACTTCACCCCACCTCAGCGACTGGCGAGAGCGAATTTTGCTCGACGGGGACTGGCCCACCGACGACGCTCTTGCCGACGCCTTAGAAACGGTCTTGCGTGTTTCTTCAGGGGAAGAAAGCTTTTTCGATCTTATGACGGCGACGGCCTTGGTTTTCTTCCGCGATTCCGGCTGCGAGGTGGCGATTGTGGAAACGGGGCTGGGAGGACGTTGGGATTCCACCAATGTGGTGCAGCCCTTGGCGGCAGCCGTCACCTCCATCGAGCTGGAGCATGTGGATGTTTTAGGAAACACTTTGGCCCAGATTGCAGCCGAGAAAGCCGGGATTTTCAAGGCAGGTAGTTTGTTGTTTGCAGGCGGACCAATGCCCGCCGAAGCGTTCACGGTGTTGCAACAACAAGCCGACCAATGCGGCCAAGTCTTGCACCCAGTGTCGCAGCTGGAGCCCGAGTTTTTCCATCCGCAAGAACATATGCGGTGGAATTTTGCTTTGGCGGTACACATGCTGCAGCATTTGCCGCGTCCTTTTGCCGCCGCTGCCGACATCTTGCGCAGCCTGCCATTTGTTGCTCTTCAGCTGCCGGGACGGTTTGAAATGCGCCGTAGTGCGGATGGCCGCTTGGTGGTTTTGGATGTTGCTCATTCCTTGCAATCCCTGCGCTCGGTGGTGCACACTTTCCGCGAGCAGTTTCAGCACCAAAGACGCGGGGTGGTTTTGGCCTTGCGCGATGACAAAGATGCTGTGCAGCTGGCTGCTGAATTGGAGCAGGCTTTGGGACCGCGACCCGAGGGTGAAGAATGGTGGGCAGCGCCTGCTGGCCATCACCCACGCTCGGCCGACCCGGTTAAAATCGGAGCGGCATTTGCCGCCACCCCCTTAACCAAGCCGGAACTCCCCGCGGGGCCGGATGTCTTGCTTGTTACTGGCTCCACCTATTTGGTGGGTGCTCTTCGTCCCCAAACCCAAGCCTGGAAGCGAAACTCGTGAATGTCGATAACACCGAAGTGCGGCAAACCTATCGTAACCCCCTAGTGGAGGATCTGCGGCGGACGGGGTCTTGCCAGGTAGGACAGCTGGAGTTGTTGCTGCCGCAGAGTTTTGGTTTTTGCTGGGGGGTGGATCGCGCTTTGGCGATGGTGGAAGAGGCACGGCGTGAATACGAAGGGCGTCCGATGTGGTTGATAAGTTCTATCATCCACAACCCACGGGTGAATGCGGATTTACGAGCCAAAGGCATTGGTTTTTTGCGTGGGCAGTTCGCCACGCCTGGCGCCCTGGAGCAGCTTGGCGCGGAAGATGTGGTTATCGTGCCGGCGTTCAGCGCCACCGTGGAAGATATGCAGGATTTGCAACAGCGCGGTGTGACCATTGTGGACACCACTTGCCCTTGGGTGATTAAACCCCATAAGCGCACCCTGAAGTATTTGAAGGAGGGCTTTACCACGGTGATTCATGGCACGGTGGGGCATGAAGAAACGGCGGCCACTTGCTCCCTGATTGAAAGTCATGGTGGGCATTATGTGGTGGTGTACAGCATCGAAGAAACCGAGGTTTTGGCGGCGTTTTTAGAAGGGCGTCTTCAGGAGGACGATTTGCGCGCCGGGTTACGCTGTGGAAGCTTTTCCCCGGGATTGGATTTCAACCGCGATTTGCAACGCTTGGGGGTCATTAATCAAACCACGATGTTGGCTTCGGAATCGCGGGCCATTGGAGATCGGTTGAAACTCGCTTTGGCGCATCGGGATGGCGAAGAGGCTTTAGAGCAAAACTTTCGCGACTTTGACACCATCTGTCGGGCCACCCAAGACAACCAAGATGCCGCAGCGGCGGTAGCGGAATTGGCTCCGGATTTGTATCTGGTGGTGGGGGGCTATGACAGTTCCAATACCAAGAACTTGGCCCGCGTTGGGCGACGTCTAGGGGTGCCGGCTTTCCATATCGAGGGGCCCGATTGCATTGGTCCGCAGCTGGTTCATCGAGACCGCACCAGCGGCGAGATTTTGCACGAAGCGCATTGGTTGCCGGAGCGACGTCCACTCCGCGTGGCTTTCACTGCGGGTGCCAGCACTCCCGATGCCTTGCTTGGAGAGGTCATTGAGCGGTTGCTGAGTTTTGCTGGCGAAAAACTGCCGGTTTAAGGGGGGGAAAGAAGAAATTTTCTCGATTTTGTGGTTTTAAGAGGAGAAAAAGCTCTTAAACTCTGGAATCATGGAAACTCTCTCCGCATCCACAACTTTGGGCGAACTCGTCACCGCCCGTCCCGGCCGTTCGCGCGTTTTCGAATCCTTTGGCCTGGACTATTGCTGCAAGGGGCAGCAGAGCCTGGAAGAGGCCTGCGCTGCTGCTGGCCAAGATTTGAGCCAGGTCTTGGAAAAACTGGCGGCTTTTGATGCCCAGGCCGACGGCGAAAAGGAGCCGGATTACGCGGCGATGAGTTTGAGCGAATTGGCGGAGCATTTGGTCCGTACCCACCATGCCTATTTGAAGGAAGAGATGCCCGAATTGGCCAAACTCATCGACAAAGTGTTTCGGGTGCATGGGCGCAAGTTTCCATGGTTGGAAAAAGTGCGTCAGGTTTCTTTTGCCATGTTCATGGAGCTGGATGCTCATCTGCAAAAGGAAGAAATGGTGCTGTTTCCGATGGTGCAGCAATTGGAACAAGCTACCTCCACCCCGAGTTTCCACTGCGGCAGCATCGATGCGCCGATTCGGGTGATGCTGATGGAGCATGATTCGGCAGGGGAGGCTTTGGCGCAATTGCGAGAACTCACTTCCGGCTACACAGTGCCACCGGATGGCTGCAATAGCTTCCGCGCGATGATGGATCGTTTGCAAACCATGGAATACGATTTGCATCGCCATATTCATAAGGAAAACAGTCTGCTTTTCCCCAAGGTCTTGGAGTTGGCAGACAAGATGGGCTGCTAATTGCGCTGGCTGGAATCCTTCTCCTGCAACTTTGCAAAGTCAGCAGCGAAGGATTGGGTAAGGCGAGTGGATGCTTCCCGAGTTAGGTGATACAAATCAAAATGCGCGTCCACCTGATAAAACTCCGGGTGTCGTTGAGGGTGGTCGTAGGCAATGAGAAATTGAATTTCTCCTTGTTGTTTCATTTGCCGCCAGCCGCGATAGCGTTTAAAGTTGGGGTGAATTCACCAAATGATGGAAACTCCATGTTGATGGCCCATATCTTCCGTTTCTCGAACCAAGGCCAACAGTCTTGCACTGGGTGCGCCCCCGTCTCCGGCATGCGGCAAGGTTTTGCTTGCTCGTAATAGTTTTTGCGGTGCACGCAGAAATTTTTTCCGCATGCCAAGGGAGCGTGTGTCGGCATGCTCGATATCAAGTGAAAGATAACCGTCTTTATGCTCGCCCAAAGCGGATTGGTCGGAAAAGTAGGCGAGGGGGGGGATTTAAATGCAGCGATGGCTTCCATGCCGCGGGCTAAAGAGATGCTTCGTCGCCACCAATGGGCAAGGTGGCGCTGCATTAGAGACCACTTTTCGGCCCAAACCAAATCACTTTTCCAAAGTTCGCGCAGCAAACGCCAAGTGGTGGCTGAGTCGTGCCATTCTATTCTGCGTAAACCAAAATCATTTGCATTTTGCATATCCAAATCAAAAGGCAAAGCCTCGATAACCATCCATCGCAGGGACGGGGCTCTTTCCTCAAGAATACGACCGAGCAAAAAAACTCCTCACTAAAGCCCATACCCAAGGCGCCTAGATTGATGGAGCGTATGCCTCTTGCCGAGGCCTGACGCTGCGCGTCGAAGGTTTGCGGATCAAACTAGCGGAATACATGGCTAGAGCCCAAAAAAATAACATCGACTTCGTCTTTGATGCTTTCATACCACTCCACCTTCAAGCGCTCTGGTGTCCAGACATGCATGCCCTTTTGCACCAAGCCAAAGCCAAGGGCAAAGAGTGCTAGGTAAAGCAGGAGCCGCATGGAAGTCCTTTGCTAATTAACGTCGGGCTTTGTGGTCGGGGCCAGACTTTGGCTCTTGGCGACCGGTACCGCCGTAAACCCCTTCCAGCTCCTCAAGTAACTCTAGATAAGAACGATAACGCGAAGCTGGTAGCTGTTTTTGCTCCAAAGCGGAAAGAACCGCGCAATCGGGTTCGTCGCGATGCATGCAAGCTGGAAAACGGCAGGCCGTGCCAAGAGCGCGTAACTCTGGAAAGTGCAGGCGCAATTCATGGGGCGGAATGCCATAGGGGCGAAACTTGCGTACCCCCGGGGTGTCAATGACGGCACCCCCTTCAGCCAAGGGATACCAGCGTGAAAAAGTGGTGGTGTGGCGTCCGGATTGTAAAGAATGCGAGGCTTCGCGTACTTCCAGGCGGAGACTCGAATCCAAAGCATTCATCAAGGTAGATTTTCCTACACCACTGAGCCCATAAAGTACGCTGACTTTGCCACGTAGGGCGGAGAGCAGCTCGTCCATGCCCAGTTGTTCGGTGGCGGAAGTGAGAAGGACTGTACAACCTGCTTGCCTATAGCTGGCTTGAATTTTTTCTAGCTTGCGTTTCTTTGCTTGGTCGATTTTGTTGAGTACCAACACGGAAGGGATTTCGGCAAAACTACAAGTGGCCAGAATACGGTCGGCGACGATGGAGGAAAACGGGGGCAGGCCAACCGAATTGACTACCACAACTTGGTCTACATTGGCGGCCAGGATTTGCCTCCGGTCGGCGTCGTCACCAGCAACGCGGCGAGCAAAAAGATTGCGTCGTGGTAGAACTGCGTCAATGGCGAGCTCGTGCTCCTCTTGGCTTAAGACAACATGATCCCCAACTGCCACGGGGTTTTTGTCAGCACTGCGGTTTTCGAAAAGTCGACCGCGTAACCGAGCCGGGCGGATTTGCCCATCGACCATAACTTCGCATTGACGGGCATCCACGCGCACGACCAAAGGGTCGTCTTGCTGGGGATCTTGGATTTCTGGCATGCTCCACCATTCTAGGGGCGCGTAGAATGGGTGCATGAGCCCAGCCCCAATTCGTTCGGCGCAAAATTCCAAGCTGAAAGCGCTACGGGCATTGCGTGCTGGCAAAGAAAGGGAGGCCACGGTTTTGGAAGGGCGGCATTTGTTGGAAGACGCCTTGGCCGCTGGTGCCCAGGTGCATTGGGTTTTGGTCACCGAAGAATGCGACCGTCGCGATCCTCTGTTGCAACAGGCCGAACAGTTGGGGATAGAAATTTTGCCTTGTGATGCACAGCTATTGCATGCGGCAAGCCGGCTGGAGAGTCCCCCCGATTTGTTGGCTTGGGTGCAGCGTCCGCAGGGAGATTGGCAGGCTGTGGTGCAGCAAAGTGGGCCGGGAGATTGGTGGTTGGTGGCTGCGGGGGTGCAAGATCCAGGCAATTTAGGTGCTTTGGCCCGCGTGGCAGCAGGCTTTGGCGCCGTAGGCATGCTCTGTTTGAAGGGCGGTGCTTCACCATGGCATCCACGGGCACTGCGCGGCGCCAGTGGAACCACTTTTCGGCTACCTGTCTTTGAACGTGTGGAGGTCGAGGAATTTTTGCAAGTCGCAGCGGATTGTGGCTTGGAGCTGTGGGCAACCGATGCTGGCGGTGAACCCTTGGACCAAGTGGTGCAGCAACCCCGGCATCAGCCGGTTGCTGTATTGCTTGGCCAAGAGGGTTGCGGCTTGGAGCAGAAATTGGCGGCAGCCTGTAAGCTCACAATTGGAATACCCTTGCAACGTGGAGTGGAATCTTTAAACGTGGCCACTGCTGCGGCGGTGGTGGGTTGGGCTTTGCAACATGGTGATTGAGCCCAATCTTTTCGCGTCTTCTGACTCGGCGGATGAGACCGAAACCACCGCTGCCAAGCATGCACCCTTGGCCGAGCGCATGCGTCCGCGCAATTTGGAGGAATTTGTCGGTCAAGAACAACTGGTAGGCCAAAATGGTGCCATGCGTCGCGTACTTGACGGCGGCGAAGTCTGCTCAATGATTTTGTGGGGGCCACCAGGTACGGGCAAGACCACCTTGGCGCGTATGTTGGCCTCGCGGGCGGATTTAGAGTTTTGCACCTTTTCTGCGGTGCTGAGTGGAATCAAGGAAGTGCGAGCGGCCATGCAACAAGCGCAACAACTGCGACGGAGTTGCGGGCGTTCTACCTTGGTATTCATTGATGAAATCCACCGCTTTAACAAGGCGCAGCAAGATGCTTTTTTGCCCTTTGTGGAAAGTGGGGACATCATTCTCATTGGTGCAACCACCGAAAACCCCTCCTTTGAAGTGGTGGGGCCTTTATTGTCGCGCTTGAGTGTGCATGTTCTGGAGCCGCTGAAGGAAAAAGATTTGGTGGCCTTGTTGCGACGTGCCTTGGTCGATGAGGAACGCGGCTTGGGAGCACGCAAAGTGCAGGTTGCCATCAACCAACTACAAGCCATTGCCCGCTACGCCAGCGGTGATGCGCGTCGAGCCTATGGTGCTTTGGAAGAAGCGACGCGTTTTTGCGATGTGGGAGCCTGCTTGGCCGACGATGATTTAGCTCGGGTTTTTGCTGGCCGAACTTTGCTTTACGACAAAGCTGGGGAATCGCATTACGATTTGATATCGGCTTTGCACAAATCCATACGCTCTTCCAACCCCGATGCGGCCTTGTATTGGTTGGTGCGGATGTTGAAGTCGGGGGAAGATCCAATGTTTTTGGCCCGCCGACTTGTGCGCATGGCCAGCGAAGATATTGGTTTGGCGGATCCGCATGCGCTGCGGCTGGCAGTTGCTGCCAAGGAGGCCTTTCATTTTCTCGGCAGTCCGGAAGGGGAGTTGGCCCTTGCCGAGGTTGCCGTTTATTTGGCGATTGCACCCAAATCCAACGCCATTTACCAAGCCTATAAGGCTGTGCAGGAGGAGTTGCAAGATGGTCATGCACAGGAAGTTCCGTTGCAGCTGCGCAATGCGCCAACGGCGTTGATGAAAGAAAAGGGTTGGTCGCAAGGGCATTGCTACGCCCACGATGAAGAGGACGCCATCACTGCGATGGAATGCATGCCCGAGGGATTAGAGGGGCGACGGTTCTACCATCCCACAGGCCGGGGCTTGGAGCAGCGCATTCGCCAGCGCATGCAAGAAATTCAAGACTTGGTGAAGAAGAAAAAAGGCGAGGATGCCTAGCCGAAATGATTGCGGTGTTCCAAAGAACCGCAAACAAAGGCGAGGCCGTCACGCACCCCCATGGCGCGCAAAGACATGCCCTTTTGCGCAGCGCGGTCGAACACTTCTTTGATGGCGGTGGCGGGGACGCCGTACAAAAGCAGCTGGCCTTCTGTGCGCATGCGTTTTACCAAAGGTGCGGCCTCCTGCAGAGATTGCGGAATCTGGCCATCGCAGCCGAGCGCAACCATGTTGTGGAAGGCTCCATCAGGGGCGTCGTCGATGCGCTTAAAGATTTGCACCTCGGTGGAGCTTTGGCGCAAGGTGACTAGATGCTGGAAGGCATCCACATCGTTGGGGTGCAAAACCACTTCCACTTTGCCGGCTTCCATGCAAACGGCGATGTAGGCGGCCATCGCCGCGCCCGGCCCCATGGCAAGAAAAGATAAACCCTGGCGCACGGCGAGAGGCCAAGCCGCGCCCGGAGCCATAGCTTGCGCAGCGAGCAACCCACCTGCGGCAATCCATTCTTCCAGTAGATCGCCTGCCGGCCCGAGGGGCACTTCAATCCCTGAGCCCTGCTCCGCGCAGGATTGTTGGCGACTTAAACACAAGTTGCCAAGCTGCAAGGGGGAATCCAAGGAAAGCATTCGTTGAGTGTAGCGGTTGCTTTGGGATTAGGATGGCAGGCGATGGCGACCTCGCTCCTGCTGGAAGCTAGCGCTTAATCCCCGTCGCTGCAAATCCCCGCCAAGCTGCATATGGGCAAAGACCTTTTGCAGGCAATCTTCGGTGTTGGCGCGGACCACAGTGGGAAACTGCCATTCCTCGGGGCCGCTTGGGATCTCATTTAGGAAATCGGCGTGGCGTTTTTCAAGAGCGCGACGATCCAGAATGAGCACGGCGCCGCGGTCGCTTTCTTTGCGCAACAAGCGTCCGCATCCTTGCCGGAACATAGCCAAAGCCTTGGGTAGATAGATGGCATTTCGCTGCGGCCCCCAACCCATGCGCGCTTGTTGGGCAATCATATAGTTGTCGGGGGCACCGTAGGGAAGTTTGGGAATCACCACATATTCACAGGTGGGGCCGGGAAAATCCACGCCATACCAAAAGGTGTCTAAGCCCAGGAGCACACTTTCTTTTTGCGCACGAAACAAACGCATGATTTCTTCCTTTTGATAACCGGGCATTCCTTGCCAATAAAATGGCAAACCAAGGCTTCGGAAGTAAGGAGCAAGGCGTTGTCCAATGCGTTGCAAGAGAACGCGATTCGTGAATAGCCCTAATAATCGGCCATGAGTACGCTCGGCGAGGAACAACAAAACATCTTCGATGTATTCCAGCCAGGTTTCGGCAGCAGAGCCTTGATAAGCGTAGGGCGGTGCATCTTCGGGGACACAATAAAGGGCGGCGTCGGCGGCAAAGGAACTTGGCCCAGCAAACTCGCGAACCGGTGTGCCCTGGCGGTCGATGGTGTCTTGTTCGAGCAGGTTTAATCCCAAATAGGCTTTCATCGTGCGGAAGCCGCCACGCACGCGGCTCGTTGCGCTAACCAGCACGGCGTTGCGCAAGGAGGGAAAATAGATATCACCAAGCCATTGCTGTGGCAACAGCCATTTCAACGCCAAGAGGGGGCGTCGTCGCTGGGTGAACACTACCTCGAAATGGAGATCAGCGGAAAAATCGGCGTCTTCATTTTCGCCGCCTAACCAAAGCTCCAATCCTTCGCGCCAATGGGCCAACAAATCCAAAGGTTGGCGCATAGACCAACGCAGCTTGCGCGCTTGCCGCAAGGGAACGTCACCCAATTCTTCAATGACGGTACGCAAGGCACTATCCAGCCCGTCGATGGCATGGCGCAAAGCATGAAGGGCGGTGAGCAAGACATCTCCGCGCCCGGACTCTAGATATTCATGGAGGAGAAAAGCGGCTTCTTCGCGGCTGCGCTTGCCGGCTTCTTGCTGACGGTAATCCTCGAACACCCGTAGTTGGCGTGTGGTTTCATGAACGGCGGCATCCAGCGCCCCCAAAAAATCGGAGGCTTCCTCGGTGGCGACCATCAATCGCTCGCCTCGATCGCCTGGTGCTAGTTTTTGCAACAACCGCTCCAGGCGCGTGAGAGGGGCTTGGTTGCGGCCGCGGCTTTGCTGGAGTTCGAGCACCATTTTGGCTACCTCATCCAGTTCGATGTCGTAGCTCTTGGCTGACAGCGCCACCTCATGGAGATGGTCGCATTCATCGAAGACCACATGGCCAAATTCTTCCGGCCGAGCAAGCACAAAAGCATGGTTGGTGACCACTAAATGAGCGCGCTCGGCACGTTTGCTGCGGATGCCGGCCCCACAACGATGGGCTGCGCGACCACGACAGCAATTGGGCAAGGCGCGCACTTGTTGCAGCATATGCCGAGAGGTGCGAATGAGGCGGGCACGGTTGGAACTAGGGAGGCCAGGAGCGAGGGGGAAGCCGTCGAGATCGGCGGTTTCGTCTTCTAGGTAAAACAGGGCCAAGCGCATCCAGGCGGCTTGGGCGACGACCGAAGCCTGCGATGGCTCGGGAGCCGCATCGAGGATGGCGCGGCCGCAAATGTAGTTGGCACGACCTTTGAGCAAACAAACTTTGGGTAGTTCGGAATGGTTAAGGCCACATGCTTCGAGTAGCTGCAATGCCCGCGGCACTTCGCGGAAGAAGGCTTGCTCCTGCAAAGCACGCGTGTAGGTGGAGACGGCGACCCGCACATCGTGTTGGTGGGACCACAACAAAAGTGGGCCTAGATAAGCGAGGGTTTTGCCGGTGCCGGTTGGCGCATCGGCGATGAGGAACTCTTTTGCCTCCAAGGTGGAAGCGACGGCTTGGCCAAGAGCGCGCTGGCCCGGGCGCTCCTGCAGGTTCTCTTTTTGATTTTGGAATAGCTTCGGCAGCACATCGAAATATTGCTGCAAACGGGTTTGCGACTCTGCGGACAGAAGCGCAGGCTCTTCCATGCGGGCACAACGCGGGTCGGTGTCGGCGAACTCGCGGCGGTAATCTTGTAAGAAGCGAGGCTCCAGACTGCTGAGTAGGCGATCGGCGTCGAGGGGGGCCTCTTCTAAATCTTGCACAAACTGACCGGCTTCTAAGGGCGCAAAAAAGAGTCCTTGTTGAACATTTGCAGAATAGGAAGTGGGGCTGGCGAGGAGGGATTCCACTTGCGACAACCATTCCCAGGTGGCGCTTTGTTCCGGCGGGCAGGCCAGGCGCAGGTTGTCGAAGGCGCGGGCGAACAAATGGCGGGTGGGGGTGTCTCGTTCGAAGTGCTTTTGCACCAGGGCATAGAGCAGATCGCGCAGTTCTTGGGGCTGCGGAGGCTGTTCTGGGGATGGGCCGCAGAAGGAGGAATACAAGGATGAAAAGTTGTATTCCATCCGCTGGGGATGGAGGAAGGCGGCAAGCGAAGCGAGGTCGACGACGCGTGGAGTCTCCAAATCCGGACATAAAAACTGAAATCTCTGCAAAAAAGCTTCGCGCTCGCTGTCGATGACTACCGAGCGTGCGGCAAGCTGGGCAAAAAGCGGTGGCAACAGTTCTTGCCAAGGTTCCATCTCGCTTAGCTTCTTCCCACTTAAGCCTTTGTGTGCAAGCCACTTAGGGGCTGTGGCTGGGGTTTCTCCAGGCCCAAAAGGCGAGCAAAAAACCGGGGCTATCAGTTGGTGTTCGCCGTCTCCCTCGACGAAGCTCTGGGCGGCAAAAAAGTAAACGCCATCGTGCCTGGGATCAGGGCCGGTGGTGCCGAGGGTGACAAAAACGGGATCAAGGGAGGCGTTCATGGGTGATTCGCACAAAGCGGACCGCGAGGCGATAATAGCTGCTCTTTCGCTCATCGTTCATCCCCATAAATGAGACGAAACCCATGGTGGAAATCACGGAAATACCTGTCGACGGCTACGAATGCGTCAAACGCGCCATCGACCCAGCTTCGGGTCTGCATGCGTACATCTCGGTGCACAGCACTGTTCTCGGGCCGGCTTTGGGAGGTATGCGTCTGTGGCCATACTCCTCCGAGCAGGATGCGCTCACCGATGTGCTGCGCCTGTCCCGCGGCATGACCTACAAAGCCGCCTGCGCTGGCCTGGATTTGGGCGGTGGCAAATCCGTCATCATTGGCGATCCGTCGATGAAGTCGGAGGCTTTTTTCGAGGCCATGGGGGAGTTTGTGGAGTCTTTCGGTGGCTCCTACATCACCGCCGAAGATGTCAACACCAAGGTGGAAGACATGGGGATTGTTGCGCGCAAATCCAGCCATGTGGTTGGGCTTGCTGGCAAATCCGGCAACCCGTCGCCAAAAACGGCTTGGGGGGTGTTCCTCGGCTTAAAGGCTACTTTGGAAGAAGTGTTCGGCAGTGATTCGGTTGCTGGCAAAGTGGTGGCGATTGAAGGAGCCGGCTCGGTGGGTTCGATTTACGCGGATTACATCGCCAAAGAAGGCGGCAAGATTTTGGTTGCCGATATCCGTCCCGAAAGCGCCGAGCGTGTGGCTACAGCCACCGGTGGCGAAGTGGTCAGCCCTGATGCCATTCGTTCCGTGGAATGCGATGTCTACGCACCTTGCGCTTTGGGTGGCTCCATCAACGACGAAACCATCCCGCAGTTGAAGTGCAAAGCCATTTGTGGTGCAGCCAACAACCAATTGCTGGAAGATCGTCATGGCGACCAACTCCGCGATTTGGGCATCCGCTATGCCCCGGATTATGTGGTTAACGCTGCGGGTTTGATTAATGTTTTCGATGAGATGATGCCAGGAGGCTACAACGAAGAACGTGCTTTGCGCAACATGGATAAAATCCGTGCCAACATGCGTGCCATTTTTGCCATCTCCAATGAAGAAGGCATCAGCACTGCTGCCGCCGCCGACCGCTTTGCTGAGCGCCGCATGGCAGAAGCCCAGCAAACCAATGCCTAAGCCAAAGCGGTAATCACTTCCACACCCTCGTCATGAATGATGAGGGTGTGTTCGGTTTGGGCGATACGGACGGCGGGGTCGGGGTCGACCAAGGGTGGAAAATCCATCAAGCATTGCGTTCGCTTTAGTCGACCAAGGGTGGCTTCTACCTTGTCGGCGGTGAGGCCTTCAAAAGTGCGGCGGGCGAAGGGCAAGCCATGCATGCCTTCAATTACTTGCCACACTTCGGGATCGATGCCCTTCATCTTGCGAGGCTCTTTTTGCATCATGAAAATTTCGGCGCGTCCCGATTCGTGGACCGTGCCCTTGCCATCGGTGGCAAAAGGTTCAATGGCGATGACCATGCCGGCTTCGAGCACACCGCGCGACCAACGGTCAGGTGCAGCGGGGATTTGTGGCGCACAATGCACGGTCCAGCGGGCAACTCCATGCCCGGTGAGGTTATAGACCGGACGAAAGCCACAAGCTTCGATGGCTTTTTCAATAGCCGTGGAAAGGGTCTTAACTTCCACGCCTGGGCCTGCGACCTCGATGGCGGCTTGCAAGCCAGCGGCGGAAGCGGCGACCATGTTGTGGTAAACCTCTTTCTCACCGAGATAAATGGATTGGGCGTTGTCGGCTACAAAACCATCAACCTCTACCCCAATATCAACCTTGACCACATCTTCCTCTTCGTAAACCGTGGGGTCGCCAGGGGGAGGGCAATAATGGGCGGCGATTTGGTTGCGACTGGTTTGCGCGGGGAAGGCCATGCCAGCGCCTTGACTGCGGATGAAATCTTCCACTTCCTCCATGACCGCCGCCAACCTGGCGCCGGGGCGGATTAAGGAAATGGCAAGTTCGCGCGCCCGGCCAGCAATCGAACCGGCTTGACGAAATTTCTCCAGCGCTTCGGGATTGCTGGCAGGGTATTGGTTGGCTGGCATGGTGCAATTCCTGGAATGGAATCTCCCAATTTTAGGAGATTTCCTCCCCAGCCGCTGCGATTGGGGCTGAGTCCTCGTAATTTCCTCAAGTTCTACAGAATTGAGCCGACCGCGACCGATAGGAAAGCGAACCCAATTCCCTCATGCTGCAAATCCAAACAGGACAAAAAATTGGCCGGTACCAGGTCGAAAGCTTCCTCGGAAGAGGGGCTTTTGCTCAGGTTTTTTTGGCTACCGACTCCAAAGGCCGGCGCTTTGCCCTCAAAGTTGGGGATGATAGCGGTGGTGGGAAATATTTGCCTCGATTTGGCGAGGTCACGGTTACGCGTGATCCACGCGCCGTCAGCCCTGATGAAACCCCGGCCGAGGCGATGTTTTTGGACCCGATTGAGGGGGCGCGTGCAGAAATCCTCGACGCTACCGAAGTCGATGAACTGTTGTTGAAAGAAGCAGACCTATTGCGTGCTGCCAACGGCCATGGAGTGCCTCAATTGCATGAGGTTTTTACCCAGAATGAGCGGCCGGTTTTGGTCATGGATTTTATTGATGGCAGCACCCTGCGTGAGCGCATTCGCTCGATGGAAGGCGTCAAGTTGGGTTGGTTGCTGCAAGCAGCTCAAATTTTGGAATTTCAATGCGCGCATGGCTGGAATTGCCATGGTGATATCAAACCGGAAAACATTATCATCACCGATGAAGAGGAAGTGTTTCTGCTGGATCCGGTGCCAGAATCTTGCCGCGAGGATCGCATCGTTACCACCCCGTGGTATAATCCATTTTTGCGCTGGGACGAAAAAGGCGATGCGCAATCCTTTGCCATCATTTTGTATGAGCTGATGGTGGGAGCTTTGCCCTTTGACCAAGTACCTTGGTCGCTTGCTGGCACTTGCCTCAATGCCCACTCCTTGGAAGAGCGGGAAATGAGTATGTCGCTCTATCTGGCCTACCCACCCATGCGGGAGATAAATGCCCTTACCCCACGGCATGTGGAATATATGTTCCATCGCTGTTTGTGCGACGCCGATTATGGGCTGAGCCAGCTTTGCGCTGATTTGAACGCTTTTTTGCTGAAGAACTGATTCTGGCGAATCTTGGCGGAGTGGGGGATGTTAGAATCCTCTTAAACATGGGAACTACCGCCAACCGCACCCTCAAGCTCGGTCATAGCCCCGATCCCGATGATGCTTTCATGCATTTCGCGCTGGCCGCCAATCGCCTCGATACTGGCGGTTTGCAATTTGAACATAAGCTGGAAGACATCGAATCATTGAATCGCCGCGCGATGAACGGTGATTATGAAATTACGGCAGTGTCCATTCATGGTTATGCTTATGTCGCCCACAAATACGCATTGCTTAATCATGGCGCATCCATGGGCGAAGGCTATGGTCCGAGGATTGTGGCGCGCCAGGAAATGTCGTTATCCGCATTGGAAAAGGGCAAAGGCAAGCGCATTGCTATTCCTGGGGAATGGACCAGCGCCCACCTTGCCGCGCAAATGTTGATTGGTCCCTACGATTTTGGCTTGGTGGATTTCGATGCCATCCCCAAAGCTGTCGCTGAAGGTGCATACGATGCTGGTCTACTCATTCATGAAGGCCAACTTACTTTCGAGGAAGAAGGCTTGGTGTTGTTGCAGGATTTGGGCGTATGGTGGGCCGAGGAGACCGGTGGTTTGCCATTGCCTTTAGGTGGCAATACCGTGCGGCGTGATTTGGAGGAACTGATTCACCAAGTATCCGGCTTGCTGCAGGAATCAATCCAATATGGGTTGGATCACCGTGAAGAGTCGGTGGCTTATGCTCTGCAGTTTGGACGTGATTTGGATTTGGCTCAGGCTGATGAATTCATTGCCATGTATGTCAACCAAAGAACCTTGGATTATGGGGATGACGGCCGTGAGGCTGTACACCTGTTCCTGGAGCGAGCTTTCCGCTTGGGAATGATTCCACAGATGCCATCTTTAGATTTCGTGCGTTGAATCCGGCTCACCAGACGCAAGAAGATTTAAGGCGCTATCGCCTTTTGGTTGGAAATGCCCCCTTCTGCGTTCATGAGTTGTATTTAGACGGCACCTTTCGCTCTGTTAATGAAGCGGGCTGCCGGATGTTGGGCTTGAATTCCCCAGCGGAGGTCGAAGGCAAGCCGTTTTCCCAATTCATTGATTCTCATTGCCTTAAAGAAGTGGAAGCGGCCTTTGCCAAGGTTTTGACTGGCGAGTCCTTGGAGTTTCCTTGCAATTTGAAAAGAGGGGATGAGGTTGTGCAGACCAAATCTTATTTGTTTCCCCTGGTGGATGAAGACGGTTGTGTTTTTAGCGTTTTTGGAATGTCTTTTGATGAGACTGAAACACGGCTTGCGATGGAAGCGTTGCAGCGCAGTGAAAAGCGTTATCGTCAAATTTTTGAAACCAATATGGCGGTGAAATTTATTTTAAACCCAGAGACCGGCATATTGGAGCATGTGAATGAAGCGGCATGTTGGTTTTACGGTTACAGCCGTGATGAATTAGAGGGCATGCATATTTCAAAAATCAACGAGCTTCCTTTCGAGGAGATTCAACAAAAAATGGTTGGTGCGGTCGAAAAGAGCCGTCTTTATTTTGAGTTCCGCCATCGGCTAAAAAATGGAGACATTCGTGATGTCGAAGTTTTTACTGGTCCTGTGGATACCGCAGAGGGTTTGCGCTTGTATTCCATCGTTCACGATGTTACCGATAGGAAGCGAGTGGAGCGTGAACTAAGAGAAAGTAAGGAGCGCTTCGCCCTTGCAATTTTGGGGTCCAATGATGGCATTTGGGATATTGATTTTGTAAAAAAAACAACTTTTTGGTCGGATCGATGTAAGGAATTGTTGGGCTTTGCTTCTACTGAAATAGAGGCAACAAAGGAAAATAGGGTCAAGCATTTTCATCCTAAAGATTTGCCAAGGGTGCGGCAAGCAATCAAGCGGCATTTGAAATTCAAAGAGCCCTACGATTTGGCAGCCAGGTTATTGCATAAGGATGGACGCTATTTATGGTTTCGAATTCGTGGACAGGCCATATGGGATGCCGAAGACCGTCCACTGCGGATGGCGGGTTCGATGCGGAATATCCATGACCACCATGAAATGGTGAAACAACTCCGGCTTTCGGAGCAAAGATTTGCCGCCGCAGTGGAAGGATCGCGGGATGGAGTTTGGGATTGGGACATCCTAACTGGACGTTCGTGGTGGTCGACGCGATTAAAGAACCTTTTGGGCTATGCCGACGACGAGCTCCACGCTTCCAGAGAGGTGCTTTGCAAAATTATGCACCCGGATGATCGGGAAAAAACTCGGAAGGAAGCAGAGAGAGTTCTCCGTTTAGGGTTGCGCTTCAACATTCGTTATCGTTTGCAAACTAAGAATGGGGAATACCGCTGGTTTTTGTCGCGAGGGCGTGTACTGATGGATGATTCAGGTCGTCCAATTCGTGCCTCAGGTGTGCTGTCCGATATTCATGATGAGATGGTTGCCAATCAGGCCAAGGAAGCGCGACAAGCGCGGCTGGAAAAACAACATCAATGCATTTTGGCTTTGGCATCCGATCCGGAATTGGCGTCGATGAGTTTGCATCGGGCATTTCAGAAAATTACGGAACATGCGGCGAAGGTTTTGAACGTTGGTCGCTGCTCCGTTTCCCTTTCCAAGGGGAATAATTCTTTTTTGGAGTGCACGGACCTATATGTGTCAAAATCGAAGAAACATTTTCATGGAAAAATCTTGAAGTGGTCCCAAATGCCATTGTTCTTTGACCATCTTAAAACTAATCGGGCTTTGGTGAGCCGAAATCCCCAATTGGATTCAAGGTTTGATGAGTTTCCTCGGGCTTATTTTAGAGAGCGTCGTATTCGCTCAAGCATCTCCGTGGCACTTAGGAGGTTTGGCCGTGTGGTCGGCATGATTTCTGTATCTGAGACCGAGCAAGAGCGGGATTGGCAAGAAGACGAGGTGGATTTTGTGTTGGACTTGGCTCAACAGGTGGTTCGCCTTTTGGAGCAAGATGATGCGCGGAAAGCAAAAGGGAAACAAGAAGCCTTTGAGAGAAAAATGCTGCAGGCGCAGAAAATTGAAAGCTTGGGTTTAATGGCAGGGGGCGTCGCCCATGATTTCAATAATTTTTTGTTAGCTATTTTGGGGAATGCCGATTTATTGGCCGAAATGGTGCCGCCAAACTCTCGTCAGCAAAACCTGGTGCAGGAAGTGATTGCTGCATCCCAACGAGCTACGGAGTTATGCCAACAGATGCTTGCCTTTTCCGGTCGCCATTCCATGCAACGAGTTTCTTTCCAATTGAATGAGTTGGTGAGAGAAATGAGGCAGTTGCTTCAAGTGACCTTGGCCAAAGGGGCCAGCTTGCAGCTTGAATGCCAAGAAAATTTGCCGAAGATGAATGGGGATCCCACCCAGGTTCGCCAAGTGCTCATGAATTTGATTCTGAATGCATCGGAATCCCTGGTCGAAGGAGAGGGGCAAGTTACCGTACGAACCAGGCTGCAAAGGCGTAGTCCGGATTTGCACGGTCGTGGGCTCGAGGTCCCAATCGAAGGCCAGTATTTGTGTCTCGAGGTGCAAGATTCTGGCGTCGGAATGACTCCCTTCACCATGGATAAATTATTCGACCCATTCTTCTCAACGAAATTTGCTGGAAGAGGCTTAGGTTTGGCCTCGGTGATGGGGATTGTGCGCGCGCACCAAGGCGGCATTCACGTCGAGAGCACTTTGGGAAAGGGGTCGTGTTTTCAAGTGTTCTTCCCCATCATGGAAGAACCTCTGCAGGAAGCGGCCGAAACACCTCAGTCCCCTCGCCTATCTGGCGATGCCCAGTGGCGCGGTGAAGGCAAGGTTCTGCTTGTTGATGATGATTCGGTGGTCCTTAACCTCTGCCAAGAGATGCTGAAAAGGCTGGGCTTCGACGTTCTTTGTGCAGCCGATGGACAACAAGCATTGGATATTTTTCGTGAGCAGGGGGAAAACTTGGTGCTGGTTTTGCTGGATTTGACCATGCCCGGATTAAGCGGCGAGGAGGTCTTTCGGAGAATGCGGGAGCAACATGCCGAAATCCCTATGGTGCTTTCTAGCGGTTACTCGGCTCAGGATATTGCCCAGCAAATCGGTCCTGAGCCGCACTTGAGTTTTTTGCAAAAGCCTTATGTTTTGGAACAGTTGCGGGAACATATTCGGCAGGCTATCAACCATTAGGCTTTCCGGATTTTGCCGGTTCCGGTGTTGAGGAATAGGGATTGGTTGCCGATTGGAGATGTAAGACGCCCTATGGACGAAGAGCCTGCACCCAGCCGACGAGAAGCTGTCGTCGTTCTGGTCACGGAAGATTTCTTCTGTGACCGGATTTGCACCACTTTGCAGGCAGTGGGTCGAGAACCAGTGCCTCTAGAGCCAGGCGAGGATTTGCTGGAAAGAGTGTTGCAGGTGGACTGTTTGGGGGTGGTTCTGGACCTGGAAGACCAAAATTTTGACGCTCCGGCCTTGCTACGCGCCTTGCGTGCGGCTCCAGAAACTGCGGAATGGACCTTCCAGTGTTTTTGCTCTCACGAGGAGGAGGAGCGAATTGCCGAGGCGACAGCCTTGGGCATTGCAGTGACACCACGCTCCACCTTTGCCCTGAATTTGGTGCGTAAATTGCAGGAATTCGAGTCCAAAGAGGCTTCCGATTCCTAAAAACTACCCTTTGGGGTGTTTTTTCTTCCGATGGGCACTGCTAGATGCGCTTGCCTTCGCAGGCAATTTTCGCTAGAATACTCGGCCGCGAGGGGGCCCCAGCTCATGTTTAGCGTGTGCGGCCAGACCCTCATCTCAGTGATCCCTTCCCTACGGAAGAATCTCAACTCGATACAGAAATTAGCGTGGTCAAGCTCTACATCAAGTCCAAGTGCAGGACCTGTGAAAAGGCAGTCAAGTATCTCGAAAAGAAAGATGTTGCTTTCGAGGTTCTCGACATCATGAAGAGCCCTCCTGCCAAGAAACTGCTGGAAAAGGCAGTGGATGCCTTGGATCCGAAGGGTGCCTTCAACAAAAAAGCCAAAGGCTACAAGGAGCATGGCATTGAAAACGCCACTTTCAAAACCAAGAAAGAGGTCGTTGATTTGTTGCGGGCCAACCCCGACATGATTCGGCGTCCCCTGCTCGCTCGCGGGGAGAAGGCTATTCTCGGCTTCGACGAGGCCGATTACGCCACATTCCTGCGTTAAAGCGGTCGCATAGTCCGTGCCTACGGTCCGGTGGCTCCCTGCCTCCGGACCGTTCCCTTTGTTAGCCTGAGGTATGTCCGATTCTCCCCGTTCGAACCAGGATTTCATCACGCGGGTACGGGTGAAGGGGGAGGGGCATGCCCCCGAACGAGTTCGGGACCACATTGCGGTGGAGGAGCCGCTGGAGGTACGCATCCGCGGGCAGGCTTACGCGGTATTGATGCGTACTCCCGGCAGGGAGCGAGATTTGGTTGCGGGCTTTTTAGCGGCAGAAGGCATTTTGGCAGGCCGCAGTGATTTGCTTGCCATGGAGGCCTGTAAAGATCCACATTCACAGCGACCCGAGGCCAACATTTGGAATGTTTCCTGTGCAGAGGATTTGGCCTTTGATCCTCGGCAGCAACGTCGAACCGTGGTCTCCTCTTCCTGTGGGCTCTGTGGGACGCGTTCATTGCAAGAGCTGCAAGAATTGATGCCTCCTGCTGTTGGGTTCCCCTCCCTGCGGTTCTCCCTATCCCAGCTTCAACAGGCTTTTTCCGAGCTTGGGCGACAACAATCCCTGTTTGCCGCTACGGCGGGTTGCCATGGTGCGGCCTTGTGGAATCCGCAGTCCAAGGATTTGGTTGATTTAGCCGAAGACGTGGGCCGCCATAATGCCGTCGACAAATTGATTGGCGCGCGTTTATGGGCCGACGACTACCCAGTCAGCACGCCATTGGCCTTGTTGCTCAGCGGCCGCATTTCGTTTGAGTTGGTGCAAAAGGCAGCTTTGGCGGGCATCCCGCTTTTGGCTGGCATGGGCATGCCTACTTCTCTAGCGGTGGCCGCTGCTCAAACCACCGGCCAAACCCTGCTGGGCTGGGTGCGCGACGGCGGTGCCAGTGTTTACGCTGGCGAAGTTCTGTGGCAGGACGATGCGGGTGCGTCCGCAGGCAACAGCGGATGCACCCCAAGCTGATTAGTAATCAATACCGTCGAGCTCAGCGATGGAAAAATCCATCGAGAACTCGCGGTCAATGTCGATGATGCGACCGCGACCAAGGCGCTCGACAAAGGTAATGGCACCATTTTCCTCGCGTCCATCACGGAAGCGCAGGCGCACACTGTATTTAGTCATGCCCTCCTTGAGGCGGGCAGAAAGTTCCTTGAGATCGGGAAGTTCCGATTCGGGTACGGGTCGAACCATTTGGACGAATGAAAGGGGGGTTAAGCGAGGACGGTGGAGGGAAAACTTCCCAAGGCACCGGATCGAAGAAGGAGTGTCGACCAAGTCTCGAAAGGAGGCTCGGACGAATGCGCAAGTTCCTGTAGCGAGCGGAGAGCCTCAAAATCTCCAGCCATGGCTGAGGTCTCGCGGATGGCCACCTCGAGGGAAGACGCTTCGAGCCGGTAGACCAGACCAACATGCACCGCCCCGACAGGGGTGGTGTCGTCGTTGAGTAGGCCGACGGGAGTTAAATCCAGCTCGGTTTCCGGCAGAACGAGCTCTTCATGGAGCTCGCGTCGACAAGCATTGGCAAACAAATCCATGTTGCCTTGATTGAGGTCTGGATCCAAATCACAGGGATTGATGTGGCCGCCAACGCCAATGCTGCGTTTGCCATGGAGGCGTTTTTCGCCTTGGGCGGCGAGACGGGTGAGGCAAAGGACCTGTTCTCCACGGCACACAGCGACGTAGGGGATGGGTTGCTTGAATTCCGGGTGCCCCTCGGCATAGCGCCGCTCGATGAAGAAGCCCTGTTCGCGGGCGGGCTGCAGAAAACGCTGCTCAAGCTCGGGGGCTTGCATGGCAAGCAGTCCATGGGGGGTGGCCTCTGGGAAGAGGACCGTACGGGGAACGACCCAAACAAACTCCATGCCCACGATTCTGCCGAGTTTTTTGTGTGTGGCAAGTGAAAACTACCAGATGTTGGGGAATTGTGGATAAATGACCCTGTATATAGCACGCTATATCTTGTGGTGGTGGGGAATGAGTGCCGCCCTGTAAGCCGGGTTCTGTCCCTCCGCAGAGGGGACGACCATTTCTCTAGAACCTGCGTTGCCGCAGGCCTCTAACGCCCTACCCGGAGGTCCAAACGGTACGGGCCGCACCTTTCCTCCCTACATGGGCTTTCTCCCGATGGGGTTTACCCTGCCACGCTTGTCACCAAGCGCGCGGTGAGCTCTTACCTCACCCTTTCACCCTTACCGGCTCAAAGAGCTTAGGCGGTTTGCTTTCTGTGGCACTATCCCTGGGGTTGCCCCCGGTGGCCGTTAGCCACCATCGTGCCCTATGGAGCCCGGACTTTCCTCGTGTGGCGAACCACCCGCGGCCGTCCAGACGACACTCGCTCCCATTGTACCGCCAAAAATCAAACCGGCTTCAAGGTTGGCGCTCTAAAAACTCGCGCAAAATGACGACAGCAGCCACGCTATCGACCTTGGCTTTGTGCTTTTTGCCACGCAGGCCCGTGCCGCGCAACAACATCTTGGCCTCCTTCGTGGTGTGACGTTCATCCTGATGTTCCAGCAAAACTTGATCGGGAAGTTTTTTGCGCAAGGCGTCGAGAAAAAGGAAAACGCTTTTTGCCTGTTCGCCTTCACGTCCATCTGGCAAGTAGGGCATGCCCACCAAAACCCGTGCCACTTCCCGCTCTGCGACTAAACTGACTATTGCATCCACAGTCTCTGACAAGGAAACCGAAACAATGGCTTCTAGTGGATGGGCGGCAATACCCAAGGCATCGCAAATCGCTAGGCCCGTGCGCTTGAGCCCATAATCCACGGCTAAGGTGCGTCCAATCAAAGCAGTTCGTTCCGACCTTCTGCTTTCAGTCGCTCGACAAAGCGTTTGACTTCTTCCGCGCGCTCACGAGGAGCGACCATGACGGCATCTTCGGTGCGCACAACCACGATGTCGTCGAGGCCCAATACCGCAATGACTTGAGGCGAGGAAGAATAGGCCAGAACACCGCTTGCATCCTCGGCTAGCAAAGTACCACCGGCGGCGAAAATTGCGGCGTTGCCTTGCTCGTCATGCTCTACTTCGTCGTACAAAGCTTTCCAGGAGCCTACGTCGCTCCAACGGTAGGGAGTGGAAAGCACTTGCACGCCATCAACTTTTTCCATAATGCCGATATCGACCGGAACCGACGGAAAGTCGGGATAAGCCCGGTCGACAGCGGCTTGAAAGTTCGAGGTGTCTATGGCGGGAATTATGGTCTGTAAGCCATCATGCAACTCGGGCATATGTTGACGAATAGCCTCAAGTATGGTTTTTGTACTCCACAAGAAAATGCCAGCATTCCAGAAATAACCGCCTTCCTTGAGGAAGGCCTCAGCCGTTTGTTGGTCGGGCTTTTCGCGAAAGGAAGCCACATGAAAGCATTCCAAACCCTCGTGGGTGTTGGCGAGACTGGCACTTTGAATGTAGCCGTAGCCGGTGGCGGGGTAGGTGGGTGGAATTCCAAACGTGATAAAGGTGCCTGTTTGAGCGGCGGCGGCTGCACCAGCACGCAGGCTGCGCTGAAATTCTTCCTTGGGGGAAATGGCGTGGTCGGCCGGCAACACCGCCATCACCGCCTCTGGGTCTTGGGCATGGACAACGCTTGCTGCCAGGCCAACGCAGGGTGCTGTGTTGCGCGCACAGGGCTCGACCAATATGTTTTGCAGCGGAATATCAGGGCAGGCTTGGCGTACGCCCTCGACCTGCTGGGCATTGGTCACAATCCAGGTGCGAGCTAACGGAATGAGGGGATCCAAGCGCTGCACGGTTTCCGCAAGCATGGATGCACCTCCCGTAATCGGAAGCAACTGCTTGGGTTTTTTGCTCCGGCTTTCGGGCCAGAAACGAGTGCCGGAACCTCCGGCCATGATGACGGCATGAAGCATGGTGGTGTCTTGAGGGACGGCCCTATTCTACGGGAATGATGGGCGAGATTCGCCAGTTGGGCTTGGGTGGGGCTGGAACCCAGAGTGGGAAGGGAGGTCGGATGAATTGTCCACCGAGTTTGCCGACGGCGCGCTGGCGAATGATGGGGGCCTCGGCGGGGCCATAGACCTGTTGTTCGACGAGTAAGTCGATAAGGTCTTTAAGCAAGGGGAGACGCCCAAGCACGCTGAAGGTGCGCAACGTGACTTTCAAATTCAAGTTGGTGTCCAAATCGATGAATCCCTCGCCGGCCACCTCGAGTAAATCATGATCCAAGCGCATGCGGTCTACATAAACCCGACCTTTCCCGTTGACCCGAAATTCCAAATCTCCTTCTTTGAAAACTGGTGGTCGCACACCTGCGAATCCCCAGATGGAACGCAAAATTGGAACCGTGCCTAAAACGCCATTTTCAATATGAAGACGCCCTTCGCCGCGGCAGAAGGTGGGATCGGGTGTGGGGCTTTTGATGTTGAGATAACCATGTACTTTTCCAGCTAGGGATCCACCCAATCCAATCTCACGCCGCATTTTTTCCAGCTGCAGGTTATGGGCGAAACAACGTAAGCTCACCGGTGCGTCCTTATTTAAGCCGAGGGTGAGAAACCCTTTGACATCTTGCCCCTCTAGGTTTTTGCCATTGGTGGTGATTTTTCCGCCCAGGAGAGATACATCCAAGTTGGTGAAACGAACGAGGCTAGCATCGATATGAACGCGTGCGGAAGCATCCTGCAAGCGAACATTGCCCAGTTTGGCTATACCTTGCTCAAGCACAAGTTCGGCACCAAAGTCTTCCTCGCCCTGCCACCATGCTTTTTTCAACTGAACATTGGCTTGGCCCTGACGCAATTTGCTCACTCCGTCGATGCCAACTTCGCTAAAAATGAGCCCTCCATGTGCGCGAAAGTTGGGAATCCCGGTATCGGGAATGGTGGCTTCGACTTGCAAATCTTGCGCATGTACATTGCCTTGCAAGCCAATGCGGCGAATGGCGGCAAGAGCATCGGCATTGACGAAGAGAGGCAACCGAGATTCCAAGGAAACCCCGCGTTCGCTATTGACGATTGCCCCTAAACGAAGAGTTTGTTCAGAAAAGGTTCGGTGGACATTGCTTAATGTTAGGCTGACATCGGGGCCCGCAAAGCGCAAATCTTCCGCCGACAAGCCCTCAGGAAATAGGCGGACAGTACCCTGCAGACGAAAGGCACCTCCTTGATCGAATTCGCCGACCTTCAAAGAAAGTGGATTTAAGTCAACCTTCGCCTGGAAATCTTGAGGCTGTGAGGGATTGAGGCTTGCGCGTACATCTGTTTGTCCTCCCCATTCGATATGTTGGCCCCAAGGTTCTTGCCCGGTGAACCTTTGTAAGCGCATCAACAAATCGGAGTTAAGGTGAAGATTATGTCCAAAGACGGTGGCTGCCGACAATCCTTCTTCCGAGCTGAGAATGAGGCTGGCTCGCAGCTTTCCTCCGGCTACATTCGACCAGGTGCGAGGAAAGCTAATAACATACTGGTCGCCAAAGGCAGCAATACTGCCTCGACCTTGCAGCGGGGAAAAATCTAAATTTAGGTCATTCCAGTGTAGCTGGGATTGGTTGCAATCGAACGAGGCCAGTAATTGCGGGGAAGCATCGCCCAGAGGAAGAATTATTTGCAAGTTGTAATGCACATCCCCTTTGATCGGAAAGGAGGCAATAGCCGGTGGTAGGTGCAAATAAGCTGTGAGTTTGGCCATCTCCGCTGCAGATGGGGAGGCGCCATGCCCATCAATGCTCATGCGTAGATCGGGTGGTAGCTTCAGGCCATTGTGCTCGCGGACTTCCCCCCGCATTTGGATATCTCCACCTAGAGCGGTAAGCAGCCCGCCGAATTCGGCTTGTCCGGGTTTCCATTCAAACCATACCGAGTTGCCGTATATTTTTACCGGCAATAGGTTGGGGGTGGCCCAGAGATCTTCCGCTTCGCCGCGCAAGACGATGCCGAAATCTTGGCCATCAAAACGCAATTTGATTTGCAAGCTAGCGGTGCCGGCAGCGGGGCTACCAAGCTGTCGCCATAAATGGGCGATTTCAGGGTTGCCACTGAGAGCATAAGGAATGCGCTCGTCGAGGGGGATATGTTCGGCATCTAGGTCAATGGAAAACACCGAATTGGTGGGACGGAAATCGAACATACCTTGAGAAAGAGCTCGCCCTTGTTCACTTACTTTGGCCTCTGCCTGATAGACGAGGACGTCTCTTCCGGTGAGCAAATGCCCGTGTTCTACGGTAGCCGGATAGGGAAAAGAAACCCGATTGACTTCTGTGTCTTCAAAACCACGATAGGTGATTTGGGTATCTCTTGCGTCAACATGTAAAGACCAATCAAAATCTTTTTTTGCATCCCAATGTGCGCCAAAGAAAGCCTGAGGTGTACCTCTTGGCTCGAGGCCTTTGACAATTTCGCCGACTTCAGTAAGTATGTCGTGTAACCAATTTATGAGTTCTTGGTCAACAACCAAATCTACGCTTTCTGCTTGTAAACTAAAATCTGGTTCATAATTGGGGAAGCGCAAGGCCCCTTGGCTGCGGAAAGAGCCATGAGCTTCGCTGCCACGAGCGGAGAAAGCAATACCGTTGCGTAAATCTCCCTCGGCCTGAACTTCGATATTTTCGAAATTCATGTTGTAGGGAAGATAGGAGAGCTGCGAACAATTCAGAGAAGCTTGAATTTGTGCTGTGGATAATTCGAGTTTATGTCCGGTGGCATGGAGGTTGAGGCGGAGGTTGCCATCGCCCCAGGGCAAGTCGGAGTGCAAAAGCGTGGGCCAATCCTCTACCAGTGCCACATCCGATTCAAAGGCGAACTCCCAATCTTGAAGCTCAGGGCCTGCTTTGGCATATAGGGAAAATCCGCCTTGAGCGGGGAGTAGGGCATTACCATGAATGCTGCATTGTGCACCTTCTGTGGACATGAAACCGTGGATCTGTAAATCTGCGGCTTGCATCAGGCTGCCCTGGCTGTCGGTCCACTGCATACTGCTATCGCTAACTGCAATTTGCAGAGGAAAAGGGCTTGGATTTTGTGAGCCCAGCTTGGATAAGGCTTCCAACAATCTCAAATCAAGCTTGCCGTCGGCCTCTTGAATCTGCAAAAGAATGGGTTTGCCGAAATGAGGACTCCAAGGGCGAAAATCCAGGTAGGCTTGGATGTTGTCGGCGCGGATGCGATCTTGCTGCTCTAGTTTTAGACGCAGGTCTCCCAAGCTGATGCGGCCATGGCCCCAACGCAGATATGCGCTTTGCGCTTGCAACGACAATCCCGGCGAGCGTAAGGCAAGAAAACGGTTGATGAGGCCAATTGGCAGTGGCAATGGCAGATAAGCACTCAACACCAAAAGTCCGGTGCAAAGTGTGGCTATGCGTGCACTGTGACTGGAAAAAACCTTCATGACACGACTTGGCTAGGGGATGGTGTCGTGGGGCGATAGACCCGTTGCACGCGAGAGCCCAAGCGGCATGTAATCTCATAGGGAATCGTGTCTGCGGCTTGGGCCATGTCGGCTGCCGTTAGCATGTTGCACCCATCTTGACCTATGAGCGTGGCTTTATCGCCGATGCTGGCGTTGTGCACATGAGTAATGTCAATCGTGCAATAATCCATAGAAACCGCACCCACAATGGGACAACGCTGGCCGCGGAGCAAGACTTGGCCGCGTCCAGAAAGGCCGAGGCGGAAGGGGATGCCGTCGTTGTAGCCGATGGGAAGGGTGGCGAGTCGCGTGGGGCGGTGGCTGGTCCAGCGGGCGTCGTAACCGACCGCAGTGCCGGCAGGAATATCCTTGATAAACACCAACTGGGTATGCAAAGAAAGCACAGGCTCTAACGGAACCTCGCGGCATATCTCGCGGGGCAAAATGCCGTAAAGGCTGATACCAGGGCGGACGGCATCACCCAGAGGGCGAAGACCGGAAAACAAAGCAGCGGAGTTGGCGCAGTGCAAGGTGGGGAGTGAGCCGAGAGCTTCCCTTACTTCTTCCGCAGCAGACAAAAACAAGGCTTGCTGACCATCGGTATGCTGGGAATGGGCTCCCTGAGAGCTGGAGAAATGGGTCATGAATCCGCAAAACTCCAAAGCAGGTTCTTCGACAATGGCGCGGGCAACCCTCAACACAGCTTCTGGTCGTACACCGAGACGCCCCATGCCGGTGTCGACTTTCAGGTGGACGCCAAGTTGAGTGCCATGTTGGGCAGCGAGTTGTCCCAAGGAATGCACTCGGCTTTCCGAGTGGACGCCAACTTCGATCCGGTGGTGGAGCAAATCTGGAATTTCCGCATCGATGATCGTGCCCAACACTAGCAGGGGCATGGACACGCCGCTGTAGCGCAATTGCAAGGCTTCACTGCTATCACCAACGCCAATGCGAGGGACCTTTTCTTCGGCGCATACCCGGGCAATGGGGACTGCGCCATGGCCATAGGCATTGGCCTTGAGGACTGGCCAAATCTGCGCACCCTGAGCCCGTTGCCGCGCGCACAAAAGGTTGCGACGGAATGCATTGAGGTCGATCTCGGCCCAGGCGCGATGCGCAGAAATCATGGTTCTAGGGTACGCGTGGCTTAGCGTCGATGGAAGCCAAGGAGGCCTTCATCAGCAAGAAATTCTAAGGCTGTCTGCCGTAAAACCCCAGGCAAGGTGTCGCGAGCTCGCTGTTGGCTATTCCAGGGCTCTTCTTCTCGTGGCGGGCCTTCCATCGGGGTGCGTTGAGCCACTGCGTCGAGAAAATCACTACGGGTCGGATGCAAAGCCAAGAAAGAAGCCATGCGGGAGGGACGGTGCTCCGTCAACACCCAAGCCGCATCCAGGTCGTCAATGATGTCCGCATAAAGGCGGGATACGGAGCCAGCTGGATTCAGCATGCGCTGGGCTAAGACATGGCGCAGCTGGTAGTAACTTCGATACTCTTCAAAACTCTCTTTGATTTTTTGGTAGATACTGTGATGAAGGCTGGTGGGGATGGGAGCCTGAATCTTGGCATTACCGACGATTTCTCGCAAAAAGGCAATGGCTTCAACATCGGATATGCCGAATTCTGTTTGTGAATTCCAAAGATCATAAAGGCGGATTTCCTGGTACACCCTGCCGCTGCGATCTCGATAGGCATGCTGGAAATAGGCGGCCAGGGCACCCATTTCTCGGTTTGTGTCCAAACTACCTTCCACATAAGCGGATAATTTTCCAGACTCTGGCCATTGTCCGGAAAGGAAGGCGAGCAAACTTTGGCGGGGCGATACCTCGGTTGGAGTGGCAAAGGAATCTTGGGCATAGTCCCAAGACCAAAATGCATATCGATTGGGTTGGTCCGCCGCAAAATGCTTGCGGAAAAACCTTTGCCAGCGACTGCTTTGGGATGTGAGTTTTTTGGTTTTGAGGTTTAAGGCCGGGGCAAAGCGGGATGCAGAGAAGACCGGAAGTTCCGTTTTTGACCGTTTAGGGGCGTTTTTGAGCCGAACATCTTCAAGCAAATTGCGTGCGGCCAAACACAATGGGTGTTGCGATTGAAGCTCTGCATGCCAGAGTTCAGAAGCAATCCGTTGCTGTTCTTCGGGCGGAAGAGCGTCAAATCTGCGCAGTATATTGGCCTCCAAAGAGTCGGTTTGCGGTTCCTGAAGTTGCGGTATTGGCCGCAAAGCAAGCGCAAGCAGAAGGAGTGGAAGGGATAGCACCCACAGAGGATATCGCTGTGAATTTGGATTTCTCGCCTAAATTCGGCATTTCCGCATTGACTTTACTCCTACTTTGCGGACACAATCCATTTCTGGAACGGCGAATTCGCCCTCCTTTCACTACTTTCCTCCCTTACCGCTACTCAGCGGAGGACAACCAAAGAAAAAACCATGGCTGCACGTAAGAAAGCTGCAAAGAAAAAGGCGCCGAAAAAGGCCGCCAAGAAAGCTACGAAAAAAGCTCCCAAGAAGGCTGCCAAGAGAGGCGCCAAAAAGGGTGCAAAGAAAGGCAAAGTCGCCGAGCTAATCATTTCCAAGAGCCGCACCAAGAACGCTGTAGTTAGCTGCAACGTTTCCGGCGATTTTTACGGCGCTCTGGATGCCTACGTCCGGGAAGCTATCGAGGCTGCCGAAGCTCGCGCCTCTGCCAACGGTCGCAAAACTCTGCGTCCGCAAGACCTCTAAGTCTTTGCCACTTGCAGGCACCTCCGTTCGCGGGGGTGCCTTTTTTATTATTCTATGCGGTCTTTGGGGCGAAAGGCGGCTGGTCGCAAATAAAGCGGCTCTGGGGGAAGGCCATTCTCAAAGCCCGCACCGTCTGCATGAAAGCCCAAGGAAAAGGCATAGGTTAAGATATCTTCAGCATGAGCTTGGCAATCTTGCTGAATGACAACCCCTTGAGGAGCCCACTTTTTTTCCCCTAAAAAACAATTGCTGCCGATAAGTTCTGCAATTTCTTGCGGTGTGCAAAGATGAGGCGCGGTGAGTTCCTCCAAATCGCTTTCCTGTCGTCGATAGCATGCATGATAAACCTGTTGGCGGTAGGCATTGAGCGCCAGGTGAATGCTTTCGCCGGGTGGGCAATGGGTAAAGGCGGCGGCAGCAAAGGAGCACAAGCCGCAACATGGAATCTGGAGCGAGTACCCCAACATAATGCCCGCGCTGCAGGCAATGCGCAGTCCAGTGTAGGAACCAGGGCCAAGGCCAAGGAGGATTCCACGCAAATCCGACTTTTCAATTTTCTGCTCAGCTAAAAGATTATGCATTGCAGCCATTAGGCCGACTCCGCGTTGTGAGCTGAAATCTGCACTCCAAATTTGCGTTTCGGTGCCGAGAGCGAGGGTGTTGCGGGCGCCGGAAAGTTCCAGTGCGAGTAGCATCAGGCCAGGATTTGATCTTTGCCGACGGCTTGCTGCAGTTTTTCCAGGCTCTCTTCCACAAGCTCAGTGGTTTGCGCTTCCACCATGAGCCGCAGTCGTAGTTCGGTGCCAGAAAACCGCACGACGATACGTCCTTGGCCATCAAGCTCTTTCTCTAGTTTTTCGCAGGCTGCGGACAAATGGGGGAGTTCCTGCAGGGGGACTCGCTTGCGCACTTTAAGGTTTAGTAGTCGTTGCGGCAAATCGCGGTAGTCGGAGGCAAATGCGCTGGGCTTTTGCTGGTCTAGGGCTAAACAGTGGAGCACGCGCAAAAGTGTGTACAAACCATCGCCGCGAAAGCCGTGGTCTTCGCCAAAGAGAAGATGCCCCGACTTTTCGCCGCCTAGGCTGTAGCCGCCTTCGCGCATGGCGGCAGCCACATATTTGTCGCCAACCTGGGTGCGCAAAAGTTTGGCCCCATGAGCTTGCAGATACTGCTCCAAAGCGAGATTGCTCATCACGGTGGCGACCACCGTGGACTCTGCCAATTCCCCTCGGCTTTGCATGGAAGCACCTAAGCCAGCGAGCAGGACATCGCCGTCTAAAACGCGCCCACTGCTGTCGACCAACAGCCCGCGGTCGGCATCGCCATCCAGACTGAGGCCTAGGTCACAGCCATTGGCGACCACCGCCTGAGCCGCCACCTCTGGATGCAGTGCTCCGCAATCTTGGTTGATGTTCAGACCATCGGGTTTATCGAAGATGGGGATTGCCTCGGCACCAAAGGCATGCAAAACGCGGGGTGCCATTTTGGAAGCAGCACCATTTGCGCAGTCCACCAAAATGCGTTTCCCACTGAGATCGAGGTTGGGGAAGGCCTCCGAGCGTAACCAGGTGATGTAGTCGGTGATGAGGTTTTTGGTGCGGCGCGTTTCACCAGCTTGGGCGGCGGCGGTTGGATATTCATCTGCCAGCAGGGCCATTTCCAATTCTTGCTCCACGGCTTCCGCAAGCTTGGCGCCATTGCGCCCAAGCAGCTTGATGCCATTGTCGGCAGCAGGGTTATGCGAGGCCGAAACAACAACCCCGGCCTGAAATGGGCCGGAAAAGGTGAGGTAGGCGACACAAGGGGTGGTAGCCAAACCAACGATGTCGACATCCACGCCGCCGCGGGTAAGCCCTGCAGCCACCGCCGCAACCAGAGTTTCTCCACTTTCTCTGCCGTCATGTCCAATGAGCACCCGCGGTCGTTGCTCCGAGTCTTCCGGCATATCGAGATGAATCCGTGCTGCTAGCACTAGACCAAGCTTTTCCAGCAGTGTTGGAATTAGGGGATAGGTACCGGCTTGGCCTCGGATGCCGTCGGTGCCGAAGAGGCTGGGTTTCATGGGGTTCGGGTGACGGTAACTGTGGCGGAATCCGCGACCAGGGGGTGGATGCGCAAGTGTTGCTGGTAAAAGCGCAAATCTTCTGGTGAGAGGCCGAAAAGACGTGCTTCAATGCGTAGAGACTCGCGGTCGAGGGAGTCGGCGGTCAGGGTATGCATCGGCAAAAGCAGCGCAATATGTTCACGAATCCATTGCCGGTTTAATTCCAAGTCGGATTCTACATCGGGCATTTCAGCAACCCACTCCGTAGGCACCCAAGGTTCGATGGTCCAGGGGCCATTGGAGGCTTGGTCATCCGCAGGCAGAATGATGAGATCTTTGGTGTCTGGCAGCCAGGTTTGGGTGGTTGGATCTTTGAGGCGTATGGGAAGTTCGACGAGGACGCGGGGAGGATCCATACGAATGCCACGCTTGAGAAGGTCCGGAGCCAAGGACCGAGAATCGCGGATATCTTGGCGCACACTGCTGCCAATCGTAAGCGGGGAAAGCAGACCGGAATTCTCGATGGAGCCATTGGCGGAATGCGCTTCTTCAATGCGATTGCGTAGCTGCTCCATTGCGAATTTAGGCCCAGTGAGAGTGACCTGGCTAGGCTCGAAGCGCATTTTCTCTGGCTGTGCTTCATGCGCTTGGGACGGCTCTCCTTCGATGGGCACTTCGCGGTGGGTGAGGACGATGACCGCTTGGTCGATTCGCTCAAAAGTGAGTTTTTGCAAGGGCTGTGCACCCTGCACGCCGCGCAACAAAAAGGCGGCATCTCCCGGACGCATCCACTGCAGTTTTTCCGGAGTTAGGGGAAAATCAATGCGATCTTGATTTGCTGCGGTATCGAGGTTGACCTTAATCGAGGCGGCGCACTGGCGGGTAGTGAAATCCGTCAACTCCGAACTGGAGCCATGGAGTTTCATGGGGACGGATTCGCCACTTGCAGGTTCGGTCAGCACCCAACCCTCCGGTGCTTCCACCAGCAACTCAAAATCATGTGGGGTGCGTACCTCACCCTCGGCTAGAACCAGGGTAAGGGAAACCTCACGATCCATGCCAACTTGGCCTTCTACCCAAGACCAAATTAGGAAAGCAATGCCCACAGCCAGCAGTTTGCGGCGCCAATCTTCAACAAAGAATGATTTGATGTGGTTCACGCTTGCACCTCCGCAGCAGCCCCGCTTTCTTGAATTTCAGCAGCCACCTTAGATTCGGTTTTCAGCAGCTCTGAGAGCTTTTTCTCCAACTGGTCCTGAGCAACTGGTTTGTAAAGCTCTCCATCCGCAGCCAGACTGATTTCTCCGGTTTCTTCGCTCACCACCAAGACCACTGCGTCGGTGCGTTCCGAGAGGCCGATAGCGGCGCGATGGCGGGTGCCCAAACGGCGGGCGATGCTGGGGTTGTTGGAAAGAGGAAATACACAACTTGCAGCAGTGATGCGTTTGCCTTTGACAATAACTCCGCCGTCGTGCAAGGGACCACCTTCAAAGAATATGGTTTCCAACATGATGGAGGAGATGGGCAAATCAAGATTGACCGCCCCATCACTGAAGGGCTTTAGGGACACATCGCGTTCAAAAGCGATGATGGCGCCAGTGCGCTGATTGGCCAGGCGCTTGGCCGAGGTGGCAATTTTGGCCAACTCGGTAGGGGATTCGGCAGTGTTGCCGCCAAAACGCAAGAGACCACTTTGGCCAAATTTGCTGATGCCCTGGCGCAATTCTTCCTGGAAGAGGATCACCACGATTAAGGCAAAATAGGGGGTGACTTTTTCCAGGATATATTTGATGACATCGACCCCGCCTGGGGCGAAACGGTCAAGTAGGGCGACGGCGACGACGGCAGCAATGGTGAAGGTGAATAGGCCTCGCAACACGCCAACTCCACGGGTGCTGCGAATAAAGCGCAGGATGCCGTAGATGGCAGCACTGAGGAGAAGGATCTCGAATGCGTCAGTGAATTGAAAACCGCTGAGGCCAAAAAACATTAGTTTGCTTGCGCCTCCTGAGCTGGGCTGGGATGCAAAGCCGGAAAAGGAGGGTGTTGGCTGGTGCAAGCTGCTGCTACTTTGCAGGCGTCGATGGTTTTTCCGCCTTTGTGCAGGCGCAAAAAATCCACACCCTGCTGGGCACAAATGGCTGCTGCGCCTGCAGTGCCGCCATCGCGTTGAGCAGGCGTTTTTCCAGGCAAAATATCGGCCATAAAAGATTTGCGGGAGGGGCCAACGAGTAAGGGAAAGCCGAGTGCGCGCAAAGATCCAATGTTGGCCAAAAGATGTTGAGATTGTTCGGCTGTTTTGGCAAAACCAATGCCTGGGTCGAGCACAATTTGATGGGGCGCAAGGCCTGCGGACAAGGCGCGCTGTGCAATTTGCATCAGCTCATCTGCCACTTCGCCCAACACATGCTGGTATTGGCAATGTTGTTGCATGGTTTCGGGCGTGCCGCGCATATGCATGAGCACAGTATGGCAGTTGGCGCTGGCGAGCAGCGGGGCCATTTGCGGATCTTGCAAGCCAGAGACGTCGTTTATCCAATGCGCACCGGCATCCAAGCACCGCTCCGCGACCTCGGCGGAACGTGTGTCGATGGAGATCTCAAGCTGCAGAGGCAGTAGTGACTCCAAGACCGGTAGTAATTTTTGAAGTTGCTGTTGGGGGGAGACAGGCAGGGCACCAGGGCGTGTACTTTCGGCACCTAAATCTAAAATGTTGAAGCCGTCCACCTTGAGGCACTGGGCATGATAAAGTGGGCCCATGACGCCGGTACCCAATTGGCCACCGTCCGAAAAAGAATCCGGGCTGAGGTTGAGGATGCCAAAAAATCCTGGTGCAGGAGAGGCCTTTTGCCAACTGCGTATGGCGCTGGCCAAGCGAGCTGCAATCCACAGCGGGCGCTCCTTCTCTCTACTCGGATGCGCTTGTTCGCAATCGGTGGGTGGGGAAAATTGAGGGTGAATGGAATAGCGTCCCGCTCCGTCTGGCAAAAGGCCGAGAAAATCAACGCCCAGGCTCTGCAGGTCGCTTTGTACAGCGGAGGAAGTTGGCGCAGGAGCCCGCCACTGCCCATGGCCGAGAGGCAGGGCATGGTGGGGTGAATCGGCTCCAGGAAGCTCCCACGGCTTCAGCATAGGAGGCAGTCTAACCTCTGCGCGGCTTGGAGGGGAGTCTTAGCTCTCAATCTCGGGCACCGGGGGCGGGGTTTTACGCTCCTCACCGTCTTGAGGTTTGCCGTGGGGATGCAAGTCTTCCACGCTGACGCCTTCCAATAAACGATGAAACTCTTCCTTGGTGATGTTTTCGTAGCGAATGAGAGCTTGCGCAACGCGCTCCATCAGTTCGCGATGTTCCTGCAAAATGCCGACGGCCCGCTGGTGCTGCTGCACCAGGATTTGACTGACCTCATCATCAATACGCTGGGCGGTTTGCTGCGAATGCTCTTTCCCCATACCAAATTCGTTGCCGAGGAAATCATTGCCGCGGCGTTCGCCGAAGTTGATGGGGCCTAGCTCACTGCTCATGCCCCAATGCGTAATCATCCGCCGAGCCAGTTCGGTGGCGCGTTCGATGTCGTTGGAAGCACCGGTGGTGATGTCTTCGCAGAAGGTTTCTTCGGCTACGCGGCCACCGTAAAGCGTGCAAATTTCATCGAGCAGCCGGTTTCGCGACCAGTGCATACGATCTTTTTCTGGCAGGAACATAGTGGCGCCCAAGGCCATGCCACGCGGAATGATGGTGATTTTGTGCACGGGATCGGTGTGCTTCATGAACGCGTTGACCACCGCATGGCCGGCCTCGTGGTAGGCGGTAATGCGTTTGTCGTCTTCCTCCATGACATGGGATTTCTTTTGCCGTCCAAAGCGCACCTTGTCGCGGGCCTCTTCCAAATCATCTTGGGTGACCCAAAGATGTTCGCGCATCGCCGCCAAAATAGCGGCTTCGTTGGTGAGGGCAGCAAGTTCGGCGCCGGAAAAGCCCGGAGTGCCACGGGCGATTTCGCCAAGGTCGACACTGGGATCGATTTTGACGTTACGCGTATGCACTTTGAGAATCTTTTCTCGGCCTTTGACGTCGGGCAAATCAATGACGATTTCACGATCGAAACGCCCCGGGCGCAGCAGCGCACTATCTAACACATCGGGCCGGTTGGTGGCCGCGATGACGATGACGCGATCGTCGGAACTAAAGCCGTCCATCTCGACCAAAATGGCATTGAGGGTTTGTTCCCGTTCATCGTTGCCGCCGCCCATGCCGCTGCCACGCTTGCGTCCAACCGCATCGATTTCATCGAGGAAAATGATGCATGGCGCTTCCTTGCGTGCGCCATCGAATAAATCGCGTACTCGGCTGGCCCCCACGCCGACAAACATCTCGACGAAGTCAGAGCCGCTGATGGAAATGAAGGGCACATCCGCTTCACCTGCAATGGCTTTGGCCAATAGGGTTTTGCCGGTGCCGGGAGGGCCTACCAGCATCACCCCCCGAGGAATACGTCCGCCGAGACGGGTGAATTTCTCTGGGAACTTCAAAAACTCGGTGATTTCGGAAACTTCGTCAAGCGCTTCCTCGATGCCGGCGACATCATCAAAGGTGACACCAGTGCGGTTTTCTTTGTTGTAAACAGTGGCACGCGACTTGCCAAAACTGAGCAACCCCTGACCTTGTCCTTTCATCTGGCGCATGAACAGGAACCAGAACAAAACCAAAAACAACAAAATGGGGCCAAAGCTAAGGAGTAGGGTAGTCCAGCCACTGGTTTGCTCGGTGGCCAGGCCCTCTGCGGCGTCAAAAGTGAGCCCTTCTGCCAAGGGAATATCGGCCTGGCGGAAGGCGTCGACCAAAGAGGCCATATCGAAGCTGCTGTCGTCGCCAGCAGCGCCCTCAATCTCTGCATAGTGCATGCCGGAGGCGTCGGCGTAGTCGACAAAAAAGCGCTGGTGTTCCACTACCGAGCTGGTGTCGTCTTTGGGGTCGATAAATTCCCGGATATGCAAGGGATATCCTTTTAATGGGGAGATGCTGCCGTCTTTCATTTGCTGCAAGAAATCTTCCAGCGCGATCCACGGCGCCATGCTGTTGCCCTTGGCAAAAATCTGTCGCACTTCCTCCCAGGTGGTGCGGGCATCTGGCACGGGCACCACCGTGGATGTGCCATCTTGCAGTTTGACCTTAAAAGCATTGCCCACGTCATTGGTGGTGAGGCTTTCGACCTGGCCGGAATAAAGCTGCACCCACAGCTGATCCATGGTCATGGGTTTGGTGGGCGACTTACTGCCAAAAAAGGCGAGAGATAAAAGCAACGCGACGAATAGGAGCAAGAACAAACCGCTATTGCGTTTGGGAGGCTGCTCGGAATTCGGGTTGGATTCTGGTTGTTCTGGGTTCATGACAGAAATTGCGCGGCGCCCCGGCTGTAGCTGGGGTTTTGGCACTCTAGGTGCGCATGATACACTACGCCCTTCTTTCTCATGCATCTGCACTCCACACTGCTTTTCCTCCATGTCTTGGCAGCCTGCATCTGGTTTGGCGGCCACATGGTTCTGTCCGTGGTGGTCTTGCCCAAGGCCAAGCGGGAGCAAAACCCACTGGCTGTGGTGGAATTTGAGCGTTCCTTTGAAAAACTAGGAATGCCGTCGTTGTTGGTGCAAATCCTCACTGGGCCGATGATTGCTATGCGTTATGTGCCGATGTCGGATTGGTTTTTGTGGCAGACCGAGGCGCAGGATCACATCGCTAGTAAAGTCATCTTGCTGGGGGTAATTTTGCTGCTAGCCCTAAGCATGAAGCTTCGAGTGATGCCGCGCCTAAAAGCTGGCGACGCCTCCGCCTTGCGCTCGGCAGCCACTCATGTCCACACCGTCACATTTCTCAGTTTTCTCATGATTTTCATGGGGCTGAGTTTGCATACTGGCGGTTTTTCCTACTAGGTTCTTGTGTCACAAGAAGTGCTGCCAAGCGACCCTTCGTTCATGAAACCTCGGTCCATCTTTTCCCTGCTTTTGCTTGCAGGTTTGGTGTGTATCGTCTCTTGTTCCCGTGTTCAAGGGCATGGGGGGGAAGAGAACCGTCTTAGCCTCACCGGCTCCAGCACCATCGCCCCCCTGATGACGGTGCTGGCGGCTCGCTTCGAACAAGAGCATCCGGGTGTGCGCATTGATGTGCAATCGGGTGGCTCCGGCCGAGGAATTGCAGATGCTCGCAATGGGGTGGCTGATTTTGGCATGGTTTCCCGTAGTCTGCGGGCGGAGGAAAAGGATTTGCTGGCATGGCCGATTGCCCGTGATGGGGTGTCGATGATTGTGAATCAGAAGAATCCTCTTGCCAACCTGAGCCGCGAACAAATCCGCTCGATTTATACCGGAAAGATTCGGAATTGGTCGCATTTAGGCTGGGAAGGCGGCCCCATCGTGGTTGTCCACGAAGCGGAAGGACGGGCTACGTTGGAAGTATTCCTGGATCATTTTGGGTTGCAGAATGAAGAAGTGCGGGCTGACGTCATTGCTGGGGAAAACGAGCATGCCATTAAAACGGTGGCCAATGATCCGCGCGCGATAGGCTATGTGTCGATTGGCACTGCGGAGGAAGACATCCGCCAGGGAGTCTCTATTCGCTTGCTTGCCTTGGATGGGGTGGAGGCTGCTAAAAGCAAGGTTGCAGAAGGCCAATACCCCATGTTGCGCGAACTCAATCTGGTGGCACTGCAGGAGCCAGTGGGCTTGGCTGCCGAGTTTCTTGCTTATGTTCGCTCTGCCGCTGCTGACGATCTCATCCGTGCGCAATCATTTACTCCCCTGGCGCATTGATGCCTTTTGGCGTGGTTTGTTCCTCCTGGCAGCCGCCTGTTCGGCCTCGGTGTTTCTACTCGTTTTCGTGTTTCTTTTGCACGAATCGGCCCCGGCACTTCAACAGCCTGGGGTAGAGGCTTTTTTTCAGGATGATTCCTGGCACCCGACGAGCCAACACTTTGGCATGTTGCCCATGCTATTCGCGACTTTGGCGACAACTTTGGGTGCCATATTTTTGGCTGTCCCTTTGGGGTTGGGCGCGGCGATTTTTCGGCGGTTTTACGCCCCTCGTTGGCTCGCTCCTATCTTCCATCGTTTGATCGAGGTGTTGGCTGGAATTCCGTCGGTCATTTTTGGCTTGTGGGGATTGTTGATGGTGGTTCCGGCGATTGCCCAAACTTGGGGTGGCCCGGGTCAGAGTTTATTGGCCGCCATTTTGGTGTTGGCTTTGATGATTTTGCCTACCGTAACCCTGACCGCTGATGCCGCCTTGGCGCGTGTGCCCGGCTCTATTCTCATGGGGGCAACGGCCTTGGGGCTGCAACCCGGTGCAGTGATTATGCGAGTGGCTTTGCCCGCAGCACGTTCGGGAATTCAATCGGGAATATTACTCGCCGTAGCTCGTGGTATTGGCGAAACCATGGCGGTGATGATGGTTGCTGGCAATAAAGTGCAGGCTCCTTGGAATCTGTTGTTACCGGTACGCACCCTTAGTAGCAACATTGCTTTGGAGCTGGGCTACGCCTCGGAGGCCCACCGAGCGGCATTGTTTTTCGGCGGTTTGCTTTTGGTGAGTACCGTTCTGCTCTTTCTCTTGCCCCAGTGGTGCTGGCCGCGGAGGAAGAGCAGATGAAAAACTTTGCGCGATTAAGCAAAACCGGGCTCTGGGCTTGGACCGCAGCGCTGGTGGTGAGCCTCGCTTTAGGTTGGGTCTTGTGGGACGTAATCTATCACGGTGTTGGGCAATGGAGTTGGCACTATTTCACTACGGCGCCTAGCAATGCCGGGCGCGACGGGGGCATTGCCTCCATCTTGATTTCCACTCTGCTTATCCTTGGCATTTGTTTGTTCACGGCAGTGCCTTTGGGCTTGGGCTGTGCCTTGTTTTTGAGTGAAAGCTTTCTCGGCCAGGGCCGAAGTGGTCGCTGGGTGCGCACCTCTTTGGACGCCACAGCGGCAGTGCCTTCCATCGTATTCGGCTTGTTTGGCAATGCCTTTTTTGCCCATGCCTTAGGTTTAGGCTTTTCCTTGTGGTCCGGTGGACTCACCTTGGCTTGCATGGTGCTGCCCTTGTTCATTCGTAGTGTCGAAGCAGCATTGCGTGCGGTTCCTCAAGAGCAACGACTAGCCGCAGCAGCCTTGGACTTATCCTTGTTCACCAGAGTGATTTCCCTATTTTTGCCGACCGCAGCCCCCGGGATTTTTGCCGGCTTTGCCTTGAGCTTAGGACGTGCGATGGCCGAGACTGCAGCGCTTTTGTTTACCTCGGGTTATGTATTGCGTATGCCAGAAAGTTTGTACGACAGTGGTCGCTCTTTGGCTGTGCATATTTTTGATTTGGCGATGAATGTGCCTGGGGGGGAGCAGCGCGCTAATGCGGCGGGTGCCAGTTTAGTGGCCATTTCGTTATTGCTTCATTTGTTGACCTCGATGTTGAGTGCGCGTCAGGCGCCGCAAAAAAGGAGGTTGTTCTGATGATGCGGATTCGAGATTTGTGTCTATGGTATGGCCAGAGTCAAGCTCTACGTGGTTTGGATTTGGATTTGCCGCGAGGCAAAATCACGGCCTTGGTGGGGCCGTCTGGTTGCGGGAAATCATCCTTTCTCATGTGCCTCAATCGCTTGATTGATTTGGTGCCGGAGACACGCACGACGGGGTGCATATGCTTGGATGGAGAGGAAATTTTGCAAGATGTGCGGTGCGCACCGGTTCTTAGAAGACGAATCGGCATGATTTTCCAGCGTCCGAATCCCTTTCCGCTGTCGATCCAGCGCAATTTAGAGTTAGCTCTCCTCGAGCATGGTGTGAAGGAGGCCGAGGAGCGTCGGCATCGCATGGAAGAAGCCTTGCGAGATGTTGGGTTATGGGAAGAGGTGCGGCAGCGGATGCAGGAGCCGGCAGAAACCCTTTCCGGTGGTCAACAACAACGCCTTTGTTTTGCGCGGGCTTTGGTGTTGGCACCGGAAGTCTTATTGTTGGACGAGCCTTGCAGTGCCCTAGATCCAATGGCTGCAGAAGTGGTCGAAAAACTTATTCTTCGCCTACGTGGACGCTATACCATTGCTTTAGTCACCCATAATCTGGCCCAAGCCCGGCGGTTGGCGGATGAACTTGCGGTGTTTTGGATGCAAGAGGGCGCAGGGACGGTGCTTTGCTCTGGCCCAGCAGCAGCGATGTTTGCCGCGGCGCCTCATCCCACAGCGGCGGCCTACTTGTGTGGCCAAACAGGCTAAGGATTGGCAACCTCGGCCTCTTGGTGCTGCAATTGCGCACCCACTTCCAAGGCGATTTGTTGGGAGATTTCGACAAAAATTTCGGTAAATGCTTGGCGAGCATCTTCGTCCAAAGAAGTCAAAAACTCCAGGTTACGACGAATCAATCCCCCGCCAAGCACGACCTGCTTTGCATCAAGCAATTGCCAAGATATGGCGAGTTCCGAAACCCCGATAGCCGCCCCTCCAGAGCGAAGGTTGACGCGGGAGCGGCGGCCAACGTCTTCAATGGTTGTTTTCAAAGTGAAGTTTGCCAGGCTGGGCGGCCCCAAGCGCAAATCGAGCTGGCGCTGCAAGTCGGCTCGCAAATCTTGGGTGAGCTCGGCTTCCAAACCAAGCCACTGGCTACGGTTTTCTGTGGTTGGAACGCTGATTGTACGACCATGACCAATGCCCGGGCGTACCATTTGATAGCCACAAGAAAGCGGCAGCAGGGCAAAAAGAAAAAGTAGCCGTCTTGCCATTAGGAGGAGGCTTCGAGGCTGGCTAGGCGTTGGCGTGCGGTGGCGGCCGCAGGAGTTCCTTTTACCAGCGAGGCGATGGTGTTGTTGCCTTTGGCCGGTTGCCCGGAAGCTAAGGTGTAGTGATAACGAGCGCCTTCCAAATTCCCAATCTTGCGGTAGTAGTCGCCAACCATTAGGTGGTATTGGCCCAGTAAATCTCGACAAATAGCGAGTTTGCGCTCGGCCTCTTTACGGTGCAGGCCGCCAGGGAATTGACCGAGATAAGCGCGGAATTGTTCGAGTGCAAAGCGGATGGAAGGGCCGTTAAGTGACCGCAATTTGATCATGCCGTAGTGGCACATAGCGAGTTGGAAGGACGCACTGTCTTCCCAACCCATACCCTGGAATTCGGGCTGCAATAAGCCAGCGTAAAAAGTAATGGCGTCGTCGTAGTCTTCTTCCTGATAGTGGTAGGCTGCGACCCGAGCCATCGCTTCCGCGCGCATGTGGGGATCGTTACCCAGGAGTGCCAGGTTTTCTAAGGTGACGACGCCGCGGCTTTTGTCGGTGAAGAAAAACAGAACTTTGAGTTCTCCATTCAACAGTTGGGTACCGATGTCGAGCAATCGCTTTTCGGCTTCTCGCGCCCGTTGGGCGGGGCCAGTTTGCGCCATATAGGCCTCGTAGTAGCGGATGGATGTACTCCAATCATTCAGACCATCGGCAACTTTGCCATACAGCAAGTTGTAGTCACGCTGGGTGGGGAGGTCGAAATCTTCGGCCTCGAAATCGTCCAGGATGTCTTCCGCTTGTTCGTAGGCACCTAAGTCGGCAAGGCGCTTGGCTTCGTCAAGGTCGTGAATGGATAGCTGTTGCGGTGGCGCCGAACAGGCGGCCATCCACAAGGAGATGAGAAGAAGAAGGAGAGTGTTTTGCTTCACGAACCTTGGGTCTTGGGAACATCGCTGCTGTGCAAGAATTGCCAGGCTTTGGGTGGTCGTTCGAGGTGGTAGTGGAGAAATTCGCCCAGGATTGTAAGGCATGCGGCGGCAGGAGCGCCCTCTTGCTGGAGGCAGATTTCAGGCTGCTGGCGTAAGGCCTGGAGGTACGCTAGCTCGTGGTGCTGGATGCGGCGGGCGTGAGCGCTGGGTCGTTGCCCATGGTTTCCAGTGACGAGGCCTCCCGTGGCCGGGGCAAACCAGAGTTCTTGGTCGGCTGGGGGGAGTTCGGTGGGGAAGTGGGGTTCCAAACCCAGTTCAGACAACACTTCTAATAAGGCCGCGCAAAGCAGAGAATCGACCTTGGCGCCTTGGTCCAGATGCTGTAGCCATCGTTGCAGCCAAAGAAAGAGCGCGTGGGCGGCTTGGCCTGGGGGGGCACCTACTTCCGCCAGCTCGGCGAGGATGCCAGCAGCGACGAGTCGGCGCGAATCCTTGGACAACCCGGACATGCGGTCGAGGAGGGAGCCGCTGTACAAATTCCACATTTCAGCGCCTTCCTTGCCACCATATTCGATTTGCACAAAAGCCCAAGTGTCGTAAAGACCGAGAGATCCACTTTTGAGTTGCTGTACGCCCTTGGCCAGCAAAGAAAGTGTGCCACAATCGGGGGTGAGCACGCGCAGAATGAGAGAATGCTCGGAATAGGGCCAACGACGCAAGACGATGGCAGGAGATTGATTGCGCATCAGGAGGCGATGGATTCGGTGTCGATGCGACTCAAGCGAACTCGGTGGATGCGACGGTCGTCGGCTTGCAACACTTGTAGGCGCAAGCCATCGATGTCCAGGCATTCACCCTCCACTGGAATATGACCAAAGCGTTCAAACAACAAGCCAGCGATAGTGTCGTAATCTTCGTCTTCGGGCAGGTTGCTGTCGAAATATTCATTGAGGTCATAAATACTGACCCGACCCTCTGCCTCCAAGGTATTTTCGTCAAGACGCATCATCTCTGCCGATTCCTCTTTGTCGTCATGCTCGTCTTGAATTTCGCCTACAATTTCTTCAATCAAATCTTCGATGGTGACGACCCCAGCGGTGCCACCATATTCGTCAACCACGACGGCTAAGTGGATACGGCGTTGTCGCATCTCCTCAAGCAAATCGGGCACGGGCTTGGTTTCGGGGACGAAATAGGGCTCTCGCAAGTGATCGGCGACCTTCTCTTTTTCTAAATCATGCCCTTCAATCAACAAGGCCATGAGGTCTTTGATGTAGAGAATGCCTTTGATGTTATCAAGGTTTTGGTCATAGACGGGAATGCGGGAATGCCCTTCCTCCAGGGCCACGCGGAGAAAATCGGCCAAACTGCTTTACAGGCGCACAGCGGTGAGTTCGGTGCGCGGAGTCATGGTGCTGGCGGCATCGGCATCCGGTAAATCAATGACTCGGCCAATCATGCGCTTTTCGGCTTCTCCTAATTCCTCTTCGCGCTCATGCTCCGCGGCGACATCCATCAATTCGGAAGTGAGGGTTTCCGGCCCATTGCCGTTGGGATCGGCACCAAGCATGTTGAGCAAGCGTTCAAACAGGTAAGTGAGCGGGCGCAACAACGTGGCTAGGGCTACGGCCATGGGCAACAAGCTGAGCACCAGCCGCCGCGCTCGTTGGCGCTGGACCAAAGCAGGGAAGATTTCCAAGAGCAAACCACCAAGCAAAGCGCATACCAAGCCCAAAGGCCAACGCTGCAGGCTGTCGAGCCCAGCCATACCATGCAACAAATACACAGCTGCGCCGACAATCAAAAAAAGACGTGCAAGCCCCAAGGCGGCGGGAAGGCTCGGATGCCGGAGCAAAGCCTGCTCAATGCGCTTTTCTACGGAGTCATCCAAACCTTCGACCAGCTTGGAGCGCACTGGTGATTGCAGCAAGGCCCGAAGTCCACCCAAAACCGCGCCGATGAGAATCAGCAGGACGGGGAGCAGCAGCAGGAAGTCGGCGGGGGCAGCAACTTCCGCGCTAGGGGGAGGGATTTCCGCGTCGGTCAAATCCGCGGAAGCCTTCAGGACCGTAAGGAGGACAGAGGAATTCAAGGTAATGGCCCGCCCAAGGCGGCCTATAGGAATCATACCCTAGAACAAAGGTGAGGTTCCAGCTTTCCTTTTGCCACCGTCTTCAGGGTATGATTTGCCCATGTTCCTAGCGCTTTCCGCCCTTTTTTGGCCCGTTTTCGCAGCTCCTCAAGAGGCTTTGCCTGTAGTGGAGTTGCTGCATGACAACACCGAAATCCGCGAGTCTTGCCGGGTGCATATTTCCCCAGGTCGGGTAATTGCCGACGGCGATGGCAATGGAGTGTTGCATATTCTGTCGCCGAATGTGGTGGTGGAATTTGCCGAGGGCTCGGTGTTGCGTGGGGTGCGTCCGGATGTGGTAACGGAAGATTTGGAGGGTATCGGCATTCGTATTGAAGGAGTGGAAGGGGTGGTGTTGAAGAATGCGGCCGTGCGTGGTTTCCGCTGCGGAATTTTGGCCACCCAAGCCGACGGCCTGCGTGTAGAAGGGGCTCGGTTGCGCAACAATTTCCGCCAAAAACTGAAATCCACTCCCATGCGGGAAGATTTAGCCGACTGGTTACGTCCTCATGAAAACGACGAACAGCAATGGCGCAAGCTTTACGGTGCCGGCTTGTGCATTGAAGATTCCACCCAGGTATGGGTGGAAGGGGTAGAGGTGCGCGATCAGCAAAATGGAATTGTGCTTGATCGTGTGCAGGATGCCACTATTCAAAACAACGATTGTTCTTATTTGTCTGGCTGGGGCTTGGCCTTGTGGCGGAGCAGCAACAATCTCATCCAGAACAACCGTTTTGAGTTTTGCGTGCGCGGCTACAGTCACCAGGTTTACAACCGAGGTCAAGATTCGGCGGGCATATTGCTGTTTGAGCAATGCTCGGAAAACCGTATTCTTGCCAACACCATTACCCATTGTGGGGATGGCATCTTTGCCTTTTCCGGGCGGGAGGCGCTGGGCGAGATTTCTCCTCCGGAGGAAAACTTTTCCTATCAACGGCGAGGAAACGCAAAAAACCTGATTGCACGCAACATCATCGAGGATTGTGTGGCGCACGGCATTGAATTGACTTTCGGCTTTGACAATCAAATCATCGGCAATCAAATTTCCCGTAACGCGATTTGCGGAATTTGGGGTGGTTATTCCCAAGACACTTTGATTCAAGCCAATCGATTTGCGCAAAATGGTGATGCTGGCTATGGCCTTGAGCGCGGTGCGATTAATGTTGACCATCCTGTGGCCAACATCATCCTTAATAACCAGTTTTCTGGGGACCGCTGCGGTATTCATTTGTGGAATCAAGAGCATCCATTTGCCCAAACTCCTTGGGCCGCTGCCAACGGCGCTCCCTCGGAAGGTAACTTGGTTTTGGCAAATCACTTCCAACAAATTGAGCCTGCCATCCAACTACGAGGCAAGGTTGTCGCTTTGCACCGACTCAACCAGTTGGTGCAAAGTACGGTGGAAGTGGAGCAGGATGCCCAGTGGAAAGAGTATCCCTTGGAGTGGACGGCAAGCATGCCGAACATCAAGGTGGTAGAGAAGGCAGCACCCAACTCCTTGCCCGGGCGAGAACATATTTTGCTTACAGAATGGGGGCCGTGGAACCAAAAAGAAAAAATTTGGCAGCTGGTTTCTCTAACTGGGCGTGAGCATCTTTACCGGGTATTGCCTGGGGATGCGCAGGTGGATTTGCGTTTCATTGAGGGTGGCGGCAAGGTGATTATTCGTCCGTTGCCACAGCACCCGGGCCCTGGGAAGTTCTATCATGTCATCCCTGGCCTCAAAGGCTACCAGGAATACATTATTTCGGCCGTAGTGGATGGCCGTCGATACACCTTCAAAAACCATTTCCTTGGTTGCACTTGGCAGGTGCGTCATTTCGTTTCCCCTTGCGATCCGCGAGAAGACTTAGAAACTTGGCGCTCTGCTGCGGAAAAAGAAGATGCTGTGAAGTGGTCCACCACCATGTTGCAGTTGGATTTCGGCGCTGGCGGACCCAAGGATGTAATGGAAGGAGATTCACGCGCGGATTTTTCTACTGTTGATTCTTTTGGCACCATTGCCACCGCGCGAATTCAGCTGCCGAAGGGGCGTTGGGTGTTTCGCACACGAAGTGATGATGGGATTCGCCTTTGGGTCGATGGAAAGTTACTCATTGATCGCTGGACTCACCATGCCGCTGTTGAGGACCAAGCCCAACTGGATTTGGGAAAGACGAAAGTGGTGACTGTGCGTGTGGAACATTTCGAGCTCGATGGTCAAGCCCTCTTGTCGGTGGACATTGAACCCCAACGGTAGAATGAGCTGATGGCCGAATCTTGCCAGCTGCTTGTACACAATGCTGCGGCCATTGTGGATTGGAGTGCGGATAACCAAACCTACACGGCCTTAGCGGCGAAGGATGGCAAAGTGGTTGCTCTGGGGGATTCCCGAGAAATCCTTGCCAACTGGAAACCAAAGCAAACTATGGATGCCCATGGTGGCTTGGTGGTGCCTGGCTTGATTGATGCGCATACCCACCCTGTTTTTGTGGTTGGGCGTGCCGAAGAATTTGATTGGCGTGCGCAGGGAGTGGACTACCTTGAAATCGCGCAGCGTGGTGGTGGTATTTTGTCAAGCGTGCGTCATGTGCGTGCGGCCTCGGCTGAGGAGTTGCTATTTCATGTGCGTCGGCATTTCCAGGGCATGCGACAGCATGGAACTACCGCCCTAGAAGCAAAATCAGGTTATGGTTTGTCTGTAGAGTCGGAGCTGGCTTCACTGAAGGCAATCCAAGCCGCCGCCGACGAAGAGGGAATGCAAGTGTCGGCCACTTTTTTGGGCGGCCATATGATTCCGCAAGAGTATCGAGAGCAGCCGGAGGACTATGTCGACCTTTTATGTAAAGAAATGCTGCCGGCAGTGGTGGAGCAGGGAATCGCCCAAGCCGCTGACGTCTTCATTGAAGAGGGCGCCTTTTCCCTGGTGCAGGCACGTCGCTTTGCAACCTGCGCTCTGGAGCATGGATTGCAATTGCGCATTCACGCCGACCAGTTTCATGAATTGGGTGGGGTGCAAATGGCTGTGGAATTGGGTGCGCAATCCGTGGATCACCTAGAAGCACTCAGCGATTCTGGGCTCGAGGCTTTGGCTCTTAGTGGTCAAACCTTTGCCGGTCTATTGCCTACCGTGCCCCATTTTCTGCGACAAAAGCAAGATGCACCAGCGCGGAAACTTTTGCAGGCCGGAGTACCCTATTTTGTTGCCACCGACTTCAACCCCGGCTCCAGCTACACGCCCAGTTTGCCCGAGGCTGCTCATTTTGCCCGCATACGGCTGAATCTTACCGCAGAAGAGGCTTTGTGGGGAATGACCGAGGGTGCTGCTAAGAGTTTGGGCTGGTCACAAAAAGGGCATTTACGCCCAGGGGCTGATGCTGATTTGCTGATACTGGATCTCCCTGATCTTTTTCACTTTGGTTACGCATTTGGGGAAAACCCTGTACGAGCAATGGTCATCGGCGGAGAGCCTCTCGCTTGCTCCTCGTAGGCTTCGCCGCACAGCTAAAATCCTCCCATGGCAAAGATTTTAGTGTTAGGCTCGGGCATGGTTGGCAGCGCCATTTCCTTGGATTTGGCAGCGCGCCATCAGGTGTTGGCAACAGATGCCTCTCCTTCCTCATTGCAACGGTTGGAAGGTGCGGCCAACATTCAAACCCAATGCCTGGATGTTACCTCCACCGATGAGTTGCAGCGCCTGGCCAAGACTGCCGATTTGGTTGTCTGTGCGGTTCCCGGGTTTTTGGGATATTCCACCTTGCAGCATTTGATAGAGATTGGAACAACCGTTGCCGACATCAGTTTTTTCCCCGAAGAAGCCTTGGATTTGGATTACCTGGCCAAAGCAAACGGAGCAGTCGTGGTTTGTGATATCGGTGTTGCACCGGGGCTTGATAATCTTATTTTCGGCCACCATGACGCACAGATGGAAGTGAGGCGTTTCGAGTGTTTGGTTGGCGGTTTGCCCAAGCAGCGTGATTTGCCCTGGCAATACAAGGCCCCATTCTCACCGATGGATGTTATTGAAGAATATTTGCGTCCTGCGCGTTTGATGCGTGGGGGTAAGGAAGTGGTGATGCCAGCTCTGTCCGAACCAGAAATGGTGGATTTTTCTGGGGTGGGTACTTTGGAAGCCTTTAATACCGATGGGCTGCGCTCCTTGTTGCGCACCATGTCCCATGTTCCAGATATGTGTGAGAAAACCTTGCGTTATCCGGGCCACCGCGACTTAATTTGGGCCTTGCGCGAAAGTGGATTTTTGGCCGAAGAACCAGTTGTGGTAGATGGGCAGCAACTCATTCCTCGGCAAGTCACTTCCGCCATCCTTTTTCATCAGTGGAAGCTGCAGCCCGAGGAAGAAGAAATCACCGTTATGAGGGTTACGGTGGAGGGATTGGAGCAGGGAGTTCCGGTGCGTCATGTCTGGCATTTGCACGACACTTTTGATATCCAAACCAAAACCGCATCCATGTCACGCACGACCGGTTACACATGCACGGGCATGGTCGATTGTTTGCTGGATGAGGATTGGAATCAGGCCGGCGTGGCCACAGGAGAGATTGTTGGTGGCAATGCGTCCGTTTTTTCCCGAATCCTCTCCCATTTACAGGCGAGAGGGGTGACCCTGAATCACCAAATCCTCCATTAGACCATGAAATCTTTGGTGCTAATCTTGGTGTTGTTGTTTGCTTGTGCGCCTACTCCACCGCCTGGGCCGCATCCTCAGTTGATTCTCTATGGTGGGCGTATTTACACCCAAAGTCGCGCGGGAGTGGTGGAAGCCATTGCTTTGGAAGAGGGGCGGGTTCTAGCCATAGGCTCTAGCGAACAAATTATGGCTCTTGCTGGTCCAAAAACCGAGGCCATCGCTTTGCAGGGCCGCGCGGTCTACCCAGGCTTTGCGGATTCCCATGCCCATTTGCTTGGAATTGGGCAAGCTGTTTCGCGGTTGGATCTCAGCGGCACTCGGTCCTTTCAGGAGGTTTTGGCTTTGGTGGCAAAGCGCGACCAAGAATTGCCGGCTGGGGCTTGGTTGCTGGCTCGAGGTTGGGATCAAAATGATTGGCCTGAGCCTGAATTTCCAGACCATCGCCCGCTCAGCTCTTTAGTTCCACAGCGGCCGGTTTTGCTGGAGCGTGTGGATGGCCATATGTTGTTGGCTAATGCGGCAGCGATGGATGCAGCTGGATTAACTCAACAAACTCTCGAACCGGAAGGAGGCCGTATTGGCAAACTTGCCAACGGCGAGTTGAGTGGAATTTTTCAAGACCAGGCGGAGGCTTTATTCGATGACGCCATCCCCAAGGACACTCCGGAAGCCATTGAGCATGCCATTCTGGCGGCGCAGGGAGCCTTGCATCGACAGGGTATTACCCAGTTTCATGATGCTGGAGTGAGTGCGGAAGTTTTCCGCGTGCTGGAGAAAATGTGCCGCGAAAATACATTGCAGTTACGCCTTCATGAAATGGTGGAGGGTGCTGATTCTGCGTGGTTGAATCAATGTTTTCAACGAGGGCCATTAGAAGATGTGTGTGGTAACGGCATCCTAGTCCTGCGTGCTGTCAAGCTATATGCTGATGGGGCATTAGGGTCCAGGGGTGCGGCTTTGTTGGAACCTTATTCCGACGACCTCAAGCAACGGGGGCTGATTCTAAATACGATTGAGGAGTTGCAAACAGCTGCAGAACAATGCTTAGAAAAAGGATTTCAGCTTTGTGTGCATGCAATCGGCGACCGAGCTGTGCGACAAACATTGGATGCTTATCAAGCGGCATCTGCTGTTGTCCAAGAGCGACTGCATAAGCATCGATTCCGCATCGAGCATGCCCAGGTGATTCACCCCGATGACATCCCGCGCTTTTTCCGGCTCGGCGTGATTCCTTCCATGCAGACCCAGCACCAAACCAGCGACATGGATTGGGCGGAACAGCGATTGGGGCCACAGCGCATCCTTGGCGCCTATGCTTGGCGTAGTTTGCTTGACCGTGGATGCATAATTCCCGGTGGTTCTGATGCTCCTGTGGAGCAATTGGATGTGGTTGCTGAATTTGCCGCAGCTTGCACACGGAAAAACCTTGCTGGCGAACCCGATGGCGGATGCTACCCACAGCAAAAGATGAGTCGCGAAGAGGCTTTGCAAATGTTGACCACCTGGCCAGCCATTGCATCCTTCCGCGAGCATGATTTAGGCCAACTTGCCCCCGGTTTCCGCGCCGACTTGGTTGTATTTTCTCGAGATTTGATGATGGTTCCGCAGAGTGAATGGGACACCTGTTTCCCCGAACTCACTATTTTTGCTGGGCAAGTGGTTTGGAAAAAGGAAAAGGCCCACTGAGAAGCGAGGGTCCGTTACGCCACAACCCCCACGGTAAGGACGTAAAAGATCTACTTCTCAGTGAACCGATTTGAGCAGAGAATGGAACTCTGCTTAGTCAATGGCCAGCATGCCGGCCAAACGTTGGGTGGCTTCGGGGAAATCCGGGCGTTGACGCAAAGCGGCTTCGTACCACATGGCTGCGGCCATCTCGTTGTCCTGCATTTCCAGAATAAGACCTCGATGGAAGGCCGTGCGCCAAGTTGGAGCTCCCAGGTTTTCTGCGAGATCAATTTCAGCACGAGCTTTGGCGAATTCGTAGGACGAAAAATAAACTGCGGCCAAGGATTCGTGGAGAACGGAAGAATCTGGCACTAAGCGAATGGAATTTTTGAGGAGCTGCTCCGCATATTGCGAGTTGCCTTCCTGCAGAGCAATGCGTGCGCGCATGGCAGCGGCTGATGCGTTCTTTGCATCACGTGTGAGCACGGCATCAAACCATCTTTGGGCTTCGTCCTGTCTTCCGGTTAGGAAAGCTAGGCGACCATTCGCGTACATGGTAGGAACGTGATTGGGGAAGGATGTGGACAAGTTCGACAACCGTGTGCGTAGTAATTCAGGGTTGTCCACGAGAAGCTCCTCCCAATCTTCCAGGATTTCATCCAAATAGGTTTGGGGATTCCCGGTGGGATGAATTTCCTCAAAATCGTAGAGAGCCGAGCAAGAAGTGGTTGCAGGACTCAGCACGCAAAGGAGGGAGAAAAGTAGAGGGAGGTAAGGCTTCATGGAAGTTGTTCTCCGCGGACCATGGTGTCCGCCATCTCGAAGAATTGGTGAAATGCTGGGCCCATGGTTACGAAGAAGATGCCGGGCAGGAAACAAATCACCAGGGGGAAAGAGAGTTTGACCGGAAGGGTTTCGGCCATGCGCAAGGCATTTTCCTTGCGTTTGTTGCGCAGGTCATCGGATTGCATGCGCAGGACGCTGGAAATGCCAGCGCCGGATTGCTCTGCTTGTACCATAGCAGAAACAAAGGAGGAAACGGAAGGTGTAGCCGTGCGTGCAGCAAGGTTGCGGAAAGTGCGGATGCGTGGCACGCCGGAGCGGTTTTCTTGTTGAAAAAAACGTAATTCCATGCCCAATGGCCGACGCTCTAGATTGGAGTTCAAAACGCGATCCATAGCGGCATCAAAACCTAATCCAGCTTCTGCCATAGTGGCTAAAAGTTCCAAGGCGATGGGTAAATCCATTTCAATAGAAGTAACGCGGTTGCGTCGGGCAGCGCGAACCACCAGCCAGGGTGCAGCCAGAAAAAGAACCAAAACAATCCATGGACCGGCGAGCAAGGCCGGCATAGCCAAGTCACCGACACCACCAGGGATGCCTTGAGCATTGATAATGCCAGTTTCGAAAAGATCGGAACGCCGTAGAAGTACAAACGCAGTCACGCCAATCATGAAGCTCGCAATTACGGCCCCTTGAAAAATGCGAATCGAGCGAGGGTCGAGATAACCGGCGCGGCGTAACCAGCGGCCGAGAATTCCATCAAGCCCCTTGCCAAGGCTCAGTGCTTCTTGATCTTCATAACGTTGGCGTAAACTGCGTTTGGCTCGGCCAGCAAGGGAAATACGCAGGGTGGAGCGGATGACGACCGTCATCAGAATGACCCAGAACAAGAGGAGGAGAAAACGATCCATGGCGATTAAAAGCGAATCCTGCTCATGCGGTGAATCCAAAGCACGCCTGCTGCTTGCAGAATCATGCAAAGGGAAAGAATCATGTTGCCAACTTCGGAAGTAATCAGCCCTTCCATTTGCTCTGGGTGCGCGCGCCAAACTAAGGCACCCAGGAAGTAGGTGAGTGCAAACATGGCAATCACGGAGGAAAAGACTTGAGCTGCTTGTCCGCGGATACGGCGACCCAATTCCACGCGGTCACGAATGGTGCGACCAACACCTACCAAAGTGGGGCCCAGACTGCCACCAGTTTCCCAGTGCACAGATAGAGCCGAAGCAAAGAGGCGGAAAGATTCCAAGGGTACCCGGGCTTGGAGATCATCAAGGGCCGATTGGGGATCATCGCCTAATTCCACGCGCCCAGAGAATTCGCTTAATACCATTTGCAAGGGATTTCCGGTTTCCCGGGCGGATGCCGAAATGGCTTCCATGGAACTCGTGCCGGCTCGTAATGCGGAGATGGCCAAGTCCAAGGATTCCACGAGTTGCAACTCAAGTTTCTGTGCACGTCGGGCACGATAAACCCCAAGGCTCAAGTGGAGAATCACTGCTGGTGTGATACCGAGGGCCATGCAAAGGGCTTGCGGGAAGTCAGTGACCCAGCGCAAAATCAAGATTACGGTGATGCCAAAAACCCAAGAAATCCACGGCCGTGGAATCAAAAAGCCAAGCGGACGCACGGTGCGAACTACAGTCTTTGGCTTTTGGGCTTTGGCGCGGCGGTCATCTGCGCGCTCAATTGCGTAACGGCTTAGGAATACTCGCCGCCAAACGATGGCCACCATCACAACGAGCAGCAGAAAACCGATACCCAAGAAGATGCGTTCCATGCTTAATTGTGTTTGCGGAAGATGTCCATGGGAATGTCGATGCCGCGGGCAATCAATTCTTGATGAAAACGAGGCACGATGCCCGTTGCCTCAAAGGTGCCAACTACCGAGCGGCCTTTTTTGCCGACACGCTTGAAGGTGAAAATCTCTTGCAGCAGAGGAGTGCGTCCTTCCAGACCGACGAGTTCGGAAACACTTTCAATGCGGCGTACTCCATCTTCGAATCTTCGTACATGCACGATGATGTCGAGGGCAGAAACGATTTGTTCACGGATTGCTTGCGAAGGCAATTCCACTCCGGCCATCAGCACCATGGTTTCCAAACGGGATAGGGCGTCACGTGGGGAGTTTGCGTGGATGGTCGACATACCGCCATCATGGCCAGTGTTCAGGGCTTGCAGCATGTCAAGGGCTTCCCCGCCCCTAACTTCTCCAACGATGATGCGATCAGGACGCATGCGCAAAGAGTTGATGAGTAAGTCTCGTGCCGTGACGCGACCCATTCCTTCGTTATTTGGTGGGCGGGTTTCCAACCGCACTACGTGCTCCTGGTCGAGAATCAATTCGGCAATATCTTCAATGGTGATAATGCGTTGCTCGTTGGGAATAGCTTCGGCGATTGCGCCAAGCAAAGTAGATTTACCAGCGCCAGTGCCGCCGGAAACCAAAATATTGCGACGGCCTAAGACACAAGCGGCCAACAAATTCATGATTTCCATAGAGGCAGAGCCGAGCCGTTCCAAATCCTGTGCATGCAAGCGGCGGGTGCCGAAGCGACGAATGGAAATAGTTGGGCCGTCAATGGAGATGGGGGGCAAAGTCGCGTTGACACGGCTGCCATCAGGAAGGCGGGCGTCGAGCATGGGAGAGGCGAGGTCAATGCGCCGTCCAATCCAACGGGCAATCCGCTCTACTACGCGTTGAATGTGATCGTCATCACGGAAACGGACATTGGTTGCTTCTAGGCGGCCAAAGCGCTCAACATAAATTTTCTCTGGTCCGTTGACCAAAATATCGGATACCGCAGGGTCGGCCATCAATGGTGCTAATGGGCCCAAACCTAAAGTTTCTTCTGTTAACTCCGAGCGTAAACGGTTGCGCTCCGCTGTGTTGAGAGGGAGATCTTCCCGGCTGAGCACATCTTCAACAAATTGCTCTACCGCAGCCGAAACTTGGGCTTCGTCTGCTCCAAGCAAACTTTTGTCGCCAATGTCTTTGAGTAGGCGCTCTTGCAGCTCAGCTTTGATGGTTTGGTAATCAACGGCGCTGGTGGGGACCCCGCTACGAAGGTTGGGGGTGTAGCGGTTAGCGGCAGGTGCCGGATCTCCAGATGTGCTTGCCCTCCTTAATAAGGGGCGAGTATGCGAAGACTTGCGAATGCGGGCTCGCGTATCGTGCAGTTCGTCTTCGGAATTTTTGAAGTCGCTACTCATGCTTGAGATTCCTCCGTTTCTGGTGCCAAGGAATCGGTGTCAAAGGAATGTACTGCACTATCATCTGTGGGGGATTCAGCCCTAGTTGGCGAACGCACTTCTTCAACCCCAAGTAGGGATTGCTCTGTATGCTGCACCAACTTTTCAAGTGCCTTACCAAAACCAAAGCTCCGACCCAGGGCCAAGGTTAGAGGCTGGCCAGTATTTGCAGCAGTGAGGACCCGCTTGCGGTAGGGCAAGACATGCATAATTTCTCGGTTCATTTGGCGGCGAATGTCTTGCACGCCCAAGCTACCGGCAAAAGTAGGGTGATTAAAATTGAGTGTGGGTATCATCCGCTCTTCTTGAAAACCCAGCTTAATCAAAGTAGAAAACATCTCGCGCGCGCCAGCAATGACGGGAACGGTGCCATTAAACACCACCACTGCCCGATCCGATAAATCGAGGATGGACAGCACAATATTGTCCAGGACGGGAAAGGTGTCGACGATGACGAAGCGGAAGCTGCGACGAGCGAGTTGAAGGATTTGCGCAATATCATCCTCACTGATTTCAGCAGCCTCCAAAGCGTTGCGTGGTGCGGCTAAAAAGTGTAGTCCAGATTCATGCTCGATGGTGAGGTGCTCAAGCAAAGTTGGGTCCAGTCGTACGCGTTCGCGCACCACATCGAGGATGGTGGTGCGTGGTTGCAAATCTAGCATGAGGGCACAAGTGCCTAGCTGCAGGGAAGCATCGATGAGCAACACATCGCCAGGATGTTTTTTGGCTAAGCGCGCAGCGAGATTCACCGCAACCGTGGATTTCCCGACACCACCTTTATTGCTGACGATGCTTAAAATCCGTCCAATAGGCTTCTGCGAATCCTTATGCACGGCTTCCAATCGCTTAAGGCCCGGCCAGCCATGAAGTACCGCTTGTAATTCATGGGTACTCAGTGGACGGCGCAGAAAATCTCGAACGCCACTGCGCAGGGCTTCTACTAAGAAGGCACTCTCAGAATCTTCGGGGCGGAAAATTTCCGAACGGAAGATGGCGACAACCGCAGCGGAAGGGGCCACGGCAGCAATCTCAAGAACGGTTGCGCGGAAACGGTCCATGTCGCGCCCCATCTCCAGGCAGACAATATCGGGTTGGCGCGTACGCGAGCTTTCGACGCCGGTGCGGAAGTCGCTGGAATACCAAACTGTGGTGTTGAGGTCGATCCCTTGCAATGCGTGATCGAATTCTTCCGGGAGGGATGGATCCTCGGCGATGACAAGGATGCGTATTTTGCGGTCGGGATTCATGGTCAACGGGCCAGAGCAGGGGCAAGGAGGGGATCGACGAGGGCGCGGTAATGTTCCATTACCACCAGGAACAAAGCGGCTTTACTTGCCAGGTTGTAACCGGCGAGATTCGCCGTGGCGTTGGTTTCGGCAATGCCAGAAGGAAGGCGTTCGAGATTGGCGAGCCAGGGCTCGGAAGAGGTGTCGGTGAGCGTTAGTTGCACAGAGCCAAATCCGATGACGCGAGGAAGGAGATCATCTTCGGCCAAGATGGGGAAGGATATCGGCACATAAGTACCCCATTTTGAGATACTTCCGTCCTCCACGGCGATTGGCAGCAAAGTGTCCGCAAGGTGCAATGGGGCCCGGAGGGTCTGGAAAAATTGACCGACAAGGGGGCCACCACCAGCAACGCGAATTTCTCCCGTAGGTGGATCGATTTCGATAGCAGTCACGCCCAAGGGCAAAACTCCAAAGTCATTCCACACGTCATCGGGAATATGAAAAGGAGCAAATCCTGGAAGTTGAAAGACAGGATCTGGGCGGCCAACAGTCATCACTGGCTGACTTTGGGCGATGCTGGTGGCGCGCACTGTAATGCCGTCAATGCGTGGGTTGTAGGCTTCGCCATGAGCCATTTGGATAGAAGTACCCATGCCGAAGACGAAGGGTATGGGTGGTCCACTGGAGCTGGCACCAGGAATACGGTCGATTCCCAGCGGGTCGGTGGTGCGGCGCATGCGCACCAAGAAGGCATTCGCATGGGACGCTTCGTCTACGCCTGCGGAGGGCGTGAAATCATTGCGCAGGTAAATTTTGTTTTCGATAGGAATTCTTACTGCGTCTGACAAGTTACCAGTTACCAGGTCGCCATGAGGAGCGTTGGCAATATTCAGTTCAAGGGCCAAGGGACTATGCGGAGTCCACTCGCTCGATCGGGGTTTGTAAACCGGCGACGGGCTAGGTTGAACAAGACGCCCGGCATGAACCTTGCCCATAAAGCCATCGTCCATAGAGATGACGGGGCCAGCTCCAAGTTGCAAAGCATCGTCGTAGGGAGAAAGATCGTGGCTGTAGAGATCTTCATCAAAAGGAAGTCCGGCCAAATAACTAGCCATACTTCTTCTTTGGAAGTCACGTTCAATGGGATTCGGAATGGTGACTTCGTCGCGGAAGCGCAAGCCTTCTAAAGCGGCTGCACTGGTTGCCACATCCATCTGCACATGGCTGAGACGAGCAAAACCCAAATCGATAACCCAGGCCAAGATGGCAAAGAAGGAAAAGGAAAGAAGAGCAACCAACAGTAGCACTACCCCTCGCTCACCTTCTCCAGGCGAGATGGACTTGGGGTGGCTGGGATGGATGCGCATGGGGATTTATTGTTTGCCGACAACTGCATTGAGGGAGCGTTTGTCGCCGTCAATCATTTCGACTGTAGACATTTCTGGAATCAAATCCGGACCAAAGCGACCGGTGGAAAGCGGGTTGCCAATCTGCACCGGATCCTCCAAGTTGAGTTCAATTTTTTCAGCATTGGGTTGGCCGGAACGAGGAACAGCACTGATGGTGGCGCCAATGGTGAGGGCTTCGGTTAGGGCTAGGGCCTCTTCGGGTTCCACCGCGATGACAGCTTCTTGCACTGGTTTGGTCCTCGTCATTTCGCCTCGAGTAAAGGTGGTTACGGTGTAGGCCACTTCGCGGGACATCACCGGCTGTACGACGACCCCACCCCGCACTACATAATGCACGGTTGCTCGCTTTAGCGCGTTCGTGAGCTTGGCCTCCAATGCCAAGCGTTGACCGTAAACGCCGCCGATGTTGAGACGGTCCAAATCTTCAGGCGTGGTTTCCACAGCCATGGTTGCAATCAGGTCGAAGCGATCTCCTGGATGCAGGCCATATAAGCCAACGATGTCTTCCGCCGAAACACGCATGGCTCGTTTTCCTGCTGGCACTGCAGCTACCAATCCCTCTCGGGTTCCTTTGGGGAAGAAATCATCTTCTGTAAACACGTAGCCTGCGCCTTTATTGTATTTCAGCACGCGGCCGCGTACCTCTCCCATATGTGTCATGATGCCGTCACGCTTAGCCAGCTCTTCGTTGATCCAAATGACGGATGGTTGCATGGTGCGTGGGTTCACCAGATGATCGCGAGTGATTTTTGTGTAGGCTGGAATGGGGAAAGCCGTATAAGGAACGGCAATTTGCCCCGTATGATCTTCCACATCTTCGGCGAACCAGTCGGCGGGAGACCAGACATCAAGAATGGCTAGAAAGCCTAGGGTGCCGATGACGAGCAGGGTTAAAATTCCTAACATCGACAGAATGCCACTTCCGGAAAAGAGTTTGGACATGATCGTTTGTTGGTTAGCGGAACACTTCGCGACGGAAAACCGCCTGGGCAGAAAGAAGAGTGCGGAAGGGACGCACATCTTCCGTAAGAGCAAGTTGTCGACCTAAGCCGTAGCGTCCGGCATAAGGTCCGATGTCGTTGTCAAGAGGTAGCAATCCTCCTGGGGCGTCATTGAGCTCAACCACGGACTTGTCGCGGGCGAGAATGACATCATCGAGGTTTGCGTTTAAAGGGCCTGCCTCATCGGTTTGGTAGCCTGAAAGGGCGGCCGCTTGGAAGGGGTAGTTGAGGCGAATGGTGACCACGCCCTGTACAGGAGAATCGCCAATGAGGGGAAAGGGACCCGTGGACTCGGGGGAGGTTTTGACCTCTTCCAAAACCGGTACCCAGCGGATGGCTTCAATGCCTTTGGAGTTGCGGGCGACGACGCGCGGAATTCCCACGGTGAAACCGCCAGTTTCCGGTGGTAGATTCTGCGCAGTCAGTAGAGCGCCTGGATAACGGATGAGGCGGCGACGCACGCCACCCAAGGTGGGGCTGTCGAAAATCATCAGTGGGCGCAAGGCTTGGTTGCCTAAAGGCAAGCTGGCAAAAAATGCGTCTAGATCCTCTTCACTGCCAATTTGATCGAGGTCGATGACTAAATAATCAGGGTTAAAAACCCGAGCCCGGACCAAATCATCTTGTAATGCTTGATCCAAGGTCATTTCCGGGGGAAGTGCCGTTAAGGACAATTCCCGAGCGATAACTCGGGCTGCATCTTGCAAAGACTGGGCAGCGAAAACAGCACGGCCTAAGTCGAGGATGGCGGCAAAAATCAAATAAAGAACCAAAGACACCATCGCGAATTCGACGAGGACGGAGCCGCGGTCCTTTTTGCTTTGACTAATTTTGGAACCATTCATGAGGCAAGCGTCCATTTCCAATGAGGAAGATTAGGGTTCCAGCTGTAATGGCGGGCACATAGGGAAATTCTTTCCATCCCCGCATATGCGCAACCATCGCTGCTACGCCGCCCGCAATGGCAACGTAAATCACTAACACCAAAACTCCAAGTGGACCAAAAATGGCGCCGAGACCGGCAAGCAGCTTGGCATCGCCGCCGCCAAAGCCGCCGGAGGCAAAGAGTAATGCACCAAGTCCAAAACCAATCAGCATGCCGAGGGCAGCTGCACCAAAGCCTTGGGGGCCGGTGCCACTTAAGGCGATACCGAAGCCCAAAAGGAGCAAGGATACCCATACCCAATGCGGAACCTCCCGACGCTTGATGTCAATAATCGTTGCGGGGAGGAGGATGAGCAAGGTGCACCAAAAGGCTGGTGTGTCGTACATGCGTGGAGTTGTGGAAGAAGGAAAAACGAGGGGAGCAGCTTGGCTACCCCCCTCGTTTATTTAGCTGTTACCGCGATTAGCGGGTTTCGACGACGAGGTTGTCCCCGATCGGCACCAGCTCGGAGCCCATGTTGGTATCGAGACGGTTTCCGCCATTGCTGATGGAGTTCCAGTTCAGCTTGATACCCTCAGCGGGATCGACGGAGGTTTCGATGATCTTGGTGCTGACGATCGGACCGTTATCGGTGTCGTGGGCGCCAGGCAGAACGCCAGCGGTGACAGCGATGAGGTCGTTGGTCTTGTGACCGAAGATGGAAAGGGCAGCAGCGGCGACCAAAGCGACGCCAGCAATGAGGAGGCCGTATTCGACCATCGCAGCACCTTTACGGTTGCGAAGGAGGTTTTTGAGGAACTTCATGGGTATTCTCCGTTGAGAGTTAAGGGATGAGGGAGTCTCCGTCCGGGGACTCATGGGTTATTTGCCGCTGCGTCCTCAGAAGTTCCATTTTTTTCGGAAAAATCTTCGGTGCTTGGCTGGGGGGACGGTTGGGGGGATGGAGGAGCCGCCACCACGAGATCCGTACTGCCACCATCTGGCCCAAAGGAGGGGTAAATCCAAAGGTCGGCGAGGGGTAGGGGGTCACGCAAAATGACGGGGTCGACTACGATGACCAGCTCGGTTTGCTTGTCATCGCGGCTGAAACCACGGAACAGGTTGCCGAGCAGGGGGAGGTCGGCGATCCCTGGGGTGCGCGAATCGCTTTCGGTGATGTCTTCTTGAAGTAAGCCACCGAGCAACAAGGCTTGGCCATCATGCAGGCGCGCCGTGGTATGCATGGAGTTGGTTTCGAAAGCGATGGTGGCTGGGGAAGAGCCTGTGGAGTCGCGTACCAAAGTGGTAAGCCCTGCATCGGGCTTGACGATGGAAGGGTCTATATCCAAGGTGATGGTGCCGTCTTGTCCGACTAAAGGGCGAATACCGATTTGGATGCCGAAATCGGCGAAAGACACGCTATTAAATACGCCGGCAGTTTGGTCGACCCCCGTATTGGTGGCGAAATTTGTGGAGATAGGAATGGAGCCACCAACTTGGAAGGTGGCCAATTCTCCGGACAAAACCATAAGGCTAGGCTCCGATAGGCTTTTGGCGATGTCTACGGTTTCCAACAAAGACAAAGCGGAGTTTAGGGCCCAACGCTTGGTGCCGAGGTTCAGCGTGGCGGTGGTGCTGCCGGCAAGGCTTGAAATGACTTCGCTGACATCTGGATTGGAAGGGCCAAAATCACTATCTCGCAACTCCAAGTTGAGATCGGAGTTAAAGGAGCGCAGCCTGCTTTTGTCCACCTGGTAAAAACGAACACTGATTCGCACTTGCGGAATGTCCTCGACCTGGATGAAGGACAGAATTTGCCCCTTGCCCAGAGCCAAAGCCTTTGCTCGTCCAACATTGGCCTCAATCCGGTTTTGAAGACCTTGAGCTTGATTGTTATTCGAGCCTCCACCGCCGAAAGCACCAATGTTCGAAAAAGGAGACTGGTTACTTAAGGCCTGATTTGCTTCGCTGCTGCCAAAAAGGGAAGACAAAGCGCCGCTTTCATCAGACAGTACTTGGATGCTGTCAGGTTCTAATTCGGCGCCTGTGACCAAACGCACCGAGACACTCAATACGCGGACCAGCATAATTTGGTCTGGCACAGTACCTTCCAAAAGGATGAGATCGGCTCCGCCAGCGGCACCCTTCAGGGCGGTGACTTGAACCTCGGTTGCTCCCAAAGAATTTAAGGCTTCTTGCAGAGTATCTGCAGTTTCTTCAGGCAGCTTCTCCAATCGCAACAAATTGATGACCTGACTGGAAGATTCGACCCCACTTTCGTCCACACGAACTTCGGTGACCCCGGCTTCATTCTCGGTAAGGAGGGAGGGTTTGCGGCGATCACCGATGGAGCCAGCGTCGAGGTAGCGCTGGGCCAAGTCCTCAGCCGCTTGCGAGTAGCTGATATCCGGCACTGTTCCACGCAAAATGATGGCATCCCGATCCGGCGCCATTTCCACCATGATTCCAGGGTGGATGTCGGCAAGAGCATCACGAAGCACCCGTAAATCGCGCTCGACATCCACCAAGAACTCTTCCAGGGTGTCGTCGGTAAACCAGACAATCACACTGGTGCGCCCGACTTCACGACCGCGCAGCAGTAATTCTGTGGTGGACAAAGTGTCTTGATCAAGGATGTCGGGGTTGCCCACCGCCACGCGGCGCATCGGTTTATCGAACACCAACCGCTTGTGCATGCCATGCAAAAGGACTTCTTGCCGTGGCGTGACTTCCGGCTCCTGAGACGGAGTGTCGCTACCTGTTTGTGCAGAGCTTGGGGGAGCAAAACACAGCAAGGAAAGCAGGGTAAACACTGCTGAAAGGCGGACTGGGTAGATGTTCGACAAGTTTCCGATTCGCTATGGGGTTAGGCGGGCGCGGCGGGAAGTTGCATGCTGAGAGCTTTGCGTGCGCGGTGGATGCGGGAGCGCACCGTGCCGACAGCAAGATTGAGACGGTCGGCGATTTCCTCGTAGTTCAAACCATGCAGCGCGCGCAATTTCATGACCTGGCGATTGGCCGCAGGCAAAGCTTGGATGGCGGATTGAATGCGGTGAGATGCTTCTTCTTGCTCAACATGAAGAAACGGACTGTCTTCCTTGCGCAGTTGGCTCAAAATCCGCGATTCCATCTGGCTTTCGTAATTGCAGCGACGCACGGAACTGCGCCGCAAATGCATGGCACGAAAGACGACGGCTTTTTCCATCCAGGGCAGTGGATTCTGCAGACCCCCGCCTTTCCTCCATAGGAGGATGAGGGCTTCTTGCACGGCGTCCCACGCCCGATCATGGCAACCTAAATGGTAGGCAGCAATGCTGTGCAGGCGCGGCAGGTGCGGGGCCATGGATTCGAGGATTTCCGAGGGGGCTTCCGACTCCAAAAGAGCGGTTGGGGGGGTGGAAGCTTTGGGAGGTAAGTACTTGGGTGTTGGGGAGGGCATTGGGAACAGGGATTCACAGAACACGGTTTCCATGGGGAAGCCGAGGAGGGGATGCCGGAAAACCGGCCAAGGATTAACAATCCTTGCTGTGAGGGGGACCTCTTCCCAGTAGCTCCGTCGGCAGGTTGAGAATACGGAGCGTTGCCGGGCTAGATTCAGTCTCGGGGCAAATCGGCCACGGGACGGGGATTTCGACCGCTAATAGGGCGGGGGCGGAATCCCAACAGGCCACCATTGCGCATTCAACGCAGAAGGAGTCTGTCTTTTCAGGATGCTTGACATCCCGCAGATGCAACCCCCAATGCATCGTGTCCAACACGATGGCCAGGATGAGGATGCGAGCGAGGGAGCGTAGCATGGAACAGGGAGGCGGGCGCCATGCGTGGGGGGGGGCCGCGTGTCAACTCTAGCAGAGGAAATCCACCTGTGGTGGCGAACAATTCAAAAAACCTTCCGAAATTTTGGTTACCTACTGATTCGGGGCCATCAAGGTTTTCTTGGGAAAATTGAAAAAACCTGGCTAAACCATAGATTTAGCCAGGTTTTTGAGTGGGAAAAGCGAATGGCTTACATCACCGGCTCA
>JAJRZS010000002.1 GCA_024275135.1 Planctomycetota bacterium | reverse complement strand
TGGTGGCCTTTTTCTTAGTGGCCTTGCGCTTGGCAGCTTTACGCTTGGTGGCCTTTTTCTTAGTGGCCTTGCGCTTGGCAGCTTTACGCTTGGTGGCCTTGCGTTTCGTAGCCTTACGCTTGGTGGCCTTTTTCTTGGTGGCCTTGCGTTTCGTAGCCTTACGCTTGGTGGCCTTCCGTTTCGTAGCTTTGCGCTTGGTAGCCTTACGCTTAGTCGCCTTCTTCTTGGTAGCTTTACGCTTAGTCGCTTTCTTTCTTGCAGCCATCTTGACTCCGTTTCTGGATCCAGAGAAACAACGAACCCTGTGGCTTCAAAGGGAACGCCGAGGGAGAACAAGCACTCTTATGCCTACGACATATGGTGCCTGTTTTGTTTCCATCGGCGGATAAAATAAAAATTCTCCCGAAAACCTGAAGAATTAGGTTTTCGGGAGAAGAAAAAGAGAATTCTTTTAGGAATCCTGTTTACTGAAGGCGCGATTACGCCCACGCAAGGCCTTGACCAAAGGCACCGTTTGCATGCGTCCGTCCAGCATCACTTCGATTTGGCCCTTCTTAATAACGGAGGTGGCCAATTTCATGCGACGAACGGTGCCGTTAGGAAGCAACACGCGCAGCTTTTGAATATTGGACTTGAATTTCCGTTTGGTGTGGCCGGTCGTTTTCAGACCTACACCACCTTTTTTCTTCGGCAAACCGCGGCGTGCAATGCTCTTGCCGCTTCGGGTGCCTTTTCCAGTTACTTCGCAACGTCGTGCCATGATTTGATGACCGTATCGGGGTCAAACGGGCCGCATAGTCTAGGCCGTACCCGTAGCGCCGTCAATGCCGGACCGGCTCGGGGCTGGTCAAAATCGGCCAAAACCCGAAAAAATGGCCCTTGGATTTGACCAAAAACCTGGCAGCAGAGACAATAGAAGTCCGCGAGACGGCTGCGGGAGAGTCCGGATTTTACCGGCACCGAAGGGGCAAGCTGCACTGGCAGCCAATCTCTCAGGTACCAGGACCTCAGCCCGACGGACCCTGAATTGTCACCTCGACCCAACAGGACGCCCAATGGCGTCCTTTTTGCTTTCATGGCCTCTTCCACCGACTCCACACTTCAAACTCCACTCGCCGACCAACACCATGCACTAGGCGCCAAAATGGTGCCTTTTGCTGGTTGGACTATGCCTTTGGACTATGGCTCCATCCTCGGCGAATCGCGAGCCGTCCGCACCAGCGCTGGCTTGTTTGATGTCTCCCACATGGCGCGCTTTTTGTTCACCGGCCCCCATGCCGCAGCCGAACTCGACGCTGCTTTGGGCGGCTCCATTCTGGATCAGCCGGTAGGCAAAGCCCGCTACACCATGATTCTGCAAGAAGATGGTGGCATCCTCGACGACCTCATCACTTACCGCACGGGAGAAAAAGAAATCTTCATGGTGGTGAATGCCGCCAACCGTCATCGCGATTGGGAAATCCTCACCAGTCGGCTGCAGCAAACCGAATGCGCCGACCTCACCGAAGATGGCGGCGGCATCTTGGCTTTGCAAGGCCCCGATTCGCATCGCTTGCTGGCCACCTTAAGCGGCGTGGATGATTTCTGTCCTCAGTTTTTGGATCTCGGCCAAATCCCCTCTCCTTGGGGCGAGCTCTTCCTCGCACGCACTGGCTATACCGGCGAGCATGGTTATGAAATCTTCGCCACCGCCGAACAAATCGTTCCCGTGTGGAATCGTTTGCTGGAGCTGGGCGCCGCTCCGGTTGGCCTCGGTGCCCGCGATGTGTTGCGTTTGGAAGCGGCCCTCGCGCTCTACGGCCACGAAATCCACGAGCAAATCACGCCCCTGGATGCAGGCCTTCGTTTTGCCATTAAAGGCTGGAAAACTCGTAACTTTGCGGGTGGGGAAGCCCTCCGCGCCTTGCCCGAACCCAGCATCGAACTTGCTGGGTTCACCGCCGAAAAACGAGTACCTCGCGAAGGCTACGCAATTTTCTGCGACGGCAAAGAAGTCGGCACCATTTGCAGCGGGGCTTTTTCCGCCACCTTGAACCAGCCCATCGCCACTGGCTACATCAAAAAAGGCCTCGAAGGCCAATTCACTGTGGACTTTCGCGGCAAACAACTGCCCGTCACTCGCACCACTCTTCCCTTTGTTCCTCATCGCTCGCGCGACTAACCCCAAACCATCCGCAATTCACCATGCGACCCAACGATCGTTCCTACCTTGACAGCCACGAGTGGGCCAAACTGGAAGACAACCTTGTCACCATCGGTATTACCGATTTTGCTGTCGAACAACTTGGGGAATTGGTCTATCTCGACCTCCCCGAAGTTGGGCAAACGCTGACCGCTGGCGAAGCCCTTGGCGAAGTGGAGTCGGTCAAAGCCGTTTCCGACATCAACTCCCCGGTTTCCGGGGAAGTCGTCGAAGTCCATAGCGACCTGGCCGACAACCTCGAAGCTTTGCAAAGGGATCCTTTGCATGAAGGTTGGCTGGTCAAAGTCAAGGTCTCATGCGCTGATTCTCTTGACGGCCTGAAAGACGCCGCTGCCTACGAAGAAATCGTCGCCGCCGAAAGCTAATCATGCCCTACATTCAAAACTCCGACGCCGACCGCAAAGCCATGTTGCAAGCGGTTGGCGTAGATTCCCTGGATGACTTGTTCGCGGCCATCCCTAAAAACCTGCAGGTCGACGGGGAATTAACCATCGAGGAAGGCTTGAGTGAAGCTGAACTGCTGCGCCATATGGACGCACTGGCTGCTCCAAACCAACCTGCTGCGGGTGCTTGCTTTTTAGGCGGTGGGTTTTACGACCACAGCTATCCGGCCTTGGTCGACCACCTGATGCAGCGCTCCGAATTTCTTACCGCCTACACTCCCTACCAGCCCGAATGCTCGCAGGGAACCTTGCAGTGGATTTACGAGTTCCAAACCATGATTGCAGAATTTTGTGGCACGGAAGTCGCTAACGCCTCCATGTACGACGGTGCTTCTGCTGCCGCCGAAGCCGCGCTGATGGCCTTGGGCATGACGCGACGTAATAAAGTGGTGGTGTCGGCAGGGCTCCACCCCCATACCCGCGAAACCATCCTCACTTATCTCAAACACTTAGCTGCCGAAGTGGTGGAAGCCCCGCTGGTCGATGGGGTTACGGATTGGCAAGACTGCATCGACGAGCAAACTGCGGCGGTGCTGGTGCAACAGCCCAATTTCTTAGGCAACATAGAAACCATGGCTGCCGTGGTAGACCAAGCCAAGCAGGTCAAGGCCTTGTCCGTGGCTTCGATTTATCCCGTCGCCATGGGCTTATTGCAATCGCCGGGCCAACTCGGCTTCGACATCGTAGTTGGGGATGGGCAATCTCTGGGCGTTCCTCTTGGCTATGGCGGCCCAAGTTTTGGTTTCTTCGCCGCCTCGCAAAAGGCGGTGCGCAAATTGCCGGGGCGTTTGGTTGGCATCTCCACAGACACCGAAGGCCGACGCGCCTACACCCTCACCTTCCAAACCCGCGAACAACATATTCGTCGCGAAAAAGCCACTTCCAACATCTGCACCAACAATGCTTTGATTGCCCTGCGCGGTTGCATCCATATGGCTGCCCTCGGCCCAGAAGGATTGGAAGAAGTGGCTTGTGTTTCTCGCCAACGCACTTTGGAAATGGTGCAAGTCCTAGAGGCTGCTGGTTTCCCACGTGCCTTTCCCAGGCAAAGCTTCTTCAATGAAGTCGCGTTTTTAGCACCCAGCGAGGATGTGTTGTTGCGCTACAAGAAAGCGCTCAAAGAAAACAACCTTTTCGGCGTGCTGCCCTTAGCGCCTTACTACTCCGGCATGGAAAACATGTTCACCATGGCTTGCACCGAAAAAACCCTGCCTGCCGACATCCAACGTTTGGGCACGATTGCCGCTTCCTTGATGCAACAGGAGGTGGTTCGATGAGACGCACCGCCGTCCCTCTATTGTTTGAAGATTCGCGCCCTGGCCGGCGCACCATGCGGACTCCGGGCGCCGATCTCGAAGCTGCCCGCCAAGGCTTGCCAGCTGCGGAATTGCGCTCCAAGCAGGTCGCCTGGCCCGAGTTGGGAGAGTTGGATTTGGTGCGTCACTTCACGCGCCTTAGTCAGCGCAACTTCGCCATTACCACCAACTTTTATCCTCTGGGTTCCTGCACCATGAAGTACAACCCGGTGGTGCATGAGAGTTTGGCGGCACAACCAACATGGACTGGGCTGCATCCTTTGCAGGACGACAACTCGGTGCAAGGTGCCTTGCGCCTGCTCCATGATTTGGCCGCCGACCTTGGCGCCGCTACCGGTTTGCCAGGCGTAACCTTACATCCCGCCGCCGGAGCCCATGGCGAGCTAACTGCGCTCATGGTGTTGCGAGCTTGGCTGGATGAACAAGGCCAAAACCAACGCCGCACCATTCTCATTCCCGACAGCGCCCACGGTACCAATCCCGCCTCCTGCACTTTGGCTGGGTTCCGCGTCGTCACTGTGAGGTCGAATGAGCAAGGCCTCACCGACATGGACGACTTGCGGGCGCACCTCGGTGCCGACACCGCCGGCATGATGATCACCAACCCCAACACTTTGGGATTGTTTGAGGAAAACATTGCCGAGATTTGCCAGCTCGTGCACGACGCCGGAGGCAAAGTCTACATGGATGGAGCCAACTTCAATGCCATCATGGGTGTTGCTCGGCCTGGAGATTTCGGCATCGACATGATGCACTTAAATCTGCACAAAACCATGTCCACACCTCATGGCGGAGGTGGCCCCGGTGCTGGTCCCATTTGCGTGCACCAAGATTTGGCAAAATATCTGCCCGCGCCCACCGTCGTCTGCAGTCAAGGCAAGTATCGCTTGCGCATTCCAGAAGCCAGCATTGGCCGCGTGCGGGCCTTCCACGGCAACTTCTTGGTGCTGTTGCGGGCCTACGCCTACATCAAACGCCTGGGTGCCAAAGGCATTCGTCGGGTGGCGGAAAATGCGGTGTTGAACGCCAACTACCTGCGTGTTCGGTTGCAAGATGCCTGGCGCGTGCCCTACAACCGCATCTGCATGCACGAGTTTGTTGCCCGCCCCACCAAAGCGATGCGCGACCAAGGCATGCACACTTTGGACGTTGCCAAACGCCTCATTGAGTTGGGTTACCACCCGCCAACCGTGTACTTCCCCTTGGTGGTTCCAGAAGCCATCATGGCAGAACCCACAGAAACCGAGTCCAAAGAAACTTTGGACGGCTTCATCGAGGCCATGCTTCAGGTTGCGGCAGAAGCGCTTGCTGGCGAAGAGGCTTTGCACCAAGCGCCGCGCAACATGCCCGTCACCCGCGTCGATGAAGCCAAAGCGGTGAAGCAACCGCAATTGCGCCATCCACGCCATGACAGCGAAGAGTAGCCCCCCCATCCCCGGGCGTTGTCTCCTCGACCACCCCCAGGATGGCGCGCTCAACATGGGTTTGGACGAAGCCCTGCTGCGGTGCCGCAAACTGCCCACCTTGCGCTTTTATCGCTGGAAGAAACCAACACTTTCCTTGGGCTACTTTCAAACCACTAAGGATCTCCCTTTAGCCGAAATACAGAAACGCGGCTACGATCTTGTTCGCCGCAGTACCGGCGGCAAGGCCATCCTTCACCAGGACGAGCTCACATATTCGCTTTGCGCTCCCGAGCACGGCGCCTTGGCCGGTGGGCCAGCCCAAGCCATGAAAACCATCCACCAGGCTCTGGCCGCAGCCTTGGCGCGCCAAGCCAAGCAAGCCATTGAGCTGCGCCAAAGCCAAACTCTACTTTCCGATCAAACGGGCAGTGCCTGGTGTTTTGAAGATAGCTCCCCGCTCGACATCACCATGGGTGCGCGCAAACTCCTCGGCTCTGCCGCCCGCCGACAGGCGGGATGGATTCTTTTTCATGGCTCCTTGGTCCTAACCCAACCATCCCTCACTCCACACATTGCGGCCTTAGGTTTCGAGCCTGATTGCGCAGCCTTAACCGCCGCCTTGGGACAAGCGTTAAACCTGGTGTTCACCGCCGGCAGCTGGAGTGCAGAAGAATTTGCACTGGGCGAAAAAATAGCCCAGGAAAAATACGCGAGCCATGAATTTACTTGGAAGCGTTAGGCGTTGCCGTCACCTGAAGAGCATAAGGCGGTCGACGCATCCATGCCGCTGGGGATGCGATGCGTAGTAGCATCCACCAAACCAAAAAACTGCACAACGCCGCCACGCCCAGAAACACCACCCAACTTGGCAGATAAGGCGATAGATCGATCAGCATGCCATCGCCAGGGTAAAGCCCAAAGCCGAAAAGAGCGGGCAGTCGATAGCTGTAGTAACAGCAAACCGCAGCGCAGGCCCAAAAGCGATAGAGTTTTGGATGAACTGGTTTGGGCAAAAGCCGTTCACAAAGCAACAAAAGGCCATAGCTCATGACAGCGCCTCCCCAAGGCCAGGCATAAATAGCCCAGGCCTCTTCTCCAAGCGGAAAGGCTACGTAATCGCGCACCTGAAACCACCCCCAAATAAAACCGACAAAACTCCCAGTGATCCACTTGCGTGGCCCTGGCTGCAATCCCCCCGGTACCAATCCTGGTCGCGAGGCATGGAAAGTTGCATCGGGGCAAGGAGTGGAGCACAAACCACAACTCCCACAGTGCGCATTGGCGAAGGTTGCTGCCGGGCGGAAGCCATACAAGGATTCCACCGGTCGCAGTGGACATAAACCCGCACACCAGGCACTTTTCCATGCCCATTTGCGGCCTAGAAAAAAGGCAAAGCCAGCAGCGAGCAATAGAAACACAGCGGAAGCAAGAGCCTGGGTATCCAACAAGGCATGGCGCAAAGGAACCAATACAAACAATAATGCCAATCCGCCCCATTGAAATTGCAGACGCTGCGATGCAGACATGGCTCGTTGTTGAGAAAACCCTAGGCGATGCGGCAGCATCCCCATCGTGGAAACGGGGCACACATTACGCCATAGACCGGGAACCACCACTAGGAGCAAAGGGGCCAGGGGAATCAGCCCATCCCACAGTAAATGCAAACCAAGTGTAGGCCGAAGCCATAGGCTGAGCACAATCCCCACACCCAAAACCCAGAACACTGCCTGCAAGAAGGCCCATCGAGAGAAAGGCCGAATTGCCAGAGTTTTGCTTTGCTGCACATGGTTTAGAACCCCTGTGCAAGGTTGGGGTTGCACAAAAACCTAGACCTTTGAAGCTGCCTTTTCCTATGATTGGCAAGGGCGTTTGCCCCCCATCCCATGGAAGCCTACCTCAACCTCGTCCGCCAGATTCTCGAACACGGAGAAGACCGCGAAGACCGTACAGGAGTAGGCACCCGCTCCATATTTGGCACCCAAACCAAATACGATTTGCGCAAGGGGTTTCCCTTGCTCACCACGAAAAAGGTGCTGTTCACCGGGGTCGTGCGCGAATTGCTGTGGTTTTTGCGGGGCTCCACCAATATTCACGACGAACTGGCCGAATACACACCCATTTGGAACGCATGGGCCGACGAAAACGGCGACCTCGGTCCCATTTACGGCCATCAATGGCGCAACTGGGGAGGCTGCGGTATCGATCAGATTCAAAACGCCATCGACCAAATTAAAATCAACCCGCATTCCCGACGCATTGTCGTCAGTGCATGGAACGTGGCCGATTTGCCGCGGATGAAGCTACCGCCCTGCCACCTGTTGTTTCAGTTCTATGTGATTGCTGGCCGTCTGGATTGCCAACTCTACCAACGCTCGGCCGACGTCGCCCTCGGCGTGCCGTTCAACATTGCAAGCTATGCCTTGCTGATGACGATGATGGCCCAAGAATGCCAACTCGAGCCCGGGATTTTCACCCACACGCTGGGGGATGCTCACCTTTACCTCAACCACCTCGACGGCATCCGCACCCAACTCGAACGCACCCCCGGCCCCTTGCCGCGCATTGAAATCGCCAACAAGCCCTTCGACCAAATCCGTTTCGAAGACATTCAGCTGCACAATTACCAACATGCCCCGTTCATCCGCTTCGAAGTCGCGGTCTGAGTTCGATGTGGTCGTCGCGGTTGATTCCCGCATGGGCATTGGGCGCGAGGGCACGATGCCCTGGCACCTCCCGCCCGATTTGCAGTATTTTTCCAAGCTCACCAAGGGCGGCGGTCTGTGCGCCGTGATTATGGGGCGCAAAACTTGGGAGAGCTTACCCACCCGTTTCCGGCCTTTGCCGCAACGCCGCAACTGGGTCATCAGTCGGCAAGCCCACTATGCGGCGCCAGGTGCGCGCATTGCAAACTCTCTTTCCGCCGCTCTGGAGGCTTGTGCCGAAGAAAAGCTCCACCAAATCTTTGTCATTGGAGGCGCTCAAATCTACGCCGAAGCCCTGCGCCACCCAGACTGCCGCTCCCTTTTTATTACCGAAATCGATCACGATTTTGACTGTCAGGTTTTTTTTCCACTCAACCCTCAATTTCAGCGCCAAGAATGGTTAGGAGAGGGGGAATATCAAGGGCTTCGCTATCGATTTACCCGCTGGAGCAAAGAACAAAATTCCTAGAGGACCTGTCTAGCGTATAGCATGAGGAGCGTGAGCGCCTTCCTCAACCCTACGGCCTTGGCCCCGTTACGTCTGCATTTCGCGGCCGAAGCCGATTTGCCCGAAGTGCGCGCCCTCCTTCATGCCACCTTTGTACGCGAGCTGCAACAGTATGCGGACGACGGCAGCGGTCAACATCAGGACAAGTTCGAACAGAAAAACCGCATGATTCTGGCGCGGGAAGGGCAGCGACTGGTTGGCATGGTGGCCGTTCATGGCCAAGCGCCCTTTTCGGTTTCCTCGCGCCTTCCCCGTGGCGTAACCATCGATTCCCCTGGGCAAAACCCGCTAGAAGTCCGCTTGCTCTGTGTGGTGCCCGGCAAACGCAGCTCTCGGGTGGCTTTCCAACTTATGGCTGGGGTCTATCGCTACGCCTTGGAACACGACTACCAACAGCTTTGGATTTCCGGTGTGCAGGAGCAACTCCCGCTTTACCGCAAATTGGGATTTCAAGCTGTGGGCCCCGCAGTCAAGGAGGGGCCACTGTTCTTCACGCCGATGCGCGTCAACCTCCACCAACTGCCTCGCCCCTTGGTGCAGCTTGCGCAAAAGCAAAACACCATTCTCCCCACCAACCATTTTCCCCTCTTACCCGGCCCCCCAAGGATGGCGACGGAAGTTCTGAGCGCCGCCCACAACCGTCCTCTCTATCACCGCAGTCCTTACTTCTCTCAGCAATACCGTCAGGTCCAAAACCTACTCGAAGCTTGGATGGGTGGTTTGGGCGTGGCTTTGTTTCCGGGTGGCGGCACGCATGCCAACGATGTTGTCGCCCAGTGCTTGGCCCATCTACCACAGGCCGAGTCCGGGTTGGTCCTGTGCAATGGAGAGTTTGGCCGACGCTTGCTGGCCCATGCCCACGGCGCTGGTCTTAACCCACGTGTTTTGGACTTCGGTTGGGGACAAGCTTGGGACTTGAAGCGCATCCAAGAGGAAATTCAAAGCCATCCGCCAGCCTG
>JAJRZS010000087.1 GCA_024275135.1 Planctomycetota bacterium | reverse complement strand
TCCAGCATCAGGCTTCCCCTTCGGAGTTGTCTTCACGAGGTATGGCGGCCAAACTGGCAATGCGATCGCCAGGTTTCAGGTTGACCAAACGCACACCCTGGGTAGCTCGCCCCTGGATGGAAATTTCATCTACCTTGGTGCGTACCAACATACCGCCAGTAGTGGAGAACATCACCTCGTCGCAACGGCTGGCGTTGCGTGCATTCACCACCAAACCATTGCGTTCATTGGCTTTGATGCCAACCACGCCTTGTGAGCCACGCTTGGTGAGGCGGAATTCGCCAATGCGCGTGCGCTTGCCGTAACCGTTTTCACAAACCAGCAACAACATCTGATCCTCGGTGCCGGTCACCAAGTCCACCACCTTATCGTATCCACGCAAGGAGGCCCCTTTGACCCCTGCCGCATTGCGTCCCATGGCGCGGGCGTCGCTTTCGCGGAAACGAACCACTTGGCCACCCGCAGTGACCAACATGATTTCGTCGCCAGACGACACCAGACGCGCACCAATCAGGCGGTCGCCTTCTTCCAGCTTGGTCGCAATGATGCCCACACTCCGCACATTGGAATAAGCCTTGAGTTCGGTCTTCTTCACCTTGCCCTTTTCAGTGGCGAAGATGAGGTACTCGCCTTCGTCAAAGTTGCGGGTGGAAAGGATGGCTCGGATGGCTTCCTCGGGCTGAATGCCTTCAATCAGGTTGCGAATCGACCGCCCCTTGGCAGTACGATCTTGTTCGGGCAGGCGGTAGACCTTGAGCCAGAACAAGCGTCCACGATCAGTAATGACCAACAAGTAATCGTGGGTGGAGCAAACAAAGAGATGCGACAACACATCCCCTTCTTTGGACTTGCCGCCAGTAATGCCACGGCCTCCTCGGGATTGGGCGCGGTAGCTATCCACAGAAGTGCGCTTGATGTAACCCTGGCTGCTCACCGTGACCACCATGGTTTCTTCGGCAATCAAATCCTCGGTGAGGAAATCCTGCACCCCTTCGCCAATCTCGGTGCGCCGCGGCTCCGCGTATTTTTTCTCCAAATCATCCAAATCTTCGCGAATGATGTCGAAGACCAATTCATCCTCGGCCAAGATGCGGCGGAACCAAGCGATGTCTTTCTTCAAGCCATCAATCTCGTCCTGCAGCTTCTCCACCTCCAAGCCGGTGAGCCGTCCCAAGCGCATATCGACAATGGCTTGGGATTGGATGGGCGTAAGCTCGAAGCGCTGCTCCAAGCTCTTGCGTGCAGCCTGGGTGTCCGCCGAAGCTTTGATGATTTCCACCACCTCGTCGATGGCTTGAATGGCAATCATCAATCCTTCCAAGATATGTAGACGATGCTCCGCCTTGTGCAGCAAAAAGCGCGTGCGGCGGCGAATCACATCGAAGCGGTGATCGCGATAAGCAGCCACCAACTCCTTGAGGTTCAGGGTGCGCGGCTGACCTTCAATAAGCGCGGTATTGCGGATGGCATAAGTAATCTGCAAGCTACTGTGCTTGTACAGCAGATTTTCCACCACTACAGGGTCGGCATCCTTCTTCAGCTCAATCACCAAGCGCATGCCCTGACGGTCGGATTCGTCGCGGATGTCGTAAATCCCTTCGATGCGCTCCGACTTCACTTCCAGAGCAATCTTTTCGATGATGGCGGCTTTTTCCCGCTCATAGGGAATCTCCGTTATCACGAGAGAATCGCGCCCCCGCCCCGAGGCCTCTTCCAGATGCATCCGCGCCCGCAAAGTGATTTTGCCGCGTCCGGTGAGATAGGCTTCGGCAATGCCCGCGCGTCCACAAATGATGCCGCCCGTAGGGAAATCGGGGCCGGTAACGATTTGCATCAGGTCTTGCACCTGGCAATCCGGGTTATCGAGAAGATAGCGAATCGCGTTCAACACCTCGAGCAAGTTGTGGGGCGGCAATGCTGTGGACATACCCACAGCGATGCCCTCCGAACCATTCACCAATAGATTGGGAAATTTGCCCGGCAACACCGTGGGCTCCATCCGCGTTTCATCGTAGTTCGAACGCAAATCGGCGGTGTCTTTATCCAAATCCAACAGCATCTCCTCCGCCGGCCCAGCCATCTTCGCCTCGGTATAACGCATGGCCGCAGGAGGGTCGCCATCGATGGAACCAAAGTTACCTTGCCCATCAATCAGACAATGACGCAAACGGAACGGTTGCGCCATGCGCACCAAAGTGGGATAAATCACCGATTCGCCGTGAGGGTGATAGTTGCCCGAAGTATCACCGGCAATCTTGGCGCATTTGCGATATTTGGCATTTGGGCGCAAGTGCAGATCGTTCATCGCCACCAAGATGCGGCGTTGGGACGGTTTCAAACCATCCCGCACATCGGGCAGGGCACGATCATGAATCACCGACAAGGCATAAGTGAGATAGCTCTCACGCATCTCCTTCTCAATGAGCGCGTCGGGAATGTGAGTATGTTCTGGGGCTGGATTTTCGGCCATGGGCAACGGTCCGGGGGGCGCCGGATGGGGGCCCTATTGCACCATTTCCGCCCCTATCTTGGAAGCCAAAACTCCCTAAGCGCGACCGCCTAAGCCTTTTTGTTTCAGATGGTTACGGCTGCCTCTCAGAAGTTCTTCGAGGCTTTTCCCCGGACCGCTCCACGCCGCCCCGCGCAGCCGTACATCGCCCTTCGAAACAGCTTCCAACTCCAAACGTCCGCCCCCCGTTTGCACCCCTAATCGCGCCTCCGCACCGAGCTCCCAAGCGACCAGAGCCGCGGCGACGGCCCCACTACCGCAGGCCTTGGTTTCTCCCACCCCGCGCTCCTCCACCCGTAGGTTCATCTCTTGACTGCCTTGTAGAGGATGCGCCAAACCCACGTTGACTCCCTGTGGGAAACGCGCGCGCAAGCGGCGACACTGCGCCGCCAATGCTGCTAAGTCCCAATCTGAAAATTTGGCTTCCGCATCCTCTGGATAAGGGAAAACAGCATGCGGATTCCAAAACGAAACTTGAAACCCTTCCATACCGTCCGCTAGCAGCAAAGGCTTCACCTCACTATCTGTCTGCACCTTAGGCAACATCAATTCAATACCACCACTGATCCGCCGCCAATCGACAACGCGACCCGCCATTTGCAAACGCCCACGGGAAGTGCCAAGGAAATTGGCGACCACACGCAAACCATTCAAGCAGGCGCTTCCTTCGCTGCCATCGCGATTAAAAATGCGCACGGATAGGGTTTGCTCCTCTTTGCGACCAAGCAGCAGCAAACCATCTACCTCCAAGTCACAAATTTGCGGTGCCAATTGACGATAATCGATGCCTGCATCCTGAGCTTCTTGCCCCCACAACAACCAGAAGCGATTGCCGCAACCATCGCCAGGATAAAGCTGCAAACCGGCAGGCTTATTCGGCTGCTGAGTAGGCATCCAGTCCTTTTTGCAAGAATTCGGCAAAGGGCGCGGGATCGGGGTTGTAGCCCTGATAAACCCCGAGCACGGTATCGGTGCGCGGGTCGATCAAGACATACAAGGGCTGTGTAACCTGGTGGAAACGCACCTTCTCCATTTCCATGTATTCTTTACGCTTATCCACCCACAAGGAAACACGGGTGGTTTGCGCCAGCAGAGGTTTAACCGCAGCATCTGGAAACACGCCGTTTTCCATCAAGCGACAGTTCACGCAACTAGCCCCAGTAAAGTCTAAGAAAAGAGGAGTTTTGGCCTTCAAGGCAGCGGCAAACGCCAGCTCATAATCCTCGTACCAAGTAAGCTCTGCTGGCCCAACTTCCAAACCCGAAGCCCGGTCAACCTGGTGCAAGCCATAGTGTTTAGGTGGCATATAAGCTACCAACCCGCCGATGCTGTAATCGCGGTTGAAAATCCCCGGCGCCAACCAAAAACCGGTGGCCAAAATCACCAAGGCAAACACACGCCGACGCTTGCCCGGCTTCGGTTTTTCGTAATCATAGGGAAGCTTGTACAAGCCAAGCATATAAGCACCCCATAGCAACAAAATCACTGTGGACAAACCAAGCACCACCGGCCATGTCAGCACCTCCAACTCAAGCACCAAATCAGTGTTGGAGAAAAACTTGATGGCCGCCAACAACTCCACAAAGCCTGCGCAAACTTTTACCGTGTTCATCCAACCACCGGCAGAAGGCAGCTTGTTCAGGCGCGAAGGTAATAGGGCTAGAAAGAAAAAGGGCAGGGCAAAGACAAAGCCATAAACAAACATGCCCCCAACCAAATACAACACGCCGAGTTTGAGCCCCAGGGCAAACACGGCACCAACGAAACCTACCGTGCAAGTAAAGGCGGTGATGCTGAAAGCGATAGCCATAAGTGCCACTGGAAGATAGCCACCCTTGGTTTGTCCTTCGGCTTGGGTTTTGGAAGCAAAGTTTTGCAAAAAGCGCGGGGCCTGGATTTCGAAAAAGCCCAATAACGAAATGGCCATAACCACGAACAACAGCCCAATTGCCAGATTAATCCATGGATTGGAGCCAATAGCATTGGCTCCACCTGCGCCTAACAACAATGCTGCGCCAACACCAATGCCAGCAAAGGTAAAGATGATGCCACCGGCATAAGCCGTGGCATTGCCCAGAGGAGTACCCTTTCCAGATTCCGCGCGCTTAATGAAATAGCTAATGGTCACTGGAATCATGGGGAACACGCAGGGAGTGAGCAAAGTGAACAAGCCGGCACTAATCGCCGCCAACAAGAATGCCCAAAAACCTTGCGGCAAGCCACTGGCACCTAAGTCGGCATAAGTCGCCAAGGAAAAGGTTTTCTGCTCTACCTGCAAACAAGAATCTTCATTGCATGCTTGCCAAATTAAACGCACTGCAGCATCGTCGGGAATCGGGCCATCAAATCGCAGCTGCGACCGCCATTCCAGTTTGCCACTTTGCCACCAATAGCGTTGGGTGCCACCACCGTAATGAGTGACATGCTCTTGCGGTAAAGACTTGGTAGTGGCTTTGCTGAGCAAATGCAATCCATCCCCCTGCACCACCACCGACACCGGAATGCCATCAAGCGGGTTTTGCTTGGGGTCATACACATGCCAACCTGGCGCAACCTCCATGGAAAAAACCAAATCCACGGTCTCGCCGGGAGCCACACGTCCTTCCAAATCGAAGTCCACAGAGACTTTGCCGTAGTTCACATCTTCCCGCTCGGGGTCGAAGCTTTGCCCGTTTTGAAAATCCTCTTGCTCTTGCGCCTGGGCTGCGACCGCCACTTCGGCTGCCGTGGGCGCCAAGGCCTCGGTGATTTGGATAGGGATTTCGAAGCTGCGATCCTCCGCCGGCAAACACACATTTTCATCGCAAATCATGAAATGGGTTTGCACCACTACTTTGGCAGTACCCACCGGCCCGGTCACACGCACTGGCAACACCAACTCGGGCTTGCCTTCCAACCATAAATAGGTGGCCTGGAAACTACCTACCGCAACCTCATGCACCTTGGGTTCTTGCAAGGATTGCAACGGCCCAGCAGCTTCGACCCCATCCCCGGCAACGGTCACCGAGGTGGGAACCCCATTTTCATCTTGGTCGGGGTGGTAAATATGCCAGCCTGGGGTGATATCAAACTGCACATGCAAATCCATCACTTGCCCCGAAGGCACAGAATCAGCAGCAAACCGCGCGCTGACGTCGGCACTCCCCTGACCCAATCCGATTTGGGGCAACAGCAGAGTGGTCCACAGGAGGAGAAGGCTCATCTTAGTAGTTTGGTCCAGAATCGCTGGAATGGAAGGAAAAATCGCAAAAGGAAACAATCTCTCCCCAAGGATTTGTGGGAATAAACCCGCGCCGGATGGGGGTGGTGGGCGTTGAGGGACTCGAACCCCCGACCCCCTCGGTGTAAACGAGGTGCTCTAGCCAACTGAGCTAAACGCCCGAACCGGCAATTCTAGAATGGCCGACCCTCCGGGGGAAGCCTAAGCTTCGCACACTCATGACCAACCACACCACCTTGCTGGTCCGCTACGGCGAACTCGGCCTCAAAGGCGGTAATCGCCCTGCCTTTGAACGCAGCCTTTGCGCCAATTTGAAGGCCGCCATCGGCCCCTTGCCAGGATTGCGTACCGAGCGCTTGCGCGGGCGCATTTTGGTGCGTGCCGAGGTCAGCCTCGAAAGCTCCCTACAGCGGGCAAGTCAGGTTTTTGGGGTCACCAGTGTTTCCCCGGTGCAGGTAGTGCATTTGGATTTGCCGCCGATTGTGGAATGCGCGGTACAACAGGTATCCCACAGCCTGGAGGAAAATTTCCTCGGCCAGGACAAAGTGCTCTTTCGCATTACCGTCAACCGCTCCAACAAGGCTTTCCCCCACACCAGCCGTCAGATAATTGACGCTTTGGCGGGCGCCATTCTTCCCCAATTTCCCCAACTTCAGGTCCAACTCAAGGGAGCCGAACTGGATTTGGAAGTGGATTTGCGCGAACAACAAGCTTTGGTCTTCGCCCGCCGTCGGCCCGGGCCTGGTGGATTGCCGGTAGGCACCTTGGGCCGCGGCCTCACCCTGCTTTCCGGAGGCATTGATTCTCCCGTGGCAGCCTGGATGTGCATGAAGCGCGGGCTGCGGATGGAATTTGTTTCCTTTGATTCCTTTCCGCATACTGGTCCGCAATCGCGAGAAAAAATTATTCGCCTTGCCGAGCAACTTTCTCTATGGCAGCCTCGCACCTTCCTCCATATCGTGCCTTTCGCTGCCTACCAAGAAGCCATCCGCGACGCTTGCCCCTCTCCCTACCGCACCGTGCTCTACCGCCGCGCCATGACTCGCATCGCATGCCGCTTGGCCTCTCGCCGCAAATGCAAAGCCCTGGTCACTGGCGAGAGCCTGGGCCAAGTCGCCAGCCAAACCATGCAAAACATAGCCGCAATTGAAGATGCGTCTAGCCTTCCTATCTTGCGCCCCCTCATTGGCATGGACAAAATCGAGGCCATCGCCCTCGCGCGCCGCATCGGCACTTACGAACTTTCCACCCTACCAGCACCAGATTGTTGTACGGTGTTCCAACCGGAAAGCCCGGTCCTCTTCGCCACCCGCGAAGAAACCCATGCGGCCGAGGCCGCTCTCGATGTTGACACCCTAACTTCGAATGCCGTTCGCGGCACCGAAAAGCTCGAACTCCCTGAAGAAGCATGAGTCCCCGTCTCTTTTCCGCTCTCCTCCTCGGCGCCCTGGTCGCTCTTCCTGCCTGCTCTGCTGGCAAAAAGAAAACCACGGAATTGTCGGCCACTGTCACCGGCTCTGGCCCTCAAGTTTCCGATAGCGCCCCACCGCCCCCCAATCCTCCGGTCCCAGCCGCCAATCAAACGGTTTATGTGGCTCATATCGTGGATTCTGTCTCCGGCAATCCCATCGGTGGCGCCCACTGCTATTTGATGCGCGCTGTTCCTGATCCCGAATACATGCGGGTGCCCGCGCGGCGGGATGTGGTTTCCGAATACACCACCCCACTGCATGGCCAATTCATCGGCACCGCCGATGCCGACAACAAGATGAAGTGGATTTTGGTTTCCGGTCGCGGATTCGATCCCTTCATCACCGAAGCTGGCGTTTCCGCTCCTGGACAAACCGTGGAATTAACCATTCGCGCCACCATCATTCCGGTGTGCGAATTCATCGTCATTCAGCCGGACGGCGACCGCGCCGACAACGCCATCGTCACCATGGCACCCGATGTCGACCAGCCCAAGCTGGAGGGGAAAATGGCCAGTCGAGGCACCAGTGGCAACATTGGCACCACCGAGCGCGCGGATGATTTTGGCTTGGTGGCCTTCAACCGCCGCCCCGGCAGCTACCGCCTCACCTTCTCCGACCGCAAAGGCCGCTACCGTCACTACGAAAAGTTTGAGTGGACGGGCAAGCAAGACAAACCCATCAAGGTGCAACTGCCGCCGAAGTCGGAAAGCAAGCCCTGGTAAAGCCGCCTACCAACAAAACAAAGGAGGCTCTCTGATGAGGGCCTCCTTTTTGATTGGGATGGCGAGGATGACGGGACTCGAACCCGCAACCACCAGATCGACAGTCTGGTACGCTAACCAATTGCGCCACATCCCCGCACTTGGGGCGGAGAGTATACGGCCCACCCTGGAGAGCGGTCAAGCCCCAGGGGCTTGGGTTTTCGCTTCCTCCCACAAGACATCCATTTCTTCCAAGCTGGCTTCCGCAAGGGCTTTGCCTAGATTTCGTTCCAGATAGGCAAAGCGCGCGGAAAAGCGCTCGATGGTGCCACGCAAGGCAAGCTCCGGCTCAATTTTCATCTTGCGCGCCACATTCACCACCGCAAACAATAAATCCCCAAGCTCCTCGCGCGCACGGTTTTCGTCGCCGCTGGCAACAGCCTGTTGGAACTCTTGCCATTCCTCCTCCACTTTGGCACTTGGGCCCTGCAAATCGGGCCAATCAAAACCCGCATTGGAAGCTTTTTCTCCCACACGAAATGCGCGCAAGAGAGCCGGCAGAGAGCTTGGCACACCGGACAAAGTCCCCTCCCCTTCTCCCTTGTCTTGCTTTTCTTGTTTCTTAATTGCCTCCCAGTTTTGCAAGACCTCACCACTACCTTCCACCTCAACCTGACCGTAAACATGAGGATGCCGACGAATGAGTTTGCGACGGATGCCGTCGGCGACTTCGGGCAGGCCAAAGCCACGATCTTCTTCCGCAACCCGAGCCACCATCATCACCCCCATCAACAAATCCCCCAGCTCCTCGCAAGTGCCCGCCGTATCCTGACGAGCAACAGCATCGGCGAGCTCATGGCTTTCTTCCACCAAATGCGGAGCTAAGCTCTCCACACTTTGTTTGATGTCCCAAGGACAGCCGCCGGGGGAGCGCAAAGTGTCAACAACTTGGTAAAGATCAGCAAGAGCTTGCAAGACGGCAGGCGGAACCGGTTTTTCTTTGGGTGACATAAGGGGATTTTAGGTGGGCGCGCAGCCGTCGGCAGACTACGGCAGCCACTGCATGACATAATGTGGGCCGATATCGGGGATAGAAAACTCCTCTCCAACCCGCTCAAAGCCGCAACTTTGATAGACGGGAATGGCCGACACCCGAGCCTGACACCAAAGCCCCGTACCGCGCGCGGCGGCAATCCGCTGGGCCTCCTGCAAAAGCCGCTTGCCCAAGCCGCGTCCTCGAAAGGGAGCATCGATAGCCACCCCACGCATGCGCAGGCCAAAACCACCCGCACGCTCCTCGGCCAGCAAAGTGGCACAGCCCACATCCAGCCCACCAACCGAAAGAACCAGATGGAGTGTGGTGGGCAAGTGCTCAACCTCACCGTATTTTGCCGTTTCCAAGGGTTTCCCTTGACGCAGGTTGCGGTGTCGAAGCGGCCACACTCGCTCGGCAGAAGCCTGGCAATCCACCTCCACTTGTCGAAAGAATTCTTCTTCCGCCTGCAACCGCAAACGACAAGCATCACATAGGCCGCAGGGCTCGCCTTCGCTCCTCGGGTCATAACAGGAAAGCGTGCTCGCTACTGGGACTTGCAGTTCATAGGCCAGGCGCAGGATGTCAACCTTGCTACGGTGCAATAAAGGCGTGGCTAGGGTGATAGGACGACCTTCCACCCCTTCGCGCGTGGCCAAATTGGCAAGCTCCGCAAACTTGGCGACGAAGTCGGGGCGGCAATCCGGATAGCCCGAATAATCCACCGCATTAACACCAATGCCTAAGGTATGCGCTCCCCGCGCTTCGGCAAATCCCAAGGCCAAGGACAAAAAGATGGTGTTGCGAGCCGGGACATAAGTGATGGGAATATCCGAGGCTACCGCATCGCGAGTCGCTGCCGACTTCGGCACCTCCAAGTCGTCGGTCAGGGCAGAGCCACCGAACGCCCGCAAGTCCAAACGCATCACCCGGTGTTCTTGGATGCCCAAATGCTGGGCAACCTTGGCTGCCGCAGCCAACTCAGCGCGATGCCGCTGTCCGTAGTCGATGGTCAGAGCCAGCACCTCATAGCCTTCCTGCTGCAAAAAGGCGGCCACGGTCGCCGAATCCAGCCCCCCGGACAGCAACACCACCGCCGATTTTTTCGTATTCTCTTGCCCCTCCATGCCCCCTTATCCTACAAGGGAGGGTAGGCTAAGCCCAAACCATCATGACCGACAAAGACACCATTCTGCAAGCGCTCAAATCTGTCCGAGATCCAGATTTGCATAAAGACATCGTGAGCCTCGGTTTTGTCCAAAACCTTGCGGTTTGCGACGGCACCGTCAAATTTCAGCTTCAGCTCACCACGCCCGCTTGCCCGGTGAAAGAGCAACTGAAAGCGCAAGCTGAGCAGGCCGTTCTGGCCTTGGATGGCATTCATGCGGTCCATGTCGAGTTAACCGCCGAGGTCAAACCCTCTCTTCCCGTCGGCAACCAACTCGGCGGCAACATCAAACATGTACTTGCCGTCACCTCGGGCAAAGGTGGCGTCGGCAAGAGCACTTGCGCTGTGAACTTGGCTGCCGCCTTGGCCGCGCATGGTGCTAAGGTTGGGATTTTGGACGCCGATGTTTACGGTCCGAACATTCCAGTGATGATGGGGATTCAACGCAAACCCGAAGGGCGCGGCAACAAACTCTTTCCCATCCAAGCCCACAACATCAAAACCATGTCCGTGGGCTACATGATTGAAGACGGCCAACCCGTGATGTGGCGAGGCCCCATGCTGCACCGTGCGCTGCAACAGTTTTTGCAGGATGTGGAATGGGGAGAGTTGGATTATCTGATTGTGGACATGCCCCCAGGCACTGGCGACGCCCAGCTTTCTTTAGCTCAGTTGGTCCCGCTCACCGGCATGGTGGTGGTCACCACCCCGCAAGAGGTTTCGCAAACCGATGTACGGCGCGCGATTGGCATGGCCGAGCAGGTCAAGACCGCTGTCCTTGGCGTAATTGAAAATATGACCGGGGAAATCTTTGGCGAAGGAGGCGGCCAAGCCATTGCCGACAAATTCCAAATCCCCTTTTTAGGCAGCATTCCCCTTCAGGCGGAGTTGCGAAAAGGCGGGGATGCGGGGATACCCACGGTTGTGTCTCATCCTGATAGCGAAGTGGCCAAACTCTTCTTGCGCATCGCCGGCGAAGTTGCCGCCGCCGTGTCCAAACTACAAAGCTCCTCTTTACCAGTGCTGGAGGTTTAGCTGTGAGAACCACCATGTTGGGAATTACCTTTCTAGTATGTTGGTTTTGTAGCCCATGGGTGGCAGCCCAAGAAAATGTGGCATGGCAAGTTCGCCACCAAGAATCTCCCCCACCAGGGCTGTCTTGGCAACGCTTAATCCCAGCTTATTTAGGTTCGGATTGGCAAGAGTTCGATCCATCTAAATCCGATTCTCAACCATCTAACCGCATGCTGATTGGTTTGCAATCATGGCCTCCGATGAAAGAAGCCTTGGCCAGCTTGCAGTTTCTACCCTTCGCCTCCTACTTACCATTAAAACCCCAACAGGGCTTGGTGGTCATCGCCCCCGATCCCGACGGGGATGGCAACTTGGTTTTGTTTCTCGGAAACGATGCTCAAGGTTTGCGCGCCGGCTTCACCGTGCCTATCAACTTGCAACAGCCAAGTTGGCTGCTAGCAACCGAGCAAAAAGTGGTGGCCCAAGGCTTATGGCTCTCCAGCCCTCCGCGCAAAACCGATGTGCCGTTGTTGCTGCGACTTGACCAAGAACTCTTCGCTCTGCACCAACAATACGCATCCTTTGGTCGACAAGAAGAAGCCAACCAGATTGCACGTCGATTTGCTGGATTTCAAGATTTCTTCGATGCCGCCATCCAGCCAGGCGTGGATTTGCGTAACTTTCACATAGAGTTGCTGGCCGCTCCAAAACAGATGGAAATAAGCAAGCAGCTCGTGGCCACACTCGACCTTGATGCCATTGCCCTGGATTTATGGAGCAAGTGCAAAAACTTGCTCGGCCCGCCTCCTGGGCTGGCTCCCGAGATGGTGTTTTTTTTAGGGCCGCCCAACGGCACCAATGCTCGAAGCTTCGGCCTCGATCCTAGCAATGGTCGGCCACGTATCCTCATCAACCTAAACGCCCATTCCAGTGCAACTCAATTGCGAGTTTCCATGGCTCATGAAATGGTGCATACCTGGCAGCCAAACCTTAACCGATCCTTTCCAGACCGGGTCATTCATGAAGGTATGGCGGTTGCTTGTTCTGGCTTCTTTGTGCCGGAAGCCAAAGAGTTTGAGTTGATGATGTGGCCCGAAGAGAAACTACAACAAGCAAAGCACCTGCGCGCTCCTTTATTGCAGGCTTTTTGCCAGGCCATCCACGCCGCATCCCCCAACCCCAAGGCCTGGCTACTCCTTGGACATGCCCCGGCGGATATTCCCCAAGCCCCCGACCGAGTTGGTTATTGGTTTGGCAAGCAAGCGGTAGAGCTTTGGCTCCGTCAGCACCCGCAACAAGGAATGGCAGATTTACTCCACACCCGAAGTGAAACAATCCTCTCGGCGCTGTGTAAAGCGAGCGATTAGCTCAAACAGGGCTGTCGGCTGGAATGGCTTGGAAATATAGGCATCCATACCAGCTTCCAGGCAAAGATCTTGGTCTTCCTTCATCGCCGACGCCGTCATGGCGATAATGGGAATGTGCTTTCCGCCACCAGTTTCCCGCTCCCGACGGCGAATTACTCGGGTGGCATCATAACCATTCATCACGGGCATCTGGCAGTCCATGAGTATCAGTGCGTAATCACCATGGGCAAGTGCGTCCAGTGCTTCCTGCCCATTGGTGGCAACATCCGCCTTAATACCGGCCTTCTCTAACATTTTCACCGACACTTTTTGGTTCACGAGATTATCGTCCACCACCAAAAAGCGTTTGCCTTGAGCGCGTGCTTGTTCCAACAATCCAGGGGTTACCAGCGGAGTGCGCACCTTGCCTCCGAGTTTGCCTCCACGCAGAGCCATAATCAAAGCGCGCCACAGCCTGGATTCTTTAATTGGTTTTGGCAAATAGGCAGACACACCAGAATCTTCCATATCCTGAAGGTCTAAATCCGTCACTGCAGTCAGTAACAAGATGGGCAATTCCGGTCTGGAATCAGCAACGGCGCGAAGTTTTTTCGCCAAAGTAAAACCATCCATGTGCGGCATGTGGTAATCCAAAAGTACCGCAGCATAGTCCTCCAACTTAGCCTCCAGCAGTTGCGGGGCCAAAGTAGGATCCTGCACGCAAACCGGACGAAACCCACGATGGCGCAGACGATAGGCCATAACGTCCAAGTGGGTTTTGTTGTCATCCACCACCAAAACATCTGGCCGTTTTTTAGCCAACTCCTTCAACACTTGGTCAATGTTCTCTGTTTGAACGCCAAGTTCTTCACCCATGTTCCGAAGTTGCCCCCTCTTGGCCTCGGGGAGGGGCAAACGAAACCAAAAATTACTGCCTTTGCCTAATTCGCTCTCCACCTGTAAATCTCCACCCATCAGTTGGGCAAGATGGCTGCAAATCGTCAAGCCAAGACCGGTGCCGCCAAAACGCCGCGTGGTGCTGTCTTCTTCTTGGGTAAAGGCTTCAAACACAGCCTCAACGCGGTCAGGAGCAATGCCGATTCCCGTATCGCGCACACGAAAGCGCAGCATATCGGGGTTGGCAGGCCCCTCCGGACCAACCGTAATCACCACCTCCCCCTCGGCTGTAAACTTGATGGCGTTGTTGGTAAGGTTAAGCAAAATCTGGCGCACCCGCAGAGGATCTCCCATCACCACAGAAGGCACTTCCGCTTTGACCAGGGTCACCAATTCCAACCCCTTGGACTGTGCCGGACGCGAGAGGATGTCGGCCACTGCATCCACTTCGGCACGCAAATCAAAAGGAATGGATTCCACCGCCAGCTTGCCTGCTTCAATCTTACTGAAATCCAAAATATCGTTAATCAAAGCTGCCAAAGCCTCTCCAGAGCTCTTCACTGTCGCCGCATAGTCTGCTTGCTCGGGATCGAGTTCCCCATCCAGCAACAAATCCGTCATGCCAATAATGCCATTCAACGGCGTACGCAACTCATGGCTCATATTGGCCAAAAATTGTCCGCGTGCCTTGGTTGCTGCCTTGGAATCCTCTAGTGCCTGTCGTAATTCCACTTGCACTTCACGCAATTTACGTAGGGCTTTTTGGCTTTGCTTTTGAATGCGCTCCGTTTGCTCTAATGCTTGTTTGAGCAAGGCATTCTCCTTCTGCAAAGCGCGCATGGCTTTCTGGTTTGAATCCATGGCTTGCTCCTACATCAATTCTGGGTAAAGCAAATCTAATCCTGGTAAGAGGTTTTCTAAATAATCAAGAGCCTCGGGCACCGCAGGGCCTTGAAGAATAGCTCCATGCTGGGGGCAAATAGTTTTAATTTCCAAGCCTTCCAGCTTTTGAACAAATCCCCGGCAAGCCACCGAGCTGGCCATGTAATCCAAATGGAAAGCATTGAGTGCAGCCTCATGAGAAGCAAAATCTTCCACAATCAATTGCCGATCAATGTCCATTGCCGCCCAAATGTCCCCAGAAATCAGCGCTCCCGTACTCTCTTCAAACAAGGCAAGGGAAGCAGGGGAATGTAAAAAAGGAGCCTCGATACATTGGATCTTTGCGCCTTCACCAAAACGAAATACCGAACTATCACCAATATCGATGCGATTGTAGTTTGGCACCACGAACTCCTCCAACAATATATGGGTGCGCGGCGAAGACAAAACCTGGATATCAGGATGCACTTCCAGCCATTGAGGCAATGAACCGGTAACATCGGGATCTTGGTGGGAAAAAGCGATGCTCTTCAAAGCATCCAGACCAACCCAGTGCTCCACCAAATCCCGTACCTTCGAGAATTCCGGCGCACCACCAGGATCGCTGAGCAAAGCCTCGCCTCCGGAAACGAGGAGATAAGCATTGGTGCGGAACGCGGAATCCTCCGACGAGGGCAACCAATAGAGGCTGCAAGAGTTCGTTTCTTGCAATAAAAGACCTGCATGAGGGGGTGTGTCCAGCATGACGCAGAATTATCGACCAGGCCTTTTTAGAGCTTGAATAGAAACTATTTCAGGATTTTGCCCACAATTCCAGGCTTTCTACGTAGACCTTTTTAGGGCCTAGCTTGGCTCCTGCTGCCGATGAGACGCCTTCTCCCCCTTTTTGCTCTCCTTCTCCTTGCCGCCTTGGCATTTTGGGTTTTTCAACAACCCAACGCCAACCCCACTCACAAAAACCTAAATACCCCGGATTCCGCCCTTCAAGTCCAAGCCGCTGCCCTCGATTTCAACCCAAACAGGCAAGAGACATCACAGCCTGAGGTTTATGAACCCCGGGTGGAAAAAGCGGGTGCCGGCAGCCACCAGCTGCAGGGTACGGTAGTGGATGAAAAGGGCAATCCGCTGCCGGATATGTGGGTGGCGGCCTTCCCTTCGCCTTATCCCTTGTTTGATTTTGAAACCAGTTTTGCAGAGATTCTGGAAAAGCCCTTACAGCTCAAGCTAGAGCCTATCGCTTCCGTCCGCAGCGACGAAGACGGGCACTTCTCGCTGCAAGGCTTATTCGGCCGCAGCACTTATCTGGTTGCACGCGGACATTATCACCTTACCCGTGGGCGTCAAGAAGTACGCCCCACAGATTTGGACACGGACGGCGGCTATGTGTTGTACACGGTACCCGGCGCTTCCTTGCAAGGAACCGTGGTGGATGAACATGGTGCTCCCATGGTCAATGCCGAAGTTTTTGTCGGCCCCAGCTGGATGTACATCATTCAAGCGGTTCGCAGCGGCAACCTCTATCTGGAGCGCATCTTCACAGACGGCGCTGGCCGGTTCTCGCTAGATGTGGTTCCAGCGAATCAAAAACTGACTATTTTGGCCATGGATGGAGCCACCCATCCTGGCTTGCAAGAAGTGGGACCTTTGCGTGCGCATACGGATGCCACCACCACCGTTCACCTCGCAGCCACCGGAGAGTTCCATGGGAGCGTCGTCACCAAGGATGAACAACCGGTGCGTGGGGCCAAGGTGTTAGCCGTTCCCATCGACCTGCGACTCGTCGCCAGTGTTGCTCGCTCCTTGGCGGATTACACCGTCACCACAGACAGCCAAGGGGAGTTTCATTTTTCCCGTTTACCGCAACGCAAGGTTTTGTTGTTTGCCCAATCTTCGCAAGGCCGTTCCGTTCCTATTGTCGACGAGGTCCGCGGCACTTCCACCACGGCTAAAGCTGATTTGATCTTGCAATCCGTATTAGACCTGTCCGGCAAGGTTGTTGATTTGCGCGGCCGGGGCTTAGCCAATGCAAAAATCTACTTGAATAGTCTGCCTTCCGGGAAAGGAGATGAGACTGAAACCGAAACCTTCGACCTAGCCAAGATGGCACTATCGCTGGCGGGCGAAGCCTTATCGCAGTTTTTGCCCAAAGATGCTTGGGTGCTGAGCGATGCCCAAGGCAATTTCTCCATTCCGGCGTGGCGTGGAGCCACAGTGAAGGTAGAAGTCGAAGGCTATGCCGAAGCTCAATTCACTATACCCAAAGAAGGCGAGAAATCTTTTTATGTCCTGGTAATGATGAAACCGGGCAAAATTCACGGCACTGTGGTCGAAGATGCCAGCAATCAAGAGATTCCCTACTTCATTGTGAATGCTAGCCTGAATTCTAGTTTTCTAAAACCCGAAGTTTCTTTAGAAAAAAAAGAAAACGAAAGTAGCAAAGAATTTCGTCAACGCAAAAGAGAACAGGAAGATTTGTTGCGCAAGGAACGCCTGGGCATCTTAGCAGGCAAAGACAACCTCTTATTCCCAACCAACTCCAAGATTTCCGATTTGCGCACCGTGCAGTTTTGCGACCATGTCAAAAATTTTGACATTCCCAATCTAATGCCGGGAACATGGAACGTGGAAGTGCGGGCCGAAGGTTATGTTCTGGCCGGGCAGCAAAATATCGAAGTCTTGCCTGGAAAAACCAACGCCGAGGTGGCCGTGCGACTGCAGCGCGGAGCCAGTGTATCGGGGCGGGTGGAAGCCTTCGGTTCTCGCGAGCCTATCGCCGGAGCCGTTGTCACCGCGGGCTTCGAGCAAAATAGCGGTTTTCAAGCCTACTTGCGCATGGGTGTTGAAACCACAGCGATGGCTCGCACCGATGCTGACGGTAGTTTCACTCTAGTGGGATTGGAACCCGGCATGGAATGGCTGCATGTCTTGGCGGAAGGCTTCGCCCCCACCAGCATGCACCAAGAAGCCCTGCAGGAAGGTGAACAACGCACCGATGTGGTGATTCAAGTGCACACCGGAGCCAGCATTCATGGCCATGTATTGGATCGTCACGGCTCGCCTATCCCTTCGCGTTTAGTTGGCGGCTATGCCTCCGACTCGCAAGATTTTTGGCAAGCGGCCACCAATGAAGAAGGTTACTACCAGGCAGACCACATCAAACCCGGCAACTACTTCATCCTCACCGCCGCTTTAGACGACGATAACTTGTTTCGCGGCAACATGATGTCGGTACTCAATGGCTCGCGCATTGTGCAAGCCTATGTGAAAGACGGCCAGGTATTGGAGTTGGACATCACCGATTTCTCCGCTGGTGGATGCAAGCTCCGTGGCCAACTCCTAAGCAGTGGCCAACCTGTACCTCATGCCCAGCTTTTTGCCATGGCTACCGACACCGGTGGGCTGTTCGATTTTCGCATGGCCACGGCGTCCACCGATGAAAAGGGTGAATTTCTTTTTAAGAGCTTGGCCCCGGGCGACTATCGATTACAAATTCAAAGCGAAGTCTGGACTGGATCTATGGAGTTTGAAGCTCCCGATCTGGAGGAGGATTATCAAATCTTAGAAACGCCAAGTGGCGTGGTGCGCGGGCGAGTCTTGGCCGAGCACACTGGCAACCCCGTGGCGAAGGCCTCGGTCAAACTTATCCACGACAATTCAGGAGGCGGTTTGTTTGCCATGTTTGGTAGCGGCAAGGAAACGGATTGGGGCACGACGGACAAGGACGGATATTATGAATTTACCGGCAAGGCTGAGGGGCGCTACCACATTGAAGTCGAACTATCGAGTTGGCGCCTGCCAGACAGCCAAATGCAGCAAGAAGCTTTGGGGCGGGCAAAATCTAAAGGATTCACGCTTTATGAAAACGACACCAAATTAGTGGAAGACCTCCGTTTGCCAATTTCCTCCGCCTTGTTACTGGCCGTCAAAACCAGCGATGGGAAAGCCCCTGACGGCGGCTATTCTGTGGTCGCCACCTTGGAGGAAGCCACGGAAGGAACCGAACCCTTGCAAACTTGGGGGTTTGGCGATTCCACTTTATTGTCGGGGCTCACCGCCGGCGTGTATCGCGTTCGCATTGAAGGCCGCGGCTTTGCCACCACCACCCTGGAACATGTGGTAGTTGGTGAGGCAGAAACTGTGAACTTAAACATCACGGTTGAAAAAGGGGTTGCCTTGAGCGCACGCATCCTCGATGGCAATAGCCAATCGATCCCCGACGCGCAGATCAAAGTGTTCGACCGCGAAGGGCGGCGCGTCGATGGATTGGACGGTATAGGCGGCAACTTCGCCCGCATGTTCAGTGGCGAAAACGGGGCCATGCCCTTAGGCACCTTTGTTCCCGGCTCCTATCGCGTGGAGGTGGAATATCAAGGACAAGTGCAAACCCGCAATGCAAGCTTAAGAGCCAACCAACCTGTAGTTTTGGAATTTCAGTTTCCTTAATTCACTTCGCCGGCACCTTCACCCAACGCCCTGCACCATTCCAGCGCGGATCAGCGATGGCTCGCCATCCTTCCTTGGTGCGAAAGATCGCGTTGACATCGCCCAATGAGCCTCGCAACTGAATCGCCTGCCCAAAGCCACGCAAAGCTTCGCGCAAGGACGACGACAATCGCCCAACTTCATATTGCAAAGTTGGAGGATAGTCTTGACGGTGAAAGCGTGGGGCCGCCACTGCTTGCCAAGGCGACATGCGAAACACATAGCGATGAAGCAACACCTGCAGCACGGTAGTGAGAATGGTGGGCCCACCCGGACTACCAAGAACCGCATCGACTTGCGCATCCTTTACCACAATGACCGGGCACATGGAGGAGAGAGGTCGGCGGCCTGGCGCGATTTCGTTATACTGCCCCTGGATAAGGCCAAATTGATTGGCCACTCCAACCTGGGTGGCAAAATCATCCATCTCATTGTTCATGAAAAAACCACCTGGTGCCATTACTTTGGCTCCATAGGCCCCATTCAGGGTGGTGGTGCAACTCACCGCTGCCCCGTCTCCATCGACGATGGAAAAGTGGGTTGTCTCCATCGCTTCGAAGCCTGGCCGGGCTTCGTCATAGGCCGGGGGCGTATAACGCACCGAAGCCAAATGCCGCCGTCTTTTGCGTAGATAATCTTTATCGACCAGGGCTTCCAGGGCAAAATCGAGGTTGTCGGGGTCTCCCAAATAGCGATTGCGATCGCGGAAAGCCGCTGCCGTTGCCTCGCCCAACCATTGCACCGTACGCGGGTGGCGGATGCCCCAAAGCGCAAGCGGCGCACCATCGCAAAAGAACAAAGCCTGTTGCAAAAACACCCCACCGCTGGAAGGCGGGGATGCAGCCAAAATCGTTTTTCCGCGCCAGTCGAAACTCCATACCGGACGCAGCCGAGGCTGGTAGTTGCGGAAATCCTCGGCGGTCAAAACCCCACCCCCAGCCTGGCTCGAGCGCACCAATTCCTCCACCAATGGCCCCTCGCGCAAAACTTGTTCCCCCTCTTTTTGAATGCGCGTCAAAGTGGCTGCAAGTCGAGGCTGACGCAAGAAATCGCCCTCATCCAAGGCTTGTCCGCCCGGAAAAAACACGCTCATTGCGATGGGATCTCGGCGCAATGCTGCACCATAAGCCTG
>JAJRZS010000086.1 GCA_024275135.1 Planctomycetota bacterium | reverse complement strand
GGGTTTGCGATGGGCAGGCGGGATTGGGGCAAAACGGGGGGCGAAACTTCATGGTCTTTCTCAAGTCGCTAGGCAGCGACATGGAGAAGACGGAGAAGGTGTTGTTTCGTTACCCGCTTTCTAGGATTCTTGCCCACCCAACCGGGCCAGATTCGGGAGTTCTTTGATGTAGATGTCCTGCTTGGCAAACGGAATCTCAATCCCCGCCCTTTCAAACCGCGCATAGACCGCTCGATGCAGTTGGTCTAAAACCTTCCCCCGTAACTCTGGTTCAGGAATCCAACACAACAACTCAAAATCCAAACTCGAGTCACCAAAAGCGCGCATGCGAACTCGTGGCTCCGGACGAGCACAAACCAAGCCTTCCTCCACATCCTCAGTCGCCGTCAACAATTCTGCCGTAACTTTCTCTGGGTCAGAACCATAGGCCACCCCCACCGGCACCCGCACTCGCTCCTTTTGGTGTGGCCCCCCCGTTTCATTCACAATTTTGGCACCACCCATGACGGCATTTGGCACGGTTACTTCCACATCGTCGCGCGTAACGATGCGCGTGCTGCGCAAGCCAATAAAGGTGACTTTGCCGCGCTCCCCAGAATCCAAACGAATGTAATCCCCCACTCGATAAGGTCGGTCAGCCAAAATAAAAACTCCAGCAAATAAATTGGACAAGGTGTCCTGGGCAGCAAACCCAACAGCTAAGCCCATAATTCCAGCTGAAGCCAACCAACCCGTGGCGTCAACATGCCAAATCCCAATACCACAATAGACGAAAAGACCAAATAAAAAAATCTTGGCCAGGTTGTTAAACAAGGGAAAGGTGGAGCTTTGCACCGCACGAAAGCGTTGGGGATTTTGCGCCGCAGAACGCAACAAGATCCCCGTAATGCGGAAGGAAAATATCGACCATGCCAATAATCCCAAGGTCAGCAAAACACGATTGGTAAAGGTGGCCACACCCTCGTCCATGTCAAGCAAACGAGCCGCCACGGCTAAACCAATCAAAATTACCGTGTTTACCACAGGCGCATGCAAGGCTGCCAAAATCAAATCGTCTGCCGTCGTCCGCGTGCGCCGAGTTAAAGTGCGGAATATCCCGGTGCACAACCAATCAAAAACTTTCGACAACAGGATCGAAGCCAAAACTACAATGCCCGCTTGCGCCCATGCATTTTCAGTAAGCGGACTCATAAAATCGCCCAGCACCCGGCTGAGAAAGCCAATCTTCTCTTCGCTGGATTGACTGAGGTCGGAGGCTTGGAAAAGAAAACGAAAAAGAAGGGGGTTCATGGTGGTTTTATCGCTGCTCCAGTAATGCTGACTGTACACGCTCCACATCCTTTGCCGCTAGAGGTTGACGCAAAAGATCAAGCAAAACTCGGCCACCCTCGTCTGCTTGCCCTGCTGCAACAAAAAGCGCTGACAATCGCAACCCTGCCTCAACATGTCTAGGCTCTAATTCCAAGCACCTCCGCAAAGCCGTCATCGCCATCTGCGGTCGTTGCAACTCACTCTCCACTAACCCCAATTCATAAAACGCCGATGCATGCTGCGGGTCCGCCTCCGTCAACCTCTGCAGCAACTCCGCGGCCAACTCCAAATGTTTTTGTTCCTTACTCTGTAAAGCAATTTCAAAGCAAACGTCTGCCATCTCCGCCAGTAAAACATAATCTTGCGGCCAGGCTTGCACCAATTGGTTGTATAAAGCCAATGCGTCATCAGGCCGCCCACACAATTGCAAAGCACGCGCCCGCAATCGCTTGCCATCGATATCCAAAGGCGCTGCCAAAAGCCAACGGTCCAAATACTGCAAGGCCTCCGTCCCGCGCCTTGCGGCCACCGCCGTCCTTGCACAAGCGCGCAACATCGCAAGATTACTCCCATCTAAAGTCAACAAATCGCGGTAAAGAGCTAAGGCCTGGGCAGGCTGCTGTTGCAACTCATAAATCTCCGCCATGACATAGCCTAGCGCCGGCGTCGCCCCAAACTGAAGGATTCCTTCCTGAGCAACTGCAGAAGCAGCGTTTACTTCTCCCGCCTCCACCAAAGCCCAGGCATGGAGCGCCGTCACCACCTCACCATAACGCCCGCTAGCACGAAGTTGCTGCAACAAAATTGCAGCTTGCTCAGCATCCTGCCGACGCAAAGCTTCAATGGCCTCTGCCAGCGGAGCATCCACACCACCCTCCACACGCGGTTGCAACCACCGCGGCAAAAAGGGGAACTGGGGTTCTTGCAACACGGAAGAAGACACTTCCACCCGCTCTTGGGCGGCAACAGAAGCTGGCTGCTCAGCTTGCGTGCGCGGGCCACGCGGGCCAAAAAGAATGCTGCAAGAAGAAAACAGCACCACCATCAAGGTCAAAGCAAGCAAAACGCATTTCATTTGTGAGCATTCTACCGTTACAATCAGCGCGGCCCCATTCCCAATGTTGCGCACCGACATCAAAGCCATTTTTCTCGATGCTGGAAGCACCCTCTTCAAGCATCGGCAAAGTCGTCCCGAAACTTACCTTGCCGTAGCACACGCGCATGGTTTGGGGGATTTGGATCAACAAACCATGCTCGCCTGCATGCAGCATGCTTTCCATGATCTTCCAGATACCGTGGATGGCAACTTCCGCTACAGCTTGGCCTGGTTTTGGGCTTTCAATCAACGCGTCCTCAGCGAATGCGGCATGGACGAAAGCTCGCTCCCAGCTGCCCACGAAGACCTTCTGGCGCGCTTTGCAGACCCAACCTCCTATGAACTTTTTCCAGAAGTGCGAGAGGTTTTAGCAACTCTCTCGAACCACAACCTCCCTCTCGGCGTTGTTTCAAACTGGACAGAGCAACTCCCAACCTTGCTCCAAGACCTTGAGATTGCCGATTACTTCACCTTCATCGTGACCAGCGCCGATTTACGCACCGAAAAGCCAGGACGCGCCATTTTTGAACGCGCACTATTTCGCGCGGGGGTTGCTGCCGGGGAATCCATCCACACCGGCGACCACTTCGATCGAGACGTGCGCGGCGCTCTCAACGCTGGCATGCGCGCCGTTTGGCTCGACCGCTCCGGCACCAGCGGCCTCGATCGCGAGGGCGTACCCGTTATCGCCGACCTCCATGGCTTGGTCGAACTGCTCCAAGCCCAACCGAATGTCGTCCGTAGCTGACCCAACCCTCGAGGCCCTCCGCACCCGCCTCAGTCAACAACATCTCGGCGACCCCGAGCTCATTGAGCTCTTATTAGCTGCCCTCCTCGCCAAAGGGCATGTCCTTCTTCAAGGCGCCCCCGGGCTTGGCAAAACCCATCTGCTGCGCAGCTTGGCCCAAGCGCTCGACTTGCAATTCACCCGCGTGCAAGGCACCCCCGACCTCATGCCCGGCGACCTCACCGGCGGTGAAATCTTGGATCAGGTCGACGGCGTGCACCAGTTTCGTTTTGAAGCCGGGCCACTATTCACCCAAATCTGCCTCTTCGACGAAATCAATCGCGCCACCCCACGCACACAATCGGCCCTACTCGAAGCCATGGCCGAAGGCCAGATTAGTGTTGGCGGTCAAGCCCACCCTCTGCCGCAACCCTTTCTCGTCGCCGCCACGCAAAACCCCATCGAATTGGAAGGCACTTATCCCTTGCCCGAAGCCCAACTCGACCGTTTCTTATTCCAACTCCTCCTCAACCCACCGACCACCGCAACCTTGGTGGAGATTTTCCGCCTCCAGCAAACCCCACAAGCCTCCCCGCCCTGCATGACTCTCGCCGAGTTGCAAAACTTGCAGCAACAATGCCAAGAGATTGCCGTCGCCGCCCCGCTTTTGGACCAGGTCGCCAATCTAATTCAGGCCACCCATCCCGAAAACCCGCAATCTCCGCAACTAGTCCAGCAGAATGTGGCCTGGGGCGCTAGCCCACGGGGCGGTTTGGCTATTCTTGCCGGCGCCCGCGCCCTTGCCATGCTACGTGGTCGGCAGCATGTCGCGCCTCAAGATTTGCACGACGCCACCCACCCCGCACTCCGCCACCGTGTTTTGCTCCGTTATGAGGCCGTCGCCAACAATCTCAGCACCGACGCTATCCTTGACACGGTGCTCCAAGCGCAGCCTTTTCACTAAAAGCCCTTCCGCGCCGCTATCCTGCGGGTGGAACCTAGCCACACCCCATGGACTGCCGAGTCGCCCTTTGCCAGATGCGCCCCAAGTTGGGTGTTTTTCACGACAATCTTCAAGCGCACCATCAATGGCTTGACCGCTGTTTTGCAGAGGATGCGCAGCTAGCGATTTTCCCCGAGCTTTCACTTACTGGATATTTCCTCCGCGATCTCACCCAGGACATCGCCGTCTCGATTCATCACCCGCAAATCCAAGAACTCGTCGCCCGCTCCAAGGACGGCAGTCTTGTTTTCGGCTTTGTCGAGGAAAGCGACGACCACCGTTTCTACAACACCGCCATTTTTGCTGAAGACGGCGCCATCTTGCATTGCCACCGCAAAGTACATCTTCCCGATTACGGCATTTTCGAAGAAGGCCGCTACTTTGCTTCTGGTCAAAATTTTCAGTCCATTCCATCCAAGCTTGGGCGCTTCGGCCTCCTCATCTGCGAGGATGCCTGGCATTTATCGGCTGGCTGGTTGCATTTTCTGCAAGGGGTCGACGCACTCATCATGCCGGTTGCGTCTCCGGCGCGTGGCATCGACACCGACCAACCCGAACTCAGCTCCCACCAATCTTGGCGCACGCTCACTGCCGCCCAAGCTCTGTTTTTTCAAACCTGGGTTTTGCGCTGTAATCGCGTCGGTTTTGAAGACGGCACCATGTTCTGGGGTGGTTCATCCATCCTCAATCCCTTTGCCGCCACCATCGCCGAAGCCAACGCGGAAGAGGAAGAACTTTTGATTCATAGCTTGCGCGCCGATGCCTTGAAGCGCGCCCGTATGCAAACTCCATTATTGCGAGATGCCAAGCCGGATTTGGTGCGTTTGCATCTGGCTCGCCTCCTGCAAGACCCCGACGCCCTCAGTGCAGCTTACCGGCCCAACCCTTCGCAAGCATGACCAGCCTGCCACCTCCTCCCGGTTGCCATGTTGCACTGACAGAACGCGTACTGGTTCGTTTTTTGCGTGAAGAAGTGCATCGCATCGGCATGCAGCGCGCCGTCCTCGGCTTAAGTGGTGGCATTGACAGCGCCTTGGTAGTCGAGCTCGCAGCCCGCGCTCTAGGTCCAAAGAATGTGTTGGCTGTCGCCATGCCATACCGGCAATCTCATCCCGACTCCCTACGCTTGGCCAAGGAATCGGCAGAGCATGCGGGGGTGCAACTCGAAGTGGTCGACATCTCACCGATGGCGGATGCTTATTTACTACAGAATCCCGACCTTGAAGATACCCACCAAGAGGCGGTGCGCCTGCGTCGCGGCAATATGTTTTCCCGCTTGCGCATGATTACCCTCTACGATCTCAGCGCGCGCGAAGGTGGTTTGGTGTTGGGCACTTCCAACAAAACCGAACTCATGTTGGGTTATGGCACGCAACATGGCGACATGGCCTCCGGCATCAATCCCATCGGCGATTTGTACAAATCCCAAGTGGTCGCGCTATCCACTCACCTTAGGGTGCCACAAGGCATTCTGCAGCGTCCGCCCAGCGCCGACCTTTGGGACGGCCAAACCGATGAACAAGAGCTTGGTTATTGCTACGACGATTTGGACGCTTTGCTATTTCGCATGATTGATCGCCGCCATACCCCCGCTCGTTTGGTCGCTGACGGCTTCCCCGCCGACTTTGTGGCCGCCATTGCTGAACGTGTGCGCCGAAACCAATACAAACGACGGCCACCCTTGATTGCCAAGGTCGCTAGTCGTACGGTGAATTTGGATTATCGTTACGCCCGCGACTGGGGAACTTAATCTTGCTGATGGAAGAAAACGCCCACTATCTGTTTGCCATCGCTCCCTATCAAGGGGATATCAACGTCCCATCGTCCCATCTTCTATCCTCTCTGCTCCAGAGCACCACAGCGAAAGCCACTGCCTTGACCGCCATGGCCGATTGGTCGCAAACCAATGCCTTGTTTTTTTCTCTGCGCCAGGCGTGCATGGCTTTCGACTTAGTGGTGCAACTTCATTTGCAACATTGGCCGCAACGGTTTTGCACAGCTCTATGCCGCGCCCCCAAGCCACCGCGCTCTCGCCCTGCTTGCGATTTGTTAAAACGGGCGCAAGAACAGCGTTTGCCCTTCGCCCTTTCCTTGCCTTCCCTAGACTACGCCACCAGCCAGATGTTGGAGCGCGCAGCTTGCCTCCATATCACGTTCATGCAAGAGTGGAAACCTTCACGCGCAGCTGCGGTTGCCGCCATGCGTCGTTGTCAAACCCAAGCACAAGCTGCGGCTCTACTTGGCATTCGCCAGCAATCCATCTCCGAAGCCCTTCATGCTGCGCATTTCAAAATGCTCTTGCAGTTTGAAGAAACTGTGCGCCAACGCTTGCGACCGGTCCAAGCTTAGGCGGGGTCAACCGACACCGAACCTAGCTGCGCACACAAAGCATCAATATCCGTTTCTAAAATTTCTTCGCTGGAAATGGCATTGGCCCCACGCAAAACGGTGCGCGCCTTCCGACAAACCTTAAGGGTGTTATCCACTTGGAGCTTCACTCGGGCCAAGCGCGCACAATCGGCGCCAGGCATATCGAGGTTGCGCACCACCTTCGTGCGTGCCACCTGAAGCACAGAAATAAGAGCTTCTATTTTGACCAGCATGGCTGCTCGGTAAGCCGGGTCGGAAAGCTGCTGGTTGGGTTGCTGAGGGAAGGAATCTGTCATCATCCGGGGGATCGGGTTCAAAGAATCCTACCCCCCAAATTGCCCTCCTGCAGCGATTCTTAGTAGTTTCGCAAGGCGGCCATGAGGCGGCTTTCCTGGCGAAAATCCATGCCTGCAAGCATGCTGGAGATGGTGGCTCCGCGGTGGGCGTCACCGAGAAAACCAAGCCCTAGAACCAAGTGAGCCGTTTGGATTTGGTGGTGAGGACGATCCAGCTGGTCGCGCAGTTCTTCAGCGAGGCGCCGCAAAGCAGCGGTTGACCGCGAGGTGGCAAGCGCACGCGCCGCAGCCCAGCGCACACTGTCGTCCTGATCTTGAATCAACATTTGCACCAAGGCCACACTGGTTTTTTCCGAGTTGCTCAATCCCAAGCCTGCAGCCAAACCACGACGGGTTTCCACAGGCAAATCATCCGCTTTGGCCATGGCTAAGAGCAAGGAGTCAGCGGAGTCGGTCGCCAACATTCCCAACCCCATCGCCAAGTAGCCGCGAAAGGAAGAATCAACGCCCTTTCTTTCTAAGCAAAGCTCCAGTTGCGCCTTCGCCCCCGGCGCGCCGTAAAGGCCCAACCCCAAAGCGGCAGCACTGCGCAAAATTTCTTCGTCGCGTCGCGGCGCATCGTCTTCACCATGTTGACGATCATCGGTTCCATAAAGCAGGGTCGAAACCAACTTGGGATAGGCTCCATCCAAATGGCTCATGCCGGCAGCAAGCGCCCAAGAAGCATGAATCGTTTCCTCTTCACGCTTCTCGGGACGCAACTCTTTCAGCTTTTGTTGCGCGAGGCGACCTCCAATACGCCCCATCGCGAGGATGCAAAAGGACCGCAGCCTGGTGTCGTGCGCACTCTCATAGACTTCGGCCAAACTGCCCACGGCAGCAGGGTCTCCAAGTCGGCCAAGAGCTTGCGCGGCAGCCTCGGGGATGCGGCGGTCCTTATGCGTTAGCATGGATTCCAGCAAGGGACGGGCTCGGTGGTCATGAAGCGCCCCCAAGCCTTGAATCGCCGTTGCAACCAAGCGGATATTGCCATGCTTGGATGCGTTGGCTTGTAAAAGGTTCATGAGCAAAGGCGTGAAGTCCTTGGAACCATGAACACCTGCTGCAACCATGGCAGCCAACACCAAATCCTCTTCTTGATCCCAACGCCTGTCGTAATACACCTGGTTGAGATAGGCCTTGAGTGCGGAGCCGGCCTCCACACGACCGGAGAGGCCAAGGCCGAGGGCGGCAAAGGCTCGGGTCGCAGAATCGGCATCCTGCTCAAACGTTTGGATGAGGGTGTCTACAGATTTGTCAGAGGCCAACAAACCCAACCCCATAAACGCCGCCTGCCGCACCGTTTCCACCCGATCGTGGGTGGCACGGAGGAGGAAAAAATCGGCCGCAGGATAGCCAATGCGACCCAAAGAAAGTGCTGCTGCTTCCCGCACCGCTGCCAGGTCGGAGTCTAGGGCATCAATCAGCAGCGGCATGGAGGTCAGCAGCAAATCCTGTCGGGCCATGGCCCAAGATTGGGTGCCGTAGGTACCTTGATCATTGACCGCACGTGCTGGGAAATCCGGCTCACCGCGGAACAGCACATCACGCTCATGCTCGAACCAAAACTCCCAACGATCCCAACCACCGGAAATGGGACTGAGGAGAAAACCTTGGTCGCCAGAGCCATTCGTGGGCTGTCCGTGGGAGACAAACTCCAAAAGGGTTTCGTCCTCGGGGCCGCGATAGGCTCCAGGCACGGAAGATGGCTCTTGGCAAGCCGCAAGCAGAAGAATTGCAGGAAGTGTGGCGAACATGATGGCCTAGAAGGGGTTTATGGGTAGTCCCTTTGCGGCCGCGTGCCAGCCCAACATAAATAAAAACACAAAAAAACCGCCCTTGAGGCGGTACCTAAAGGAAGGGTGGTCTATTAATCCAATAAGGAGCCGAAGATGGTTTGGATTTCCACCATGCTGAGCATGCTGGAGACATAGAGTCGTCGGTTGCCCAAATCTCCCTCCGCCAAGCGAATGCCGCCCAAATCGGTTTGACGGACATCGACCACCTTATTGGCAAATTGTAGACCCTGTCCCATTTGCGTTTGTTCGTGTTGAGCCACAAACACCAAATGGAGGCCGTCGGAGTAGATTTCCACCAGCATGTCGGACATCCCGGGGTAGAAACCGGCGGAAAAGCGCAACCAGGATTCTTGGCGATAGAAACCCGGTGGAAGGTATTGTGGGAAGCGTGGGGTGTAGCCCAGAAGGGCGCGGTCGGCAGGATCCACGTAGGGCTGATCTCCGACCAGCGGACTGCTCCACACAACTCCAGTCAGGTTGGGTGCGAAGTTCAGCTGGGTGGTTTCCAGCTTCAGCAAGATTTGGCCATTGTTGGCGAAGAAAGTCCAGCCCAGTAGGAGCCCGGTCTGGGCATCGGCGAGAAACTCCACATCCCCCATATCATGCTTGGACTGGGCTGTGTAGCGGACGCAATCCACACCGGCCACTTGCACATGGACGGGATCCTCAGTCCAACGGTAGTTTTGCAGCAAGGCCGCGCGCGCACCAAGATGGGCATCCCGATAGCGAATCAAAAACCGCATGCGGTTCTCATAATTGAGCACAAGCTGGGAAGACGGCGACTGGTAGGGCTGCATAAGCCCAGGAGAATATTGGATTACATCCAGGCGGCTATGCCCCTGGCCATCAGCCAGCAACACTTCTTGCATCCGTTCCAAAACCCCGGAGGAATTCCGTACCTGTAAATCGCGATGGGCTGAAAGAAGTTGGTCTTCGGGGTAGACAAACTCCGGAACAAATATCTGCTGTCCCGAAGTTTGAGCCTGGGAAGATACACTGCCAGAGCCACTGCTAAGTGCAAGCGAGGTGCCCGCCGAAGAAGCGGTGGGTTGCGCAGGACCACAAGCCAGGAACAACAGGCCCAGGACCACGGGGGGAAGATGGGGGGAGCCACGCATTAGGCGTCGTCCTCCACCATAAGACTGCCCAGGGCTCCTGCCAAACTGCGTGCTACATCCGACATTTCGGCTGGAGCTGCCTGATGGAAATGAGCACGTGCGCGGAAGGCCGCACGGCTTGACTCCGCCACCGGAGCGGAGAGAGCGAGAGAATGGGCGGCCTTGGAAGCGGCAGGAGGCTGCCACAAAAGGATGCCGAGGGCCAAAACTGCCGCCGCGGCAAGCCAAAAAATTGGCCTAAAAATAGGATGATGCAAGTGTCTCTGGGGGGTGGGCAAATCAGCACGAACCCGCTGCCAAAGCTCTGCGGGGGCAGCCACCGGCTCCAACACCTCCAACTTCCGTGCAATTTGCACCCGTTCCCACAGCTCTGCAGGAGCCGGTACCCCACCCAATGCAGACAAATCCTGGCGGAGGGCCGCAGGAAGCTCTGAGTGTTGGGAAGTGGACATGGAGGGTTAAGGTGTGAGTTCGGAGGAATGGAAGCCGCGATGCTGCAAGAATTCGCGCAAGGCGGTGTGGGCACGATTGAGACGGGATTTCACGGTACCCAGCGAACAATCCTGCACCTCGGCAATCTCCTCATAGCTGAGGCCTTCGAGATAACGGAGTACGAGTAAGGCCGCAAACCGAGGGTTCATTTGCGCCAACGCACTTTGGATGAGCTGCTGGTTTTCACTGCGTGCAACTTCACGTACCGGATCGGTACTCTGGCCCTCTGCCGCAGCTTGTTCCAGCTGGCGCTCTCCCTCGGCATTGCCGACGGAAGTTTGGACTCCAGCACGCGGGGCATCCAACCGCTTTCGACGGGTATCAATGGCGGCATTGACCGCAATGCGATACACCCAGGACGAAAAACGGCTGCGAAAGGCAAAATCCCGAATCCGACGAGCGAGGGTAAGCATGGTTTCCTGGGCAGCATCCAGCGCGTCCTCAGAATTGCCCGTCACCCGCAGGCAGATGGTGAAAACCCGGTCTTGGTAAAGAACGAAAAGTTGGCGGTAGGCCTCCTCGAAATCTCGGCCGACGGCGTTTTGGCAAGCCTCAACGAGCGCGCGGTCAGGATCGGACAAGGTAGGGCACCAGGGGTGGGACAGGTTGGATGGAAACTTGGTTCCAAGAAACCCCTAAAAAAAGAGAGGTCGAAGGAATTGCGGGGTGTCGAGGCGACATCCCTAACCCCTTATAGGAAAAAGGGTTATTTCTGCCAACCAGAAATGTCGGATTTTGAGCCGCAAAGAGCAGCAAAAAACGGAATCCTTTAATTGGCCAGGAGGCCAATGATATCGATGCCAATGACCGAATCCCCTACCGAAGCTGGGCAGCCAGAGAAGCAAACGGCGCCAGGCATGTAGCCACAATAACTGTCGGCCACCTGGTAGAGCATTTGGCCACCGCCAAGAGAGCCAACCGGAGTGAGGGTTTGAATACATACCTCCCCAGGCCGCACCTCGCCAGGTACCTGGCCACCAGGATCCGTGGGGAACAGGCCGCCACCGCCCGATTGGGAGGAGAGGCTGTTGTTGGTTGCTGGCCGCCATTCCATCAACGCACCCGTCATGCTGGAAAGCTGAATCTGGTCTGCGTAGTAAGTGCCGTCAATCCGACCCTTCACCGCCACGGCTACTGCGGGCTGATTGAGGAAAAAGGCTGTGGGCAACTGCAGGCGATAAACATCCAGGGTGAAACCCGGAGTGACGGCTGCAAAAGTGCGCCGATCATTAGGCATGGAGGCCAAAGAGCTGAGGCGAACCTCGTGGAAATTGGCGGCCGTCGCCCAGAAAAGACGCATATCTCGGGCGTTGTTGCGCCGCATCACCGCGACCTCCAACACCAAATCGGGGCCAGAAGAGTAGACCTCGATGCGAAGACCGGGATCCTGGCGACCCAGGGCCTGTGGGTTGTCGGCCACCGTGGGATTGAGGCCAAGGACGATTTCCTCAAAATCTGGGATGGTGTCGCCGTCGGAATCTGCATTTTGCGCTGAAGTTCCGTAGCGCACTTCAAGCAAATCGTCGACCCCGTCTTGGTCGCTATCGACCATAACGGTTCCTGCGGCGGGCTGAGCATGGAGCTGAGCGACCGGCTGGAGGCCCACCGACCAAGCCCAAAAGCCTAGCAGGCTAGCAGGAACGAGGATTGTGGAAAGAGGGGACTTCATGAGGAGGTCATTGGGACGAAATCTCCGGTCATCAGGTTAGGAAGGATTTGCCGCTAGTAAGGACCATTTTGCAAGATTTCCTCTTTGCTCTAGGAGAATGGTTCTCCTTTGTAACCGGGAATATGCCGCCCATTTCGCAGAAAATTGAGGATTCTAGGTGAAATTATTGGCCTCCCTGCAGTTTCCAATCCTTCCCCTGTGCGGATATCAAGGGCATCGCTATCCTGTTGCGCCGCAAGCGGTAGCACCCGTAGCTCAGTTGGATAGAGCGTCGGTTTCCGGAGCCGAAGGTCAGAGGTTCGAATCCTCTCGGGTGCGCCATTCCGCTTGCCGATCGTCGCCAGCGACGACGGACTCGCTCCCCTACGCTCCCAGAGGACACGGGAGGAAGGGTGGGGCTCACAGGCAAGCCCCGCTGCGCGTCGAATCCTCTCGGGTGCGCCATTCCGCTTGCCGATCGTCGCCAGGAACGCCAATTCCTTTGCTAGGATGGAGGCTCCCCATTGGGGTTTTTCGCCATGTTCCTCCTTGCTCTCACTCTTTGCATCCCTGCAGCCCAGCAGCCCCTTGCCCCCGCCCAACGCCAATGGATGGAGGTCCAACCCAACGGCGTCTTCCTCCGCCAAGCCCAATCCACCAAGAATCGCCTCGGGCATGGCACCCTCGCGGCCGTCACTGCCCCGCGCTGGCAAGTGGACGACCTTGGCCTCGCCTGGATTGGACAGAATGTTGCCGTCGGCGATTCCGGAGCCTGGATTCTGGCCAGCAAAGAACTCAATAACGAATCGGTTGCTGCCTACCCCACCGGCGCCAATCAAGCTCTGTTCGATTTTTCCACTCTCGGCTCCACCACCCAACGCACCGCCTGCGCTGCCCGCAGTAATCTGTTTGCCAGTTTGGTCACCACCGATCAGGGTGGTTTTCAATTCCAGTCCACGCTCTACGCCTGGGACACCGACCACGGCGCCGCCCCGCTGTGGACCGCCACTCTCCCCAACACCGGCAATGTGATGGCCGGCATGTTGGCGGTAAGCGATGACGGCAGCCGCGTGGTCGCCGCAGTAAGTAATACCAACGGCACCACCCACGTCCGCGGCTTCCAACGCGACGGCACTTCGCTTTTCAGTTACGACCTACCTGCGGCTGCCAATATTCGTTATGGCGCCATGGATGCCGCCGGCAACCGCTTGTACCTAGGTTTGTACAACGGCACCTGCGGGTTTGACGAGCTCAACACCGGGGTCATGCTGCACACACAATCCCTGGGCGGAAGCTTTGATTCCCATGCCTTCTCCGCCGACGGCACCACCTTCGCCTACGGTAATTTCACCGGACTTTATGTGGTGCGAGAAACCACGCCCGGGGTTTGGTCGGTGATTGCCAGTCGCCCCGGAGCAGGCGGCACCTATCTCGGCCAATGTGCGCTCAACCAAGATGGCAGCCGTTGTGGTTTTATCGAGCAACGGTTCACTCCCGCCCACGATCATCTTCTTCTTGGTCTGTGGGATGTCAACGCCAACACGGCCATGTTCACTTCCTCGCTCGATGCGCCTGGCACTTCCATGCAGTTGATTGCTTCCGGCATGCGCATGGATGCCGTCGGCGATTATCTTGCTGGCATTTCTTGGGGAGATAGCCTGAACCTTACCCCCGAGGTTTTCGTCTACGATGCAAGCGGCAACCTCACTGCCTCGCTGGATACTCCCGGCTCTGCCTTTGGCCTGGCTCTCGACGCCGACGGCGATGTTGTCGTCGCTGGCACCAAGGCGGTTCATGCCAATACCTTTGGCAACGGTGGTTCGATTTTCTGCGTCGATGCTTATGAGCAAAATTTGCATGTTTTGGGCTACCCCCGGTTGGGCCATGCCATAAGTTTGGAAACGCCAGGTGGAGCCACTTCTGCTTCTTTCGCCGTCTGCCAAGGGCTTGCCCCTTCACCCTCTCCCTACGGCACGACCGAAGTCGACCTGCAAGCCATCCTCACCACTTTTGGCCCGGTCACGGTTCCTCCTGGAGGATTGTTTTTGGCCCTCAATGTGCCATCGAATCCGGCCTTGTTAGGCACAGCCATGCATTTTCAGGGAGTGCGTTTTGCGGCCACCAATGTGCTTACCAACAAAGTGTCGTTGCGTTTCGTGCCCTAGTTTTTCGTGTCGTTTCGAAACCAGTGCGTCTCCTCTAGGGAAAAAGGGGCAGTGGCCCTTGGCAATCGAAAAACATGAACAAAACCAAACTTCTACTGGGGATTTTTCTCCTCTTTTCTTCTGCGGCTACCCTCTCCGCTCAATCCTACTTTAGTTACCCGCCCGATTATCCCTTTGGCGCAGCTGGCAATCCCATGCATCCCAATGGTTATGACGGCTGGCCCGGCGATACCCCGGCCGGCACTCCTGGCGCTCCCGCTGGCACTCCCCCCAATGGCGGTCCTGGCGGTGATGGCTACGACACCGGCAATGGTGGCAAAGGTGGGGATGGCTACTCCAACGGCGGCGATGGCGGCCGCGGCGGCGATGGCGGCAACAGTGGTGCCTGGGGCGGCGTCGGTGGGGATGGCGGCCTCGGCGGTAACGGCGACGACGACATCCTCTTCGGCGACGACGGTGGAAACGGTGGAAACGGCGGCGATGGTGTCGACGGAGGTGGTCGTGGTGGCGATGGCGGCGATGGCGGCGATGGCTTTTTCGATGGTGGCGACGGCGGCCGTGGTGGGGATGGCGGCGTTATGCCTGGCGGAGATCGTGCCACCGATGGGACTGATGGCGAAGATGGAGAAAGCCTGTTGCAAAACCTCATTCAATCTTTGGCGCCCCTCGTCCAAGCCCTCGGTTTGATTAACGGCTCCATCGTCTAAAGCCCGATATGAAACCCCTTCTTCCCTTCCTCGTTCTTGCACTCCTAGGTTTTGTGGTGGTGGCTTTGTTGCTGCCACCCAAAACCACACCCACCGAGGCAGCCATTCACTTGCCCTCCGTGCCTTCTGCTGCCTCGGCAACCTCCACCCCAAGCCATGCTCCGGAGCCAAAGCAAAGTCGAAGCACCTTGATTGTGCCCAACTCGATTCAGGCTCCGGAGGATAAGACCCAGCCTGCCCCTACCGGCAGCATCGTTGGCCATGTTGTCGATAGTCTGGGCCGCATCCAACAAGACGCCACCGTCTTGGTTTTCGCCAAAGGTGAATTGTTGCAGAGCCTAAAGTTGCAACCACCCACTTTTGAATTTCGCATTTCCTTACCCTCCAATCATACCTATGGCCTTTTGGTCGACCCCCACTCCCTCCCCAGTGGCTTACTCCCCCCGCTGGTCCATCCACGCCAGCCGTCCCTTTCCGGTCAAAACTTCGATCCTTTGGATTTGGATTTTTTTGCGCAAAGCATGGTTTCGGTCGTTGCCAACCAAACCACTCAATTGGAGCTTCCTGTCGCTTTGCCCGCCTCCGTCCAAGGGCGTGTGCTCGACGCCCAAGGGTTTCCGGTGCCCAAAGTCCTGGTGCAACTGGAATGTCTAGACGCCAGCCGAAGCAATCTTTTCCTCCAGGCCGTCACTGATACTAACGGAATATTTTCCTGCAATGAGGTTTTTCCAGGGCCTTACCGTTTATTGTTGTTTTTGGACGAAGTGGATGAAAGTCAGCACCCGGGCGCGGCCCCACCTCCACTCGACGTTTCCATCGAAGCGGCAAATCTTTTCGACTTTGGGGATTTGTATTTGGATCCCGGCTCGCAATCCATCTCCGGCCGCATTCTCAACCAAGATGGGGAGGCCTTCCCCAATTTACCCGTTCTTTGTTATTCCAATCAAAGGGTGGAAGCAGGGTTGAAGCCACATAATTTTTCTTCGGTCCTCGCTCATACCACCACCAACCAGGATGGCTTTTTTCAATTGGATGGGCTGGCAGCAATCCCGGTCAAAATTTCCCTCACCCCAAACTTCAAGCCTGGCCCAGCACGCGGGCCGGGATTCCCTGCCATTTGGGAACCCAATATCGAGGTTGATCTAAGCCAACACCCTGGCCACATTGATTTGGGTGTATATACCGTCGAAGAAAGCCGACCGTTCTTTCTCAGCGGCAACCTGCAACTGGATGCAAGCTGGGCACAAAATCACAACTACCATGATGTCCGCTTGCTTTTATCTCAGGTCGAGAGCGCACAGTTGGCGGAGGGAATCCGGCGCAATCCAATTCAAAATCTTTTGCTTCGCCCCAATCCAGAGAATGGGCATTTCCAGTATGCCATCGAAACACCAATGACCGACCTAGTCTTGGAGGTACGCATCCCCCATTACCAGCCTTTGCGCATAGCAATCCATCCCGAAGCCGAACAAAGCGTCGTTCACCAAATCCAGGTGCCGTCAGACTTTGTCCACTGATTGGCCTGGCTTCCAATCCTGGGCTTTGAGTTTTTGCAAGAGTTGCAACACCTCCGCTCTTTGCTGCAAGGTGAGCAACAACAGTAAATCCCCATCTTGGGCCCACTCCAGAGCCTGATGCGCAGCCTCCAACTCGCTGGAGGCATGGCCAATAGCGTTGGCAGGAGCGCCAGCAGCAAGCAAAGCATTTTCCATGATTTGCGGAATCTCCCCCAGGGCACGCCCACGCAAATGTTTGTCTTGCTCTTTCAAAAGGATGCGATCCACCCCATAAGACCAAGCTGTGGTTGCAACTTCACGGATGGAATCATCCGAGCGGTCGCCTGCATGCCCAATGGTGACCAATATCCGTTTTGCATCCAAGCTCTTGGCCATCTGCAATAAGGCCTGTAGCCCATGCGGGTTGTGAGCAAAATCCACCAACACTTGCACCCCGCCAAAGCGAAACCGATTCAAGCGCCCGGGATTGTCCTCTGCATTGCTATGAAAACTCCGCAACCCACGCACGATGGCCGCATCGTCCAAAGCCAAGGCTTTGGCCACTGCAATCGCACTTAAGGCGTTCGCTACATTGTGCTGCGCCGCTCCGCCTAGGGCGATGGGTATCTCCTCTACAGCCAGGAGTTGTTGGCGTTCGCCATCCTGCCACCAACACAGCCAATCCTGTTCCAACACCGCCGCATGGCCACCGCTTTGGATATGCTGCTGCAACATGGGCAAGGAAGCATTGAGGCTAAACCAAGTAATGGGTTGTTGCACCCAAGAGACGCGTTCTAAAGTTTTGGCATCCTCTGCATTCAAGACCATGCGTCGGCCAGCGTGACGGATAATAAACTTGGTGTCGGCCAACATATCGAGATTTTGAATGCCCCACTCGCCTAAATGATCTTCGGCAATATTGGTAATCACCGCGACATCCGCTTCGCCAGTGGCAAGCCCCAGGCCGCGGCGTAACATGCCACCACGTGCCGTTTCCAACAAGGCAATATCCACCTGAGGGTGGCGCAAAATATGGCGAGCACCGCCCGGGCCAGACCAATCTCCACGTTCCAAAACTGTGGAGCCCACCATCAGCCAGTCGGTAGAGGAAACCCCTGGCACTTTTCCTTGCGCCTCGACCATGGTTCTTAGCAGACGTACGGTGGTGGTTTTACCGTTGGTGCCGGTGATCATGGCCGTTGGGATGCGTTGGCGCGCAGCCCAATCGACTTCTCCCGCCTCCGGCAAACTGCGCACCGACCAAGTTTGACCATAGCGACCTGCACCAACGGACACATAATCGTCGTCGGTTAGAAAAAGCACTCCATGCCGTTTGGCTGCTCGTTGCAAGCGCAGTAAAGGTGCATTGGACTCGCGGCGAATCGCCAAGCGGAAATCCTGAATCGCTTGTTCCAAACTTGGCCCCTCTATGCCTTCCAAAGCGGCCACAGCCGCCTGCCATGCCCATTCATTGATTTCACAAGCGGTGTACAAAGCATCCATCGGTGCGCTGAAGGCCAAACTCAACCCTCCGGGGAAATCTCGCCACGCGGTTTGCTCCTCCCCCCAACCAATCCCCTGCAACAATGGACGCAAGGCTTGTTCCCACGCTTGGCGCGCGGGCTCGGCTTCTTGTTCCGAGAGGGCGATATCAATCACCGGCCCAGGGCGTTCCCAAATTACATTCGGACCGGTGAGGCGGCGCGAATCCCGCAACACTGGCGAGGCTTGGGCAGAGGCTTTGGTTGGCTCCATGGCTTTTAATCCGCTTCTTCAACCGCAGCAATGCGCACGCCGCGCTCATCGCGAATGAGTTCGACGTCGGCATCCAAAGCAAAATCTTGAAAGCCACCAAAGGCTGTCAGGTCGACGGGGTGGAAAGGTTCGGCTTCTTGGCTATCCCCATCCGACTCTTCCGCCTGAAACTCTTGGATTTGGCGCCAACTGCGTGCAATCGCGTCGACAAACAGCAGAAGTTGATCATCCTTTTTCGCCATCGATAAGGCATGTTGGATAGCGGCCTGCTCGTCGGGAATCACTTCAATTTTCTCGTTCGCAACACCTGCTTCGAGCAAGGTTTCCCGCAACATCAAAGGAATTTCGTCGGATTCGCGGCCACGCAATCCATCGTCGCGGCGACAAATGTAATAATCAAAATGCCCCGCACAAAGTTGGGCGATTTCCCGCACATCTTCGTCGCGGCGATCACCGGGGGCGGCAAGCACCAAAATGCGCCGGCCTTTGGACTCCAAACGCTCCGACAACTCCACCATCGCTTTTACCGCAGCTGGATTATGCCCATAATCCATGATGACCTTGAATGGGTGGTCATCGTAAATGTTCATGCGCCCGGGAGCTTGGAAGAAACTGGTATCAAAGGTGCGTAGGCCATGGCGAATTTCTTCCAACTCCACACCCATGCTAAAGGTGATGCCAGCAGCGAACATCGCGTTTTGTACGTTGTGCAAGGCGCGACCATCCAAAGTGGCCGGAATGGTATGGGCCCACAGCAGCGGGATATGCTGCCCGTGGTCGTAAATAGTAATCATCATTCCACCCATGCCTTGCTCCAACACCACCGCACGACCGCCAGCGCGAATATGATCCCGCACCAAAGGATGGGCCGCATTCATAGTCACATAGCAAAGATGTTCTGACTGCGTGTGGTCGGCCATTTGCAAGCAAAGCGGGTCGTCGGCGTTCAGCACTGCTGTATCGCGAGCCACCTCTACCACGATGCGTTTCACCTTGGCAAGATCCTCCACAGTATTCACTCCACGCAAGCCAAGATGGTCGGCCTGCACATTTAATACTGCACCCACATCGCAACGGCGATAGGCTAGACCGCGGCGCAACAAACCGCCGCGCGCGGTTTCCAATACGGCAACTTCCACTTTAGGGTCGCGCAAAACAATGCGGGCGGATGCAGGGCCCGTCATGTCGCCATTTACCGTGAGGTGACCATCGATATAAACTCCATCGGTGGTGGTGAGGCCGGTAACCTTGCCGGTCATCTTGAAAATATGCGAAACCATACGCGCGGTAGTGGTTTTGCCGTTGGTGCCGGTGATGCTGCAAATGGGAATGCGCGAAGGAGAGCCTTCAGGAAACAGCATGTCCATTACCGGGCCGGCTACATCGCGCGGCGTACCCTCCGAAGGCGCAACATGCATGCGAAAACCTGGTGCCGCATTCACCTCGCAAATTCCGCCGCCGGCAACTTTATAGGAAATGGAGATGTCTTCGGTGAGAAAATCCACACCGCAAACGTCCAGACCGATAGCGCGGGCTGCGCGCTCAGCCATGGAGCGATTGTCAGGGTGCACGATATCCGTAACATCAACCGCCGTGCCCCCCGTCGATAGGTTGCCAGTGCTGCGCAAATACACCACCTTGCCTTCTTCGGGGACGCTGTCTTTGGTGTAGCCCTTTAGCTCCAACAGGCGGTTCGCTTGATAATCCAACTCCAGTTTGGTGAGTACTTTTTCATGCCCAATGCCGCGGCGCGGATCTTGATTGACCATGTCCACCAATTCTTCAATCGTGTGCTTGCCATCGCCAACAACATGCCCAGGCACGCGTTTGGAAGCGGCCACCAACGTGCCATTGACAACCAATAAACGATGGTCGAAACCCGACAAGAAATTTTCCACGATGACCGCACGACTGTGAAGGCGTGCGTTTTCAAATGCAGTGCAGACATCTTCGTCGGTTTTTAAATTAATCGAAACGCCGCGGCCGTGGTTGGCGTTCAGAGGCTTAACCACAACTGGGTAGCCAATGCGCCGCGCCATCCGCACAGCTTCTCTTTCCGAGTAAACCAGTTGTTGCTTGGCTACTGGCAGCCCCAGGTCGGCAAGCAGCTTGTTGGTTTCTTCTTTGTCGGAAGCAATTTCAACACCAATATGACGCGTTTCCGAAGTAATCGTTGCTTGAATGCGTTTGCCATAGCAAGCATGCCCAAGCTGAACCAAGCTATACCGATTCAAGCGTATCCATGGAATGTTGCGCTCTTCGGCAGCGCGTACCAAAGCTGCAGTGGACGGGCCAAGGGCGCGTCGCTGGGCAAAACGAATAAAGGCCTCGCGCTCTTCTTCCCACACGAACTCTTCTTCTCGAATCGCCCGCGGCTGCAAGTTTTGTGGCAGCAAATGTTGCAGCAAACGCAGGCCCAAAGAAGCAGCCTCTAAACCAACCTCCTCCGATTCATACTGGAAGACCACATCGTATTGACCATACTCACCATTGCCCCGGGTTTTGCCAAAAGTAACCGCGCTACCAGCCATGTTCTGCAGCTCAATGGCCACATGCTCAAATACATGGCCCATCCAAGTACCATCTTCTTCGCGCAGACGCCGCACAAAACCCCCTTCTTCGCGAAACGAGCAACCATGTTGCAGCAATCCCGGCAAGGACTCTAAAAGCGGAGTAATAAACTCTTCACCCAGGCGCGCCGTCGGCCATTCCTCTAGCTCTTCTAAATCCAAAGTCATGCGAATGACTGGGAAATGGGCATACAAACTTGGCCCAAGGTAAACAGAGCGATCGAGGATTTTCATCTTAGGGGGTGGTGGCTGAGGCGTGACTCGCCACACGGCTGGGGATGTGAAAGGTGCAACCTTCGGTGAGAATGTGTAAGCGGATTCCCAACACACTCACGGCTTCATGGCGACGAGCGGAGTCCATTGAGGAATACTCCATGTGGGAGGGATCGATGATGGTGATGGCACCGCTGCCAACGACTTCGATTTCGTCGTCGGGGGAAATGAACGCCGCCGTATCTTCATCCAAGCCGATGCCAACAGGACGAGGATTGAAGGCCAATGCGGTCAACAAACGACCTAAACGATCGCGCTGTTGAAAATGTTGGTCGACAATAAATTCGTGGGTAAGCCCAAAGCCAGGTGCCAGAGAAACCATGTCGCAACGGGGAGTGCCACCCTCCTCGCCATAGGCAATCATATGTTCACTCAAAATGGAAGCGCCAGCAGAAGTACCACCCACAGTAAGGCCTTCATGATTGTTGCGGTGACGCAAAATGTCGGCAACGGCAGTGCCACCAATGGTGGTGGAAAGACGCAGTTGGTTGCCGCCGGTAATGAAAACCCCCGTTGCCTTTTGCAATTCCTCCAGCCAATCCTCGCGCGCACAATCCTTACGCTCTTCGAAGGGCAAGCTGATGGCATGCGCCACGCCCAGCTCTTGGAAGATTTCTACATAACGAGGGCCGGTTTCTTGCAAACGGGAGGCCGTTGGGATGATGACCAATCGTGCCTCGGAGCCACCGCAAACAGCGGCAAATCGTTGCAAAATGGCGGGAGCACGGAATTTTTCCTCCGCGCCACCAATGGGGATTAGGTAGCCACGCGACATGTTCGCGGGGGATTCTATCAGCCTCTCAACAACCAGGTGCCTTGCGCCATGATTCGGCTGCAGCGAAAGTCTGAATCCAAAACCACCAAATCGGCGTCGGAATCGACTCCAAGTCGGCCTTTCCGGCCCAACCGCAGGTGATTGGCCGGATTGCAAGTAAAGGCTGGAAGCGCTTGTTCTAGAGGAATCTCCGCTTTCACGACCTCGGCGAGGGTTGCCAAGAGAGCCGAGCTGGTACCCACCTCGAAAGACACCATCTGCCCTTGCTCATCGAACACTGGCAAACAGCCGCCACCATCACTGGAAACGGAAACTCGTTCTGTGGGCGCACCCGATTGCCAATAGAGCTTTAAGGCATCCGCTGCCGAATACGCGTCTTCTTCCGCTGTCACCGGGAAAGCCGTAATGTCAATGTGGCACCCTTGCTGCGCCAACTCCATGGCTTCGGCAAACAAAGCCTGACCGCGATTGACATGGGTGGGCTGAAACACGCGCGCCGGTATTTCGCTTTGTTCCAATGCCTGGCGGATAAGTTCTAGGCCACGAGAGCCATCGCCAAGATGCAAATGCAAAACCCCTGCCTTTCTCGTGAGTAAGCCGGCAACATGGCATTCACTGGCCAAGTGCAAGAGTTGCTGCAGTGTGGGTTGACTAGAGCGGTGATCGGAAATAGCAATTTCTCCAGCACCAAGGACCGCATCCAAATGCACAATGTCGCCGCGCACCGAGCCTGTAAGCGTGGTCGACGGCAAGTGATAACCACCCGTCCAACACCAAGCCGACAAACCTTGCTCACGCAATGCCCGTACCCCAGCTAGCAATTCCGCTGTAGACCGAGTGATGTCATCGGTGCCCAACAGCCCAACCACGGACGTAACCCCAGCTTGGACATAAGAGCCGAATGCAGGAGCAGGCACTTTACTGGCTGCCCCGTTTTCACCACCGCCACCGGTAATATGGGCATGAATATCGATTAGGCCGGGAATCACCACTTTCCCTTCCAGGTCGACAACCTCGATTGGGGCATCCAACCATCCGCCAAGGGCGGAAGAATCCGCCCCAGCTTCCAGTTGCCGAATACTCAAAACCCTCCCTCCTCCAATCAACATTTCACAAAGCCCTTGGGGCTCTGGAGAGTAAAGCTGGGCATGCTTGAGGAGGTGCAGCATGCCCATAGTTTAGCTAGGCCTTACTGGGAAGAGGATTTGGGTTGGCGAAACTCCTTTTCAAATCGAAGCAGCAAAACCAAATCTTTTTCTGGCTGGTCCGCGCGAGCAACCAGGACAAAGGTGGAGCCTACGCCAAGACGAACATCGGCCGCAAAGGACGTCGTTTGCAACTCCGGCAGGCTGATTTCTAAATCTTGCCCTTGAAGTTGCATGGTTTGGGTTGCAATAGGTCGTTGAATTTCAGAACTCTCCACCGAGACCTGCAATCCGTAATCCTCCTTGCCAAGCTGGCGTAATAAACAAGAAATACGATAGCCTTCTTGGGCCGTATCGATCTCTGGGTCAAGTACAGATTGCGAGCCTGGCTCCACGGTTTCCAAAGCCCAAGACTTTACGTAGGAGAAAGATGACTGCGATTCGAGGGTACCGAGTTGCCCGGGCAACAATTTCAGGCGGGGCAAGCCTTTCCTGGTAAACCCCAAATCTCGAAAAAGAATTTGTGTTTCCACGAAGGACAAATCGGAAGGAAACACCTGGATTTTGCTATTCGCATCAATCTCATCAAGTTGAGAAGTGTCTCCTTGCCAAATATCCAAATCGATGAAAGCAAACCAATCTGGTTGCGTGGCCTGCAGTTGAAAAAACTTCTGCAGCCAAACTTCTTGCTCCGGAGTTAAAAAAGCTAACAGCATGGGCTTCCCCTGCTGAAGCTCCACCTTTAGTCGGGAACCACTGCCTTCAAATCTAGGAACCATATAGGACTTCACTGCTTTCAATAACGATTCCACACTCTCAAAGGGATAGTAATCTTTTCGCTGATTTGCTTCGAGCCAGGTACGAAAGCTAAGCGAATCCTGGGCAAATTGATGCCCATCCTCTTCCTCGTCAAGGGCAAGGCCCAGAAGACTCAAGGCTATGCTATCCACCCCAGAAAGTTGTTCGCGTGCATCCGGATCGTTAAGACTGGCTACTAGGGTTGCGCGTAACATAGTTTTGGCAAGGCTCTCTTGTAGAGCACCACGCGGATCAATGAAGTCTGCAATGTCGTGCAAATGAAGCTCATGCACTTGCGCAGATTCTCCAGCGGAAGGCGGCGTGGCCTGGGGACAGGAAAATCCAAACGGGAGGCTGGCAACTAGGGAAACAAGGGCAGAAAGAATCATGAGGAATGCTTTTAGTTTGTCACGGACAGACGAGCAGCCAAGGTGGGCTGGCCTGGAGAGGGGTTGAGGGCTTTGGTTTGCACCTGGTGATGAAGCCAAAGCACCTGCGGTGGGGTGAAAGATGGAGCCTGGTTACGCACAACGAAGTCCACGGATGCAGAATCGGTGGGACTGGAGTAGGAACTCGCCCACCAAATACCAACCGAAGCAACAACCAGCGCCGCACCCCTACGCAACCAGCGCAACTTCGATGACTTGTTGACGGTTTGCGCGGCTGAATGCGGAGAAGGTAAGGCTTCCAGGGTGAGCGCCGTCGCGCGCAGAAGAATAATCTCCGACAGAAGGTCGGGGGTTTTCTCCAGTTGGGCGCAAAAATCGGCATCAGCAAGCGGATCCAAGCGTTGGTCCAGCATTTCTTGGGCTCTTTGCAAAAGTAGATTCATAACCAAGCCTCCGCCGCAAAATGTTGGGCACAATACTTTCGCCCTCGGTGCAAATGCGATTTCACCGTGCCCGAGGCCAACTCCATATCTGCGGCAATCTGTTCAATACTTTGTTCCAACAGATAAAAGCGCCTTAAGACTTCCCCTTGCGGCTGAGGCATGGCTTGCAGCCAGCTTTCTAACTCAGAACGCAACGGGGAGCTGGACGCGGGTGCGAGATCCTCGACTTCTTCTGTCAACCGATTCATCGAAGAGGGTTGCTGCAAGGCTTGGGCCCGGGCGTCCAAAAAAACTCGAAAGGCCAACTGCTGCAACCAGGGCCCCAGCGGGCGGCTGCTGTCGAATCGATGTTGGTATTGCAGGGCACGTTGCATGGATTGTTGAAGCAAATCCTCGACTTCAAGGAAGGGGCAGCCAATCACCAGGCGGCGCAGGAAGACGCGCAGCGCAGGAATTTCTTCAGGCAGCAGGCCCTCCATGCCCACCTCTACCTGACTGGGAGGACCCAAGGTTGCAGAACCTGCCTTTCTTTTTTTGTCCTCCATGCAAGCATCTTAGCTGAGGCAGGAAAATGGCGGTGCTTGGCAGAGCGAGGGAGCTTTTTTCCGTTTTTATGGTTGCTTTTTGAGCTATTATCGGCCGATAATACCTTTAATGGCTCAAATACCAACCGCTAACGGACTGTGGGGAGACGATGCTTCGGTGCTCACAGAACTCGGCAGTCGCCTGGCTCAGGAACGGCTGAATCGCAACTGGAGCCAGGCCCGCCTGGCCACCGAAGCTGGCATTTCCCTGAGCACTCTGAAGCGTTTGGAAGCTGGCGGCTCCACCCAATTGTCCGCCCTGATTCGGGTTTTGCGCGCCCTTGGCCTTCTCGACAACCTGGATGCCCTCATCCCCCAAAGCGGCCAAAGCCCTCTCGATGCGTTGGCCATGCATGGCAAACCTCGCCGCCGCGCATCACGACAGAGTACGCCCCAAAAAAGCTCCAGCAAGCAACCATGGAAATGGGGGGATGAATCATGAACGTAGCCAGTGTGCATTTGTGGGGCCGCCAAATTGGTGCGGTACGCTGGGACCAAGAACGACAACTTGGTTTTTTTGAATACACTCCCGAGTTCCAGCAGAGTGGCATCCAACTGGCCCCAATCCACATGCCCTTAGGCCCAGGCATTTTCTCGTTCCCGGGCTTATCCCATGCCAGCTTCCACGGCCTTCCCGGCATGCTGGCCGACGTCCTCCCCGATCGCTTTGGCAATGCCGTCATTGATGCCTGGCTTGCCTCCCAAGGACGCCCCGCCAACAGCCTGCATCCGGTCGAGCGCCTTTGCTACACCGGCAGCCGCGGCATGGGAGCTTTGGAGTTTCGCCCCGCCCACACCACCGCGCCCTCCCCCCGCGAAAGCCTCGATCTGGCAGCTCTAGTTGCATTGGCCAACCGCGTATTACAAGACCGTACTTCCTTTCGCACTTCCTTGGCCGCCAACTCCACCACCGAAGGCATCGAGCATATTCTGCGCGTGGGCACTTCTGCGGGTGGCGCACGGGCCAAAGCCGTAATTGCCTGGAACCCGCAAACCGAAGAAGTGCGCGCGGGCGACACCGCCCTGGCCCCCGGCTTTGAAAGCTGGGTATTGAAGTTTGATGGCGTCTCCATTCCTGGAGAAACCAGCTTGGAACCCGCCCGTGGATATGGCTTGGTGGAATACGCCTACCATCACATGGCAGTAGCAGCCGGCATCCAAATGAGTCCATGTCGCATCCTGGCAGAAGGAGGACGTCATCATTTCATGACCAAGCGTTTCGACCGCACCGCCGAGGGACAGAAACTGCATATGCAATCCCTTTGCGCCGTCGGTCATTTCGATTTCCAACAAGCCGGTGCGCATAGTTACGAGCAGGCCATGTTGATTATGCGCGAACTGGGCATGTCGATGGAGGAAGTGGAGGAACAGTTCCGACGCATGGTGTTCCATGTTTTGGCACGCAACCAAGATGATCACACCAAAAATATTGCTTTCCTTATGGACAAGCAGGGGCATTGGTTTCTCTCCCCAGCCTTTGACGAAACCTTCAGCTACAACCCGGAAGGTATTTGGACAAACCAACACCAAATGAGCATCAACGGCAAGCTGGATGGCTTTTGTTGCCACGACTTGGAGGCCTGCGCGCAAACCGTGTCTCTAAAACGTGGGCGCGCGATGGAAATTTATCATGAGGTAAAAGCGGCAGTGCAGGCTTGGCCAGAATTTGCAGAGGATGCTGGTGTACCGGCACGCACCGCGCAAGCAATTCAGCACCAATTGCGGGGGCAACTAGATTAGGGTATTTCGCCGAGTCAACGCTGCACCTCTTCTAAATCAAGGGGCAAGCGAAATTCCTGGACGCCATGTTGATCACAAATCACCCCAAAGGGGGGATTCTGTTGCGTAAAAGTTCTGCTGCGTTGGCCCCTGTCTTTGCGAATATCGAGTAGGCGAATCGAAGCATAAAAGGAGCCGACCGAGGGTATATACCGATGAAACCGGCCCTGCTTGGCCATGCTGTCGGAAACAATTTGCACACGGACCTCGATGCCTTGCGGGAGAATCACCTCCACAGGACGAGTTCCTTTGCAAGTCGCGCGGATATG
>JAJRZS010000085.1 GCA_024275135.1 Planctomycetota bacterium | reverse complement strand
TTGCACTCGTGCCGGAGGCTCGCACCCCCGTCACCAGGCTGAAAAGACCGACTGCGAGTAGAGCCGGCAAGATCACGAGCAGGACAAAAAGTCCTGATTTAGGCTGAAGAGTTTTTTCCTTGATCATGCTTCCACCTACGAGAAGGATATCAAAGTGATATCACAATTTCCCCCAAAACTTCGTTGTCAGCCAAAAAATCAGGTAAATTTACCTGTTATCCTCGACAGGAAGCCGTTTCTCGATGGCTTGCTTTCCTTTTTCCAACACCTGCTCGACCTTTTGCCCGGCATCTTGTGCGCTGCGCCGCAAGGCATCATTGGTCGGTTCCTCGCCAACAAAAAAGTAGGAAGCCAGAAGCAATAAAACCAACAACAACAAAAAGAAGAGAAACATCCGCAGGGCAACCCGCATCAGCGCCACGGCAATCACCACCACCAAAAGCCCAAGCAAAACGGCCAGCAAAGGATTTTGGTCAAAAAACTGCATATATTCTTGCAGCAGGGGCGGGATCTGGATGTTCATATTTCCAGCCTACCCGACACCCTCTGCAATGGCTAGACTGGCTTCATGAGGCCCACAGTCCGCATTGCCCCTTCTATTTTGGCCTGCGATTTCGCCCGTCTTGGCGAAGAAATGCAACGCGCCGAAGCCGCTGGCGCCGATTGGCATCATGTGGACGTGATGGACGGGCATTTCGTCCCCAACCTCTCCATTGGAATTCCCGTGGTGGAAGCGGCCAAAGCCCAAAGTCGGCTACCCCTCGATGTCCACCTGATGATTGAAGAGCCGGGGGCCTGGGCCCAACGCTACGCAGACGCCGGCGCCGACATCCTCAGTTTTCACTATGAAGCCGCCCAATCCCATTTTGAAGCCACCCTCGAGCAATTCTTGGCCACGGGATGTGCGGTCGGCGTGGCCTTAAATCCGCCCTGCGAAGCCGAAGTCCTCCGCCCCTATCTCGATCAACTCGATATGGTGTTGGTGATGTCGGTGCATGCTGGCTTTGGCGGCCAGAGCTTTATGCCAGAAGTCCTCCCCAAGCTGGAGCGCTTGCGTTCCTGGGGCTTTCGCGGGGATTTACAGGTGGACGGCGGCCTAAATCACGAAACCGCTGAGCCCTGCGCCGAGGCCGGAGCCAACGTGTTTGTCGCCGGCACCTACCTTTATCGCGCCAAATCCATGACTTCGGCACTCGCTCAGCTTCGCCAGGCCGCATCTCCTGGCTGGAAAAACGGAGCCGATGCCGAATCTTCGCCCAGGTTAGAATAGGAGCATGGCTTTTCGTCTGCGCAAGAAGAAGGACATGCCCGGCGGGCTCTGGAGTAAGTGCCCCTCCTGCGGCAAAATGATTTACGCCAAGGAGCTGGAGCAAAACCTCTTCGTCTGCCCCGAGTGCACCTTCCACAACACCATTTCGGCGCGCAAACGCATCGAAATCACCGCCGACCCGGGCACCTTCGTTGAAAAGTTTACCGAGCTCCAACCAAGCGATCGTCTCGGCTTCATCGACAAAATCCCCTATGCCGACAAGATTGCCAAAGCTCAGGAAAAAACCGGCAATGCGGACGCCTGCCTGGCTGGTTCTTGTCGCATCGCCGGACATGAAGTTGTGCTTGCCGTTTTAGATTTCACCTTCATGGGCGGTTCCATGGGAGAAATCGTCGGCGAAAAAGTCACGCGGGCTGTCGAACTTGCAGGCGAGCGCCAAGTTCCCGTCATCCTCTTTTCAGCCTCCGGTGGCGCACGCATGCATGAAGGCGCCATCTCCTTGATGCAGATGGCGAAAACCTGTGGTGCATTGAAGCATTTTCGTGATGGCGGAGGTTTTTCCATTTCGGTCATGACCAATCCCACCACCGGTGGGGTAACGGCCAGCTTCGCCAGTGTTTGCGATCTCACCGTCGCCGAACCCAATGCGTTGATTGGCTTTGCTGGCCCCCGTGTCATCCAAAACACCATTCGCCAAGATTTGCCTGAAGGCTTTCAACGCTCCGAATTCCTTCTCGCCAAAGGCCAAGTCGACCTCATTGTCGAGCGCAGTCGCATGCGGGAGCGCTTGGGGGTTTTGCTTGGCTACGCCGCCCAGCCCCAAGCGAGCTTCCAGGGCTGAGGCTCCATTTCGCCGATTTTCTAAAGCCAAGCTCTGCCTCGCGCCGATAATGCCTGTGCGCGATGGACTTTGATGCTCTCCCCCAGTCTTCCGAGGCGGAATCCGATTCCGAACCTGCAACACGGGCCCTTTTGCTCAGTCAAAACGGGGTGCAGGCCCATCGCTTGGAGGGTTATCTGCGCCAATTGGGAGTGGCCTGTCGCGAAGTTCACTGCGCCAGTGGCGCAGCCGCCGTTTTAAGACGAGAAGACCTGCGCGGTCGGCCTATTGATTTGCTCCTCGTCGACGGACAATTTGGCGGTATTTGCGGCATGAATCTCTGCGCAGCCCTGTGCATGCCGTTGCGCCATCGCCCTGTGGTTTTGCTCACCGCCCCCTTGGCCACTTGCCTCACACCGGAAACACTGACCCGCTCAGGGGTTACCGCGGTGCTACCGGAGCACGCTCAGCGGGATGATATTCAAATCCTTTTGCAAACCTTCTTGCCAGCAGAGCAAACAACCGAGTCCGTAAAGTCTAAGACTGACTGAGCAGAAATTCTGCATGGCGCAGGATTCGGTTCAGCATACGCAAATCCCGGCTTTCCATCGGCTGCGCGGCGAATCTTTGCAAAGTCCCCATCAGTTGGTGTTGTTGATAGGGAAAAGCGACTTGCTCTAACACCCTATGTGCTCGTTCCATGGCGCGTTGCCTCTCTTCCAAAGTCGACCATTGGGCGGGCAAACTATGTTGGTCCAGGGCCACATGATTTCTGCTCCATTCATATAGAACCACCGCCACAGCATGGGAAAGATTCAGACTGGACAAGCCAACGGTAGGAATCGTCGCCAGTTGAGAACAAAGAGCGCATTCCGCATTTTCCAAACCTCGATCCTCCCGTCCAAATACCAAAGCCAAAACTTGGTCCGAGCCCTCGATTCCGCGCATGTTGGCAAAGACCTCCTCTACAGAATCTGGATGTCGGCGATGGCCTCCCCGAGCGGTAAAACCGATGGCCCCCACCGAGTCGTCTAAAGCTTCCTGCAGGGAATCCGCCCGCTTCAAACTCTGCAGCCGCGCCAGCGCCGGCGCCCCCGTTTTTTCGGCTTCGGTGCCTGCCACCGGGCACCCACCCACCGCAACCCAATCCTCTACCCCAAAGTTTTCTAAAACCCGGGCCAAAAAGCCTAAGTTCGCTGGAATTTGAGGTTCCACCAACACCACACGCAAATGCACCATCCCGTTTATGCTAACCGCCCCCCAAGGGTAGTCAGCAGCCGTTGGGGAGGCTATACTTCGCCGCTCATAATCCCCGATAGCTCAGTTGGTAGAGCAGCTGACTGTTAATCAGCTTGTCACAGGTTCAAGTCCTGTTCGGGGAGCCAAACCAAAGCCTCCAAGACCCGTTCTTGGGGGCTTTTTCTCTTTTTCTTTTCGATTGGACAGCTTATGGTCTTCAAGGTGAAGATGAAGCCCGGGTCCGCCCTCGTTGCCAGAGAAAATGCATCGGGAGAAGCATAAAAAAAAATTCCTGCTATACTGAAAACACCTGTTCATTCATCTGTAAACCCCTCGTCCTGTCATGCTTTTACCCCTCCTGCTCAGCTTTGCCCAATTCGGCATTCAATCTCCCTACGACCAGGCTGGCAATTTGCTTCAACCGGCCTTGTCCCCCGCCGCCGCAGGCCAGGTGCTGAACACCATCAATGCCGGCTTCAATCCGAACAACGGAGTCGCCCGCAACGGTAGCACCCTCATGCTCACCAGCTTTTACGATGGACTCGGCCTCATCTATCTTGCCGACGAAACGACGGGATCCTCGCTTGGCTCGGTACCCATTTCTAACTCATACGGATCGGGCCTAGGTTACGACCCAGGGCGTGGGCTCTACATTATCACCGACCCGGTCGCTGATATCATCCAAACCTTCGATGCTTCGTCGGGAGCCTTGGTCAGTTCTTGGTCATCCCCTTCCGCAGGTCCCGTGGGTGCTGCTTACGACCCCAGCCGTGATGTCTACTGGATCTCCGATTGGGTAACAGACACGCTCTCCTCCATCGATCCGATAAGCGGCTCCGTCATCACCACTTGGAACATGGCTGCCCTGGGTTGCACTCGCACCGCTGGTGCGGCTTACGATGCGACCAACGACCAAGTCATCGTCGGTGGGCGCGATCAAGTAGCCATCTTTGTCGTCGATGCCGGCACCGGGGCCTTGGTCCGCTCCTTCCCAGCCAACTCCACCAGCTCCAACGATCCCCAAGGTGTTAGCGATAGCAGCAGCGGCAACATCTGGCATTCGGCCTGGAACTCCGACACAATCTCCGAGTTAGATCTGGGCAATGGCGGCCTGGTCTTGACCTTCACCGGTACTTGCCCTGGCGCCATGACCATGAGCGTGACGGGAGCAACCCCTAGTGGAACCCTCGCCATTGCTTACGGCCCGGCCGGCAGTTTCACCATTCCTTCCACCGGATGTGCCGGGGTTGTCCTCGACATCAGCTCACCGACTTTGGCTGGATTCTTTAACGCCGACACTTCGGGCAACCTCAACCTATCTCCCTCCATTCCTGGAGCGGTCTGCGGCTTGACGGTGCAAGTGGTGGACATGACTTCCTGCCAAAAGAGCAATCCGGTCGTCCTCTAACCAAATTTCTTGGTTCTCCTGGGCCTCAAACACTGTTTGGGGCCCTTTTCCCTTTTAATTCCTTTTCCAGGGAAACCTCTGTTCCAACATTTCTATAGAATGAGGACGGCCCATCGGCCATTCCTGAAGAACATGAAACATCTACTCGCTGTCGGCCTGCTGCTTGCAGGCTTTTCCACCGCGACCGCGCAGGAACATGATTCCGCGTGGTACCACGATTTCGACAAAGCCGTCGAAGTCGCCAAAGCCCAAAACAAAGACCTGTTGGTCGACTTCACCGGCTCCGACTGGTGACCGTACTGTGTGCGCCTCCGTGAAGAGGTGTATGAAAAAGAGGCTTTTTCCGCTCACGTCACCGACGATTATGTGCTGGTTTCCTTGGACTTCCCCCGCGGGGAAGATGCCAAAGCTGCCGTACCCAATCCTGCCCGGAACGAAGAGCTAATGCAGCAATATGGCGTGGAAGGATTTCCCACCGTATTGCTCATGACTCCAGATGGAGAAGTGTTTGGCCGCACTGGTTATACAGGGGCCTCGCCCGAGGATTACCTCGCCGATGTGCAACGCCAGCGCAAAGACGGCAAGGCCGCACTGGCCAAGATTAAATCTTTGCAAAGCGAATTCGACACCGCAGAAAACGAGATGGAGGTGGTCAAGAAAGCCGCTGACACTTTGAAAAACCTCGAAGGAGGCCCTGGTGGAGAAATTCTGGCCAATATGGTGCGCAAGGGTTTTGAACTCGACCCTGAGAACAAGGAAGGTCTCAAAATCGGATTCCTGCAAACTCTGTTGGAATCGGGCTTGGCTAATGAAGCGGATCTCGGTATGGCCAAAGCGGTGGATGCCAAAAATGAATTTGGCCTTATGGAGCATGTGGTTGCCAATGCCATGAACACCCTGCGCCAAATCGAAGATTTGTCCGATTTCCTTGTGCAAACCGAAGCCTTGTATGCCACCGGCAAGGTGCACAACAAAGAATTGGTGGCCATGTTGTGGGTGAATTCGGCCTACTTCTGCGACAACTACCTGGAGCGGCCCAAGGAGGCCAAAACCTGGGCCCAGCGCGCGAAGGATTTGGGTGGTTTGGAAGCCGACGCCATGGAAGTGGTAGAAAAAATCCTTAGTGCGGAAGATCCTTCCTAACCGTTGGGAAATGCAGCCGCCGTCGCCACAGGGTGACGGCGGTTTTTCCTTGCACGGCTACCGCAAAGCCCCGAAAATGGGCCGACCCCCCAATGAAATCCAATTCTGATCGCGACCAGGTTATCCCCCAGCTCCTCGAAGAGCATGGGGGCATGGTGTACAGCTTGGGCCGTAGAATGTGCTCGGATCCTCATGAGGCCGAGGATTTGGTGCAGGAAACGTTTCTCCAAGCCTATCGGGCCTGGGATCAATTTGAGGGCCGCTCCAACGTCAAAACATGGCTCTACACCATCGCCGCCCGCACTTGCCAGCGGATGCACAGGCGCCGCGTCGGCCAACCCAAGCGCATGCAGTCTCTGGACGATTTGCTCCCCTTCGGCGAAGCCAATCTTGGCTTTCTCGATCCTAATGGGAAATCTCCACTGGATGAGCAGATACGCCGGGAAGGCAAAGAGCGCATTGAGGAAGCCATCGTGAGCCTGCCGGTCGATTTCCGCGTGCCCCTCATCCTGAAGGACATTTTGGGACTATCGGTGAAAGAAGTAGCGGAAATCACGGATTTGAAAGAAGCCACCGTCAAAACCCGCGTGCATCGGGCTCGCCTCAAGCTAAGACAAGCCCTAGATGTTGTTTTGCCCAAGAAAAAGGTACCTCCAGCAGCTTACCCCATGCAGGTTTGCATGGATCTCTTGCGCCTCAAACAGGATGCGCTCGACCGCGGAGAACGCTCCTGCCCCCAGCTAGATGCCATCGTCTGCCAGCGTTGTGAAACATTGTTCACCACTTTGGACTGCACGGTGGATGTTTGCCAAGAAATTGGCCAAGGAAGGATGCCAAAAGAGCTCCGCGACCGTATCCTTCTGCACTTCCGAGAGAGCGCCTAGCCCTTTCGTCGGGAAATCAGAAAATTCCTGAAACCGTTCCTTTTCGTTGTACACTAAGCTAGAGCCCCACCAAGCTGGGAAACTCAGATACAGGAAAGTTTTCCCGGCTCGTCGGGGAGAGAACGGCTGGATCGTCGACACCGTGGGGGTTGGCGTCGATTCGGACGAGACCCTCCCCGGCGGCCTTTTTTTTGTTTTTGTCCACCTATCGGAAACTCTCTTTGCCCTGCTAAACTCCCTTTATGGCAGTTTTGTCGCGGAGACGATTTCTGGCAAGCCTTGGACTTGTGCCTTACTTCCGTTGGGCCTCCTGGCCCCGATCTTTCCTCCCTCCCCCAGCCCCCGACCTGCCTTTCCGTATTTCTCTTGCTGAATGGTCCCTGCACCGCAGCTTGCAAAGCGGCCGGATGTCCAATTTGGAGTTTCCAGCAATAGCAAGAGCTCTTGGTTTTGATGGGGTGGAATATGTCAATCAGTTCTTCCGCGAATACGCCAAGGATTTTGGTTATCTTGCGGAATTGAGAAGGCGTTGCCAACAGCAACAGGTCCAAAGCCTTTTAATCATGTGCGATGGGGAAGGCGCTTTGGGAGATCCCAATCCGCAAGCCCGCCTTCAGGCGGTAGACAATCATCGTAAATGGTTGGAGGCCGCCCACTTCCTGGGTTGCCATTCCATTCGCGTCAATGCCCATAGTGCCGGCACACCGGAGGAACAACGCCGACTGGTTGCGGATGGACTCCGCCAACTATGCGATTGTGCTACGGAATTCGGACTCCATGTGTTGGTAGAAAACCACGGCGGCCTCTCCTCCAATGGAGCCTGGCTGGCCTCGGTAATTCGAGAAGTCGACCATCCCCTTAGTGGCACTCTGCCAGATTTCGGCAATTTCCATCTCGGAGACGGTAAATGGTATGACAGATATCGGGGAGTTGAGGAGATGATGCCCTTTGCCAAGGCGGTAAGTGCAAAATCCCAACGCTTCGATGATTCTGGCTGGGAGGTCGATATCGATTACACCCGCATGTTGGAGATTGTTTTACAATCCGGCTATCGCCGCTGGATTGGCGTAGAGTACGAAGGAGAGCAGCTAGAGGAAGAACAAGGGATTCTAGCTACCAAAAATCTTCTTCTTCGCGTAACTTATCAATGGCTAAAAAAACACCCCCAGCACCTCTAGATTGATGATTGCTTTCCTTCCTTCTCTCCTTCTTCTCACCCACTCCCTGTTTGCACAACAATTTCAATTTAGGGAAATCAGCTCTTCGGTTGGATTGGATGCCGTGCTCCTCAATTCTCCCAGCCATCCGGCGCAGGCGATGAATGGCGGAGGCTCCGTCGGCGATCTCAACAACGACGGCATTATGGATATTTTCATCCCCTCCATGGGGGTATACCCGGATCGCATCTATTACGGCAAAGTGGATGGCACCTTTGTCGAGGTAGTTCCTACCATTGTGGACGGCTACTCACTGTACCTTGGAGTTGGCTGCACCTTAGGAGATTACGACAAGGATGGTTTGCTCGATATCTACATCACCAGCTTCGGCGACTTGGGCACGATTCCCCGCCCAGGCGCTAACCGACTTTATCGCAACCTGGGCGATAGTTCATTTCAAAATGTAGCCGTTGCTGCCGGCGTGGCCACCGCATCCGTTGGAGTTGCCGATGGTTTTGGTTGCTGCTTTGGTGATTACGATCTCGATGGCGACTTAGATCTGTTTGTTTGCGGTTGGAATCCAGGCAGCCAAGGCAATCGCCTTTTCCGCAACGAGGG
>JAJRZS010000007.1 GCA_024275135.1 Planctomycetota bacterium | reverse complement strand
CCACCAGCAGGAGCAAAGCGACAAGTGGCGATGTCGTCGTGCAAGGCAGGGCCATAGTCTCGGCTTTGCAAAAAATGCGTGGTGTTGTCGAGGTTGAAAACTTTGAGCATCCAGCTGGCTCCCTGGTCGTCGCCAGTCAGGGGAATAGGCAGGCCAGTAACCGCATCGTGACCCTCTGTGTCCAACGAAGTCATGTAGATTTCGTGATTAACGTAAACCAGAATTGCGTCGTAGGGGCCAAGTCGTAGGGGGCCAGGTTGCTCTGGATCGATACCTTCAGCGGCAAGAAGCTGAAGTGCTTCAATTGGGAACAAATCTTTATTGGCCAATACCTTGAACCAGTCATCAGCAGTGCCAAGGGGGGCTACGGATGGCAATTGCAACATATCGAGAACTTGGTTTGAGGTGGCGCCAGCAAGGACTTGGTTGACTACCTCAAGAATTTTCTTTTCAGGAGAGGCTGAACCAATAGAATCAAGGTTTAATTCCCGCAGTGCCTCCATCATGGTCTGGCCGCGGACCTCAAGCTGGGTGATGCCCTGGGGGTTAATCTCTTCGCGCACAAGTTCGACAAATGCGCTTCGGTCAGGTTGGGCGTACCATCCCCATAACTGAATCCCGCGCAAATTCCCAAGAGAGCCGTGGTCGATAGAAATGCGGGTGGTTTCGTTGCCACCCAACGGTACCCAAGCCGCATCAAACCCTTTCGATGGGAGTAGGCCTTCGCCAAAGGGGGCAAGGTCGCGCAGAAGTGTAGCTGGAGAAAAACTTTCTGTACCTGTGGAATAGATGGTGTAATTCAGTTGCACTGTATCACGAAAATCCGCGTTGGCGGGAGCAATCAGGAAAAAGGTGTCACTGTCGACGTCTTCGTCGTAGTAAAGAAGGTGTACATCCGCTTCCCAGACGATACGGTTTCTGCCATCCAGCCCCGGACGACGACGTCCCCGATCCTCCAAGCGTTTAGCTTTATATTCCCCAGGAACTTGATCGGGAAGCCAAGCGCCCCGGTTGAAGTTAAGCATGGCAAATCCGTCATAAATCCGACCTTGGGTAGTTCCCAGCAAAATTGATTCTAACTCAAGGGCAGCAGCATGCATGCCCACCGCATCGTTATTTGCGGCGGCATTCTCTAAGGAATTAAGCCCATCACGCAAATCCCGGCTTGGGTCGTTGGTGTTGGTGATAGGCTGGCCGGTGGCGCTTCGATCTTGGTCCGCTCGCTTTTTTTTGACTTTGCCGACAATGTTGATTTGCTCTGAGTCGATGGTGACTTGGTGGCTAGAGGGTAGGCGCCAGGGTTGGCCCAAATAATGTTGGATCACAGCATCAAGGAGGCCCGGATCGTTCGGGCTTTGAGCTATCGCCGAGGGACAGCAAAGCGCCCACAGCCCCAGGGGGAGCAGTCTTGCAAGAGGAGAGGAAAATGTCATCACAAGTATTCTCATCCAGTATGGCGGAAAAAGGTTCGCGACTCCCCCAAATTTCGTAGACTTTCGGCATGACCACGCCGCCACCAGGGGAGGCCACGCGACTATTGCAAAATCTAAGTGCGGGAGATGAGTCTGCCGCAGACGCCTTGTTCCCGTTGATATATCAGGATTTGAGAGGATTAGCGCAATCCTATCTGCGACAGGAGCGCAAGGGGCATACCCTTCAAGCAACGGCCTTGGTGCATGAAGCTTATATGCGGTTGGTGAAGCTGGACGGGCAAAGCATTGACGGCAAGGCTCACTTTTTTCGCCTGGCGGCACGTGCAATGCGGCGTTTGTTGGTGGATTATGCGCGGCAAAGGTTGGCGAAAAAAAGAGGTGAAAATCCTGTATTTCAGACCCAGGCCGATTTGCAGCATGTCGGGGTTTGGCGCCAGGAGGAAATCCTAGATTTGGATGATGCTCTCCGTCGTTTGGCGGAAAAAGATTCGCGCAAAGCCCGACTGGTCGAACTGCGTTTCTTTGGTGGGCTCAGCATCTTGGAGGCAGCAGAAACCTTAGGAATCGGCCATTCCACCGCTGATCGTGATTGGGCCTTCGCCAAGGCTTGGTTGGCAAAAGAATTAGGGGATTCCTAGGGAACTTGGAGAAGCCTTTACGCCTCTCATTTAAGAACAGCATCCATAGCCCGATAATAGTAAAAACATGCATTTTTCTCCCCGCTCGCTCCTGCTTTTTGCCATCCTTGGCACGTTCACTCTTGCTGCCTGCGGAGGCGGTGGAGGCGGTACGACCACGCCCATAACCGCTCCAGACAGTATAGGTTTCACCGTTGGCGATGCCCCAGCGGACACGCTTTCCACTGCCATGGTGACGATTAGTAGCCTTAAGTTGGTGGCCCAGGGAGGAGGTGCAACAGCGAACCTATTGCCAGCGCCACGCTCTTTTGAGTTCTTAGGCCTCAGCACCAAGCAGGCTTTGTTAGCGCTGACTTCACAAGTGCCTGCTGGTACCTACGATCGGGTAGAGCTGGTCGTCAATGCTGTCAGTGCCAAGGATCTGGCAGGCGTTCCGGTCGCGGTTCAGCTCAATACTCCAACTGGTACGGCTTACTTCACCGATTTTGGTGGCGCCCCGCTAGTCTTTGCCGGCAATGGTTACGTTCCTTGCAGCGTCGATATCAACTTGAGTCGTTCTTTTGTGGCAGATCCTTCCAACCCCGGAGGTTTGTTATTCAATTTAGTGTTCAACGCTATGGTGCAAAATGCAACTAGCTTTGATGAGTTTCGAGCCGAAATCGTAAGTACAACCCCGCTAACTGGCCGATTTTTAGCTCACATCATTGATGATCGCGCCCCAACGCAGGATTTTGGCTTGCTTGAAATTCAAGTGGCCGATGGGGATTACATGGTGCAGGAAGATGGCCGAGTCATGGGAACGGCGATGGGATTTTTGAATGACATGCGTATGGGGCATACTGTGCAGGTGAGTGGAAGCATGCAAACTTCTGGCGTTTTTCGCGCCACTCGAGTGATTATGGAAGATGGTGGTGGACTAGGTGGCTCCGATCGCATCGAGATTGAAGGCGAAATTCAATCCATCGATACCGGTGCCGGAATCTTTGAGCTATTTATTAAGGAGACGGAAAAGGGGGCGAGCTCAGTCGACACCGCTTTGGTGGCACTGGGGAATCCAGCGACGATTACGGTTTCTTTTGACAACAGTACTCGCCTGATTGGCGACCATGCGGCAAATAGTGGCACCGGCTTAGTTGGCACTACTTTGGTTCCTGGTATGGAAGTGGATGTTCGCTTCGCTACCTTCATTGCTCCAGGCCCTTTTGCCGCCACCTCGATTGAAGTTGGGGATGGCCGAAGTCAGGGAGGCGACAACTCTGGAGTGTGCTATGAAGGAACAATCAGTAGTGTTGCTGGTTTGCCCACCTCTTTTGAGTTTGCCTTGGATTCCAGCGAGCCAGCAGTGCAGGAAGGTCAAGTAGCCGCGCCGGTAGAAGTAAGTTTGGCTGCCGGCCCCACTTTGGTGCTCGATTCGGGGCCAAATCCAACCCTTCTGGCTTCTGATTTGGTGGATGGTATTCGTTGTGAAGTCCGCGGAGATTTAAACGGCGCTCCCTTATACGCTTCGATTATGAGTTCCCACATTAAGGTGAAGCCTGGGGAGATGACTGGGCTATTAACTTCGGTCGACCTTGGTGCTTCCACCATTACGGTAACCGTGAACCAAATTGACCGCAGCTTTGGCGGTTCTACTGTGCCAAGTGGTTCGGTTACTCTCCAAGTTGATACAACTGCTCATTTGCGAGGCGAGGGAGACGCCATGGCCTTGGTGGACTTGGCGGCCTTGTTGCAGAGCTTGGGTGCTGGGGAAGAGTTAAGTGTTGAGATTGAAGGCATTGCCGATGGTAGTGGCAATTTCATCGCTTGGGATGTGCGTGCAGAAATTCAAGTCATCTCTTGATTTTGATGAATAGGTGGGGGAGTCGAGTCCTTTTCTTCGCTGCTCTCAGTGAAGGGAAAGCCAACTCGGCTCCCCCACCCAATCGAAAATCATGAAGAACTTGCTGCTCCAATCTCTTTTCCTGGTGATGGCGACCACTGCCATTTTTGCCGTTGCTGCTCCGCAAACTACGGCTGCTTTTTTTAACCCCGGCGATCATATTTGGGACGCCAATGCCAACGTCGGCGGCATTATCTTGAAGGCAAAATACAAGGAATCTCCCGACAATGGCCTCATGGATCAATCCTTTGAGGCGGAAGTCAAAAACATCGGTCCCGGCCAGCTAGTGTTTTTCTCGGTGAATGGCTTTGTGCTTGGCTCCGCGGTGGCCGATTCTTTTGGCACTGCAACCTTCACGATGACTCTCTTTGGCCTGCCGAATGACGGTACTGGTCGTGTTGATGGGCCGCGTGCAGAGACTGGTGACATGGTCCGCGCATTCCGCGGAAACTCTTTTATTGAAGCTCCTCTGGTGAAACGCCCATAGAGGAAAGGATTCCCCGTTAGGGGGGGATGCTGAGGGGAGGCCTACAAAGTGGGTCTCCCCTTTTTGCGTAAGATGGGGCGCAGTTAGAATCTTGGAGTGCATCCCATCCGTTGGAACTCCCCCGGCCTTGACTTGCGCTCCCTCTATTCAACCACTCAAGGCTGGGTTTGGACGGCTTGTGCATTGCTCGGTGTAGGGGTTGATTTCTGGCTGGTGCACCAGGGGCTAGCCTTTTCTTCGGTGCGTGCTCTGTTGCCGATGGTGGCCTTGGTTTTCCTCGAAGAACAGATGCGCAAACATCCACAGGGCCATTGGTTCCAACATCGCCCGCAGGGTGGTTGGGGCCTTTGGCTAAGACAGGGGCTTGCGTGGGGAGGGTTGCTTCTATCCGTGGTGATTGGGCTCGCTTGGTTGGCTCCTAGCTATGTCGGTACCAGCTTTCCTGCATTGGAATTGGAACAAGCAATGTGGCTTCTTTTTCCCACCTGTATTCTCGCCCCATTATTGGAAGAAGGGGTTTATCGTTTGTTTTTGTGCACCGCTCTGGCCACAAAATGGCCACAATTGTTCATCATTTTTGCCAGTGGAGCGTTGTTTTCCCTGCTCCATCTGCTCTACGGCTCGTGGAACCCTGCCAATTTTTTTGCTGGTTTTTTGCTCGCCTGGGGCTATTGCCAGAGTTCAAGCTATTGGGTTCCCGTGCTATGGCATGCTGCGGGAAATTTGCTGATTTTGGTGCTGGAGGTCAGCTTCATTCCTCGCCTCGTAGGATGAGCAGAAAGACCTAGCGCTGGTACAATCTTGCTCTTGATTCCGGCACATACCGGTAACGAAGGAGCATGATGAGCGACTCTTGGCCACCATCCGAAATCCGGCTCAACCCGGGAAAACGCGTCCTCTTCCTCACCAAGGATTTGGACTTGTTGCGTAAGCAGCTCTATGAGGGCTTGGATTTGCGCATGGAAGATTTGAGCGTCGATGATTTGCTCGACGACATCAACACCGACGTCATGACCCCAGCTTGGGTTTGCTTTCGGCACCGCCCAGAAGATATTGCGGTGGATGCCTATGCCGGTTTGCTCGACGAAAAGGGTGAACGGGTTTTTCGTTCCCGCGCACTTGCCGACGGTAACTTTGAAGCCATCGTTTCAGGATTTCGTAAAGGCACTGGCTCTAGCCGCGAAACCGCAGCTCAATGCGAGCGTTGGAGTGGTATTCGGTATGTCTTTGCTGCTAGTTTTGCCCCAATCCATGAACGCAACAACATCAATCTTGGGCAATTGATGGGCGACCATGCGATGTTGCAGCAATTGCAAGCTGGGCAATCTTTGCCGCTGTCCGCGTTCACTGAGCGCTACGATCCAGTTACCCGTATTATTTTAGAGCAAGGTGGTTTGTTTGCATTCTCCAAAAAGGTCGCGGAGGGTACAATCCAACTTCCGGCCAACACTACCCCACAACGCAGCATGACAATGGCGGAGAAAATGATTGCAGCCAAAATGCTTAACCCGGGGTCGGCGGGCGCCTATGTGCAACCTGGGGATGCGGTTTTGGCAAAAGTGGATGGTGGCTACAGCCATGAGTTTACCACCGCCCAGGTGCACGAATTTTTGCGTGCCGAATATGGCGATGATTACCAAGTACAGAATCCAGAAAAACTAGCGGTATTTGAAGATCATCTGCTTTATGCGGATGGCGTGGCTCGTTTTGCTCCTTTTGTCTCTCAGATTCAAACCCTGCGCGATCTGCAAAAGGTCTTTCAGCAACACACCGGTGTGCGTGATTTTTCCGCACAAAATGGGGTAAGCCCTGGGATTTGCCACCAAATTGCACGCGAGGAAATCATTGATCCTGGCGATTTCATTCAGGCTACTGATTCCCATACATGTATGGGGGGTGGTTCGAACGCACTCACTTATGGTGTCGGCGCTACCGAGTATGCCGCCTTGATTCATGCGGGCTTTACCTTTGTTAAAGTTCCCGAATCGATTCGATTCGACCTGGTCGGCGAATTGCCTGCCGGCTGCACGGCGAAGGATGTGATTTTGTATATCCTTGATACCTATGCCAAAGCAGAAGATACGCTCAATCGTTCGATAGAATTCGGCGGTCCCGGCTTGGCCAGTTTGTCTGTGGATGAGCGAGCAACTCTTTGCAACATGGCTACGGAGTGCACGGCTCGTACGGGGATTTGCGAAGGTGACGAGCAGCTTGCGGCATGGCTGGCTGAGCGTCGACCTGGAAAATCCGCTGCAGAAATTGCTCGCTCTTTCGTCAAGCCCGATGCTGATGCAGTTTATGCGGGAGGACGCCACACTTTGGATTTGGGCGAGATTCAGCCGCGGGTAGCCACCCCGGGAGATCCGACCTACGGTCAAGAAATTGCCAATTTAGAGAAAGTGGAAATCGACATTGCCTATGGTGGCTCATGCACCGCAGGCAAGATTGAAGATTTTCGTTTCTATGCTGCTGTTTGCGCCGAGGCCAAAGAGGCGGGGCTGAAGGTGGCGGAAGGGACGCAATTTTTCATCCAATTTGGCTCCAAATCCGTGCAGGACTATGCTCGCAGCCAAGGCTGGATTTCTTTGTTTGAACGTGTGGGTGTTACTCTAATTGAACCTGGATGCGGTGCATGTATTGGTTGTGGTCCTGGGGTTTCCGAAACTCCAGACCAAGTCACCGTGAGCGCAATCAATCGTAACTTTGCTGGACGCAGCGGTCCTGGTCAGTTGTATTTGGCTAGTCCCTTGACGGTGGCGGCTTCGGCTTTCACCGGTTGGATTACTGCCTATCAAAAAGGGATGTTCCTTTCCACTCCGGCTGGGGCGGAGGCTTGACGCTTAAAGAGTTAAATCGCATAGCGCCTTTATACCGACGTTATCGTCGGAATTATATGTTTGGAGCTGCGGCTTTAATTGGCGCAGTAGTGTTGCGGATTTCGGTACCGTTTTTATTAGGACGTACTGTCGATGTATTGCGAGAAGCGGCCAGCGACCCCCAGTCTTTTGGGGTAGATGCATCCAATCTTGCCAGTTTGGCCTTGAAGGGTGGGGGCATGATTGTTTTGGTTGCCCTTGCCGGAGCAGTTTTGCGCACCTTGAGCCGGCTGTTTGTGTTGGGCAATAGTCGCCGCGCTGTCCACGATTTACGCGACCAAATTCTTCGCCATCTGGTAGTCCTTT
>JAJRZS010000084.1 GCA_024275135.1 Planctomycetota bacterium | reverse complement strand
GCTCCACTCCGGCAGTTGCCCAAGAGCGGATATGTGCACGAATGCTCCATCCTTCGGCATTGGCTCGCTCTTCCGTAGTTATCACCAATGCAGCCGCACCGTCAACGATGCCCGAAGCATTGCCAGCAGTAACGGTGCCTTCTTTGCCAAAGGCAGGTCGCAATTTGCTTAGCCCCTCCAGGGTAGTTTCGGGCCGAATGTGGTCATCGGTATCGACCACCACCTCCTTGCGTCCGCGGCGTACCGTAACTGAAACAATTTCGTCAGCAAAAAGACCACCTTTTACTGCAGCTGCACCCAATTGGTGACTGCGCAGCGCATAAGCATCTTGCTCTTCCCGCGTAATGCCGTATTTGGTAGCCAAATTTTCCGCCGTCTGCGCCATGAAAAACCCGCAATAAGGATCTTTCAAAGATTCGAAAAGGGAATCTTCCAGCTGAGGAGAAACACCAAGGCGAAAACCTTCACGCGCACCGCGCAGCACATGAGGAGCTTGCGACATATTTTCCATGCCACCAGCCACCACGACTTCGGCATCCCCCGCCAAAATCATGTAGGCCGCATCAATAACCGATTGAATACCTGAGCCACACAAGCGATTGACGGTTAACGCGGGCACTTCGTTGGCTAACCCAGCCTTTAACCCGGCATGACGGGCGCCATAAATCGCATCGGCCGAGGTTTGCATGGCATTGCCCATCACAACATGATGCACATGTTGTGGGGAAACACCTGAACGCTCTAGGGCTGCCTTGATGGCATGGCCCCCCAAATCCGTTGCGGTTTCGTTTTTGAACAGGCCGTAGCCTGGAGTGCCGACATATTCGGCCATAGCGGTGCGCGCACCACCAACGATGACGAGTTGCTTTGTCATGGGGATGTTGGGTTGTTTTGGGAAAGAAGGGTGGGCTTAACGCCCTTGGAATTCAGGTTTACGCTTTTCGAGGAAAGCCTTGGCGCCCTCGGTTTGATCTTCGGTGGCAAACAAAATGCCAAAAGCATCGGCTTCAATGTTTTCGCCTTCGGTTTGGCCAACTTCGAGGCCACGACGAATGACGTCCAACGCTGTGGCCACGGCCACCGGTCCGCGCTTCAAGACGCTCTTCAACAACTGCACGGTTGCGTCACGTAGCTCTTCCGGCGCCACCACACGGTTAACCAAACCCACACGATAAGCCTCTTCTGCAGAGTACATCTCGCCAGTCATGATCCATTCGCGAGCCACACCTGGAGAAGCCAAGCGCGACAAGCGTTGGGTACCACCGAAGCCTGGAATGAGGCCCAACCCCACCTCCGGCAAACCCAGCTTGGCAGCAGTAGAGGCCACGCGCAAGTGGCAAGCCATCGCCAACTCCAATCCCCCACCAAGAGCAAAGCCCTGAATCATGGCCACAACGGGTACTGGGCTGGCCTCAATGGTTGCCATGACTTCCTGGCCAGTTTGACTAAGCGCGCGAGCTTCATGGGGGGGCATGCCCACGAACTCCGAAATGTCGGCGCCAGCGACAAAGGCTTTGTCCCCCGAGCCGGTCAACACAATGGCACGCACATCTTCATAGGAAACCAATTCCACGAAAGCGTCGCGCAATTCTTCGATGACCTCCGAATTGAGTGCGTTGAGTGCCTTGGGGCGGTGGATACTTAGCCAGGCAATGCCCGCTTCATCCACCTCTACTTGTAAAAAACGGTAGTCTTCCGACTCCGCAGAGGCTACTGCTTCTTCCTGTTCCATGTTAAATCCTCGAACGCAAAGTCATGCTTTGGATGAGACAATCGGACAAAGGCCGGGAACCTTCGCCACCACCACCAGTGGCAACCGACGCCACCTTGTCGAGCGCGCTATCCCCCTCAATCATTTTGCCGAAAGCAGCGTATTGACCGTCTAAGAATTCAGCAGCCCCATGGCAGATGAAAAACTGACAGCTCGCCGAATTCGGATCTTGGGAGCGCGCCATGGAAATCACTCCACGCTTATGGCTGTGCTCAGGATTGTTGGTGAACTCTCCAGGAATATTGCCGTAAGGCCCACTGCCGGTGCCGGTGCCTTGAGGACAGCCGCCCTGAATCATGAAGCCAGGAATAACGCGGTGAAATGTTTTTCCGTTGTAAAAGCCTTCTGCAGCATAGCGAAGAAAATTGCGCACGGTTTGCGGAGCGATTGAAGGCCAAAACTCCAAGGTTATAGTGCCTACATTTTCGCCGCCTACGGAAACCTCCATGTCCAAAAGGACATTCTCCAATTCTTGGTCGGTGAGGTCTTGAGGTTGAGTGAGGGATGTCATGTTTATTCGTAACGGAGAATGATGTGCCAGCCGAAGGGGCTGTTCTGAGGATCGTATTCAGCCAAGCCAACTTCGCCTACTTTTAGGCCAAATCCAATTTGACTAAAGGCTGGAACCATTTTTTCACGTGGGGTCCAGGAGTAAGTTTGAATCTTTTGCATAGCAGGAGAAGCCATGAACTCTTTTCGAGCATCGTCTAAGGTTTTCGTGCCCGCACCAATTTCCGCCTTCAAAGAATCCTGCAGGGCCATAAGCTCTTTTTCCAGATTTTGCCGTTCTTGATCTTGTTCTGGCGACAACTCTGGCGGGTACTGCCCTTTGTTCAACAAAGAGTAACTGCCAGGAGGATTCGACATTTTGCCACCAGGGTCATCAGAATATTCCATCACCATGGAGGCAAAATCCTCGCCTTTTTTCGCCCGTTCGAAAATATCCTTGGCCAAAGTTTCCGCCTCTTCTTTGCTGCGAGTCGCCGTAGTTCGTGTGCCAGCAAAGGAAATCAACACATGTTGGATGCGAATGCGCTCCGGCTCACCATGCAAATCGACGGGAGGGCGCTCGATTTCTTCCGCCTCCACAGTGGGCGTGCCACGCAAAACCCGCAACTCTTTAATGATGGCACGCTGCGTAGGCTGTGAAGGCTCCCCCGTCATCGGGTTCGGCACCGTGGGCACATCAGCCAAGCGCTCAAGCACATCCACACCGTGGTAAAGAATGCCGAAGCTTGCATATTTTCCATCGAGGCCATGCACTGAAGGTGAATTGCTATCAGTAATGATAAAAAATTGACTCGAAGCAGAATCTGGGGACTGGCTGCGCGCCATCGACAAAACACCATAGCGGTGGCGGCGAGAATCTTCCTTGGAAAACTCCCCCTTAATCATCGGGTGCGGCCCTTGACCACTGGCAGAGTTGTTGGAACTCCCCCCTTGCACCATGAAATCACGCAAAATGCGGTGGAACACCCGGCCGTTGTAATAACCCTCGTCGGCGTAGCGTAAGAAATTGCGCACGGTAATGGGCGCTTGATCACCCCACAGCACAAAGGTCATGGTGCCCACGTCCTCATCATCAATCTGAATATCCATTTCCAAGTAGAAATCTTTCAACTCGGAATCGGTGATGGCTTCACCCTCAAAATGGTAGGTGGGCTCTTGTGCCGGTTTGTATTGTGGCTCAATCCGCGGCGCCAATGGCGTGTTTTCGACAGGCGGCAAATCCGCCGCCTGCAAATCGGCTGGAGTTTCTGCAGGCGCATCCGACTTGGTGGACCATTCTTTGGCCGCAGAGGAATTGGCCCCATTGCTGGAATTGGCGGCAGGAGCGTCTGTACCCCCACAGGCGGCCAAAATCAAAGAGAGAGAGAGGAAGAGTGAAGTTTTCATCTTAGACAAGTTGGAATCCGGCGCTGATGCCGAGGCCACCACTCACGCAGAGGGTGGCAAGACCGCGATCGACTTGGCGTCGCCGCATTTCATGCAACAGGGTGACCACGATGCGGGCACCCGTACAGCCAATCGGATGCCCTAAAGCAATGGCACCGCCATTGACATTGAGCAAATCAGGAGGAATGGGAAGCTCTTGCAAACAGGCTAATACTTGGGCGGCGAAAGCTTCGTTCAACTCAAACAAACCGAAGTCTTCGAGTTGCCAATGATTGCGCGCAAACAGTTTTTGGGT
>JAJRZS010000083.1 GCA_024275135.1 Planctomycetota bacterium | reverse complement strand
GCCGCTTCGATTGTCAATCGCAGTGGCAAATCCGATCCATTTGCGGAAATCCCTTATTTCCGGTGTTTGGATTTGGAAGTGCCTTCATGGGAAGCCGGGGATTGCCCGCTGTGTGTCGATAGCCATGTCGGCCCTGCGGTGAAGCCGGGGAGTCGGCCAGAGCTGTGAGCTTGCTCAGCATGACCGGCTATGGCCGGGGTCAAAGTGAAAACCGCTATGCTGCGGCGGCAGTAGAGTTGCGGTCGGTGAACGGCAAGGGTTTACATATGAAGTTTCGTTTGCCGCATGAACGCATCGAGGTGGAGCCAAAACTAGAGGCTCTGTTGCGCCGACGATTGGAGCGAGGCAGTGTGCAGGGCGTGGTGCGTGTGCAGGTGATGGAGGCGACCGCTCCTTCGTTAAACATCCAAACCTTAAAACGCTATCTTGCTGCTTGGAAGCAGGCAGAAAAAGAGTTGGGGCTGTCCCCTTCGCAGCCATCGATGGCCGAGCTTCTCTCTTTGCCGGGAGCGCAGCAAAGCATGGAAGAGTCTGCGGCCGTAACCAAAGGCGTGCAACAAGTAATTTTGGCGGCTGCCGAAGAAGCTGTGGAAGCCTTGCTTGAGGCCCAATACAAGGAAGGCGCGCGCCTGCAGCGCGAGTTACAGCGTTTGGGCAAACAGTTGAAAACTTTGCGCAACAAGGTGGTACGGCGCATTCCGCAGGCCAAAAAGTTAGCGGCACAGCGATTGCGGGAACGGGTGGCGAAGGCGCTGGAGTCGGTTGCTGAAATCGAGCCCATCGACCTCAGCCGAGAACTGGTGTTGTTGGCGGAGCGTGCAGACGTGCAAGAGGAAGTTGCGCGCTTGGAAATGCACCTGGATCGCTACTTTGAGCTGATGGAAAAAGGGGGCTTTGTTGGTCGCGAGCTTGAGTTCGTAGTCCAAGAATGTCATCGCGAGGTAACCACCATGGGAAATAAATCAGCCGACCAACGGATGGCGGAGCTGGTTATCGCCATGAAAACGGTGGTGCAGCAAATGAAGGAGCAGTTGGCCAATGTTGCCTAAAGGTCGTTTGGTGGTGATTTCGGGGCCGACGGCCTCTGGCAAGTCCACTCTATGGAATCGTTTGGTGCGTCGCCCCGAAGTGGAGTTTTCGGTGAGTGCTACCACGCGCAAGCCACGAGCTGGCGAAGTCGATGGGCGCGATTACCACTTTGTGCCAGAACAACAGTTCTTGCAGTGGATTGAAGAAGGTGCGTTTTTGGAATGGGCGCAAGTGCATGGCCGGTATTACGGTACCTTGCGCTCAGAAGTAGAAGCTTGCCTTGCCCGCGGTCACGATGTGATTTTGGAAATCGATGTGCAGGGGGTTAAACAATTGCAAGAGAGTGGCTTGCCACTGATAACTATCTTCTTGTTGCCGCCGTCGATGGAGGTGTTAGAGGAGCGGCTACGAGCTCGTGGCACGGAAACGGAAGAGCAAATGACACAACGTTTGGAAGTTGCAGAGCAAGAAATCGATTCGGCCAAAGATTATATGCATCAAGTTGTCAACGATGATTTTGAACGCATGGAAGCAGAGGTTGAGAAAATCTTGGGCTACCAAAAGGAGAAAGCGTAATGGCGCACATTTTGATGGGGGTTAGTGGGTCGGCGGCTTGCTTCAAAGCTGCGGCTTTGTGTTCCCAGCTCACTCGAGAGCAGCACCAGGTTCAAGTTGTGCTTACCCCGGCCGCAGCACAGATGGTAACGCCCTTGCAATTTTCCTGTCTTAGCGGAAAAGCTGCGCTTTGCGATGAGTTCGATCCGCAACACCCCTCTGGCATGGATCACATTGCCTTTGCAGATGAAGCCGATGTATTGGTGGTTGTGCCTGCAACGGCCAATACCCTTGGTATTCTCGCCCAAGGCTTGGCTCTGCATTTGTTGGGAAGTTTGGCTTTGGCCTTTGATCCTTCTAAGCCTCGCCTTTTTGCGCCCGCGATGCATCCTCGAATGTGGGCGAACCCTGCCGTGCAGCGAAATGTTGGTGTGCTGGTGAGCGATGGCTGGCAGATGATAGGGCCCGAAGAAGGGAGTACCGCTTGTGGATCGGTCGGTCTTGGGCGCATGGCCGAAGTTGCTGCCATTTTTCAGGCGATTGCGAACATACAAATCTCGTGAACGGAAGCAAAATGGTCGATAAAGAAGAACCCGTTCTTGGAACTGCTCCCATGAAAGACCCTCAGCGTCTAGCTCTACGCTTGGTCTTTGCACTTGGTCTCTTCGACTTGCTGCAAATGGCTTTGCACCGCGGCATTTTTCCCGTCCACAGCGAATGGCGCTTGTGGACGGTGGTTTATTTGGTGCCCTTCGGGTTTTACTGGTTGCTGTCATTGCCTATGCGTTGCTTAGCCAAAGGTCAATGGGTGGTTCGGCTTTGTGGGTTCCTGCTGTTTGCGAGGCTGGTGAAGTTTGTCATTGCCCATGTTTGGTGGGGATTTTTCCTAACTGCGGCACCTCGCTATGGCATTGGCTTGGCCGCTTGCGCAGTGGTGCTGTTTTTGCCCAGCGGTTTTTTCGACCAGTTCCTGAAATGGTTTTTCCGTTTAACGCCGGTGCCTGCGGCAGCTTTTTTGCTGATTTTTCTTACCGCGGAAGAGCATGCCAACTTTGGCCCAGGCCCAGAGGGGGCACCTCCGCAGCAAGCTCCCAATTTGGTGTTAGTGAGTTGGGACACCGTTCGTGCGGATGTACTGCCAATGTATGGTGGCACAATGCTGCCAATGCCTCGGTTGCAAGAGTTTGCCGACCAATCGATTCAGTTTGAAGATTGCGTAGCCCATGCTCCGATTACGGGGCCGTCCCACGCCTCCATGCTCACTGGGGTTGTGCCTCCTTCTCATGGTTTGCGCTCCAACGTTTGGGAGGTCATGCCTAGTCGAGTTTTGCGTCTTCCCGAAATCCTGCGTGAGCATGGTTATCACACGGGAGGTTTTGTTGCTGCATATCCGTTGCGAAATCGCTTCGGTTTTGGGCGTGGCTTTGAGGTATATGACGACCGCATGAATGAGTCGGTCACCCAGCGCTTAAAAGACCTTGGTTATTTCGATTCGATTTGGGTGCTGGCCTTTGCGCCTTTTATTGGCAAGGGCACTACGGCCTCAACTCCGGGTGACATCGTGCAAGACCGCGCCTTTCAGTGGTTAAACCAACTGCCTGCAGGTGAGCCTTATTTTATGTTCCTCCATCTTTACGATGCTCACGGCCCGTGGACGCCGAAGGGCAAATACAAAGAGATTGCGGATGCCAGCCTGGGTAAGGCATTCCCGCCAGCGGCTGATTCCATCGATGCCGACGCTATGGCACGTTATCGCGGAGATGTGGCGATGATGGATGATTATTTGGCAGAGCTTTTGGTAGAACTAAACAAGCATGATCCAGGATTAAACAACACCCTCATTCTGCTTACCGCCGATCATGGAGAGTGCTTCGGCGAAGGAGGCATCCACAAAAATCATGTGGATTCTCTTTACGAAGCAACCCAGCATGTGCCGATGTTCCTTTATTTGCCGGGAGGTCAAGGAGCTGGTACCCATGTCGAGCAAACGGTCACTCACTCTGATATTTTGCCCACCTTTTTGGCTGCTGCGGGCATC
>JAJRZS010000082.1 GCA_024275135.1 Planctomycetota bacterium | reverse complement strand
TCCAGCCAATCAAACATCTTTCCCACCTGGTCGGTAACATCCTTGGCATGCTTTTTCTTCACATGTGAAAGCACCAAAAATCGGCCGGTATCCTCACTACTCCAGTCTTCAGGGAGGTTGGTCAAGGCTTTTTCATGCTGCTCTTTTTCAATCTCTAAGCGCAGCGCCTTACGTTCCTCGGCAGAATTGGCACTGTTTATCACCTCTTTTAAGCCAATGGAGCTCGCATTCTTCGCTTCCGTGCGTTCAATGGCGACAAAGGATTTTAGCCGCGATTGAAATTCTTTTTTCAACTTCGGGTAGGCAACCTCAAGGCACTCAAACTGTACTGCCACATCGGCATGCCCAAGATGATAAACCCAAGTAGTAATATGCTTGGCTCCACCAGAAGCGCTTTTCTCAACCTTAATCTCATAAGCGGTCACCGGAATATCGTGGATGACTTTTTCCTCCTCCTGATCAATAAACCATCCACCTCCGTAATAGGTTTTTTTCAGGTACTCTGGGTAATCTTTATACGGATTTTCAATGCGAAGTTTCGCTGAAACGGTTTGGCCTTCATCCTTGTTACCTAGCTGAACATCCGTTTCCAAGCCCTCGCCGGTAAAGGCAATCATCGTAAGCTCGGGCTTGTGGTCGTAGGTCCAGCCACTGGTTTTATCTGTGTAGTGATTTGCCTTATGGCTTTGATAGCGACCGACTATCCACCGCTCATCATTTTGGATGGGAACTTGATTCCACTTTTTGGGGGTGGACATCTTGAAGCCAAGGCTTCGGTCTTCATGCCCAGAAAATCTCTCGTGTTTAGGACCGAGAGTAACGGTTGTTGCAGACAGCAAGGCAACCGAAAAAAACACACTGAAAAGATGCTGAAAAAGGGGGCTGGTCATACCTACATTCTAAACGAAGTCGGCCCCTGTCTGGCCAACATATGGTCAACCAAAAATATTTTGGTGAACTATCCTGTCGCTTCGGCAGATTTAGGCCGCAAACACAGGCGCAGGACACCAAAGCCCAGCAATCCTGAAGCCAAAGAGCCCGAAACAATGCCCAAGCGTTCGTCCACGGGGAAATTGTTACCAGATTCCTCAAAAGCCAAGGAACCCAAAAACAAGCTCATGGTAAAACCAATGCCACAGAGAATGGCGGCCCCGTAGAGCCCCCTCCAATCCACTCCGCGCGGGAGCTCCGACCATCCCAGGAGGATTCCCAGGCCACAAAACAACATGATACCCAGCTGTTTGCCAAGAAAAAGACCAACAGCAATACCGACAGTCACGCCATCGAATAACTGCTCCCGGCCAATTCCAGAAAAATCAATTCCCGAATTGCAAAAGGCAAAAAAGGGCAAAATCCCAAAAGCCACAATCGCATGCAAATCATGCTCCAAAGATTTCACCGGGGAATTTTCAGGGTTTTCCCTCTCGCGCATCGGAATGAACATAGACAGAACCACACCAGCCAAGGTGGCATGCACCCCAGATTTTAATAAGGCCACCCACATCACCAGACCAACAACCAAGTAAGGACTTTTGTCCACAACCCCTCGTCGGTTGAACACAAAGAGTACAAAAATACAGAGGATGGCGACCACTAGAGCTACCATGGAAACTTTGCTTGTATAAAACAAAGCGATAATCAGGATGGCACCAATGTCGTCAAAGATGGCAAGGGAGGTCAGGAAAACCTTTAGGCTCAATGGGACCCTAGACCCCAAGAGAGCCAACACCCCAAGCGCAAATGCAATGTCCGTTGCTGTGGGAATGGCCCACCCCTTTAACGCAGAAGCATGCTGCCAATTGATAACCACATAAATCAGTGCAGGTATCACCATACCACCGATAGCGCCCAAGGCTGGTAAGGCGATACTCTTGGGGTTGGATAATTCTCCTTCCAAGTACTCCCGCTTCAACTCCAACCCAACCAACAAGAAAAAAAGCCCCATCAAGCCATCGTTCACCCAAAGCAACAAAGCCTTGGCAATCGCAAAATCTCCAATCCGCACCTCCACCGGAAGATCCAGCAGGGAGCGGTACCAATCCTGGAGAGGGGAATTGGCCAAAACCATGGCCAAGGCGGCCGACAACACAAGCAGAATCCCTCCTGCGGACTCCTGCTGTAGAAACCTCATCAAGGGGCTTTGCCGTGACTTCCGCGGGTGCCTACTCGTCATGATTCTCGTCAATATTAGCAGGGCAAAGCCTAAGAAGCCTCACCAAGGTGTTCCTATTTCGAGTACCGTGCCCAAGGCCAACCTTGGCTCAAACCAAACACTGGATGATTCGCAGCGCATGCCTTGGCGGCTCTCGTCGCTCGCGCATTATCTACGCGATTGCTGTCCAGCGATCCTCGATAATCTCCTCCAAATTATAGCCAAGTTCTTGGCACGATTCGGAGAACATATGCAAGAACGATTGCCGATGCATGTCCATAAAGATTGCAAAATCCTCTTTTCTTCGAGGGCCGCCGACAAATCGCAAACCATTTTTGGCAAAAGCCTCCGCTCGCTTCGGCGAGAAAAACATGCCCCCAATTTGGTTTTCAAGTTCGTAGTTTTCTAAGGCGATCATCCATTGCTTGCTTCCGAATAAGGCTCCCCGTTGCATGGCGAGAGGCGACCACCCGAAAGATAAACTTTCATTTATCTGACTCAGGGTTGCAAAGCAATTGGATCGCAGATCTTCGTATCGAACAACCACACTGACCTTTCCAGTGGCTGCCAACTCTCGCCAGGATAAATAGTGATGAATCCATCCCCCATCTGCACGGTTTGGACCAATTTCAAATTGCTTCATGCGCGCAGAATTAATAAACATTTCAAAAAAACGGCTCAGCTTTCGGCGGGTGGAAAGATTGACCCCCTCCATGTGGTAGTGCGAAAGCCTAGACATCATGCAATCAAAGGGGTTGCGCACCAATTGAATAACTGCATCGGCAACATGGGCAGCTTGATTTCCCGACCAATATGGGAAATGCGTTTTGGCAAAAACTCGTGAGTAACTTCCATCCACATCCGGCCAAGAAGCCTCTTTCCCTGTTTCTGGATAAAACTTCCTTACCCGCCGGGACTCAAGAGTCCAACCCTGCTCTATTCCATAGACGAGAAAACGAAACCATGTCGCCCCAGACTTTGGATAGGAAGCCGTTAGGATGCGTTCGGGGGAGGTACTGCTCATGGTTTAGAGGTGCTCGCGACCTTGGGAAGAGGGCATTCTAGATCCTCTCTATGAGAGATTCCATCCAGCAACTCGGACCGCGAAACTTCCCCTCCGTAGCTTCGCGGAGGAAGGGATTGGAAACCCCAATAAGTTTTTCTGTGATACCATGGTCTCTCGCTCCCCTTAACTGAATGCCATCATGCGCAGCCTCCTCTACGCCTTTTGTCTTTTCCTCCTCTCCCCCCATGCATGGCCACAAGGAAACCCCGAGGATCTTCCCCTTTTGTCACCGGGCCCCCATTTGGGAATGATTCAGGGGTTTGAGTCTCCCAAACCGTCGGTACAACCGTTGATTGATGCCGGATGGCAAGATGCACTGCAACAGGGAATGGATGTTGGAAGAGTACACTATTCCTGGGGAGAATTGGAAATTGCTCCGGGCGTCTATGACCTCTCCTCCATCACCAGCGAAATGGGGCAACTTCATGCACAAGGCCTTCAATTATTCGTTACCTTGGAAACCATCGATTCGGAAGGATTCACCCTGCCGAATGACCTTCTTGACCCAAATAGCCCAACCGGCCTTATCAATGGCTGGCACTTAGATAATCCCGTAATTGTTTCTCGCTTCTCTTCTTTTTTAGATCAATTGCTTCCAGTCGTCGTTCAGAATGGTGGTTGGGTCTTGTCTGTTGGCAATGAACCGGGCAATTACCTCAGCGACAACCCTTCGGAAACATCTTCCTTTGTTGCGTTTCTTGCTGCAGCGCGGCAGCATGCCCATTCCCTGGAGCCGAATCTTGCCATCACGATGACGCTTTCCTGGCTGCAATTTTCGAACAATGAGCCTTTTCTCCCCAGCTTGCGGGATGAATGCGATGTCGTCGCTTTCAATTACTCACCCTTCTATCTGGGGTGGAATTTCTTTAACTGGTTCACCATGTTGCCCCCATCTGTAGTCCGGCAAGACATCCAATCCCTGCTTAATTTCGCCGGCACGAAAAATCTGATCTTTCAGGAGATTGGATATTCTGCGGGATACACTTCTAGCCCCTCCGACATCAATTCCTCCCCTGCGAAACAAGCCGAGTTTTTCCAAAATCTTTTTGAGATTCTGGCCACGGAACCACGATTTCGCGCAGGCATAGTCTTCCAAATGATGGACTGGTCTCCCGCACTATCCAGTGCCTATGCTAATTTGCTCGTCACTGAAGGTCTCCCACGTTGGCTCGCCGATCGCTACGGAGAAATCCTCGCAACCACAGGTTTTTTTCGTTTTACCGATGGCAGTACTCGTCCAGCCTGGCAAACCTTCCTTGGTGGCCTCTCTTGGATGCAGCAAGGCATTGGGAGTCTTCTCTTGAATTCCACACCTGCTTCCCCCGGGCAAACCGCCACCCTTACTGTTTCTGGTGCACAGCCCAATTCCTTGGTCTACATCTATTATTCTCTCTCTGGTCTAGGAAATGATCCTGCCCCGGGAGTCAGTGCAACCCTGGCTATATCTCATCCTTCACTTATCGTTTCGCTCACCGCTGACCCCCAAGGCTTTGCCCAGACAACCTTGTCTATTCCGGCCCCCGCCACTGGACATCTAATCTACCTACAAGCGGCAGAAGTGAACAACAGTTCCGCTCTTCTTCGCTGGGATTTTTAGCGATTCCAAGGCTTGCCGCTAAATTAAATCTTCTCGATCTCCATCCATCTTCAAACCCGCCAGCTTCGACTTGGTCTCATAATCCTTGGACCAGGCAAGAGCGCTTTGGTGAACACCAAAGGCGAAAAGGAAGAAGATCGCTGAGCCGACGATAGATGTGGTCCAAGAGCCGAGTAAATCTCCAAGCCACCATCCCACCACTCCCCAACCTAGACAAAAAAGGGTGCTCAGGACAATGGCAAATCCCTGCATGAGAACAAAAGCCACGAGAACACCTACACCAACCGCCCAGGAATGCAACCAGACTCCAACGACAACGGCGAAGATGAAGGTCTCAAAAAACACCATTCCCGAAGAGCTTTCTTGAAACCTTGCCTGCTCAACTTTCTTGTGAAACTCCGCTACTGAATCGTCCATGCTTTTCCCTCATATCTCATGACCAAGGAATTGGAGGATTCCAGTATAGCGCATGAATTGCCCTTCGTTTGCCTTGGGCAGCAAAGTCAGGGAAACTGCAGCGGAACTGAACGCGGGGCAACGAATTGCCGGAGAAGTGGCGTTCCCCCTGAAAACCGACTATCTTCTAAGGTGAGACTTGGCGTTACCCGAAAGGAACCCCATGGCCAAAAAGCGCTGTACCGAATCTCAGATCATCTCCATTCTCCGCGAAGCGGAGGGTGATCTGGCCCTCGAAGTGGATGACCTTCGCTTCATTAAAGGGAAAAAGTGGTGATCCCGGCACAAAAGCGTGACGCGGCAAAGGCTCTCCAGCAACGAGGGCTCGCCATTGCAGCTTCATGCCAACGAGTCGGGCTTGCACTCTCCACTTGAAAGTACGAGCGTAAAATGCCAGCGGATGAAGCAGAGGCGATTGCTCACATCAAGGACCTGGCGATTCGATTTCCTCGCTTTGGATACCGCAGGATTACTGTGATGTTGAAACGCGAAGGCCGCCCAGTGAATCGCGCGCGCGTGCAACGTCTGTGGGAACTTGCTGGGTTGCAGGTGCCGAAGAAACGCAGAAGGAAACGTAATTGGAGCAAAGCGAGTCCATGGCCGGATCGCGGTAAATGCAAAAACCATGAGTGGACTGTGGATTTTCTTTTTGACCGTACAATGGATGGTAAATCCATCAAGGTGCTTTCGGTACTGGATGAATACACGCGCGAATACGTAGTTCTTTCGTGCGCACGAAGCATGAGTGCTCAAGATGTCGCACGAGTTTTGGATCGAGTAGCAAAGAAGAGGGGTGCGCCAGCTTTTGTGCGCTCTGACAATGGCCCGGAATTCATCAGCCTTGCACTGCAGAAATGGACCGCGATCTGCGATGCTCAAATGCGTTACATCAAACCAGGTAGTCCTTGGCAAAATGGATGTGTGGAGAGCTTCCACGACAAGAGGCGTGATGAGTTTTTACAAATGGACACCTTCATCACCGTCGCAGAGGCACGCGTCATGCTTGAAGATTGGCGCATGCAGTACAATCAGATCAGGCCGCACATGTCCTTGGGGCATTTGACCCCGGAGGAGTTTGCAGCCATCCCTTGCGGGGCCGATTCCGCTCCGCTCCACAGCGCACCCAAAACAACAAGGATTTTTCTCAAGTTTTCATTTTCCCTTGGGCCATCGGCAGACCTGGTTTTTCCTAGAATATCTCCATGCTAGCAGCCTCATTCGGCGACGCAAACCATGGCAGCACCCCATCGCGACATCTTAGGGGCCTCCTGCTTGGGTTTTTCCTTGCCCTCAATCCCGGGCTTGGGGCCTCGCAATCCACTCCCCCTCTGAGCCAATCCCCAGTGCCCGTTCCTGGGGATTCTGCAGCTGGCCCAAACAAGCAAATGCAAGACAAACTTGGCCGTTGGAATCCCAGTAGCGATGATTGGGCTAGCGAAGAATTCAACCAGGCCGTCCAGCAACAACTCGCACTGCTGACGAAACCATGGAGTCCGCGGCATGCTGTACAGGTGGAGGATCTAGCCCCTCTCTTGACGCAAGAGTTTTCCAGTAATGACCTGCGTCCGCCCACCCTAGAGGTTGTTTTTGATGACGGCGTATTTCAGGTGCGTCGACATTCCACTACCCCCACCTCAAGGGCCAAACTACCAGCTACCATCCACGGGCCACAGAACTTCGCCAACGCCATTACCCAACTTCTACATCCTTTCCAAGACACCGCTGAGTTTCACGTCAAATTAAAGAACTTTGCCATTGAAGACACTGGCGACTCTCTTATTACACAAGCCTATTACTTTGCGGAAGGCAGGGGCGAGGAAAGTCATATCCAGCAAAAAGCGATCTGGACTTGCGTCTGGCTAGTTCCTGCCAACCAAGTGCCAATCTTATCTTCGGTCAAGGTCGCTGAGTTTGAAGAGGTACGCGGCCCAAACACGAATCGAAAGCTGTTTGCTGACTGCACGGAATCCATGTTTATCAATTCCGATATTTTCCAAAAGCAGCTGCTTCCAAGCATGGAATATTGGCGACGGAGAATCCCCCATGGCTTGGATTTTTCTGATCAAAGTCACCAGGGCATCGCCATTGGTGATGTTAACAGGGACGGACTCGAAGATGTGTATCTTCCCCAACCCGGTGGACTTCCTAACCGTCTTTTTCTCCATCAAGCTGACGGTACTTTTCTCGATTCTTCAGCCGCCAGCGGCGTTGATTTTCTAGATACCACTCGTTGCGCTCTACTCCTCGACCTCGACAACGATGGCGATCTCGATTTAGTTACGAATCTTGGCGCCGACTTGGTTTTCTTAGCCAATGACGGTCAGGGGCATTTCACCATAAAAACTTCTGGGCATGCACCAGAAACGACCATGTTGGCGGCAGCGGATTTTGACCAGGACGGATTTCTCGATATTTATGTCTGCCGCTACCTGAACCCCTATGAGAATCAGGCCGTACCCATCCCCTACCACGATGCCAACAACGGCCTAGACAACGTGTTGCTGAGATTCACTGCGGATTGGAAGATTCAAGATATCACCGACGATGTCGGCCTTAGTGTAAACAATCAACGCTTTAGTTTCGCTGCATCTTGGGAGGATTATGACAATGATGGGGATCAAGATTTATACGTTGCCAACGACTTTGGCCGTAACAACTTGTACAGAAATGACCATGGATATTTTGTTGACGTCGCTGCAGAAGCCGGGGTTGAGGATATCTCCGCTGGAATGGGTGTTTCTTGGGGCGACTACGACCGCGATGGCCACGTTGATCTCTACGTCAGCAATATGTATTCAAGCGCCGGTAACCGTGTCGCCTATCAACGCAGCTTCCGTCCGGAGTCCAATGACAGATTCCGCAGAGAAATCCGCCGCCATGCACGTGGCAACTCCCTGTTCCGCAATCTTGGCAATGGCAGATTCCGTGATGTCAGTCTCACCCAAAATGTGAATCGTGGCCGCTGGGCCTGGGGCTCCATATTTGTAGACATCAACAATGATGCCTGGCTCGACCTAATTGTACCTAACGGCTTTATCACCAACGAGCGCAACGATGATTTGTGAAGTTTTTTTTGGCGGCAGGTCGTGTCGCAAACCCCAACCCAAGCAGATGGCGCAAGTGAAGAATACAAACTAGGATGGCGCGCTACCAATAAATTGGTTAAACAGGGATTTTCTTGGAGTGGGCACGAGCCGAACTGTGCCTTTCTAAACACTGGCAAAGCTTCCTTCGCCGATGTGTCCTCGGTTACTGGTTTCAATTTTCCCGATGATGGCCGTTCCGTGGCTTCCGCGGACTGGGATTTTGATGGCGACTTAGATTTATTTGTCACCAACCGCACGGGTCCTCGGCTACGGTTTCTGCGCAATCAACTTAACGACCAAGGTTTTCTGCAACTCCAGCTGGAGGGACGCAGTTGCAACCGCGATGCCATCGGTGCCCGCGTCGAGGTGCTCCTCCTCAATGGCCAAACCTTCACCACCCTCCATCGCACACGACGTGCTGGCAACGGTTATCAAGCACAATCCAGTTCATGGATGCACTTCGGCTTGGGGGCGAACGCTGTCCAAAGCGTCGTGGTGACCTGGCCTGGTGGAGAAAAAGAATCTTTCGGTAATGTCAGAGCCAATCGCCGTTATAGGCTAATCCAAGGAACGGGCCATGCCCTCACTTGGACGCCGCCGGCCAAGCCTATTCAGCTATCTCCGTCCACGCCACAGGCACCCCATGCCCGCTCGGCTGGCCGCGTGGTCCTCCCAACTCCAATTCCAATGCCGCGCTTGGATGTGAAAACAAATGATGGGAAACCAGGTTCTTTATTCGGCCTAGCCGCCCGCGCCAATCCTCAAACACGGGTGCAAAAGCCCCTATTGTTGCAGCTTTGGGCTTCATGGTGCGCGCCCTGTATGGAGGAGTTGGCCGCCTTCGCTGCTGCCAAGGTCGATTGCCAAACCGCTGGTTTGGACATTTTGGCCTTGAACATCGAAGCAGAGTCGGCACACCAAAATGCCAAAGAAGCATTGCAAAATCTCAAATGGACTCACCCTAGTGGTTATGCCTCTGAGGAGGCCATTGAGATTCTTGATACTCTGCAAGCTGCCATTCTTCGCCAAGATGTCCGCATCCCAATACCCTGTAGTTTTTTAATTGACAACTACGGCAATCTCGTCGCCTTCTATTTGGGGCGGGTGGCCCCGCAGCAAGTCATTCAAGACCTTACGCTTCTCCCGCTTAGCGCTTCAGACCGACGCTCAGCGGCTCTGCCATTTCCCGGGCGCTGGTTTCGCCCACCACCTCAACAACCTCCGCTGTACTTAGAACAGGCCTTCCGCAATCGAGGCTTACCAAACACTGCCCTGGAATACCAACCCGGCTGGGTTCATCTCCAGTTTGGCCGCGCCCTCACCAGACAACGAAACCTATCCCTTGCTGAAGAGCAATTCCGCATGGCGCTTGTGTCTGGCCCTTATGTCGCCGAGGCTTACGCAGGACTCGGGCTAGCTTTGCATCTACAAAAAAAGCCCACGGAAGCTACAAATGCTTACTTCAATGCACTGCAACTCGATCCGGATAACACAGCCCTTATTTACAATCTTGGCCTCTTACTTCTTGAAACCAAAGATTATGCTGGCGTTCAGCAACAAATCGAACACTTAGAGAAACTCGACAGCCCACTCGCTCGGAAGCTTGAATCTCGCAGGCGGGAGGTCCATTAAAGCTCTAGGCTGACCTTATGATATGGAGGAATCCAAGTATGCATAAAGGCAATCGCCGCGATTAGAAGAAATGCGAAACCGAAAAATGTTTTCAGGTATTTTTCTAGGACTGGAGGGAGAGAATTCCCCTTTGCTTCGAAACTAATCAGGCACTTGAGTGCTGGCAACCACTAATTTCAAAACCTATCATAGGCCTAACTTCTTATTAAACGCCATCTTCATGTCGTGGCCCACTCTCCCGACAGTAGCGCCGCCTGTTCGAGCACGGTCTGCGTGGCCTTTTCCTGCTTGTCGGGCGGGTACCCGTGCTTGCGCAGGATGCGCTTGACCAGCACGCGGAGCTGGGCACGAACATTTTCCCGCAGCGTCCAGTCGATAGTCACGTTGTTGCGAACGGTCCCGACCAGCTCGCGCGCGATGCCGCGAAGCGTGTCGTCGCCGAGCACCTTGACCGCGCTGTCGTTCGTCTCCAGGGCATCGTAGAATGCCAGCTCGTCCTCCGAGAGCCCGAGCGCCTCGCCGCGGGCATTCGCCTCGCGCATCTGTTTCGCCAGCTCGATCAGCTCTTCGATCACCTGGGCCGCCTCGATGGCGCGGTTCTGGTATTTCCGGATCGTTTGCTCCAGCATTTCGGCGAAGGAACGCGCCTGGACCACGTTCTTGCGCCGCCGCGTTGCCAACTCACCCTTGAGCAGCTTCTGCAGCAGCTCGACCGCGAGGTTTCGCTGGGGCATGCCACGAACCTCGGCCAGGAACTCGTCCGAGAGGATCGAGAGGTCGGGTTTTTCCAGCCCGGCTGCGGCGAAGATATCCAGCACACCCTCAGGGGCTACCGCGCGCGAGATGATCTGGCGCACCGCATGGTCGAGATCCTCTTCCGGCCGTGCGTCCGCCGGCGCACGCTTGGCCAGCACCGACTGCACCGCCTGAAAGAAGGCTACGTCGTCGCGGATGCGCAGCGCTTCCTCGTGCGGAACGGCCAGCGCGAAGGCTTGCGACAACTCGCGGACGGCCCGCACGCAACGGTCCTTGCCGTTTTCTTGCGCGAGGACATGCTCCTGCGCGGGAGGCAGCAGTCCCAACCGCTCCTGTGGTGTTCCCGACGTCCACTTCGACCAGTCGAAGCCGTGGAAGAGGTCGCAGCAGACCTCGTACTTCTCCAGCATCACCGCGACGGCTTCCTCCTGATCGAGCGCCGTCCTGCCCGTGCCGCCGCTCTCGGTGTAGGTCGCCAGCGCCTGCTTCAGCTCATGGGCCAGCCCCAGGTAGTCGACCACGAGCCCACCGGGTTTGTCCCGGAACACACGGTTCACCCGGGCGATGGCCTGCATCAGACCATGCCC
>JAJRZS010000081.1 GCA_024275135.1 Planctomycetota bacterium | reverse complement strand
TGACAGTCGACTAGTTTTTGTGCCCCTGCGGGGCTGATGAAGCGGAGCGGAATCTGCCCCGCAGGGGAGTGCCGCAAACTCCTCGGGAGTCCGATACTCCAGTGAGCTGTGCGGCCTGATCTGATTGTACTGCATGCGCCAGCTTTCCAGCAGGACGCGTGCCTCGGCCACGGTGGCGAAGGTCTCCATCTGGAGAAACTCATCCCGTAGCTTGTCGTGGAAGCTTTCTACGCAGCCATTCTGCCATGGGCTCCCTGGTTTCACGTAGCGCATCCTCGCGTCGCGGGTGGCTGCCCATTCCTGCAGCGCAATGCTGATGAATTCCGGCCCGTTGTCCGAGCGGACGAAGGCCGGAGCACCCCGCACCTTGGCGGATCGATCCAAGACCCGCGCCACGTCATGCGCGCTCATGCTGCGGGCGCAAGGCAAAGCCACGCATTCGCGGGTGTACTCGTCCAGCACTGACAGCACCTTGATTGCCTTGCCGTCTCGCGTCCGGTCGAAAAGGAAATCCACCGTCCAGACGTGATTACGGCAGCGGCCGCGGTCGGGCCACGGCTCTTCCTTACGCCAGGTGCGCGGCCTACGGCGCTTCTTGGGTACCTGCAGGCCTGCGGCCTGCCACAGCCTTTGGACCCGCTTGCGATTCATTGGGCGGCCCTCGCGCTTGAGCATGACCGTGATACGGCGATATCCGAAACGAGGAAAGCGCTCAGCGAGGCTCTTGATGTGGGCAATCGCAGCGGCCTCATCGGAGGGTACCCGCCTCTCGTAATGCCACGTCGATCGTGCCAGCCCGACCCGGAGGCACGCTGCGGCAAGAGGGCGCCCTCGCTCGAGAAGGGCCTTGACCGCAGTGCGCTTCTGCGCCGGGCTCACCACTTTTTTCGATTCAGGAAGCGGAGGTCATCGACCTCCACCACCAACTCGGCCAGCTTCTTCTTCAGCTTGCTGTTTTCCGTACGCAGCCCCTTCAGCTCCTTGGCCTGATTCGGCTCCATCCCACCGTAGGTCTTCTTCCAGCGGTAGAAGGTGTTGGTCGTGATCGCGTGCTTGCGGCAAAGATCGGAAACCGTCAGCTCACCGTCCGACTCGCGGAGGATGGCGATGATCTGGGCTTCGCTGTGGCGTCTCTTCGGCATTGGTATTCCTCCCGGAATGCGCCGACTGTAACTTTAGTAAATGTACGGATTTCGGGGGCCAGGCCAGTTCCAATCCCGACCAATCCAAGCTAGCGAATTCTGGCAACCAAGAAATTGTCAACAGTACCCCCATGTATTTTCATGTATACGCCCCGGAGACCAACCTGGACTATGGTGGACAAAAGCGACTACCAGAGGCAAGTGGGGCGCGCGACAAAGGGGCCGACGAACTCGATTAATCATGTTGTTTGGCACCCTTCTTAGTCTGTGTTTGCTGCAGCCTTGCGCGGCACAGTAAATGCCTCGCGAATATGTAATTCGCGAGGTCATCCCACCTCGTTTTAAGGATAATCGCTACCGTTTTGATTGGAACAATTACTGGTTTACCGGAGATAGCGATGGCAATGGGAAAGAAGATTTTTTGCTTGAGGGACAGTGGATGCCGGATATTAATACCAGCAACCTTGGGCCAGAAAATTTGTTCGAGTTTCACGCAGGCATTCCTTTTGAAAACAATCGGCAACTCTTTGACCTTTCAAGTAGGTTTTCAATTTCTTCTAGGAGGTGGGCTCTTTTAAAAACCCCAGGTGGCTTCCAAGCGATTCTTTCCAAAGGGCCTGCAGAAGATTTGGTTGCAGTTGATTGGGATACGGGGGTAGAAATTGGCGTAGTGACCTTGCCAACGGGTTTTCCTCATGGCATCCCCGATCCCGCTGCCGTATTTACCTTTTACAATGCAGGGGATCAAAACGGCGATGGCTATGACGATTTTTTTGTCCATTGATCGCTTGATGCCCCTTGGTTTTGTTTCCTACTGGGGGCTTTATGACGGCGCATCCTTACAAATCATTTGGCAAAAGGCTTCCATCACATCAGGTACGGGACACCCCTTGGGCCCTTATTCCGGCATCTTGCAAGACTTGAATGGAGATGGTTTGTTGGATTATTTGGTGGCTATTCCCCAGCTCAATCAGGTGACTTGGGTGCAAACTCATTCTTATATTTCACAGTCTGGTCCGGATGGGACGGTGATATGGCGGGAAGATGGGCCACGGCAAGTTGGTGCGTTTTACGCCTTGACCGAGGACCTGAACGGAGATGGAATTCCCGACCCGATTTTTTTGGAATATGAGGGTAGCATTTCCCAGCTCCGAGCCTTGGATTCTACCGATGGGCATGAGCTTTGGGCGACCCCCTTAGCTAGTTTAGAGGCCCAATATAGTGGCTCAACTCTAACTAGCCTCGTTTCAGCAAGTTGGCGGGGTTTCCAAAGCAACTTGGACCATCCGGATCTCAAAGAATATGTGGTTCATCATGGAGTGCTTCCCGCCTATGGCAGTGGGCTGCCAGCTTTTCTGGCCTTTGCCCATTACGATGCTTATGACGGCACTTTTTTAGGCAGTTTTCCCACCCCTACCACGCTGGAGCCATGGTCCCCGGACACCTCTTATGCGACAGATACTCGTGGTCCTTTTTATATCGGCGATATTGATCAGGATAGCCTTGAAGAGATTGGTATTCCTTTTGACGATTGGCAACGCTCGCCGGATTGGGCAACCCAGGGAACAAACCCCCATCCCAGCACCCAATTCGCCATCGTTGGCATGCGCACTTTGTTTGTGGCAGACACCTACCAACTTGGACTTGGCATCCTCAACTTCGACCTTGCCATCCCCGCTGGCGTCAACAAAGACTATGTCATTCTTTTGTCCACAGCCTTCGATGCGAAGGGAGGCTTGCAACTCGGACCTTGGAAAACCTATCTAGGTCCCTCCTCTGTTATGAATTACAGCTTAGCTCACCAAAATATGAGTGGCACCTTGGACAGCAATGGCAAAGCTTCCACCTTCGTGTGGATTCCTGCGCATCCCAGCTTGTTGGGGCAGACGCTTTATTCAAAGGCCCTAGTCCTCAATCCTGCCGGCAACCCCGAGCCTATCCAAACCATGAGTTCGATGGGGATTACGGCTCTGCAATAGGACATCCAAGCGAAAACCTGAGGCAAAATGGGTGGCATTTTAGTAGGCTCCTTCGTTGCCTCAATTGCACCATGCCGCCTGTTGTCCTCGCCCTCTTTTTCTGCCTCATCGTGGTGGGGGGGTGGTATGCCTGGCAAGTGGAAAAAAAGCGGCGGCAGGGTTTCCAGCGCTGGGCGCGGCAAAATGGTTGGATCTACGATCATCGGCGCAACGCCACCTTGCGTCGTCAGTACAGTTTTTTGGACCGATTGCAAATTGGGCATAGTCGTCATGCTTCCCATCATTTAGAAGGCCAATGGGAAAACTATCCTGCCACGGCATTTTGCTTTCGCTATACCACGGGCAGTGGCAAACACCAGCAGGTGCATTCCCTCGGCGTGGTCTTATTGCATTTGGAGCGCAGCTTTCCTGAACTGCGCATCTACCCGGAAAATGTGCTTTCTCGTTTTGGGCAATTCCTCGGTTTTGAAGATATCGATTTCGAATCTGTGGAGTTTTCTAAGTCCTTCACCGTGCGCTCGGCAGACAAAAAATTTGCCTACGATTTTTGCAATACCAAAATGATGGAGCTGTTGCTACAACATCGCCAAAGCGCCATCGAGCTCGAGTTCGATACTTTGGCCCTATTTGTGCCCCGCTATCTGCAACCCGCCGATTTGCCTCCCATGCTGCAATACCTCCTCCAAATCCGTGCTTGCATGCCGGGTTACTTGTTCCACGACCTCCACTCGAAGACCTCAGCCACATGATTACTCTCTTCGCGGTTCTTGTCGTTTTGTCGATTGCCCTCCTTGTGGTGCGAATCGGCTCGGTGGCCTTGGCGATGACGGGGCTTTCCCCGCAGATTGCCCGGTTCCAAGCCCGTTCCGCTTATTTTGGTGTTGGCTTTACCACTGCCGAAGCAGAGAAGGTGGTGAGTAATCCGGTGCGCCGAGAAATCGTCATGACCTTGATGCTACTGGGCAATGCGGGAATCATCACCGTGATTGGTTCCTTGGTGTTGTCCATGACGGATTTGCCGAGTACGGGATTATCCAGCCATATTTGGTTTCGCTGTGTTTTTCTCGCCGCAGGGATTTCCTTGCTCTTTGTGCTGGCCTATTCCAAATGGATCGACCACCAGATCTCTACTGCCGTTGCTTGGGCCCTGAAAAAATGGACGCGCCTTGAGGCTCAGGATTACTCAGAAATGTTACGCCTGGCCCATGATTACACGGTTTCCGAATTCCCAGTGCATGAGGGTGATTGGTTGGCTTCACGCGCATTGTTGGATTTGCGGCTTGGCGATGAAGGAGTGATGATTCTGGGGATTGAGCGTGCCGATGGCACCTATGTGGGCGCTCCCAAAGGCAGTGCCGTGATTGAGCCCGGTGATCGCTTAATTGTTTATGGCAAACACGCCATGCTCAAGGGCCTGGAGAAGCGCCGGGCGGGAAAGGAGGGTGATGAGCAGCATCGCCTGGCGGTGGAATGGAAACAGAAATTTGGCACCCTAGAAGACACCATTCCCGAATAGAATCACAGGATGACCGCTCTCATTTTCATCCCTCTGGGCCTTCTCCTCTTTGTGCTGATGCTATTCATCGGCATGTACAACGGCTTGGTTTCTGTGCGCAACCATTGCGAAGAAGCGTGGTCGAACATCGATACGGAGTTACAGCGCCGCTACGACCTCATTCCCAACTTAGTGAATACCGTCAAGGGTTATGCCAAGCATGAGCGAGAGCTGTTGGAAGAACTCGTGCAGTTGCGAGAGCAAGCCAGCCAAAATCGGGGTGATGTTGCGAGTCAGGCGGTAGATGAAAATAAGTTGCAACAAGCTTTGAGTAAACTCATGGTGCGATTAGAGGCCTATCCCGACTTAAAGGCCAGCGGCAATTTTGTGGAGTTGCAGAAGGAGTTGGCCAATACCGAAAACCGCATTCAAGCGGCGCTGCGCTTTTACAATGGCAATGTCCGTGAAAACAACAATCGCATTGAGCAGTTTCCTTCGAATCTCGTCGCTGCTTGGTTTCATTTTGGCAAGCGGGAGTTTTTCGAACTGGAAAACCCTGCTGCGCATGAGCTGCCCAAGGTGGAGTTTTAAGCCATCCTCAAGCCTTCATCGGTCTGCTTGCGAGTTAACAGACGCGATTAGGGGGGGGAGAAAATCCAAACCATTTTTTCTGCAACTCCTTTGCGATCGGCTTGAAAAACCCTAATGCTCTGAGTTTTATTGGTATTTTACAAAGTCGCAAAAGAATTCGTCGGCGGGGGATTTACGGAAAGGAGAAGCAAGGGTCCCTAAAAAAGCATTTCGGTCTAGACTGGAAGGGTCTGCCTCCCTACGGGGCAAACC
>JAJRZS010000080.1 GCA_024275135.1 Planctomycetota bacterium | reverse complement strand
GATGCCCGCAGCAGCCAAAAAGGTGGGCAAAATATCAGAGTGAGTGACCGTTTGCTCGACATGGGTACCAGCTCCTTGACCTCCCGGCAAATAAAGGAACATCGGCACATGCTGGGTTGCTTCGTAAAGAGAATCCACATGGTTTTTGTGGATGCCTCCTTCGCCGAAACATTCGCCATGGTCGGCTGTGAGCAAAATGAGAGTGTTTTTTAGCCCTGGATCATGCTTGTCCAATTCCACCAAGAGCTCGGCTAAATAATCATCCATCATGGCCACATCTCCGCGGTAGCGCGCCATCGCATCGGCGTCGATCGGATCGGCCGCTGGGGGCGATGCTTTGCCAAGACTCGCGTCTGCAATCTCTTTGTATTTGCCCTTGGGTGTCCACGGGCCATGGGCATCATAAAGATGGAGGAACATAAAGTAGGGCTCTTCGGCGGGCAGCTGATTCAACCACTGGAAGGCACGGTCTTGCACAATGTCACCTGGGGTGGAGGCGGTAGTTCCCTTGCCAATAAAGGGGGCAAAGGCGAGTACCCAAATCGAATCAAAATAGCCGAGATCTTTTAAGCGCTGGGTAACCGACTCATTCATGCGATCGTCATAAACTTCAAAGCCGCGGCCAAAACCGAAACGATTACGCAACGGATAGGCAGCAACAAAACCTCCCGTGTGATAGCCATGTTCGCGCAGAATTTCGGGAAGCCGCAAAACTCGGCTGGGCATGACCTCCCAAACGTTGGAACGCAAGCCATGGGAAGGCGGCACCACCCCGGTAAGCATGGAAGCATGAGATGGCCCGGTAATTGGAGCGTGGGCAACACAATCTTCAAACTGAATGGATTGGTCTGCAAACTCTTGCAACCGAGGCATGGGCAGCATGGTGCCACCGTACATGGGCAGCACATCAGCACGCACAGTATCCCAACTCACTAACACCAAATTGGGAGCTTGTTGCGGCGGTGCCCCCTCTGGGCCTGGACCAAAGTTGGCATGTTCTTCGGCGGTAAGGAAAACCAGCAAAAACGCTGCGGCTGGCACCGGTACAAGGCGGAAAAACCACTTTAGGAACTGATCAAAGATGCCGCGGGGAAGGAATAGCACCACAGCGCAGGCAGCCAAGCCGATGCCATAGCGGGGGGCTGCAGTAAGGAAAAATCCCCACCAGACATGGGCAATGACAAACTTCACTAACCGCGCAAACAACAAAAAGCCACAAAGCCGAACCACCCATTTGCCTTTGGCAAAGCGGCGCATGGGCAAGGACAGCAACCAGTAGAAGCCAAAGGGAACCAAATAGACCACCGTCCACAAACGCCACTCGCCGTGGAAGGGGGAAATGCCGCGGTGCAAAGCCATTTGCAACAGGTCGAAGAGACCAAGTGCAAACACCAAGCGTAGCGCCAGGCGCTGAGGATCTTTCATTGGAGCAGCTCCAAGAACGGGTTCTTCTTTATCGGTCATTTTGCGTCCGTTCAAGAGGAATGTGCGCTTTCAATCGCCTGAAAAATGGTGGCGACTTCCGCCATGCGCCCATCACCGACCGCACCACAAGCGGTGGCCCCCTCTACCGGACCAATTCTCTGCCACCCATCCTCCAACAGCAAGGCAACATTTCTCTGCACTGCAGGATGAGCCCACATTTGCGGATGCATCGCTGGGGCAAAAAGCCGGGGCTTCGCAGAATCGAAAGCCAAGGCCAAACTACCCAACAAATTTGGGGCCAAGCCTTGGGCCAAAACGCCAATGGTGTTGGCAGTTGCGGGGACAACCACGAGTACATCGGCCTCGTCAGCAAAGGCGATGTGGTCCATGCCTGAAGGATGCTGCGGGTGAAACTCATCGCCAAGCGCAACCTTTCCACTGAGACAAGAAAATTGCAATGGTGTCACCATCTGCGCAGCAGCTGGGGTAAGTACAACTTGAACCTGGTGTTGATTCTGCGCCAACTGGGAACACAAGGCTGCAGCTTTGAAGCATGCTGCCGAACCACTTACCCCCAGCAAAATGTTTGCCATCACGCAGTCTCCGTTTGGTATCCCAAAATTTGCTCGACTTCCGCTTCCATGCGCTCGAAATCGTCGTTGACGACCTGATGCATGTAATCTTTGGCCGAAGCGATTTCTTGCTCTGCCACTTCCAAGCGTTGTTTCATTTGCTCTTCCGTCTCCGTACCGCGCGACCGCAGCCGTTGTTCCAAAACATCCATCGATGGTGGCAACAAGAAGATGGTGATCAACGGCAAGCCACACTCCTGCAATTGCTTGACACCTTGCACATCGATTTCCAAAATCACATCATGGCCGCGGGCGAGGCAAGCTTCAACTTCTGAGCGCAAGGTGCCGTAATACCGCCCATGCACTTGCGCCCATTCCAAAAAGGCGCCTTCTTTAATCCACTGCAAGAACTGTTGTTCTGGCACAAAGTGGTAATCACGCCCATCCACTTCACCCGCGCGTGGCTTGCGCGTGGTAGCGCTCACCGAAAACTCCACTTCCGGGCGACGCACCAAACGATTCCAGAGACTGGACTTGCCGGAGGCCGTCGGCCCAGAAATCACCACCAAACGACCTTTAGGCAACATTGGCTAACTGCTCCTTCATCTGTTGTACCACGGTTTTCATCGCGATAACCAACTCCGACATCCCTTGGTCGGAAGATTTGTTACCCATCGTCGTAATCTCACGGTGACATTCTTGGACGACAAACTCAAGCTCGCGGCCGACAAAGCCACCTTTTTCCATCAATTCGAAGTAGCGCTCCAAATGCATCGCCAAGCGCGCAACTTCTTCTTGGACATCCGCACGCTCCGCCAACAACACTAACTCGCGACTGAGGTCGATGGGATCGGTTTGAGCAGCCGCTTCCAGCGCCTTTGCCGCCCGTTCTTGCAAACGCTGCGCAGCCAATTTTTTGGCTTGCGGGATGCGCCGCAACACCTTATTGCGCAAGGTTTTCAATTGTTTGCCCAAGCGCTGCAATTCACGCCGCAAGCGCGCACCTTCCTTAGCCTGCGCCTCAAGCAAAGCTTGGAGAGCCTCTTCGGCAGCAGCCAAAATCACCTGCTGAACGCCCTTGGTGACCACCGCAGGCTCTTCTGTACTTTGCTGCGCTCCCGGCAGAGAGAGAAGCTCCGCCATCGTTGGCTGTGAAGGAGGCAGCCCGAGTTCCTTTTCTGCACGCTTCCAAGCAGCAAGGTAACGCTTCAGCGTCTGGATGTTTAACCTTGGAGTGGGCGCTTCCATCACCTGCACACTTACTAGCCCCTGCACGCTGCCGCGTTCCAATTGCCGACGCAACAAAGCCTCCAGCTTGGGCTCTAGCTCCATGCGCTCATGCGGCAAACGAAACTTCATGTGCAGACCCTTGCCGTTGACCGACCGCAGCTCCACGTTGGCCGCAGCGTAGCGGTTTTCACTTTGCCCTCGGCCAAAGCCGGTCATGCTGAATAAGCTCACAGCCCTGGCCGACTCCCCGGCTTCACCGCAGGGCCAACATTGCTATCAGCACACAGCGGACAATCCCCGGCTTCCCAGGAAGGTACTTCTAAATCCAAACAGCGAAAATAGGGAATCTCCGCGAATGGCTCGGACTTGCCACTGCGATTCACAATCGAAGCAGCGCTAATTTGAGAAACGCCCATTGTTTGCAACATGGAAATGACTTCGCCCGCACTTTTGCCAGTGGTGACCACATCTTCCGCAACCAATACGCGCTCATCGGCCTGGATTTGGAAACCGCGGCGCAGCAAAAAGCCGCCTTCGGGATTGCGCTCAGCAAACAACCCCCGCACACCCAATGCCCGCGCCAATTCATAGGCAAAGGTCACCGCGCCCATGGCCGGCCCTAACACCACATCGAACGGTTTGGTTTGTTGGCTTTGCTGACGAATCTGCTCCGCCAAATCCTGGCACACTGCTGCCGCCAGTTCTGGATATTGCAACATTCGCGCACACTGCACGTAGCGCCCAGCATGACGCCCCGAAGAAAGCACAAAGTGACCTTCTAAAAGGGCTTCGCTCTGGCGCAAAGCGTCGGCAGTGCGCTGCGCCACCAAATCGGATTTCGCTGCGGCAGACACCACCGGGCCTTACTGTTGGGCGCCTTCGGGCAATGCCGGCTGTGTAGCTCCGGCATCCTGGCTTTCTACCGCGCTGTTGAGATCAAGCACCGAGCCAGCATTGGCATCTTCTGCCGTCCAGTGCAGAGCCAGCGCCGACAAAATGAACACGCCAAAGATGATGAAGGTCACTTTATTCACCCCGCCGGCGCGCACACCAAAAGTTTCGGTGCCGGCACCACCCAAGGCACCGCCGAGACCACCGCCTTGTCCTTCTTGCACAAGAACAACCAAAATCAGCAACAACGCCGAAAGGAAAAAGATGAGGTAGAGGAAGAAAGTCATGGTTAGTGCTGGGCTGCGTCGAGAATGGGACCAAAGTCGTCGATGGAAAGAGATGCTCCGCCAACCAAGGCACCGTCGACGTCGGTTTGAGCAAGGAGGTCGGCCGCATTCGCAGCTTTTACTGAGCCCCCGTAAAGAATGGGAATGGTGGCTGCGGCTTGTTCGCCAAGAATGCCTGCAATCTGACGGCGACATTCCGCATGAGCTTCTTGCGCCATGGTTGGCGTTGCTGTTTTGCCAGTGCCAATCGCCCACACCGGTTCATAAGCCACACTGACGCGATCGATTTGCGTGGGCTTCACCACTTTCAAAGCTTTAAGCTGACGTGCCAACACCTTGAATGTTTGCCCACCTTCGCGCTCCTCCAAAGTTTCGCCAACGCAAAGCATGACATCCAGCTTAGCGCGTAAAGCAATCTTCACTTTGTCGAACAGCATGGCTTCGCTTTCACCAAACACATGCCGACGTTCCGAGTGACCAATCAACACCACCTTGACGCCCATGTCGCGCAGCATGTACGGAGAAATCTCGCCGGTAAAAGCGCCTTCTTTTTTACCGAAGCAATTTTGCGCGCCTAAAATCACGTTGCTGCCTTTCAAGTTGCGGCGCACATGATCGAGATGAACAAAGGTGGGGAAAACCGCCACCTTGCGATGAGAAGCTTGGCCTTGCTGGGAAGCTACATCCCGCGCCAAAGCCGAAGCTTTGCGTTTGGTGAGATGCATTTTCCAGTTGCCTGCGATGTAGGGTGTTCTTGCCATGAAAAGGGCTCCGGGGGGTTAGACCTTAGAGGAAGGTTGCATGCCGTGAAACTTGCGCCCACAGGCTTGCAGTACCTTGGCGACACTTGGAAGCGTGTCGGAAAAAACTTGAAGAGGTAAGGCTTGTTCGGCGTCGGACCAGGAGGCCTTGGGGTTGGCATGCACTTCAACCAAAAAGCCATCCGCCCCTGCAGCAGCGGCGGCAAGCATCATGCTTGGTACATACTGCGCAACACCAGTGCCATGACTTGGGTCCACAATCACCGGCATTCCGGTTCGCGCTTTAAGCGCCGGCACCGCCGACAAGTCCAACAAGTTGCGCACTGCAGAATCGAAATGACGCAAACCGCGCTCGCACAGCAACACGCTAGGCGCCCCACCGAGGGCAACATATTCTGCTGCATACAAAAATTCATCCAGGGTGGCACTCATGCCTCGCTTCAACAAAACTGGAAGCCCGACGCGCCCCACTTCCTTCAACAGCGGAGTGTTCTGCATATTGCGGGAGCCTACCTGCAAGATTTGGGCGTGGGCGGCGACCTGATCCAAATCGCGCACATCCAAAACTTCTGTAACCACAGCTAATCCACTCGCCTTGCCGACCGCGGACAAAATCTCAAGCCCAGGCAAACCAAGCCCTTGAAAGCCATAAGGGGAAGTGCGTGGTTTGAAGGCACCGCCACGCAAACCGGTCGCGCCTGCCGCCGCCAAGCCCCGCGCCAAGGCAAGCATGGAATCGTATTCCTCCACCGCGCAAGGGCCGGCCAAACAACTGACCAAACCTTGTCCAAACGCCGCAGCGCCTACCTCCACCTTTGCTGGCATCAAATTGCTGGCGCGAAAGGAAGCGTCTTGCTCCGAGCAGATATCCACAATGCCATCCCAAATGCGAAGCTCTTCCAAAGCAGAGGGGGCGATACCGTCGACATAAAGCAAGGAAGAATCTTCGTCGGGGCAAACCAGACGCCCCTCCCGCTCCTCGACCCATGCCTGGAGGCGTTGGTGAAGTTGAGCACGGACGTCGGCAGATGGGTTGTCGAGGCGAATTTGGTACATCGCGGGGCCGGAAACGGGCGGGAAATGATAGGTTTTCCGCCAAAATTGGTCAAACTAAGAATACCTTTTCTGCGCACTGTTATCCTGGGAGCCGATGGACCGCGTTGCCAAGGAAGCCTTTGAGCAGGAACACCTGCATCCGGCCGCTTGCCATTCGGTCCTCTCCGCAGGACGGGAAGTCTCCGAGGAGCCCGACGCCTGGCGCACCTGCTACGAGCGAGACCGCGATCGCGTCATCCACTGCTCGGCGTTCCGGCGCCTGATGTACAAAACTCAGGTCTTCGTCAACCATGTGGGCGACAACCAACGCACCCGCCTTACCCACTCTCTGGAGGTGCTGCAAGTCTCCCGCTCCCTCGCCAGCGCCCTCAACCTGAATGAGGCCCTGTGCGAAACCATCGCCCTCGCCCACGACCTCGGACACCCCCCCTACGGTCATTCTGGAGAGGAGCTGCTCAACGAAAAGATGGCGGCGCATGGTGGCTTTGCCCACAACAAACAATCTCTACGCATTGTAGATTTGCTGGAGCGCCGCAGCCCTGAGTACCTTGGGCTCAATCTAAGCTTGGAAACCAAGGCCTGCCTGCGCAAGCACGAAACCCCACAAAGCGCCACCTCCGGCAAGGCTCTGCGCTTCCCGCTGCTCGAAGCCCAACTGGTCGACCTTGCCGACAGTACCGCCTACCACTACCACGACGTAGATGACGGCATCCGCGCGGGCATTCTGGACCCCAATGCCATGGTGCAGGAGCTCGAACTATGGGCGCGGGCAGTGGAAGAATCCCACCAACGCCATCCCCAGGAGGCCGAAGGGCATTTGCTGTGGCGTCGCGCCGCCAACGAACTTCTGGGCATGGCCATTGCGGATATCCGCGAAGAATCTGCCTGCCGTCTTGCCGCCAGCCCCGCCCAATCCGCGGAAGAGGCGCAAGCCGGCTCGCAGCGATTGATTGGCCATTCCGCCCATTTCCGATCCATGGTGGGCAAGCTCCACGCCTACCTCTACGCCAATATGTACTACCAAGAAGAGGTGAACTGGCATGTGCGGCGCGCCACCGAGCTATTGGACAAAGTCTTCGACGCACTGCTCGCCCACCCCGACCGCATCCCCCAACGCTTCTTCGAGCATGCCGACACCACGCACCGCGCCGTTTGCGACTATGTACAAGGCATGACCGACCGCTATGTCGACGCAGTAGCCAAGGAGCTGGGCGTGTTACCAGCCTACTAACCCCAGTTACCACAAAGGGTTTCTAGGTTATCCTATTTGCGCCGCAAGTTCTGTTGCGCCACCCATGCGATGATTGCCATCTTCCTCCCCCTCCTTTTGTCTGCTCCCATGCAGGCCGGGCTTTCGCCCAATCCCACCCAGCTCGCCACCCCCTCCACCTCTGGACTCCCCGCCGCTCCTGCCGAACGCGGAAGGATTCTCGGCCAGCGTCTGCTCAAGCAGCAAAACTGGGCTGGAGAACTCTCCTTAATACAAGACCTTGGTTGGTCCAGCAGCGCTCACCGCCTGCTTTATCAGCGACAAGTTTTGGGCATTCCAGTGCGGGGAGAAGTGATTAAGGTCAACCTCTTCCGCGATGGCTCTGCCATGGTCGAAGGTCCTGCCAAAGATCTCTTTTCGGGCGGACTCTCCTCCCTGCCAATTACCGCCGAGGTTTCCGCCGGTGCCGCCGAGCAAACGGCCTTATCCACCGAAGTACTTCCCGGCGCCAAGCTCACCCCCATCCACACCCGCCTGGTGTGGGCGCCGCATGCAGAAAATGGCCGCCCATCTGCACAACCCCGCTTAGTGTGGGAAGTGCGAGCCCAGGTGGAGGCCAACGGCAAATGGACCATCGACCTCCTCGTTGATGCTGTGAACGGCTCTTTGGTTGACAGCCATGATTTGCGCCTCTTCCATCGCCGCGCGGTCACCGGCACGGGCAGAGTGTTTATCCCCAATCCGGTACAGAGTTCTGGCAACATGAACCTGACCGACCAAAACGATTCCAACGCCGCCGTCCCCTCCTCCGAATATTTCCAGGTTTCCCTTCTCGATTTAGCGGGAACTGGCTACCTCGACGGCCCTTATGCAACCACTTCCCCAACGCGCAATCGGGTCTATGAACCAACAAACAATTTCGTCTATTCGCGCAGTGCCAACGCTTTCGAAGAGGTGATGTGTTATTACACCGTGGATTCTTTCCAACGCTATCTCCAAACCATTGGACAACCAAACGCCAATAACCATCCACAGAAGATGGATGTGAACGGCACCCATGCCGACAACTCTTGGTTTGACACCGGCAGCAAAATCATCACCTACGGAGACGGTGGAGTAGACGACGCCGAAGACAGTGACATCATCCTCCATGAATATGGCCATGCTCTGCACGACGATGTCCAAGGCGGGATTGGCGGCGGACAAAACAGTTCCATCTCCGAAGGCTATGGCGATTACTTCGCTGCCAGCTTTTACGACGACGCACTCGTTGGCGAATGGGACGCAACCTCCTACACCAATGGTTCCCTTCATTATCTGCGCCGCGTCGACCTCGACCTCCATTACCCCAACAACCTGAATCACGAAGTGCACCACGACGGACAAATTTGGTCCGCCATGTTGTGGGATATGCGCATGGCCCTCGGCCGCGAAATTGCCGACAACATCATTGTCGAAGCGATGAGCTTGCAATCACTCAACTCCAACATGCCTTCTGCCGGCGGTTGGTTGCTCACTGCCGGCCAGCAACTCTACAACGGAGAGTGGAATCCCTACATCGAGTGGGCGCTTGATCGCCGCGGCATCAAAACTCTGCCCACAGGCACTGTCCTGCTTTCTCCTGCCGATTCCAGTCCCGTCGCCGGTCATTCCACCTCGCTCAAACTTACGGCCACCAACTATCCGGGTGAAAGTTTCAAAACCTTGGCCTCGATGCAGGCGGGCAGCAATGTTCTTGGCCCACCGTGGAATGTCACCCTTCAGGTTGGGTTTGATTTGCTCAGCGTCTCGCTCGCCCAACCTGGTTTTGTCGGAACTCTAAACAGCGCCGGCCAAGCCAACATCCCTCTCAACCTCCCCCCCAGTCTGCTCGCCACCCCTGTCGTCTTTCAGGCCGCCATTTTTAACTCTCAGGGTGGGCTCCTCGCCATTTCCAAACCCTGTGCTGTCCGTAGCGGCCCCTACTAAACGGTCATTAGCACGAATGCTTGACAATTTTCGCCCCTGCCCCCTAACCTGGGGGCATGCGCTGTCTGTTTGGTCTCCTCCTCCTCACCCCCCTGGCCCCCACCGGTTGGGCGCAATCCTTTCAGTGGAATGTGCAGCTGCCCACCAGTTTTGCGCCCGTTCCCTACAGCCAGGATTTCGACAGTCTCGGAGGCATTCTCCCGCCATCGATGGCGGTCACCGGCATCGATCCCAGCTCGGGCCTTAGCGATTCTCAAGCCTGGATGAACCTCGGCCAACAAGGACCGATGACCATCCCCTCAGCCTCCGGCTCTACCCACCTTGAATTGGGGCTTTCTCCAGCATCGGTTTTCAGCTACCGTGTGCGCAGCTCTTTGGTTATCGGCCTCAATGGTCAAGGTCTTGGCAACCTCAACTTGGATTTACAGGTCAACGATCTCGGCACGGTTTGGGATCCTGCCGATGGCATTTGGGTGAGTGAGAACGGCACAGACTGGTATGCCGTAATGTGGGGATGGACTCTCCCCGGTGACCACGGTGTATGGGGCTTTCATCGTGAGCTTTTCCTCGATCGCACTCCGATCAACACCCTGGGTAATTTTTATTTGATGTTCACCAACGAGAGCATGTTTCCCTTTGGCAACTTCAGTGGTTTGGCCCTCGACAGTTTGCTGGTGGATGATCAAGACTACCCCATCTTCACCAGCATCTATTTGGCTGGAGGCAATATGTCCACTTTAGGGCTCAGCAACTTCACCCCTAACACCGATGTCTTGATTGGCTACTCCACCACGGGTGCCGGCCCCACTTCCACTCCTTATGGGGTGGTGGCGATGAGCCCACCCATTCAACTATTGGGCGTGGCCCACACCAGCATCCTGGGAACGGGAGATTTTTCCTTTGCCCTGCCGGCACGCGCCAGCGGCCATACCCTCTACGCCCAAGTTTACGACCCCGCCAGCGGCAAACTTTCGAACCCGCTTGCCGAGGTCATTCTTTAGGTTGCGGCGCTAAACCAGCCCCACTGGCAACTGCATCCTCCATCCATCGATGGAGGGCTTGGATGGCTTCGTCGCAGGCCGTTGGCAAATCCAATCCCTTGGCCAAACCACAGGCGATGGCTGTGGACAAGGCGCAGCCGGTGCCATGCAGGTTTTCGCCGCCTGGAATTTTTTGATGCCGAAATTTTTGCGCCGGAGCTGGCGGATATTGCAAAACATCCACCACCCACGGTGACGGCTCGCGCCCTTCCAGTTCGGCGAAACTATCGGCATGTCCACCTTTGCGCAAAACCGCGCGGCAAGCTCCATAGCGCTCACCAGAGCCGTATTCCATAAGGTTGGGGGTGACCAAGGTTGCTAAGGGAAACAAGTCGGACTCCATCAGCCGCACACCTTCCAATGTGTTCAAGGGCGCCGGATTCAGGGTTTTTGAGGCCGCGGCCACTGGATCCAAGACAATGGGCAAAGTGTCGTGCCAAGGTTCCAAAGCCGCCACCGCCGCCGCCACCACCTTGGCATTGCCAAGAGCACCAACCTTGATGGCGTCCACCCCATCGTCCAGGGTATGCAAGATGTCGTGAGCCACTTCTTCGAACGGGCGCACCCGCACGGATTCCAATCCCTGTTCACTTTGCTCGGTAAACAAGGTTTCCACCACGCGCGGCGCAACACCAAGGGCACGGCACACCGCGGTATCCATTTGCACCCCGGCACCCATGTTGGGGTCGCTGCCGCCGAGACACAAAACTGCTTTCATGAGCCGTCGCGGGTGATGAAGTCGGCCATGATGTTGTAGCCGCAATCCACGTAAAGAATTTCTCCAGTGACACCGGACGCCATGTCACTTAACAGGAACAAACCTGCTTTGCCCACATCTTCGCCGGTGACATTGCGCCGCAAGGGTGCCGCCACTTGTTGGATGTCGACTTTGTCTTTGAAGCCTTTCACTACCGATGCCGAAAGTGTGCGCACAGGGCCCGCACTAATCGCATTGACTCTTACGCCCTGCGGACCGAAGTCGTTAGCCAAATAACGCACACTTGACTCCAGCGACGCCTTGGCCACGCCCATCACATTGTAGGAAGGAACTGCACGCACCGCACCCAGATAAGTGAGCGTAAGCAAGGATGCGCCGGGGCGCAAAAACGGCTCGGCCTCACGACAAATAGCCAGGAAGGAATAGGTGGATACATCATGCGCCAAGTTGAAACCATCGCGCGAGGTGTCGACGAAACGACCTTGCAAATCCTCACGCTTGGCGGTGGCAATGGCATGCACCACGAAATCAATCTCCGGCATTTGTTCGCGGATTTCGACAAAAGCATCCGCAATGGCTTCGTCGGTAGACACATCGCAAATGATGGGCTTGGGAGAACCCAATTTTGCCGCAAGGGGCTCCACTTTGCGCAAGAAGCGATCGCTGGCCACAGAAAACAACATCTCTGCTCCCTGAGCGTAGGCTTCCCTGGCGATATGCCAAGCAAGACTATGTTCGTTCGCAACTCCAAAAATGAGTCCTTTTTTTCCTTTGAGCAACATGCCGTTTTTTCTGGGGGGAGGGGGCAGAGAAGCCATGGTGGCTTGTGGCCATTGTCCCCTACCCTAGCGCCGACTCAAGGCCTGCCGCAGTCTTCCTTGGAAAAAGGGTAGAATCGAGATTTCATGAAGGAAGCTATTCCATCCCTCCACCAACTAGAATCCTTGTTGGGCTACCAATTCCGCAACCCGGAGTTGCTGCAACGCGCACTCACCCATGCCAGCGCCGAAGAAGATCACAATGAACGGCTAGAGTTTTTAGGGGATTCTATTTTCGATTTTGTCATCAGTACTTATCTTTTTACCACCTATCCCAAAGAGCGCGAAGGACAGCTCACCGAATGGAAATCGCTTTTGGTTTCGCGCATTACTTTGTCGCGTGTAGGCGAGCGCTTGGGCTTAGATCGCTGGATTCGCAGTGGCGGCAACCTCCGCGATCGCAAAAGCCTACCCCGCTCTCTGTTTGGCAACACTCTAGAAGCCATTCTCGGCGCGGTTTATCTCGACTGCGAGGTCGCCTTTATTTTGCCCACCTGCCAGCGCCTGGTTTTGCGCTGGTTACGTTATGAATTCGAACATTTGCAAGAGTACTATGCCCGCTGGCAAGCCAAGCAGATGCTGCAAAACTGGGCACAATCCCATTTCGGCACACTGCCGCGCTACCAACTCGTCGATTTTCATGAGCACCCCGAAACTCAAGCCTTTCAAGTTGCGGTCACCGTAGCCAAGCGCACTTTCCCGCCGGCTTGGGGCTGTAGCAAAAAAGAAGCGGAACAGCGCGCCGCCTGGGAAGGCATTTTGGAGCTGCGCAGAGAAGGGGTGTTCCATGCCTCCTGAATCCGTCCAGGCCATCGTTTTTTTTGACGCAGATTGCGCATTCTGCCGAGCTGGCGTGGCGCAACTTGCTGCTCGCGATTGCCGCGCCCAGTTTCGCTTTGCACCCTTGGCCGGCATCACCGCTCAACAGGCCCATATTCAACAACAACATGAAGTGGTGGTGCAGATTCTTCAACCACCTCCAAGCAGGCTCTTGCGCGGTGCCGACGCGACGGCATTTCTGTTACAACACCAAGATTCTTCCTTCCTGCGGGTCTGCGGCTGGCTCCTCGATCTTTGCCCTTCATGGCTCGCTGGCGGTCTTTATCGCCTCGTCGCCCACTGGCGTCGGTGTCTTCCGCTCAAACCTAAATCCTGCGCCAGCCTGCAACAGCGGATGATGCCCTAAACTAGGCCCATGGGTGCTCACCCTGTCGCGCTCTTGCGCGCTACACCAAGCTATAAGAACCTGGTTATCCCATGGAAAAACCAGGGGCTTGGCTATTGGGAATGGGGAGGTTTTTGGGGCTCGGCCAAAGCCCTGATGAGCGCGGCCTTGCTCGAAGAAAGCGCGCACCCCTTGCTCGTCCTGTGTGCCGATTCCCATCAAGCGGCACTGGCGGTCGACGATTTGCAAGCCTTTGGTTGTGGTGTGGCCGCCTTTCCGGCGAGGGAAAGCACCCTGGGTACCGAGCCCGACGTTCTCCGCGCCCGTCATCACGCCCTCAATCTCGCCCTGCGCGAAGGTTATCGCGGCGTGCTTGTCGCCCCCTTGGCTGCACTGATGCAAGCCGTTCCTACGGCAGACCCAAACTCTGTCCGCTTGGAAATGCTGTCACTCAAAGAAGGTCAAGAACTCGACCCGAATTCCCTGGCGAAGCTATTCGTACAAGCCGGGTTTCAGCGAGTTCCTGCCATCACCGACGCCGGCGAATTTGCCCGCCGCGGTGATATTTTCGATTTCTTCGCGCCCGCCGTCGGCGAACCGCTGCGTTTGGAATTTTTCGATCAGGAACTGGAAAGCATCCGCGTCTTCGACCTCGGCAGTCAGCGCACGCGCCATGTTTTGCGTCATGTGGATGTGCCCTTAACCCAGAATCTAGCTTTAGCCGCCACCCCGGAGCAAAGCTTGTTGCTCGACCGCTTGCCGCCGGAGGTCCGCGTGCTGCTGTGGGAGCCGAAGTCCATCGACGAGCGGCGCATGCAATTGCGTTTTCTCGGCCCGGAGTCGGTGCAAGCCCTACACAGAGTCGACCAGAGTTTGCAACAACGCTCGGTACTCGCACTAGCCACTTTGCCTGGGAAAGACGCCACCCTCACCACCCTGAGTGTGGAGGAATATTGTCAGGGCGTGGTAAGCGGTGTTTCTCTGCTGGCCCAGCGTAGTGAAGACGGCGAGCAAGCTTGGGTTTTTTGCTCCACCGACGCCGAAGCTGATCGTTTGCAACAAATTTTGGCCGAGCAGGATTTGGCCAAGTCAGGACTTCACCTGCAGGAGGGCGGACTCGAGCGCGGCTTCCGTATTCCGGAAGCCCGGTTGACGGTGCTGCACCACCGCGAATTCATCCCCGGTCATGGGGCCCACCGTCCGCAAGCCCAACGCCGCAAGGACCGCCGCAGCGAAGCCATCGACACCGTCATGGCCCTGCGTCCAGGCGACTTGGTGGTGCACTTGGTGCATGGCTTGGCCCGCTTTCGTGGCCTAGATTCAGGGGCCCAAGGCCAGGATTTTCTCCTCCTAGAATTCGCCGATTCTGCCGAACTAAAGGTGCCAGCCTCCCGCGTGGACCTCATCGAACGCTTTATCGGTGCTGGTGGCTCCAACCCCGAATTGGATCGCCTCGGCTCCGGCGCCTTTGCCCGCCGGCGCAGCAAAGTCGAAGCCGCGGTGGAGGATTTGGCCGCCGAGATGTTGGAAATCCAAGCCAAGCGCGAGGCCGTCCCTGGCCATGCTTTCGCCGAACCGGGGCCAGAACAACATGAGTTTGAGGCCTCCTTTCCCTGGGAAGACACGCCCGACCAAGCCCAGGGCACCCGCGAAATCCACGCCGACTTGTCGTTGCCTCGGGCCATGGACCGCTTGCTCTGCGGGGATGTGGGGTATGGCAAGACCGAACTCGCCGCCCGCGCCGCCTTCCGCGTGATTTTGGAAGGAAAACAAGTAGCTATACTTGTTCCCACCACGGTATTGGCCGAGCAACATGGGCGCTCTCTCCGCGAGCGTTTTGCCGATTGGCCGGTAGAAATTGCCATGCTGTCCCGGCTCGTGCCGCCAAGGAAACGCAAACTGGTGCTCCAGGGATTGGCGGAAGGAACCATCGACTTGGTGGTCGGCACCCACCGCCTGCTCTCCGCTGATGTGCATTTCCGCGACCTCGGTCTCGTCATCATCGACGAGGAGCAGCGCTTTGGGGTGCGGCATAAAGAAATCCTCAAGCGCAAGCGGGCCCAGGTGGATGTGCTCACTTTGTCCGCCACGCCTGTACCCCGCACCCTGCATATGGCCATGGCCGGGATGCGCGACATCACTTCCCTCAGCACCGCTCCGGTCGGTCGCCAAGAAGTGCATACGGAAATCCGCTATGACGATGAATCGGCTCTCATTGCCGAGGCTTTACGACGCGAACTCGGGCGCGGTGGACAAGCTTTTTTCCTCCACAATCGCGTGCGCACCTTAGAAAAAACCGCTCAGCATTTGCAGAAGTTGGTTCCCGAGGCTCGCATTGTCACTGGACATGGTCAGATGGAACCTCGCCAACTGGAAGAAGTCATGCTGCGGTTTGTGCGCGGAGAAGCCGACATCCTCTGCTCCACCACCATCATTGAAAGCGGGCTCGACATCCCCAACGCCAACACCATTTTTGTCGACCAAGCTCAGCGCCATGGCCTGGCCGACCTCCACCAATTGCGCGGACGAGTGGGTCGCTCAGAGCGCCGTGGCTATTGCTATTTGCTCATTCCCCGCGGCAAACCCCTACCCCTGGACGCCCGCCGTCGCTTAAAGGCAATTGAGGAAATGCGCTATTTGGGTGCCGGTTTTCAACTCGCCTTGCGGGATTTGGAAATCCGCGGGGCCGGCAATCTCTTGGGCGCGGAACAAAGCGGCCACATCAACGCCGTCGGCTATGAAACCTATCGGCGCTTGCTGGCCCAAGCCGTCGCCCGTCTTAAGCACCAAAATAAAGTACTCCAACATGGAGTGGAGCCGGCTTGCGATTTGGCGCTTGGCGTAGAAGCCGCACTCTCGCCCATTTTTGTCGCCGAGGAAGACATGCGGTTGCAACTCCTGCGCGAGTTGGATCGGGTGCGCACCCCAAAGCAAATGGAAGCCGTACTCGAAGCCGTCCGCGATCGCTTTGGACCGCCGCCGCCAGAGCTCCACCATCTCGCCCGCCTCTTTTTCCTCAAGCACCGGCTGGGCGCTCTGGGATTAGACGCCCTGCAACGCGTCGGCGACCATCTGGTTTGTAGTTTGCACGCCGCCCGACGCTTTGAAAAAGCCATGCGTGGTCAAAATATCGATTTACGGGTACTGACCGCACGCAAGGCGCTATGGATGCTGCCCCAGCCCAGGGCCACCGCGGAGGAAGTCCTCGATTTTGTATTCCAGACGGCAATTGCTTGCCGCATCCCCAAGAAACGGGGACAATCCCTACGCGGTAAGACCTCATGAAGCCTCTTTCTTTCCTCTTCCTCCTCAGCCTCACCCCTTTGCTCCCCGCTCAAGAACTTGAGCCCGAAGGGGAGCTGGTCGACGCCGTCCTCGTCATCATCAACGATTCCATCCTCACCTCGTCCATGTTGGATGCTGAGGTGCAGCGCATTCTGCATCGCCAGCCGGAGATGGAGGAAGCCGAGGCCAACAGCATTGCTCTCAGCAATGGAGTGCGCAAAATCCTCTTCGAGGAAACCTTCAAAAAACTCGGTTTTGAAGATGATCAGATTGACACTCAGGTGGATTTGCGCATCCAACAACTCATTCTGGAAGATGGCTCCCGCGCCAGTTTTGAGGAGAACTTGCGCCGCGATGGCTATGCCTCGATCGACGACTTCCGCCAAGACCTGCGCTTTTCCTTTATCCAAAACACGGTTTCCGGGATCTTAGGTGGCATCATCCCCAGCCCCAACAAAGGCTATCGCACGCTTGCGGAACCCACGCCGGAAGAAATCCGCGCCGCTTACGATGCCCGCGAAGAATACCGACATCGGGATTCGCAGCTGGAATGGGCGCAGCTGCAATTTTTCCAGCAACGCGACCAACCTCCCGCCGAGGAGCGGGCAGCCGAAGTGGCCAACCAGCTAGGGGCTGGTCTACTCAGCCCGCAGCAGGCGCTGGAAAAAGCCGACCGTGTGCGCCGCCACACCTCCATCCCGGCTGGAATGCAGTCCACTTACCAAAAGTTTTTGCAGACCGGCAACCCTGGCGACAGCAAGCTCCTGCCCACCAGTGCTGGCGGGGTGGCCCAGCTGTTGCTCATTCTAGGCCGCACCGAAGCCCGGGATTTCTCCTTCAAAGAAGCGCAACTCTCTATAGTTAAAGACCTTACAGAGGCCAATCGCAATAAGGCGGTGCTCGAAGCGCTGGCCGATTTGTACCGTCAATCCTATGTTTGGGTTAATCCCCAAATCCAAGGGCTCGCGGAGTCCTTAGAAATGACCTTTGGCACAGGAAATGTCGGTCCGGCCACCGATGAGCTGTAGAATAAGGCGCCTTTTACGCGAACCAAGTCCCGTGTTTCGCGTTGTCCACTAAGCCATGACGGAATTCCACCCTGAACTAGTCGATTACGAGTATCACCGCCCGTGGGAGCATGAACACACCTTCAATGATGTGCTCGCCGAACAGCTGCGCCGTGCGCCCTACATCATTGCCTCCATCGTGGTGCACTTCCTGATCGGCCTCATTGTGGCTGGGATCATGGTGCTCACCGGCGGCGAAGAAAGCACTCCGCCTCAACTCGTCGCCGCTCCTCCTCCCCCTCCGCCTGAAGTCGAAGAGGAAGAAGAGCCCGAACCCGAAGTGGTAGAGGAGGAAGTGGTGGAAGAGCCGGTGGTGGTGGAATCCGAGGTCGAAGAGGTGGTCGAACAAGAAACCCTCGAAGAAACCGGCGACCCCGACATGAACGCCGATGCGGCCTTCGATTCCGATGCCTGGAATAACGATGTTGGCCTTGGTGGCGGCGCGGGTGGAAAATATGGCGGCCGTGGTGGTCGTGGCGGCAAAGGAGGCAAAACCAAGCAAGAAGCCGCCGTGTTGGACGCACTGAAATGGCTCAAGGATCACCAATCGCCTGGCGGTTTCTGGGATTCCGATGAGTTCATGTTCAACGACATCTACGACGACAAGCCTCCCAGTGATGGCGCTGGCAACCCGGTCAACGATGTGGGTCTGTCCGGCTTGGCCTTACTCGCCTTCCTCGGCAACAACCACACCCTCAGTTCCGGCAAATACAAAAACGTAGTTTCCGACGGCATTAACTGGTTGAAGGAGGTGCAGCAAGACAACGGTCTGTTTGGCGAGGATGTGGGCAATCCCACCCTCTACAATCACTCCATTGCCACCATGGCCATGGGTGAGGCCTACTACTTCTCCCACCAAACTCCGGTGTTGAAGCGGCCAATGAAAAAGGCGGTATCCGTCATCGTCAATGCGCGCAACAACTACGGTGCTTGGCGTTACGACTTAGAGCCCAACGGAGACAACGACACATCCATCACCGGCTGGATGGTGTTTGCCTTGAAAACCGCGGAAGACAACAAAATCCCCGTTGACCACGCCTGTTTCGAAGGTGCGGAAACTTGGTTCGACTCGATGCAAGACAAAAACACCGGTCGTGTCGGCTACGCCTGGGGCGATGGTGGTGGCGGTCCTGGTTCTTTGCCCTCGCGTCCGCCCCAGTACTTGGAAAAATTCCCTGCGGAAAAATCCGAATCCTTAACTGCGGTTGCGCTGTTGTCGCGCATCTTCATGACCGACTACCACAAGGTCAAATCCCTCAAAGACCACCCCAACTACGAGATGCTGAAGAAGCAGGCCGATTTGATTGCGGCCAAGCTGCCGAAGTGGGATGAGGATGACGGCTCCATCGACATGTACTACTGGTACTACGGCACCTTCGCCATGAACCAATGGGGAGACACCCACTGGAAGAATTGGAAAAAGGCCATCGAGCAAGCTTTGATTCCGCATCAACGTCGTGAAGACAAAGAAGACAACTTCTTTGGCTCTTGGGATCCGGCTGGGCCTTGGGGCGATGAAGGTGGACGTGTTTACTCCACGGCCATCTGCGCGTTAATGCTTGAGGTGTATTACCGTTACGCCCGCGTGCTTGGCGCCCGCTAAAGATCCGCTTTAGCCAAAACCCGGATGAGTGCCCAACATTCGTCCGGGTTTTTGCCACTCCTTCCCCCCAATTGGCTAATCTGTGGCTTGCTGGAGAGCGTGGACTGTCCTTGCAAGCGGTTGCCATACAACTCCGTGGCCTCGGCTTTTATCCAGGCCTCATGTCCTTTTACCAACTCCATCCACTATCCCACATCTATAACTTGGCCCCAGCTTGGGGGCGAGGTAGGAGCAAATGGGCGAATTTCGCACCAAATTCTTCCTCCACTGCAAATCTAAGTGATATAGTCGTATTTTGTTGCAATTTCGCAGCGCAAACCCTTACCCCCGTTGTTCCATGAAACAATTGTTCCTTTCCCTTGCAGGGGCTGTCTTAGCAGCGCCTCTCCTTTCCGCGCAGGTCATTGATGTCGATCAGCCCAGTGTAAATACTGTAATGGCAGCCTTCTACCAACCCGATTTGGCGCAATCCTTCATTCCCAATGCATCCGACTGCGTCGGCGCGGGCGTCTCCATGGCCGCTGCTTGGGGGTTAGGTGGCACTTTCACCGTCGAACTTTGGACTGCGTTGCCCAATGCAGGAGGCCAAATGCTTGCCTCGGGTACTGTTAGTGCAACTCCCGGAACTTGGGCGGATGTTTTTTGGTCGGCCGTCCCCGTTACTCCCGGAGTGACCTACTACCTGGTGTTTCGTTGCACCGACGGTGGCATGGCCATCGAAGGCGACGTTTACAACCCCTATCCTGGTGGGCAAGTCTACGCCAACTCTGGCTTCGGTAGCTTCCCTGGGTTTGACTACACCTTCCACACCTGGACTTCCGGTGGCGGCAGCAGCTTCACCTTAGCAAAAACAGGTAGCTGTCCAGGCGCCGCAACCATTTCTGTGAGTGGTGCAACTCCAAACGGCACCGTGGCGATGGCTTATGGCGTTCCCGGCGCCTTCACTATCCCCAGTGGCCCTTGCGCTGGTGTTAATCTCGGCCTTTCCGCACCGACTCTCGCTGGATTCTTTTCGGCTGACGGTTCTGGCAATCTAAGCTTGTCTCCTAGCCTCCCTGCCGGAGTTTGTGGGCTTTCATTGCAAGCTGTCGACATGAGCAGTTGCACGGCAAGTAACGTGGTCATGCTGTAAACCCCGCACTTATAAAAGAGGCCTCGGCTGTTTCCGAGGTCTCTTTTTTTTGCCTTGAATTCTCTAAACCCTAGGATTTACAAACAAAATACATGAACCGGAACTCAGTGGTTGGCAATGACTGCAGGCGAACATTCAAATAGGATACTTCCAGGGGAAACCACGAAAATCTTCTCGTCTTCATTCATGGGTGCCAAATTTGCATTTTGGG